>NZ_JAVDUE010000012.1:0-192382 GCF_031456255.1 Arcicella sp. BE140 | reverse complement strand
AAAACCCCGAAAATTGCCAGTATTGACACTTTTTCGGGGTTGTTTTTTTGTAATATATTGATAATTAAATATTTACAACATTAAAGGAAAGCCTAGCTGAACAAAAACTTGTCAAAATTCGAGTATGAGATGCTTCTTCCAAAGTTCATTAATAGATATAAATATATCCTAAAAATAAGTTGTCATCCTCTTGAAAGAAAAGACTTATTTCGTCTCCTTCCTCAGTGTTAACTTCAAGAAATAAAATGTTTTCAGATTTACTTTTCTCTAATTTAGATACAACCTCATTCAGTCCTTCATAAAAACGAGTATCTCCTGAATTATTTCGATAAGTAGCATCTGCAAACATTTTATTTCGAACTCCATAAATATCTAATAGAATGGCTCTCGTTTGCACAAATTTTGCTAAAATCTCTACTTGACTTATTTGATTTATCACCTCAAATGGTAAATCACTATTTTTGATAATGCTTAATAGTTCTTTTGTTCTCATTTTATTATTTGGTCACTTTTAAAAATTAGATAAAAAGCTAAAAATAATGAAACTTAATAATCTCAAATCCTATTTCAAATAACTCGTTGGATAGCATTTAAAACAGCTTGGACAATCACAGATTGTCATTTATCTAACCCACGAAGTCAGAGACTCCGAGGAGCAAATCTTAAAGTCAAAATTCTTGTGTCTTGCCTCTTATATCTTTTAGTCTTCAAGTCCAAAAATCCAAAATCCAAAAAAATACCCTCTGAAATGAATCAAAGGGCATTTTTTATATTGCTACAAAATTAGATTACACAATCCAACGAGCTTTACGATAACCTCCAACCTTTTCTTGGGCTTTGGCTTCTTTAGCTGTTTCTACTTGTTGTAGTTCTTCTTTAGAAGTAATCACGTAGTCTGCATATTTACGAACACCCGTACCCGCTGGGATTAAGTGACCAACAATTACGTTTTCTTTCAAGCCATCTAATGTATCAGCTTTTGCACGGATAGATGCTTCAGATAATACTTTCGTTGTTTCTTGGAAAGAAGCCGCAGAAATGAATGAGTCAGTTCCTAAAGATGCTTGAGTGATACCTTGTAAGTTTGGTTGAGAAACCGCTGGTGAAGCATCACGTACTGTAACAATCTTCATATCACGACGTTTCAATGAAGAGTTTTCGTCACGTAAAGCACGAGCAGAAACAATCATACCCACTTTCATTTTCTCAGAATCACCTGCATCCATTACCACTTTCTTATCCATGATTTTATCATTTTCCTCACGGAACAAGAATCTATCAACATTTTGTCCGTTCAAGAACATTGTATCTCCAGATTCAACGATGATTACTTTCTGCATCATCTGACGAACGATAGCCTCGATGTGCTTATCGTTAATCTTCACACCTTGCAGACGGTAAACGTCTTGGATTTCATTTACTAAGTACTCTTGTACAGCGGTTGGTCCTTTAATAGCCAAAATATCTGAAGGCGTAATAGCACCATCTGAAAGTGGTACACCAGCACGCACAAAGTCATTATTTTGAACAAGGATGTGTTTAGACAATGGCACCAAGTATTTACGTTCGCCACCATCTTTAGCACGTACATAAATTTCACGGTTACCACGTTTGATACCTCCTAAAGTAATAACACCGTCAATCTCAGAAACTACAGCTGGGTTAGATGGGTTACGTGCTTCAAATAATTCAGTTACACGTGGAAGACCACCCGTAATATCACGTGTTTTACCAGCAGCACGAGGAATTTTCGCCAAGATTTGTCCCGGTTTAATTTTCGTTTTGTTTTCAACTGATAAACGAGCCGCTACTGGTACGTTATAAGCTACTGGTTCGTCAGCACCTTTTACATTAACCAAGATAGCAGGGTTTTTAGTCTTATCTTTCGATTCGATAATTACCTTCTCACGTAAACCTGTTTGCTCATCGGCTTCTTCCTTGTAAGTAACATTTTCTTCGATAGCATCGAATTGAATAGTACCTTCAACTTCCGATAAGATTACAGCATTATATGGATCCCAAGCACAAATTTCTTCACCTTTAGTAATCGTCTGTCCGTCTTTAACTCTCAAATAAGAACCATAAGGAACGTTATTGGCGATAAATACTTGTTGAGGATTATTAGCATTCAAAATTTGAACCTCACCCGAACGACCCATTACAATTTCAACTGGTTTTCCTTCTGGGTCAACCGAAGAAACTGTACGCATCTCTTCAAATTTAATAATACCGTCGAATTTAGCTTTGATAGCTGCATCCAACGTTACGTTCTGAGCAGTACCCCCAACGTGGAATGTACGAAGTGTAAGCTGCGTACCTGGTTCACCGATTGACTGTGATGCAATTACACCTACAGCTTCACCAATACCTACCATTCTACCTGTTGAAAGGTTACGTCCGTAACATTTAGCACAAACTCCATAACGAGTTTCACAAGTTAATACCGAACGAATTTCGATTGAATCAATCGCAGTATCATCTACAGACAGCGCTGCCTCTTCGCTGATTTCTTCACCTGCTGTGATTAACAATTTACCCGTTACTGGGTCATATACATCATGGATAGAAACACGACCCAAGATACGTTCTGATAATGGTTCGATGATTTCCTCATTATCTTTCAACGCCGCAATCTGAATACCTCTTAAAGTACCGCAGTCATCTTCATTTACGATTACGTCTTGAGCAACGTCATGCAAACGACGAGTTAAGTAACCCGCATCGGCAGTTTTCAAGGCTGTATCCGCAAGACCTTTACGCGCACCGTGTGTAGAGATAAAGTATTCAAGTACGTCTAGACCTTCTTTAAAGTTAGAAAGGATTGGGTTTTCGATGATTTCACCTACCGAACCTTGTAAGTTCTTCTGAGGTTTCGCCATCAAACCACGCATACCACCTAACTGACGAATCTGCTCACGAGAACCACGTGCTCCTGAGTGCATCATCATATAGATAGCATTGAAACCTTGTCTATCATTCTCCATTTGATTCATCAAGGTATCAGTGATTTTCTTGTTCACTGATGTCCAAATGTCAATTACAGCGTTATAACGTTCGTTATCTGTAATTAAACCCATCAAATAGTTATCAGTTACTTCAGTTACTCTATCTTTTGCTTGTGCTACAAGGGCAGCTTTTTCTTCTGGAACGATGATATCACCAATACCCATTGAAAGACCACCTTTGAAGGCCATTTGGTATCCTAAGTCTTTAATATCATCTAGGAATTTTGCAGTACGAGCAACTCCAGAGATTTTAAATACTGTAGCAATGATTTGTTGTAATTTCTTCTTAGTCAACAATTCATTGATATAACCCACTTCTTCAGGAACACAAAGGTTGAATAATACACGGCCCGCAACAGTTTTCACCATTTCTTCAACCAATGTACCATCTTCTTTACGCACTTTAGCTTTTACTTCAATATTAGCATGTTTAGAAACCACCCCTTCGTTCATCCCGATTACCACTTCCTCGAAACCGTAGAACTTCATGCCTTCACCTTTCACTTCATATTCTGGTGTATTTCTACGTCCTTTTGTTACGTAGTATAAACCAAGAACCATATCTTGTGAAGGTACAGTGATAGGAGCTCCGTTGGCTGGGTTCAAGATATTGTGTGAACCTAACATTAAAAGAGATGCTTCCAATATTGCCTCCTGACCTAGTGGTACGTGTACCGCCATCTGGTCACCATCAAAATCGGCGTTGAATGCCGTACAAGTTAATGGGTGCAATTGAATTGCTTTTCCTTCAATCAATTTAGGTTGGAATGCCTGAATACCCAAACGGTGAAGTGTTGGAGCACGGTTTAGAAGAACAGGGTGTCCTTTCATTACGTTTTCCAAAATATCCCACACTACTGGGTCTTTTCTATCAACAATTTTCTTGGCAGATTTTACCGTTTTCACGATACCTCTTTCAATCAATTTTCTGATAACAAATGGTTTGAAAAGCTCGGCAGCCATATCTTTTGGCAAACCACATTCGTGCATTTTCAATTCTGGACCAACCACAATTACCGAACGACCTGAATAATCGACACGTTTACCTAGTAAGTTCTGACGGAAACGTCCTTGCTTACCTTTCAACATATCTGAAAGAGATTTCAATGCACGGTTACCTTCTGAACGAACAGCGTTGATTTTACGCGAGTTATCGAATAATGAATCGACAGCTTCTTGTAACATACGTTTTTCGTTACGTAAGATTACTTCAGGAGCTTTGATTTCGATCAAACGCTTCAAACGGTTGTTACGGATAATTACACGACGGTAAAGGTCGTTCAAATCCGAAGTCGCAAAACGACCACCATCTAAAGGTACAAGCGGACGCAATTCTGGTGGAATTACTGGTACCATTTTGATAACCATCCATTCTGGCTTGTTCTCGATACGAGTACCCGCCTCACGGAAAGCTTCAACTACTTTCAAACGTTTCAAGGCTTCAGCCTTACGTTGTTGAGAAGTATCGTTTGCAGCCGAGTGACGTAAATCGTAAGATAAGTTATCTAATTCAGTACGTTTTAACAACATATCCAACGCCTCAGCCCCCATTTTAGCAATGAATTTCTGAGGGTCTTCGTCTGGTAATAATTGGTTTTCGCGAGGTAACTTGTCGATAATGTCCAAATATTCGTCTTCTGTTAAGAAGTCCATTTTGTTTACACCATCTTCCGCCTTTACCCCAGCTTGAACTACTACGTATCTTTCGTAATAAATTACTTGGTCAAGTTTTTTCGTAGAAAGACCTAACAAATAACCAATTTTGTTTGGTAAGCTACGGAAGTACCAGATGTGGGCAACAGGCACAACTAACTCGATGTGTCCCATACGCTCACGACGTACTTTTTTCTCAGTAACTTCTACCCCGCAACGGTCGCAGATGATACCTTTATAACGAATACGTTTATATTTCCCACAGTGACATTCCCAGTCTTTTGTAGGGCCGAAAATACGCTCACAGAACAAACCTCCCATTTCTGGTTTATAAGTTCTATAGTTGATTGTTTCCGGTTGTGTAACTTCTCCGTGTGATCCTTCAAGAATCGACTCAGGTGATGCCAATGAGATGGTCACCTTAGAGAATTCACTGTTCAATTTTCTATTCTTTTTGAATGACATATAAGAATGTATTTTATTGACGTTCAATTAATTATCAATCAGATGAAAACTATTAAAATATCACTTTTTCAATCGAAATCTCAGTAGTATTACTGAAGCCCCATTGATAGGGACTATCTAATTGAATTGATTTAATCTTTGTATTTTTCAAACCACTTGTGTTAAAAAACTTCATAGCGTCTGAAAAACTCTTTACTTTAATATTGGCAATAACTCCTCCTTTTAATACCGATGGAATTACTCTGAACCTTTCTACAGTATTGTCGTCATAAACAAAGTTCACAAACAAATAAGGCGGCTGAAAAGCTAATCTGGTAAATTGTCCGAACAAAGAATATTTCAGGTTGAATTTTATAAATAATAATTCAGCTGAATCAGGTAAATCAATCTTTTCAAAAGTGTTTATCACAGCTTTTTTAGTCAGATTATACTTAACTTCTTTCTTATTCGGGTTTTGTTTTAAAACCAGTAGACTATCGTAACCTACAGATTGTTTAACGGCAAGCGTATCAACAACTTTATAATTGGCCAGCATGGTTAGCTTAGTTCTGTCTTCATCCCAGAAAAAATACTGTTCTCTGTAAGGGAATTCCTGATATAATAAATAATCAGGAGCCGTAGCAGATTGGTACTTCTGAGCATTCAGACTATCTAAATAACCAGAATATGCCTGATACGTTTGCACAATGGGTCTTGGGTTATACTTTAGTTTATTAACCATTATATAAGATATTTCCCAAGGCAAAATATCAACTGTTCCTTTGCTCAGATAATCATTCACTTCCTTCGGGAATGCTCTTTCCAGTGAATCTGCTTTGGTATAAGTAATGATTTCGTCATCAAATGAATGAGTAAAAAATCGTACTGCCGAAGAGCTACTGATAAAAGTGCCGATACCTTCGAGTGTTGATTTTCTATCTTGCCAATTCCCTAAATCTCTTTTAGCTGTTGGCAAAGCTGAAAACACATATTCCTTTAAATTGCTTTTTGACCAAGACCAATGAATGATGTTTCTAAACACAAGACTAGAGAGAATCAAAATGATTACTTTCACTTGTATTCTTTTGTTATTTTCAACCAATAAGATTAACCCTATCATTACGGGGAAAAACAAAAAGAAACCATATAAATTGGTTGATGATAATGAAGCAAAACTTTGTTTATAACTCAAAAACAAAGACATTGCTATCAAACAAATCACATAGAAACGGTCTGCCATTAAGTCCTTATTATTCGCTTTGAATGGTAGATAATCCCAACAGATTGCTAGAAATAGAGATACTATCACCAATAATGCCAATAAAGCTAAAACAAGCCTAATTCCATTAATATCGTTCATCACAGCCTGAGCATCTATATATCCATCGACCAATTTAATACCTGAAGACAGGTATACCATTATATCTGTTTGTAATATATATGCCAGAACCAGCATCAGTACAATAGTAGTACTGGCCAATGCTATGACAAATTTTATTGTTAAATAACGCCTTAAACCAAAGAACAATAACGAACCGAACCATATTACTAGCATCGCTAGGCTTAAATTCAGTTTAATAAAAAAGGCAAGTATGGTGATGATGGTAACGACGCCCAAACTGTAGATTTTCTTATGTTGTAGAAAGACTAACAAAAATCCTATTTGAAGAATCAATAAGGAAAATGATAAGTCGCCTACAAAGCGATAAGGAAAAAAACAAAGCCCCGCAAAAAACAAAGCCATCGCTTTTGATACTGACTTTTTTACGATTTCAACGATTAATACAACAAAACCAACTTGTATTAACAAATGAACCAAAAATGCTACAAGCTGATAAATAAAGCCATCGGGCGTATATCCTGTATTCAAAAACCCTAGTGGGCCATAAGTAAAAAGGAAATCCTGTCCGAACTTAAATTTATCTTCAATCGCTACTTTTAATGCTATACACCAAGAGGGGTCGAGTCCTTTTGTATATTCATGTACCCCTTCAAATGATGGCAAAAGCAAAAAAAACATCCACATCCAAGCAATCCATACGAAGGTTTTTTTTGAATATTGACTCATAAATAAACGATTGACCTTTACATGATTATTTTTAATTGGCACACAATTGCTCGTGTGCCAATCTATCTATTACTCTAACGTAATCTCTAATGCTAAACCTCTTAATTCGTGAATCAATACGTTGAATGATTCTGGAATACCTGGTTTTGGCATGCTTTCTCCTTTAACGATAGCTTCGTAGGCCTTAGCTCTACCAATCACGTCATCAGATTTCACCGTTAAGATTTCTTGCAAGATATTAGCAGCACCGAAGGCTTCTAATGCCCAAACCTCCATTTCACCAAAACGCTGACCACCAAATTGAGCTTTACCACCCAACGGTTGTTGTGTAATTAATGAGTATGGTCCGATTGAACGAGCGTGCATTTTATCATCAACTAAGTGACCTAATTTCAACATATAGATAATACCTACTGTTACTGGTTGGTCAAACATTTCGCCTGTTAAACCATTGTATAAGTAAGTACGTCCCCATGCTGGTAAGCCTGCTTCTGCTAATTCTTGTGCCACTTCTGCTTCAGTACCACCGTCGAAAATTGGTGAAGCGTATTTACGACCAAGTTTTTCTCCTGCCCATGCTAATACGGTTTCATAAATCTGACCGATGTTCATACGTGAAGGTACCCCTAGTGGGTTCAACACGATTTCAACTGGTGTTCCGTCTTCCAAGAATGGCATATCTTCATCACGTACAATACGGGCAACTACCCCTTTGTTACCGTGACGACCCGCCATCTTATCACCTACTTTCAACTTACGTTTCTTAGCGATATATACTTTCGCCAATTTCACGATACCTGCTGGTAATTCATCTCCTACTTCTAAAACAAACTTCTCACGTTTGTAGCGACCTACTACTTCGTTACGACGAACGTTATAGTTTTTCACCATTTGTAACAACAAGATGTTGATTTCAGATTCTTCAGTAGCATTTTCAAGAATTAAATCAGCTAATAAGTTAGCTTCTTCAGGTACGCTATATGAACTATCGTCACGGTATAAGTTTTTAGCTGGGAACAATGCTTCCTCGATCATACGACCAGTCAATTTCGTTCCTGCTTCAATAATTACCGTTCCGAATTTATGCTTGATACCACCAGAAATTTTACCTTCTAACAATTCAATCATCTTACCAATCATCATTGCACGGATGGCAGTCAAATCTTTAGATAATTGTTTTGAAAGTCCAGCGATTTCTTTCTTAGCTTTCTCGCGCTCATCTTTATCTTTCTTAGGGCGACTGAAAAGTTTTGTATCAATTACAACGCCTTTCAATGATGGAGGTGCTTTTTTAGAAGCATCTTTCACATCACCTGCTTTATCACCGAAGATAGCACGTAGTAATTTTTCTTCTGGAGTAGGGTCAGATTCTCCTTTTGGTGTAATCTTACCAATCAAGATATCTCCTTCTTTTACTTCAGAACCTACACGAATCACACCGCTTTCATCCAAGTTTTTCACAGTTTCTTCTGCTACGTTCGGGATTTCCGCTGTTAATTCTTCCTCACCACGTTTTGTATCACGTACTTCCAATTCAAATTCTTCAATGTGAATAGAAGTAAAGATATCATCACGAACAACTTTCTCAGAAATTACAATAGCATCCTCGAAGTTGTAACCTTGCCATGGCATGAAGGCCACTTTCATGTTACGACCAAGTGCTAATTCTCCTTGCTGAGTAGCATATCCTTCACAAAGAGCTTGTCCTTTTGAAACGCGCTGTCCTTTACGAACGATTGGCTTTAAGTTGATAGTAGTATCTTGGTTGGTTCTACGGAATTTAATTAATTTATATTCCTTCGTATCTCCGTCAAAACTTACTAAATATTCTTCTGGCGACATATCGTATTTTACTACGATTTTGATACTGTCTACATATTCAATTACACCATCAGCTTCAGCAACTACTAAAGTACGTGAATCTAAAGCAACGCTTGCTTCTAAGCCAGTACCTACAATTGGATTTTCAGGACGTAACAATGGTACAGCCTGACGTTGCATGTTTGAACCCATCAAGGCACGGTTGGCATCATCATGTTCCAAGAAAGGAATCAAAGAAGCCGCTACCGATACAATCTGGTTTGGTGCAATATCCATTAATTGAGCCTCTTTAGGATCTACTAGTGGGAAGTCACCTTCAAAACGAGCTTTTACACGATTAGAAGTAAATACGCCATCTTCATCATAACGAGCATTCGCCTGTACGATGTTTTTGCCATCTTCTTCTTCAGCAGTAAAGAATGTAATCTCATCGATTTTCACTTTACCGTCTTCAATCGTACGATAAGGAGTTTCGATAAAGCCCATCGAGTTGATTTTAGCATGCACACAAAGTGATGAAATCAAACCGATATTTGGTCCTTCTGGTGTTTCGATAGTACACAAACGACCGTAGTGCGTATAGTGAACGTCACGAACCTCAAAACCTGCACGTTCACGAGATAAACCTCCTGGCCCAAGTGCTGAAAGACGACGCTTGTGCGTAATCTCAGCCAATGGGTTGGTCTGATCCATAAATTGTGAAAGCTGGTTAGTACCGAAGAATGAGTTGATTACTGACGAAAGTGTACGAGCATTAATCAAATCAACTGGCTTGAAGTCTTCGTTATCACGAACGTTCATACGTTCTTTGATAGTACGAGCCATACGAGCCAAACCAACACCAAACTGTGCATATAATTGTTCCCCTACTGTACGAACACGACGGTTAGACAAGTGGTCAATATCATCAATTAGTGCTTTTGAGTTAATCAATCCGATTAGGTATTTCACGATAGAGATAATATCTGCTTTCGTTAATACTTTTGTTTCCATCGGAATATCATGACCCAATTTCTTGTTGATTCTATAACGACCTACTTCACCTAAATCATAACGTTTGTCAGAGAAGAACAAGTTTTGGATAATATCACGAGCTGTTTGCTCATCAGGTGCTTCTGTATTACGCAACTGACGGTAAATTTGCTCAACCGCTTCTTTTTCTGAGTTAGATGAATCTTTCTGTAAAGTATTATAGATGATGTTATAATCGTTCACGTTCATATCTTCTTTATGAAGAATGATAGTGTCTAAATCAGCATCAATGATTGTATCGATATCGTCAGAAGTAATCGTAGAATCACGTTCTAATAATACTTCGTTACGGTCGATAGAAACTACTTCACCAGTATCCTCATCTACGAAATCTTCTTGCCAAGTTCTTAAAACCCTAGCAGCCAAACGGCGACCAACAGCTTTATTCAAGTTAGCACGATCAACTTTGATTTCTTCAGAAAGGCCAAATAAATCTAAAATGTCTTTATCAGAACCATAACCAATAGCACGCAAAAGCGTAGTTACTGGAAACTTCTTCTTACGGTCGATATAAGCATACATTACGTTGTTAACGTCTGTAGCAAATTCAATCCAAGAACCTTTGAATGGGATAATACGTGCTGAATATAATTTAGTACCATTTGTGTGACGACTCTGAGAGAAGAACACACCTGGCGAACGGTGTAATTGAGATACGATTACACGTTCAGCACCATTAATTACGAATGAACCACGTTCAGTCATGTAAGGGATATTCCCTAAGAACACTTCCTGTTCGATAGTTTCGAAATCTTCGTTGTCTGTATCATTACAGATAAGGCGCAACTTTGCTTTCAAAGGTACTGAATACGTCAGACCACGGTCGATACACTCATCAACAGAGTATTTCGGTGGATCTACTGAGTAATCAATAAAGTGAAGGACAAAGTTTTCACGAGAATCGGCAATTGGGAAGTTCTCAGCAAATACTTTGAAAAGACCTTCGTCAGTACGATTCTCCGCTGCGGTTTCCAACTGGAAGAAATCCTGAAACGACTTAACCTGAATATCCAAGAAATCTGGGTATTCGAGTAAGTTTTTGACTTTGGCAAAAGAAATTCTGCCCGTTTTTGTCATCTGTGTCAAGGCTGTTACTGTTTTGAAGTTTACAATATGATATTTCTTAATCGGTAAAATAAGGTCAATAAAAAAGTCTTTGGTGTTCAACAATGGAACATCAAACTAGAAAATTTTGCATTGAAATACCTTTCAATTCCGAATAAAAACATATCTAAAAAATCTTTAAATCAATGACTTACAGCAAATTAGCGTAAGTAAAAAATGGAGCCTCGTAGAAGTGAGTAAATCATTTCCCTTGCATTCTTCCTACGAAAAAAGGATGTGTCTCGGAAATAACAACTTTTATTGAAACGCTAAGAGATTTCGTCGAGTTTCAACTAGCTTGCAAAAGTACAGATTTTAATTTGATTATCAAGGGATTAGACAAGAAAATTTGTGAATTTTTCTACTATCTCAAAAATATCTTTCTATCGCCTATAGATTTTTAAATTAAAGCAACAAAGAAAAATTTTAAAGCACTATGAACTCTGGCTTTGTTAAGTATTTTTGTAAAAAAGCTGTGAGCTTTAAGCTGTGAGCAATGAGCTTTTTGTGTACTTGTAATATTGATATCTTTCTATTAGCTGGCGACTTAAGTCACCAGCTAATAGAAAAGGTTGAGTTTTTATTTTATCTATCTCATCTTAAACTAAACAACTTTAAGTCAATCATCCATTCATCGATTATCAATCACTAAATCACATATTCACTAAATCACTCAATAATTCATCAACATGAAAAAAAACTTAATAACAGGGATTTCCCTCCTATTTCTATCTTCACAATCCTTCATTTTTGGGCAATCTGTTCCCAAACAAGCCCTTCAAGCGATTAATCCCGATGCTATTAAAGCCACAATGACGTACCTCGCCGATGATTTATTAGAAGGTCGTCAGCCCGGAACAAAAGGTTTCGCTTTAGCATCAAAATATATTGAAACAGAATTTATGGCTTTGGGTTTGAAGCCTGTCATCAATGGCAATTCATATATTCAAAAAGTACCCCTTAGAAAAGGCATAGTCAATGACAAAGCAAGTGGTTTGAGTTTGGTTATCAATGGGAAAGAAGAAACGTTAGATTATGGCAAGCACTTTATTGCTAGTCCAAACTTTATTAATGAAGCCTCTGAGATTGAAGCCCCTTTAGTTTTTGTGGGCTTTGGGGTACATGCACCCGAAATGAATTATGACGATTATCAAAACATTGATGTAAAAGGTAAAATCGTAGTGATACTCAATGGTGCTCCAGAAACTTTCCCCTCAAATGAAAGAGCCTATTTTACCAACAATACCGTTAAATCTAACGAAGCTATCAAGCGTGGTGCGGTTGGCGTAATTTCATTTAACCTTCCTACTGACAAAAGAACTACGTGGGATGCCACTGTCCGTCGTGCAAAACAAGGCTCTTTTAAATGGCTGGATGACAACAATATAGCCAAAGATGGTTTTCCTGAATTAAAAGGTGTAATCTTTTTTAACACCGAACATGCTGAAAAGCTATTTAGTAATACTGACAAAAAAACAGACGAGATTTACAGCAATGCCAAAGCAGGAAAAGTACAATCTTTCCCTTTAAATGTTAGTGCCAAAATCAAAGTAAAAACAGCTTATCAATTTGTACAAGGCTCAAATTTAGTAGGACTTATCGAAGGAAGCGACCCAAAACTTAAGGATGAATATGTAGTGTACGCCGCCCATCTTGACCATTTTGGTATTGGTGCACCTGTAAAAAATGATTCTATTTATAATGGTGCGCACGATAATGCTTCAGGGGTTTCAATCCTCTTAGAAATCGCCCATGCCTATCGTTCTTTACCCAAAGCACCTAAGCGTTCAATAATTATTACAGTAGTTACGGGTGAAGAATATGGCTTGTTAGGTTCTGATTATTTTGCCACAAATGCGCCGATAAAAGATGGCAAAATTGTAGCAAACTTAGCCATTGATATGCCTTTTTTCTTCCATCCTGTGTTAGATGTTGTTCCTTATGGAGCACAACATTCAAGCCTTTCAAAACAAGTAAAGCAAGCCACGGAAATACTTAAATTAAAAGTGAGTCCAGACCCTTTCCCAGAACAAGTGGTTTTTGTAAGAAGTGACCATTTTAGCTTTATCAAAAAGGGTATTCCTGCCTTATTTATCAAAAGTGGATTTATGACAGTACCAACGGATACGATTGACAGAAGTAAATCGGATGTGGCATGGCGAACTACCACGTACCATACACCACAAGATGATATGAGTCAGCCTTTCGACTTCCAAGCTGCCGCTACTCATGTAAAACTAAATTTCTTGATTGGCTATTTTGTTGCCAACGATAGCGTCGCTCCTACTTGGAATAAAGGTGATTTCTTTGGAGGGAAATTTGGGAAGTAGGGTTTTTAGCTTTAAGCCTTGAGCCTTGAGCTTTAATATTATACTCATGGCATGACTATCAAGTTGTTTTCAGAATAAACAATAAAATGTCAGTCATGCCATGAGTATTGTAAATATTACCTCTCAACACTATCAAAATACTCCCATATTTTGCGAAGTATTATTATTTGTGGTTTCATGTCTAAAGACATGAAATAGCAGGCAAAAAGCTTGTAGCTCTCTGCTCAAAACTCAAACCTTAACACTATCAAAATACTCTTTCTTCACAAGCTTCGCTGTTTTATGATTGCCTGAATGATGCCAACCTGGAGGCATAAAAATATACAAAACCTTAGCTTTTAGGCTCGGGGCTTGATAAACATCTTTCACCAATAAAGTAATTTCTCCGAAATAAGCATCTAAAAAATCGCCAGATTTCATTGGTCTGCTAATACCATATTCTATCACTTCCTCTTCTTTTTCGTCTTGCAGCGTACCAAAAGCTTTGTCCCAAATATTCAATAGATTACAAAAATTAGTATCCATATATATAGGGTTTTTGGCATGGTGTACTCTGTGGTGTGAAGGTGTAAGAATGATTTTATTCAAAAAACCCAAACGACCGTCATGCATAATATTCTCACCTACATGGATAAAAGCTCCCCATGTACCATCAATAAACATGATGAGAAACAATAAGGGAGGATTTACACCTAATAAAATACAGATAGTTGTCCGAATAATATCGGCATAAGGAGCTTCCAGAAAAAAGTGTGTATAAGTCACTGACAAATTCATGTATTCGGGTGCGTGATGTGTAGAGTGCAGACACCAGAAAAGGCGGACTTTATGTCCTAGAAAATGATAGATAAAATGGGCAAACTCCCACACTATATAGCCATAAATAAACCAATACCAAGTAAATTCAGATTTAAAAACTGCATAAGGCTCAAACAAAGCAATACACACCCCAACCATGCCAATCGAGATAAATCGAGAGATAAACCGATTGAAAACATAGGTAAAAAAGGAAATTTTGTATTGATGAAAAGTAAGTCGGCGATAGAATAAAGCACGAATAATTTCAATGAATAACAATACGGGAATCAATGGTCCTAAAGCTTTACCAATACCATCTTGCGTAAGTAATGCTTGATAATTACCTGATTTAATAATTTCGACAAGTCCATTGAAACTAAAAAAGCCAACAATTTCTTGATAAAGTGTTTCTAAAAATTCCATAGATAAGTTAATGAGTGAATTGTGAATGAGTGATTTAGTGATTATTTGTTGATAAGCTGTAGTCTCTTCATACTATGAGTATTTTTAGTTTTTGTCTCATCAATAAAAGCGAAAATATAAATACCGTAAATAAATACTCTACTGATTTGTAGGGATTTGTTTATTGAGGGAATGAGTGATTGAAGATTTAGTGATTTTAAATTGAATAAAGCAAAGCTATTCTAAAATCCGAAATCTGATTGCCGAAATCCGACATCTAAAACCTCACAGCTTATTAACAATTAAATAAAACAGATAATGATAGCGTTTTGAGGAAGAAAATGGAATTTTGTAGGCTAATAACTTTGAATTCATTAACAAAGAGACAACTAAAATAAAACCATGAAAACTTTTCAAATTCTTTTTACTTTCCTGATTTTTTCTTCCACTGTTTTTTCACAGAAAACTGCTAAAAAAGTAGTTTTTATGATTGTAGATGGCATTCCGGCCGATGCGATTGAAAAAGCCGATATGCCCAATTTGAAGAAAATTAGTACCATCGGAGCCTATAAAAGAGCTTATGTAGGTGGTGATAAAGGGCAATATTCACAAACACCAACTATTTCGGCAGTGGGTTACAATAGTTTGCTAACAAGTACGTGGGTAAATAAACACAATGTTTGGGGTAACGATATAAAAAAGCCCAATTATCATTATTGGAACATCTTTAGATTATTGAAAAGCCAATATCCAACCAAAAAAATAGGGGTTTTCTCTACTTGGCTAGATAATAGAACCAAACTCATTGGCGAATCTTTAGCAGATGCAGGTAACATCAAAATGGATTTTGTGGCCGATGGTTATGAATTAGATACGCTTACTTATCCACACGATAAACAAAGTGAATACATTCATAAAATTGATGAGAAAGTAAGTGATGAAGCAGCTAAAACTATTAAGGAAAATGCTCCAGACCTTTCGTGGGTATATTTAGAATATTCCGACGATATGGGACATAAATATGGTGATAGCGAGCAATTTACTAAAGCATTAGGCTATGTAGATAACCAAATCGGCAAAGTATGGGAGGCTATTGAATATAGAAAGAAGAACTTCAAAGAAGATTGGCTAATCGTGATTACTACTGACCACGGAAGAGATGCCAAAACAGGCAAAAATCATGGAGGGCAATCAGACAGAGAACGTACTACATGGATAGCAACAAATGCACCAAAACTGAACAATTATTTTCAGGAGAATCAGCCTGCCATTGTGGATATTCTGCCTACGATTGCTCGTTTTATGGGTTTAGAAATTCCGAAAGAAAATCTAGTTGAAATGGATGGTGTAGCATTAATCAATCCAGTTTCAGTGGCCAATCCAAATGCTGTTTTAGCGAATGATAGTTTACAAATTAGTTGGAAAGCTTTGGAGAAAAAAGGAGAAGTAAAAATATGGCTGAGTACAAGTAATCATTTTGAAGAGGGCGGAAAAGATATTTATGAATTAATTGATACTGTACCAACAGCGAAAGAATCCTTGAAAATTGATGTGAGTACAAAAAAATCGTCCATCTACAAAATATTGATAGAAGGACGATATAATACTGTAAATCGCTGGGTATTGGTGAAGTAAGTTTCTTACTTCACCAACTGTTTTAAAACTCCAAGTTTTCCAGTATTTCTAGTAAAAATCATGTTTTTTGATTGATTGGCTGATTTAACCACCATCAAATCTCTGACATCACCATTAATACTCAAGCCCGAAGTTTGATAAGGGATTGAGGTAAATGTTCCATGACCATTGCCTAACAAAACCGAACCTATTGAGGCATCATTCCTTCCTAATTGAACACGCCAAGGATAAAAATTACCAGCTACTATAATGTCTTTATTTCCATCATGATTAAAATCATCTATCATGATACTTGTCACCAACGAAGCTTGAGCTGCTAAAGGTAAGGTTCTCGCCACAAATTTTCCGTTACCTGTATTTTCAAAATAGGTTGTGCTGAGGGTATTAATCTTTAATGTTTTAGCATCTTTGAGTTGTTCTGGAGATAGTAATTTCTCTAACGTTGCATCCGCATATTCTTGATACTTCAGGAATTTCTTACGAACCGAAGGCATTTGATTAGCCAACTCATCAAGCGAAGCCAAAGGATAACTTTTTCCTTGAATATAATAGCAAATCAGTGGTTCAATGGTGCCATTCTGGTCAAAATCGCCATAACAGAGGCTCAACGGTTCTTTTTCAGAGGCTTTGAATTGGGTATTTTGACCTAAATTTCCTGCTATCATATCCAAATCGCCATCGTTATCCATGTCTTCTATTGTTAGCTTTGTCCAAAAACCATCAGTATTTTCTAATCCATACTTGGCTGTAGCATTCACCAACTGTCCTTTATGATTTTCATAGATAGTAATGGGCATAAATTCTCCTGCAATAATTAAATCTAACCACCCATCATGGTTAATGTCTGTCCACGAAGCGGTATTCACAATGCCGGGTTGCCTTAATGTTTGCTCTTTTTGTTCAGATGCATACTGAAATTTAATATTTCCATTTTTGCTCTCATTCCTTAGTAAATAACAATAGTCAGCCTCAGGAAAACTATTTGGCATAGAGCGTCCTCCTACAAAAACATCAATATCTCCATCTTTATCATAATCTGCTACTGCTACACAACTTCCGTTACTTGTCAAATCTGGCAATGTTTTTTCAGCTTTAGTAAAAATGCCTTTGCCATTGTTGATATACAATTGGTCTTGATACACTTCATGATGCGCATCGAATTCTGTTCCTCCTCTTGCAATAAATAAATCTAGGTCTCCATCCTTATCAGCATCCAAAAAGCTCATCCCCATATCTTTGGACAATGTTTCTTTCTCCCAAGGTTGAGCAGCACTTCGCCGAAAGCCTCCACTAGCATTTTGCAGGTATAACTCCCCTGAATGCACTTGGTTTCCTCCTACAAAAACATCTTCTAACCCATCTCCATTTACATCCCCTTTAGCCATAAATGGCCCTTGTTTAGAAATCTGATAAAGTAAGAGTGATTGATGCTTGAAATCGACATAAGGCATTTCTTGATGCGTATATGAAAAACCTGCTGAGGTTGAATTATCAGCAAACCAAAAGGCAGGAGTCTGAACTTTCTGGTTATTAATCCTAGCCGTATTGCTATGAATAGTGATAGCTGTATCAGCCTTAATATTATTCAGTTGCGTTTTTTTTCCATTAGCCCAATATATTTCTATTGATTTTATTGTTGTATCCTTTCCTAATCCAAAATGTAATGATGGCTCAACTGTGCTCTGAAAGCCGTGTGAAGGATACATTTCCTGCATTTGGGTTGAATGCACGGTTTTCAGTATCACTTTTGCACCTAATCCAAAATGATTCCCTCCGCTATCCCTCAAATGCAGTTTAATATAATGATTGGTTGAAACTTGTCTGCTACGATTCTCATAAACCATAGCGGGCGAATTGCTGTTGCTGACAACCAAATCTAAGTCTCCATCGTTGTCTAAATCAGCATAAGCAGCACCTGTGCTAATAGAGGGTTCAGACAAACCCCATTTTTCTGTTATATTTTGAAAGACCAAGCCTTCTTTACTGTTTCTGTTCAAAAAGCAATAATTACTAATTTTGGTACTCGACATCTTTTTAATCAACTCCCAAGTATTAATTTTTTGCCCCAGTGCTTTGGCTTTATTTACTTCTTCCTGATACGTATATTTCAAGAAATCCATGCTAGTGAAATCTCGTAAATAGCCATTGGTAATGTATAAATCTTTGTTACCATCATTATCTAAATCACACACTAGCGGACTCCAACTCCAATCGGTATTAGACACTCCTGCTAGTTGCCCTATTTCACTAAATAGTGGGATGCCTTCGCTATTATTGCCAACATTCATCTGCAACATATTGCGCATATTCTGATGATGAAAACCACTATCTACTAGTAATTGATAGGTATCGTATTCATCTGGTCCTTTTAATAGTTTCTGCCTACGATTATCCTCTGGAAGCATATCTAATGTTACAATATCAGCATTTTGGTCATTATTGAAATCAACAATATCCGACCCCATCGAAAACTTAGAAATATGCCCAATGCTTTTCTTCAATGTCTCTGAGAAATGTCCATTTTTAAGGTTTAGGTATAAAAAATCTTGTTCGTTATAATCGTTGGTTACGTACAAATCCGCCCAACCATCATTGTTTACATCGCCAATGGCAACACTCAACCCAAAGTTCAAACCACTTCCATTAATCCCTGCTTCGTCGCTTATATCTGTAAAATATCCCTTGTCGTTTCTGTATAGCCTATTCCCAAATTTAGGATGTCTCGTTTTTCGTAGCTTTTCAGTATTAAAAAAAGCATTATAAAACATATCTGCATGATTGACCATAAACATATCAAGGTCGCCATCATGGTCCATATCAAAAAAAGCCACCTGTGTGGTAAATGTACCAACGGCATCTAAGCCATACTTTGCCGCACTTTCCACAAAAGTGGGAACACCAATTTTGCTTCCAGTATTGATATACAGTTCATTTCTTCGGTCTTCGTCAGTACCCGACCCTGAGTAACAAACATAAATATCAAGCTTTCCATCGGCATTGATATCAACCATTGTCACGCCTGTTTTCCATTTTTTTCTACCAGCCACCCCTGCAATATCTGTCACGTCTTCAAACTGAAAAGCTGCTTTATCTGATTTCCCTTTGTTGAGATATAGTTTATTCGAAACCATATTTCCTGAAAAATAAATATCAGGTAGTCCATCATTATTTACATCGCCGATAGCAACTCCACTACCATTGTATAAATACTGATATTCTAATACATTTAATTGTTCATTTTCTTGAATTTCATTCACAAACGTTATTCCCGAATCTTCGGGTTTTATCAGATGAAACAAGGCTTCGTCTGAGGACGATTTGCAAGCATAAAAAAGAAAAAGTACTGACAAAAGAAGTAGTCGCTGTATCATGATGAAAAAGCCAGAATATTGAAAGAGGTTATCAAGAATTAACTTTATAGCATGTTAGTCCTTAATAACCTCTTTGATTAAATAAATTCAACTATTAAAACATTGAAGCTGTTTAAACTTTCCCTTTCGGGTTAAACTAAGTCTTTTAGAATAGCTTGTTTCAACATTTTCTCAGCGTAGCGATGCTATGCCTCGCAAATTTTGAAAAAATCAATTCAAAAATACAATACTTTCACCTCAGAAACGGAAAATTCAAACAGCTTCATTGAAATAATTACCAACCAGCTATTTGTTTAGCCGCTGGGTTTTTATCTATTTCAGATTGTGGAATCGGTAACACATATAATTTAGATGGGAAACTTCGTGTTTCAAAAGCATACTTTGTATAAGTAAGGGTATTACCAGTTTTAGTTACTTTCATCCCATACAAAGGCCCATTCAATAAGCTTTCAGCTATTTTCCATCGACGAATATCAAAGAATCTGTGTTCTTCGAAGGCTAGCTCTATTCTACGCTCATTTCTGATTTTAGCACGCATTTGTTCTTTTGAAAGTCCTGTTTCTAAATCTGGCATACCTGCTCTTTTTCTGATAGCGTTGATGGCATTATATACCGTAGCATCAGGACCAGACGCTTCATTTTTAGCTTCTGCATAATTTAACAAAACCTCTGCATATCTCATAAAAATCCAATCTTGGTCACTACTTTTTGTATAAATAACATATTGTTCCTCATGAAATTTACGCAGGATATACCCTGTTTTTGTATCTTCAGGCTTACCAGTCACATCTCCTCCACCAGGGAACAATTCTATTACTTTTCCACGGAAAGTAGAACCATTATGTACTACTGTTGCTTCAAAACGAGGGTCAAGATTTGTATAAGGATCAGTTGGTTTATATAAAGGAGAAGTAGTTTGAGACTTTCCATCAATCATCTCGTAAGAGTCTACGAAATTCTGAGTAGGTACATTACCACCCCATCCCGCATCACTACCTCCTTTGAATGAAGGCGGTGTATTCACAACGTCAAATCCGTTATTCAGTCCATAATGAACTTTATCAGGTGCTTGAAATTTCTTCGCAAATATTACTTCGTTATTGTTCTTTACAAGAAATAATGTTCTATAATCACTAAACAACGTATAGTCTGTATTAATTACTTTATTAGCAGCATCTGCCGCAGCAGCCCAACGTTCGGCATATAATAACACACGACTTTTTAACGCATTCGCCGCCCCTGATGTTGCTCTACCTGCTTCAATAGCTCCTTTTTTAGGTAATAATGAAGCCGCCTTATCCATATCGCTTAAGATAAAATCAACCACTTGGTCATAAGTAGCTCTCGGTAATTGAAAATTATCATTAAGTGTCAAGCTTTTACTGATTAATGGCACTCCTGTTGGTTCGCTACCTGTAGATTTCTGTCCGTATAATCTCAAAAGTTCATGATAAATAAATCCTCTTAAAAAATAGGTTTCACCCATAAGACGATTCCTAAGGGTTTCATCTTTTAGTCTACCAAGGTTCTCTAAGGCAACATTTGTTTTTCTGACTAAGGCATAATAATCACCCCATGTTTCACCCCAAGGAGTTCCAGAAGGCAAAAAATTACCCGATTGTAACTCGTTAGAATGCGTCCAAGGCATACACACTTCGCCATCATCCGAAACACCATCTAATAAATAAAGCCCCTTAGCCCAGCCTTGGTAGTTGCGGTCAAAGCCTGAAGGCATTCGCCCGTAAATGGCATTAACAAACTGTGTTGCTCCTTGTGGGTCAGTCCAAACGGTTTCTTCTGTAAGCGAATCTTTAGGCACTTGGTCTAAGATACCGCTATCACAACCTAAAAGTATTGAGATGCACGCCACTAGCGTACATTGACGTAATATTGTATTTTTAATAATTATATTCATCTTGATGTCTTCTAAAATTTAAAGTTTACTCCTGCATTCCATATTCTGAATTGTGGGTAATCCCACCCTCTACCACTTGCATTTTCAGGGTCATAATTTTTTATCTTCGACCACGTAGCTATGTTATTGGCATTGACATAAATGCGTAAGCCTTTAATGAATTTTTGCTTTAATTTATCTACAGGAAGATTATACGCCAATTCTATATTTTTAAGACGTATATACGAGGCATCTTTCATCCAGAATGAAGATTCACTGTGGTTAAGGTTGCTCACATCAATTAGTACACGTGGCTCACTGGCATTAGGGTTTGTTGGCGTCCAACGATCCAAATTTGATTGCAAAGCACCCGCCCCTACAAAAAATGGCCATGCACCTTCGCCTGCATAATATTGGTTAACATTGGTAGCTCCTTGAAATAGGAATGAAAATTCAAAGTTTTTGTATTGCACGTTACCGTTATACCCAAAAATAATTTCTGGCGTATTAGATTTTCCGATAGGTACTCTATCTAGGTCGTTTATTTTACCATCTTTGTTGATGTCTTCAAAACGAATATCGCCAGGGGCCGTCTTTCCTATTTGGGTTGGTGCATTGTCAACTTCTTGTTGCGTTTGGAATATTCCTATCGCTCTAAGTCCAAATTGCGTATTAAGCGGCTGACCTGTTCTCTTGATGTTTGGATTTTCTGAATCAGCTTCATCAATGAAAATAATTTTATTTTTCACAAAAGTGAAGTTTCCACTCATCGAATAACGCAAATCTTTGTTTACTCTATTCTTATGACCTACGGTTATTTCAATCCCTCCATTATTAACTTTAGCGAGGTTTTCAATCGGTAATCCAATACCCAAAAGACCCGGCACTGAAAGGTTTCTATCTGCTAGAATATCACTTCTTTTATCAAAGAAATAGTCGACACTGGTCGTCAATTTACCTTTCCAAAACGTTCCGTCAACACCAATATTAAGTTTTTTAACAGTTTCCCATGTTACATCTGGATTAGACAAACGACCTTCATCAATACCCGGTTGTACGCTTCCATTACCAAAAACGGCTGAACTATTTACATAGTAAGATTGTAAATAAAGGAATCTTTGGCTACCCAAACGGTCGTTTCCTAAAATACCGTAAGAACCACGAATCTTTAAGTAATCAATTGTTGAAGATTCTTTCAAGAATGACTCTTGCGATATTACATACCCTAGCGAAACTGAAGGGAAAAAGCCCCAACGTTTTCCTTTAGCAAACTGCTCTGAACCATCGGCTCTAAAACTACCTTCAATCGTATATTTGTCGTCATAAGACCAGTTAAATCTACCTACAATCCCTTGTCTTCCACTACTTCCCGAATAACCACTATTGTTACGGTTGGCGGCTGCACCAAAATTCAGCTCATCAATCCCTAAATTATAGCCATCTCTGGATGCCCATAATGAATTCCATGATTGTTTTGTTTGTGTATATAATAATAACCCTGATAATGCACTTAATCCAATCGTCTTTTTGTAGTTCAAGTGTGTTTCTAATGTTACCGATTGGTCATCATAATTTCTTTGTTCCAACAAACTAGCACCCTTTGCTCCTTCTACAAAAGTTCCGTCTGGGTTTCTGCTATAAAATGGAATTTTAGTAAAAGTCCAGTTTTTATCTGCCGTAAAAGTTTTGTCATAAGCTGCTATTCCTTTTATTGATAGACCAGGTATAAATGGCAATTGTTGCTCTAATTCTATTCTGCCTCTGAACGACTGTATGCCAGTTTTTCTGTATCCATTATCAGGTAATGTTAAATAAGACGGACCATTAGAATACTGTCCGTTCGACCATTGAATGGGTGCTCTATTGGGTGGCGTTCCAGACATCCAACGAAATACCTCTGTTGATGCCACATTATTAGTTTTTTCATCTCTACCAGAAATATCAAATGATAGCTTGGTAGTACTGGTAACATTAGCATCAATATTAGTTCTAAAATTGTATCTATCGAATACGTTTGAAGGAATGATACCCTCTTGTTTTAAATAACCAAAGGAAGTAGCATAGCGTATTTTATCCGACCCGCCTGAAGCTGATAGGTTGTAACTACGCATTAAAGCACTTTTTTTCAATACAGAAAACCAATCGGAATCTGGATGTGTATCAGGACTTGAATGCGTGCGATACTTTTGTAAGTCGTCTTCGGTATAAAGTGGAGATTTTCCTTCATTAGCCAAAGCTTCATTATATAATGATGCAAATTCGTATGAATTCAGAAATTGAGGGTTTCTGGTTCTTTCTTGTACCCCTATGTTAGAAGAAAAATTGATTTGCATTTTTCCTTCCGCACCTCTTTTGGTAGTCACAAGAATTACACCGTTACCCGCACGAATCCCAAAAACAGCAGCACTTGCGGCATCTTTCAAGATAGAGAAAGACTGTATTTCACTAGAATTTAACTGAGCAAAGTCGCTAGAAGAACGCACAATTCCATCAATAACAAAGATTGGTGAAGCATCTCCTGTAGTACCAATACCCCTGATATAAATATTAGAAGCATCTTTGCCCGGTTCCCCTGAACGTTGCGTAGCGATAAGCCCTGCGGTTTGTCCAACTAATGAATTACTAAGGTTTGGGGAAGGATTCTGACTTATTTCTTTGGGTGTTACGACAGATACTGCCCCAGAAATTTCACTTTTCTTTTGTGTACCATAACCTACTACAATTACTTCATCAAGATTGCCAATATCTGCCTTTAAAACTACATTCAGTGAAGTTTGCTTGCCAACAACAACTTCGCTTTTTAAATATCCCACAGAAGTAAATACCAAAACGGCTTGTTCATTGGGAATCGACAATTTGAATTTTCCACTTGGGTCGGTAGTAGTTCCTCTGCTTGTTCCTTTTATTAAAATACTTACTCCAACAAGTGCTTCCCCCTTATCATCCGTGACAGTACCCGTTATTACATCCTCAATTTTTTCGGACTCTTGGGCGGTACTGATTTTGTTTTCTGAGGGAACTTCGTTTTTTCTTTTTAAAAGAATTTGCTGTCCTGATACTTCATAATTAATACTTAATGGAGATAAAAAGTCAGTCAAAACCTCAGAAAGTGGTTTTCCTTCTGCATCAATTGAAACCTTTCTTTTTGATTCAATCAACTCGGGACTATACATAAAATTGATTCCCACTAACTTTTCAATTTTTTGTAAAACATCCTCTACTTCATTCTTTTTCAAATGGAGTGTCACTTTCTTGTTCAACAAATCTTGAGCTTTAGTATCATGAGCAAATGAGAAGCTCATGCACAAAACAGATAAAGCGATTTGCAGTAAACTGATTTTCATGATTTTTCGTAAAATTTGATACGATGGCAACTTTTTTTTCATACTTTTGAATAATTTGTTAGTTGGAAAGAATTGGCAAAGGAATCCCCTCATCCATTTCTGGATGTTTGTGTCGAAGCAAAGCGAAGGGGACATTTTAGGTGAACGATGCGTCAACATTGTTCACCTTTTTTATTGATTATGTAGTACTCATATTAAATTACTTGCAAGATTTACCAGAAATAATAATTTGCCCATCTGAAACCTCATAGCTAGCCTCCGTAATCGAACAAATCCATTTTAGTTTTTCAAAAAGAGGTTCATCACCAAGTTTTGCTGTAATGCTACATTTAGACATTACTTCTTCATCATAAACAATATCTACACCATACGATTTTTCAAGGATGCTAAATACCTCTGAAATAGGGGTTGCATTAAATTCAAACTTTTGGTTTTCAATAGGCAATGTTAATATCACAGGATTATCCACAATAGCTTTCACTAGCCTGATTTCCTGACGTTGGTAGATAGCCTGTTGATTAGCCGTTAAAACCATTCCCGTTAGTTCTCTATTGTTTTTAAGCTGTGAAGCGCTTTCATCATGTTGGGTAAAAACAGATACTTTCCCCGTTTTTACAATGACTCTTATATCTTGGTCTTTCCCAAAAGCCTTTATGGTAAAGCTTGTCCCTAGCACCTTGGTAATCAACTCATTGGCATATACAAAAAAGGGACGTTCAGGATTTTTGGCTACTTCAAAAAAGGCTTCCCCTATTAAATAAACTTCTCTTTTGGTACCATTAAATGTTTTCTGATAGCTTAATCGACTATCTTTTTGTAGCACAATGGAGCTCCCATCGGGCAACTGTACCAGCTTGCTTTTTTCTCCATCATTAATCACCTCCACAAGTTCACTATTCGCCTTTGCATCAGAGGTCTGTTTTTGATAGAGGGCATATTCTTGTTTTCCTTCATTTTTATTCAAGAAAAACCAACTTATGCCTATCAATACGATAATAGATGCTGCTACTGCCCAATATCTTCTCCAAAGCGGAACCACTTCGGTTATTTCTACTTCTTCTTCTGGTAAATGCTCTTGTTTTTTAGCTTCTGTGATTGCTTTCTGAATCTGAGAATCGATATACTGGTCTTCCAAATCAACAGCTTCCCCTTGAATCGACATTAAGAAATCTCGGGCATGTTCTACTAGTTCCTTTCTATCTATATCTGCTGCTATCCAAGATGTCCAGTAAGCACCATCTTGTGAATTTCTATCAAATACCCAAGTCCTGAAACTTGGATTTTCCAATAGCTCTTGAAATTCTTTATTAGTTATCATAAAATGCTTGAAATAGCTGTTCTAATGCTAACATCCCAAAAGAGGGCATTGGATACTCACAAAAAAGACAATTTTTTAATAAAATTATACAAATCTCTTTTTTGGATTCATATTTCGCTAATTATCAAGCCTTTCGGTTTGCTAAAAACCTATTTTAAATGCTATTACAATGAGATATAATGAGGGAGGAAATAAAATATTAGAAAGTCAACCAGCAGAATAGTAGCAATACAAGTTCCCAGTTTTCGCGAATAGTGGCTAAAGCTCTCTGGATGGTATTACTGACAGACTGTGGTTTTATTTGAAGTAATTGAGCGATTTCCTCCACCCGAAGGTCTTGGTAAAATCGAAGGTACAGGATTTCGCGTTGCCTTTCTGGCAACTGTTTTAAGGAAGACGATACTTTGCTATTGATACTTTTTGAGGACTCTTCGGCAATAAAAGATATTTCGGAAGAATCCTCCACATGAATATCGTTAAAATCATCTTCTAAAGGCACAGCCTTGAAGAGTTGTAAGGTTTTGAAAAGTTGGTTTCTGAAAGCCCTCAATAAATAAAACTTTACAGATTCTACTTCGTTAAGTGAAGCACGGCGAATCCATAGTTTTATCAATAGGTCTTGAATAGCATCTTCAATGATTTGATTGTTAGATGTAAACTTTCTGCCATAATGCACCAACGTTTTATAATACTGCTTAGATAATTGTGTAAAAGCCACTTCATCACCTGCTCTGAAATGATTCCAGAGCAATTGTTCTTGCGATAGTTGTGTACTTTTAATGGGGTTGGTCATTTTTCAAGCAATATTTACACGAAATAACCAACAATATCTAAAAATAACAATACTTTGTGTTATTATGTAGTTGGTTTTACGAATATTAAAGGTATTGTGGTAGCAGAAAATACTCTTGAAAAAATACTTCAATCTTTAATTCAGATGTCCTTCAAACCATTTTACTCTTGTCTTTAATTCCTCAATTGTTTCTCTGTATTCCTCACCTGCTTTCAAATACTCGTTTGGATATTCATCTTTTAAATATTCCATCGTTAAAAAGTAAATTGGTTTTAAGCGGTCTTTAAAATTAGCTTCTCTCGAACTTTCACTAAAGAATTGGTAGGCTGAGTGATATTGTTTTTTTGATAGGAGAATTAGAAAAAACTCTTGCAAAAATTCATCTGAAAGATTATTCTCTATATTTTTTTTATTAAACAACTTTAATGATTCATCTATTTTGTTTTCGACCAAATACATTAAAATATTTATTAAATCCTCATCAGCATACTTTTCAAATAGTTTTTTATATTCTTGTTTATTTTGATTAAGTATTTTATTATTAGAATATAGCCAAATCAAAATCAGACCAATTATAATAATTGTAGCAACACTTTTATTAACTGGTTCTAAAAAAATACTTGTCTTGCTTTCCTCACTTTTGTCTATCTGACTTGTTAATTCTTTTTCTTTACTTTTGAGGAATGTTTTTATTTCTTCATTTTGTTTTTCATCTGCAATCATATAACCAAACCCAAGTACTAATAACTTATCATCTGTTGATAAAAACTCATCTTTTAACATTAGAAAAGAGTTAAACCAATCATAAGCACTATTATCTGAAATAGTACCATTCCTAAATTTTTCAAAAAAGCTACCTAAAATCGTTAAAATCCTTTCTTTTCCACAACTGTCCTCTAAAAATTTAACAAACCAAACTATTCTGTTTTTTTGTTTTCTAGCAAATCTCATCAAATACCAAATATTAAAAAAACGTTCTTGCAAACGGTATAAATTTATACGCCCTTTGGTGCGTGGCTCAATTTCAATAATTTGGTTATCAACCAATTGCTTTAATTGGGCAGATATTTGGTTGGTTTTTAAGCCTTGTCTATCAGCACGAGCTATCTCAGCAATTTCACTTACCGTTACGGCATCCCAAGCTTTTGCTACTGCATCTACAATGAGTTGTTGCTGCGGTTTCAAATCGTCCATGCGATGCTTATAAAGAGGTGTTACTCTATCTAAAATCGCTTCTAAATCTTTAAAACTATCCTGCTTTTCATTATCAATAAAAACATCAAAAAGCATTACCATCGTACGAATAACCCCACCTGACAGCTTTCGCATCACATCTATGCGTGCACGTTCAGTTTTCAGTATTTCAGCAAATATTGCTGTTTTCCCTTCGTTTTCAGCTAGCCTTTCAAAGAGCAAAATTGTTTCATCAACATTCATTCCTTTAAGGCGAATTTGATAAAAGAAATCATAAAAAGGCTTATTGTAATTAGACGTATGTTCAAGCAAAGTTGCCGATGCTCCCACTAAGCGAATTTCTGATGAATTCATCAAAATATTCCGCAAACGATGGGTCGAAATCTTACCTATTTTCTCCAAAAACTGCCCGAAATTATCATGGAAAACAATGATTTTTTGCTGATTTTCTTTTAAACATGCTACAAGAATCTCGTATGCTTTTTGCTCATAATCCTCCTCGTATTCGTGTACTCGCATAGTATCCAACAGTTTTTCATACTGAGGATGGTCTTCGGCAAGAAGCTTTGCTATATGCTCAAAAAAGGAAGCCAAATCGGGCATAGAATATTGTTCCTCATTAAAAACAATGGGTAAAAGCCATGTGTTGAGGGTTGCGTCATCTTCAATAGCATACTTTAACCTTAAAAGCATGGTAGTTTTGCCCATGCCTCTTTGCCCCAAAAGCATATAATGCTGGGGTGGTTTCTGCATGGTATCCGACTGAATATCAGCAAAGATTTGCTCAAAAATAGCCGTCCTAACCACAAATTCTGCTTTCAGTATTTTGGGGTCTTTCTGTGGAGGGTTAAATAAGTAAGTATGTTTTCTATCAGACATTTTTCGACCACCATTGTTTAAGAATTGGAGAATAAAACCGCCATTTTTTTCCTACAAGCTCTACGATATATCCATCGTATTCAAGTGTAAGCAAGATATTTTTAAAGGAGCTTTCAAGATGATTTTTTACCGCTAAATCATACAATTCCAATTCATTAACAGATTGATTTTCGGTTAATTTCTTTAAAATTTCATGGACTAACGTTAATTCATTTCGATTGAAAACCTTGCTCAAGCGTCCTCGATAATGGTCTAGATAAATACCCCCATTCAAAATAAGTTCGTTGAAGGCTTGATCTATAAAAGCTTTATTCACCTCTTTGGCTTCTAGGCGATACAAATCACGAATTTCTTTGATAGATAGTTGAATATGAAAAGGAATAAGCCACTCTATTTTTTGTTGAAGCAGGTATTTTAAATTTTCTTCGTTGGCTTGTATTTGGTAAGTATTAAGGAGTTTTTGAGCTAATTCTAAACCTTCTCCTAAAGAAAGTGGACGAAGTTTATACGATAAAATATCATTAATATCTGCGGTTGCATCCAGTTTTTTAACAACCGAAAGCAACCCGATTGAACCTGTGTAGATAAACTTTATTTTTTGATTGTATTTATTATTTTGTCTGATTGCACGGTTTTGTTTTAGAAAGTTTCTAGCAGCGTTTTCTCCTTGTTCATCTTTGATATGCTCAATCGTTACTGGAAACTCATCAACCATCAATAATATTTTACGATTATCCAAATCAACTTTTTCTAAAAAGTCTTTAAACTTCTCATAATAATCAATGCTTTCATTGGCTTTTTCATTGAAATCTATTGAAAAGAAACCACCAACATCAATGTTATCAATACTACTCAAAAATCCCTTGATTTTCTTTCCTGCTTTTTCAATACTTTTTTGGTAACGACTTTTGTTTTCAATATCAAAAATAGCTTTCAGCAATACCTTAAAAAAGGTTTGACTATCTGTAACATCTTCTGTATCAACATACACACAATAATATTCCTCTGTGGGATTATCTTTAATATGGTGGATAATAGAAGTTTTACCCACACGCCTAGGAGCAGAAAGCAATAGGCTATCACTTTCGTTAAGGGCTTCGTAAATTTCGGCTACAATATCATCTCTTAAGAAGAAATCATCACCAGTTGCAGTTTTGCCAATGCTTAATTTCATTTTGCATTTTTTTTATTGCAAATATATATTGCATTTTTTTTATTGCAAAATAAAAACACTATATTTAAAGGAAAATTAAGTATTTGAAGAGTTAGATAACTAACGCTTCAAATATCGCTCATCAATAATCTGCAAATGATGCGTACAATGTCCTAAAATAGCATAACCTAAACCACGTACGGAAATAGTAAAACTACTAGCTACGCCCCTCTCTTCAAGCATTTTTCCATTGAAACTTTTGAACAAAGTAATAGTAGCTTTGCGGACAGCCGTAAATTCTTCTAGTAAATCTTGAATGGTTCTTTGACCAGCATTAGAAGTATCACCATATAATACTTCATCATAACCAGCCAAAGGAGTATTGTCTTGACGGGCAAAGCGTAAAGCACGGTAAGCAAAGATTCTTTCTGTATCAATCACGTGTCCTACCACTTCTTTGATAGTCCATTTGTTAGGCTGATATTGATAATTTAAGGTTGCTTCATCTAAAGAAAGCATCTTTTGAATCAGTATTGATTGGTTGTCTTCTAGTCCTTTTAGTAATTCGAGGGTATTTACTTTATTGATATAATTACTAAAAAGACCAAAATTTTCTTCGGGTGATGGAGGTAGGATTTGCATGTTACTAGTTGTGATTGAGTGAATGAGTGAGTTAGTGATTGTGAAATAAATATAGTGTTAACCTTAGCTTTGTCAACTCTTAAAGAATTGACAAAGCTAAAAAATTAATGAATTGTGATTAAGTAAATCAATTTTTAATAAATAATACTAAAGTTAATTGACTCAATATTTAATCACTCAATCACAACTCACTAATTCACAATTTAAAAACTCACTAACTCACAACTAATTTACTGATGTATTCTGGAACTGGTAAATCAAATTGCATTTTTGGATCGGGAATAGGATTTTGTGCCTGTAATTTTAAAGGTAAAACCCCTGCCCAAACAGGAAAATCATAATCTTCATCATCATCATTGGGTGGTCCTGTTCTTGTTTTTGCTGAAGCTTCTTCTAAAGGAAATGAAATAATCATTGTTTTCTGCATTTCACTTTTAGTGGGCAGACGAACATTATCCCAACGCCCTGCAATAAATTGTTCTGTAATAGCTACTAATGCATCCCATCGCTCGGTTTCGTCTGTAACCACCGTTCCTGGGGCAAACATAATTACAGAACGATAATTGACGGAGTGGCTAAAAGCTGACCTTGCTAATACTAATCCATCAATCAAAGATACACTAATACAAACGGTTCTGCCATCGGCAATGGCACGCATAAAATGGCTTCCCACTGAACCATGAATATATAATGTATTGCCGATACGACCATAGCCTGTCGGAATACACATGGGTGTTTCTCTTTCTACATAAGATACATGGCAGAAAAGCCCTTCATCTAAAATACTATGGATAGTTTCTTCTGTATAATCGCCTTTTTTTGCTGCACGACTAATTTTTGTTCTTTCGGTAATTGGTAATGTTGCCATATTTTTAATTGGGTTTACGGTCAATAATCTTTACAAATTTCTATCTTTGCTGGATTAGTTTAATGCTCCACAATTTCGCATACAAGTAGTCCAGATGGAAATACCTTATAAAACCTTACTTGACATCAGGAAGGATTCTTCTTTGCCTGTTTATGTGCAAATAGCCAATGAAATCATCAAGAATATCCAATCGGGAATATTGAAGACAGGTACAAAACTGTTGAGCTCCCGACAAATGGCAGAGCTACTGGCACTGCATCGAAAAACAGTTGTAGCAGCCTACGATGAATTGTATTCGCAAGGTTGGATTGAGGTATTGCCTAAAAAAGGCACTTTCATTGCTCAACATCTGCCTCATGTAAAGCCTATTCTATTATCGCAAAAAGACTTTCAGGAAGAAGGTAAAGATAATTTTTCGATGGATTTTCCTAAGAATAGCCACGTAAGAATTCCTATTGTTATTACACAACGACTAGCCTTTAATGACGGGCTACCTGATGTACGGTTAGCACCTAGAGACGAACTAGCTCGTTTATATGCGCATTATATTAAGTTTGGGGAACCCTCAGTACTTAATTACACCTCTGTATATGGCACATGGCGACTTCGTGAAACTTTTTCAAAAGTGTTAAATGAAACACGTGGCATGAATACAACCCCTGAACAGATTATTACTACTAGAGGAAGCCAGATGGCTATTTATTTGGTTGGCTTAGCTCTATTTGAAAAAGGAGATGAGGTAATTGTGGGTGCTTTAAATTACCCTGCTACTAATATGACCTTTGCTACGTTAGGAGCAAAACTCAATATTATTCCCATTGATGATGATGGTATTGTTGTGGATGCCATCGAGGATATTTGCCTACAAAAACCTATTAAGGCAATTTATGTTACATCACATCATTATCACCCTACTACGGTGACACTCACGCCTGAACGTAGAATTAAACTATTGGCTTTGGCAGAAAAGTATCGTTTTTATATTCTTGAAGACGACTATGATTATTATTTTCATTATGCGAATAGACCCGTATTACCCTTAGCAAGTGCAGACCGACATGGCTTAGTAGTATATATTGGTTCGTTTACTAAAAAAATTGCACCTACTTTTCGGGTAGGTTATGTTGTAGCAAACCAAGAAATCATTGAAGAATTAGCTAAGCTTCGCCGTATTATAGACCGACAAGGTGATACGATTCTGGAATTATCCTTAGCAGATATGTTAGAAAACGGCACACTAAAACGCCATGCCGCAAAAGTGTTGAAAATCTACAGAGAACGACGAGACTTTACTTGTGACTTATTGAAAAGGGAATTGGGGAATGTTATCGACTTTAAAATTCCTGATGGCGGTATGGCTATCTGGACAAAGTTCGACAAAAGTATTTCTTTGATAGACCTCGCTAAGAAGGTTGCCAAAAATGGACTTTATATCTCGGATGGGTCAGCATATCCGTCTGAGAATGCTTGTAGAATAGGTTTTGCTTCCATGAATTTTAAAGAAACTGAGGATGCAGTGAAGATTTTAAAAAATGCTATTTAAATATCTATTTGCTGTCACCAAACATTTGTTAATTAATTTCATTTTTATACAGTAGATTATCTAATAATTTAAGTATTTTGGATTATTCTTTTCACATCGTATTCACAAACTCGACAAACAAATGATTTATAAAAAATTACTATTCCTCTGCCTTTTTCTTTGTTCATTAGGTAGCTATCAAATAAAAGCACAAAATGAGGACGAACGCTTAAAAAATATTAAAGCTACTTTACCTCAAATAGACCAAATTTTCAAAGCTTATGCTGAAAAAAACCATTATCCTGCTTTTACGTATGGCTTGGTAGTAGATGGTAAATTAATACATTCGGGGGCTGTGGGGTATAGCAACCTTGAGAAAAAAATACCAGCCTCCATACAGTCAGATTTTAGAATTGCCAGCATGTCGAAAAGCTTTACGGCTATGGCTATTTTGAAATTAAGGGATGAAGGCAAACTAAAGTTGGATAATCCTGCGTATTTGTACATCCCTGAATTAAAAGGACAACATTTGTTAACAAAAGATGCCCCAGAAATTACTGTCCGTAATTTATTGACACACTCGGCAGGTTTTCCAGAAGATAACCCTTGGGGCGACCGTCAGTTGGCTATCAGCGACGAGGCTATGTTGAAAATGTTCAAAAAGGGAATCACGTTCTCTAATAATCCAAGTACTGCTTATGAATACAGCAACATGGGTTTTGCAATGTTGGGATATATCATCAAAAAAGTTTCTGGAAAGTCGTATCAACAATACATCAACGAGAATATTCTAAAGCCTTTAGGGATGAACCACACCTATTGGGAATATAGCAAAGTGCCTGCCGAGCAATTGGCACATGGTTACCGTTGGTTGAACGAAGAATGGGTAGAACAACCATTATTACACGACGGTGCTTATGGGGCAATGGGCGGGATGATTACAACGATAGAAGATTTTAGTAAATATGTAGCTTTTCATCAATCTGTGTGGCCAGCTAGCGACGGTATTGAAAAAGGACCTGTAAAAAGAAGTTCCGTTCGAGAAATGCAACAACCTTGGCAATTTATTGGTGTAAACCAAAATTATAAATATCCTACTGGTCGTAAAGTGGCAATAGCAAGTGCTTATGGTTATGGTTTAGGGCAATCTACTGATGCCGAAGGTAGGCGTTCGGTTGGGCATAGCGGTGGTTTACCGGGCTTTGGTAGTAACTGGCGTATCCTGCAAGATTATGGGATTGGAGTCATTTCATTTAGCAATCTTACCTATGCCAATGCTGGTTATTTTAATATACAAGTATTGGATACCTTGGTAGCATTAGCCAAACTAAAGCCTACACCAATTCCTGTTTCACCGATTCTGAAACAACGAATTAATGAGCTAACGGCACTATTGCCTACTTGGAAAAATGCAGAAACCAGCGGCATTTTCGCTGAGAACTTCTTCCTTGATTATTTCGTGCCAAGCTTGCAGAAAGAAGCAACACCCATTTTTGAAAATACAGGAAAGATTGTAGGAATAAAAGAAATTAAACCAGAGAATAACCTGAGGGGCACTTTTGTATTAGAAGGAGAAAAAGTCAATATTGAAATTAGCTTCACGTTGACGCCAGAGAATCCAGCTTTGATACAGGAATATCATATTAAACAGGTATCTAAATAAGTTTTTTACCCGCTAATTTTGCAGATAAAAAACGCTGATTTTCGCAGATATGATATATTCTGCGAAAATCAGCGATAAAAATCTCTGTAAATCTGCGGGTAAAGAAAGATAAAATTTACAATCAAAAACTGAGTTTATATTTACCCGCTGATTTGGCTGATTAAAAAAACGCTGATTTTCACAGACATATACTATCTGCGAAAATCAGCGATAAAAATCTCTGTAAATCTGCGGGTAAAATATTTAAATCTCTATCTCATTCTATCAGAAGATTTCACTAACATTTCATCCCTACGAATAAAACGGTTAGCAATCATGTTGGCTAACATTGCTACTACTGACGCTACAAAACCAGCACCATAGTTTCCTTGGGCTTCAGGCTCAAACATCGGTACACCTACTCTAAACACTTCATAAAAAGTAATTCCTAGCGTTATGGCAATCAATAGCGAATTGATTAAACCCAACGTCATTTGTAATACCCTTTTTTTGTATTGCGTAATAGAAAAAATCGCAATCGAAACAGCGATAATGGCTAAAATACCAATAACTGCCGTACTAGCAGTGCTGATACAAGCATTCTCTTTCCAATGTTCAAGGTTAAAAGCAGTTAACACTACCCTTTCATTCAACAAAGCACTATTTTTTTCCCAGATAGGTAAAACTGTTACTGATGCCATTGCTACGGCAACGACAAGTAATAATAAGGTTTGAATTCTTTGAAGCATCTCTTTATGTAATTCGTAAATTTTAAATTTGATAAGGCAAAGTTCTAAAACTTTACGAATGTACGCAAGATTACAATTTCAAATCCGCATTTTTATAATATTCATACTCTACCCGAAGGAAAGGAATTGGCTTCTGATTTTCAAATTTTACCCAATCAGCCATGATTAAGCGGTTTTTAGCATCATAAAATAATTGTTGACGACGCACCAATGCATTTTTCCAATAAACGCTTAGTTCAATAAGTTTTCCTATGTTATTATACACGGGGAACAATCTTTCGGTATGCCACATGGACGAAGAGGCATAATTTTGATTGATATCGTCTACATCTAAAACCTGCGGAATCTTACTATTGCTATCCACATAATTCAGCGTTACCTTTTTTACTACGATTCCGTTATTGTTTTTTAGTTTTCGTTTTTCAATTCGATTATAGATGTCGGCGGTTTCTTGCCAACGGGAAGACTTATCGCTTATCAGAAAATCAAAATCATAGTTCAGAATATTATCTTCAAAATAATTAATCAGTTCTTTGCTCTGGTTAGGCTTAATCGTCCCATCAATATCAAATTGAATATCACCACTGCCTTTGTTGTTATTAATAGGCACTACTCTGATGGTTTTTAAAAAAGCCATGGTAGAATCAATAGCAGCCATGTTTTTTTTGTACTTAGCTCCGATGCTTATCAGGTGTCCTCTGTCGTAATTAAGGATAATTACAGCATCAGCCCCTAATAACTGTGCCTTTTGTTTGAGCTGTACAAGGGCATCATTATAATCATTGCCATCAGTTTCAATCATCAATGTTTTGAAATAAGGCTCTTTAATGGGCAATTCATGCAAGAAAAAAATATCAACCTCATGCGTATGGGGTAAAGTCGGAACTTTCGTAAAAACGTTTTGTGCCGAAACCCTCACACAAGAAATCATCAAAACCAGTATAGCGATTAGTCTTTTCATATTTTATAAAGCTTTAGTTTTAAGCAAGACAAATGATACATTAAAAACCCCTAATTGATACGATTATTATTCTAAGCGTCGATATATTTACAAGCAATCTTAGCCGAGGAAATTGCCAAAGGAATACCTCCACCGGGGTGTACGCTTCCCCCTACAAAATATAGATTTTGTATCTTGGACGAAAAATTTGCGTGTCTTAAAAAAGCCGCATAACGATTATTGGATGAATTGCCATACAAAGCTCCTTGTGCCGACGACGTTTTCGATTCAATAGTTCGTGGGTCAAGAATTTCTTCGCATACTATTAAGTCGGAAATATCTACTTTTAATATCCTCGATACTTTCTTAATCACATTTTGGCGAGTATCAGCTATGATTTTATCCCAGTCTTGTCCTTCATTAGCTGGTGCATTGATGAGTACAAACCAGTTTTCACAGCCTGCGGGAGCATCATCCTTTTTTAATTTGGAAGTAATATTAATATAAACCGTAGGGTCGGATGTAATGGTTTTATCATTAAACATTGTCTGAAACTCTTTACGATAGTCGTCACTAAAGAAAATATTGTGTAGTCCTAATTCAGCAAATTGTTGTTTGATACCCCAATAAAAAATTACCCCCGAACTGCTCTTCGGCTGATTTAATAACCGTTCAGGATGCTGTTGGGTGGGCATAAGTTTGCGGTAGGTATGGGTTACATCCATGTTCGAAACCACTATGTCAACATCTTTCTCAATATGTTGCTGTAATGAATTACTAAACCGAATGCCCGACGCTTTTTTGTTGGTTACTAATATTTCTTCTACTTTGCTTTCATAGTTGAATGTTACACCCAAGTCTTCGGCTAGTTTCACCAATGAATCTGTGATAGAAACCATACCTTTTTTAGGAAAGAAAGCTCCGATATTATATTCTAAATGAGGAATAATATTGAGGGTAGCAGGGGTTTGATAAGGGTCTGACCCATTATAAGTAGCATAACGATTGAATAGTTGTACAATCTTAGGGTTCTTAAATAATTTTTCGTTTGCCTCGTTCATCGTTCCGAAAATACCAAGTTTAGGTAAATTCAGATAACCCTTCAAGGCTTTCAGCGATGTCCATGTAGAAAGTTTATGCAATGAGTCTTGTAAAAAGAGCCCGTCTAATACTTCATATTTAAAAGCACTGTCTTTCAAGAAATCCAGAATTTTCTGTGCAGACTCGCCCGTAATTTGCTCAACTTCCTTTGCAAATCGCTCAGTTTCAGCCCAAGCAGTAAGTTTTGTGTCATCTTCCCAAAAATAATGACAAATATCTGGCAACTTTACATAATCAAAATATTGGTTAGGATTTTTGCCTGTTAACTCAAAAAGTTCGTCTACCAAATGTGGCAAGGTAAACAAAGAGGGCCCCGCATCAAAACGATAGCCTTCGCGCTCAAAACTGCTCAATTTGCCTCCAGCATAAGTATTTGCTTCAAAAACAGCTACTTCAAAACCTTTATGAGCCAACCGAATGGCGGTTGAAATTCCCGCAATTCCTGCTCCAATTATTGCTACTTTTTTCATAAATCATAGCACGATTTTATAGAATCGTACCTAAAAATATTTAATTTATTCAATCTATTTTATCAATCATTCTATAAATACCAATCTTTAAACTCATCAAATAGTTTTCAAAACGTCTAATTTCTGTAATTTTGCAAAAAATAAAAACTTACCACAAGTTTCTGCCTATCTGGAATTGGAAAATTCCTATTGATTTTCGCAACAAAGCCTGTGGCAGGATATAAATTCTTTATGCTCAGAACACATAATAATGGCGAACTCCGCCTCACAAATGTAAACCAAACGGTTACCCTCTGTGGATGGGTACAGAAAACTCGTGACAAAGGCGGTATGATCTGGATTGATCTCCGTGACCGCTACGGTATCACGCAGTTGATGCTTGAAGAAGGCAAAACGCCTAAAGAAGTGTTAGATTTGGCTCGTACCTTCGGTCGTGAATTTGTAATTGCTGCGACAGGTAATGTAGTTGAACGTCTTTCTAAAAATGATAAAATTCCGACTGGTGATGTTGAAGTAAAAGTTACTTCTTTGGAAGTACTCAACCCAGCAAAATTGCCTCCGTTTTTGATTGAAGACGACACAGATGGCGGTGATGATATTCGTATGAAATATCGTTATCTAGATTTACGTCGTAATCCTGTAAGAGCTAACTTACAGTTGCGTCATCAAGTGGCACGTTTTACAAGAGATTATCTCGACAAACAAGATTTTATAGAAGTAGAAACTCCTGTATTGATAAAGTCTACTCCTGAAGGAGCAAGAGACTTTGTCGTTCCTTCAAGAATGAACCCAGGTGAGTTTTATGCTTTACCACAATCACCACAAACATTCAAACAATTATTGATGGTTTCGGGCTTTGACCGTTACTACCAAATCGTAAAATGTTTCCGTGATGAAGATTTACGTGCTGACCGTCAGCCAGAGTTTACTCAGATTGACTGCGAAATGTCGTTCATCGAGCAAGAAGACGTATTGAATATGTTTGAAGGCTTAATTCGCCATTTGTTCTTGAACGTAAAAAATATGGAATTGGGCGAAGTATCACGTATGACGTATGCACACGCCATGAAATATTATGGTTCTGACAAACCAGACATTCGTTTTGATATGAAGTTTGTGGAATTGAAAAGCGACGAAATCGACTTGACTTCTGGCAAAGATTTTCCAGTATTCGATGCTGCCGATGTCGTAGTGGGTATCAATGCCAAAGGTTGTGCGGAATATACACGTAAGCAAGTTGACGAGTTGACTGACTTTGTAAAGCGTCCGCAAATTGGTGCGAAAGGTATGATTTACCTTCGTTACAATGCTGATGGAAGCTTAAAATCGTCGGTAGATAAATTCTATGCAGAAGAAGATTTGAAGAAATGGGCTGAAGCATTCGGTGCTGAAAAAGGGGATTTAATCTTGATTCTTTCGGGTACTGGTGATAAAGTACGTAAGCAATTGAATGAATTACGCCTTGAAATGGGTAATCGTTTAGGTTTGCGTGACCCTAAAAAATATGCTGCTCACTGGGTTGTAGATTTTCCATTATTAGAATATGGCGAAGATGAAAACCGCTGGTTTGCGATGCACCACCCTTTCACTAGCCCTAAACCAGAGGATTTACAGTATCTGGAAACAGGAGAATTAGGAAAAATTCGTGCAAATGCTTACGATTTAGTAATCAATGGCGTTGAAGTAGGCGGTGGTTCTATCCGTATTTTCCAAAAAGAACTACAAGCAAAAATGTTTGAAGTACTCGGATTCTCGGATGAAGAAGCAAAACATCAATTCGGTTTCTTGATGGATGCTTTTGAATACGGAGCGCCTCCACATGGTGGATTAGCATTCGGTTTCGACCGTCTTTGTTCTTTATTTGGTGGTTCAGATTCAATTCGTGATTTCATTGCCTTCCCGAAAAACAATTCAGGACGTGATATCATGATTGACTCACCTTCAACAATCGATCAAAAACAATTAGATGAATTAAAAATTCGTACTGTGGTTTAGTATTCGGTCATGCAGAATGACATAAGGTCTAAATAACAATATAAAAGCGTTTTAAACAGTAGCAAACCTTCAAGGCTTGCTACTGTTTTTTTTTGCTCTTTTTGATAGTAAAGCCGATACTCTAAATAATTATATTGTACTTTTTGTGTATAATACATAAAAATATCGTTAATTTCGATATATAAAATGTCAAGATAATTTCATCTGGCAGATTGTTCTCCCTTTGATTTCAACAGGTGTTTTTTAGTAAAAAAAATGAAAAATATAGCTAACTAAAATATCATTTAATAATTTCTCATTGTTATTCGGCTAGATTGACAACATCGATTCACGCTTAAAATAAATACTTCTTACTATTCAATAAATACATGAATAATCAATTCATTGCCTCAATTAATCGCCTTTTTCTTTCCGTTTTAATCTTAACGGGATTGTATTCCTGTATAGACCCTTATGATGTTAATTTTAATCAGGAAAATAAAATACTGGTTGTTCAGGGACTGCTTACCAATGACATTGAAAACCCTGATACCATCAAAATTCAGTATTCTGTCTATACTAATGGTTACACTCGTGCAAAACCTGCTTGGCCTTTTGATGTCTATTTTTATCTGATTAATTCAAAACAAAAAATAGAACTGGTACAAACTGGAATAGGCATTTTCGTTCCACCTCCAAATTTCAGTATTGAACCTTCTGAAAAATATACGTTGAATTTTACTTTATATGATGCTGAAAAAGGTGAACAAAAGTATCAATCATCTCCTCAGCAGGCATCTATAACACCGCCAATCCTAAATATTCATGATAGTTTTAACCCTCAAAGTAGGCTTTCAGAAGATGGCAAAAAATTTGTCTCTTCCAACGATGTTTTTATAGACTTCCAAGACCCTGCTTCACAAAAAAACTATTACCTATGGAGATATATCCACTTTGAAAAGCTAGAAGAGTGTATTACCTGTTATTCTAGTATTTACAGCCCTTATACTGAAAGCTGTATTCCCATGCCAGGCTCAAGACAACCCTATTATGACTATACCTGTATGACCATGTGTTATGGGATTATGAAAAGTGACAAAGTAAATGTATTCTCAGATTTGGCATCAGACGGTCGCTTAATTACTGGTAAACGTGTGGCTCAAATACCTTTTTATTTTGTCTCTGGATGTTTGGTTGAAATTCAGCAGATGTGTATTTCTCCTGATGCTTATACTTTCTATAAAAACCTTGAATCGCAAACACAAACTAATGGTGGGCTTGCCGATACTCCTCCTACGGCAATTGTTGGTAATATTAGTAATATCACCAATCCCGAAGAAAAAATAGTCGGATATTTTAGTGTAGTTAATATTCAAAAGAAACGCCATTGGATAGACAGAGCAACCGCTACAGGTGAACGTTCTAATATCTTAGGGCACGTAGTAGTGCATGACCCTAGCCCGATGGCACCTTTAGCTACTTGTAAAAAAAGTGCAACCCGTACTCCTTTTAAACCTGAAGGCTGGCAATAACCTCTAAACGAATGAAAACAAAAATACTAATATTAATAACCATCTTTCTATTATTCCATTTCAACGGCTTAGCACAGGAAGCTGAAAAACAGCGTTTTGTAACAATAAAAATAACCGTTAGAGACTCAAGCGATAACAGTATTTTGAAAGAAGCTGCTGTAAGAGTTGATTTTCAAAAAGTCTATTTTTCTTCAGACAGTACGGGGGTGCATACTTTATATTTACGAAAGGGTAATTATTCTCTTTCTATCAATCACTTAGGGTATAGAGCTTTTAATGTGAAGTTATCTGTCAATACCCAAAATATCAATTTAAATGTCAACTTAGTAAATGTCTCTCGTGAGTTAGATGAAGTGGTAGTGAATAGCCAAGGGGGAAATAATAATGTAGCCAGACCATTATTAGGCGTAAACCCTTTGAGTATAAAGATGATTAAGCGAATTCCTGCTATGATGGGAGAAACCGATGTTCTACGAGGGTTACAAATGTTACCAGGGGTTACTTCTGTTGGTGAAGCCGCCAATGGCGTAAATATCAGAGGGGGTACAACAGACCAAAACCTTATTCTTTTAGACGATACTCCCATTTTTAATCCAACGCATCTTTTTGGGTTATTCTCAATTTTTCCTCCAGATGCCGTATCTGGTTTGGATTTATATAAAGGTGGAATTCCTGCTCGATTCAGTGGTAGAGCTTCGTCGGTGATTGATATTTTTATGATAAATCCATCTTTAGAAAAATTCAAAATGACAGGTGGTATTAGTCTGGTATCTAATCGATTGACAGTAGAACAACCTTTGATAAAAAATAAATTAGGAATAATGGTTTCTGGAAGAGCGTCTTTCAATGACTTTATGTTCAGATTGGGGCCACCCAGACTAGAGAATATCAAAGCAAATTTTTATGACCTTGCCACAAAAATATACTATAAAATAAACACTAAAAACACATTATCTTTTTCTGGATATTTAAGCAAAGACTTCTTTCAAACCGATTTATTAGGGACTATTGGAAACGTGAATGCTACCTCCACCCAGTATGATTATAGTACAATCAATGCTTCTCTGAAATGGTTTTATGCTTTCAATAATAAGCTAAATCTTCAAACTGTGGCAGTGTCTACCAACTATCAACCTAAAACTTTGTTGCCAGAATTAAATAGTAATAATAAAGTATCCATCGAATCAGGCATTAAATATCACCAGCTAAAATCAAGCTTAAGCTATAATACAGACCTACATAAAATAGAAGTAGGCATCAGTAGTATTTTATACAATATTAATCCGGGGACACTTAATCCTGGCACTTCCCAAAGTGTTAATTACATCTCTGCACCCGAAGAAAAAAGTATAGAATCGGGTATTTATATAGAAGATGAATATGCCTTGAGCAAGCGTCTTAATTTATCCTTCGGGCTTAGGTATTCTCAATACTGGGCAATGGGACCAACAACAGTCAGAGACTATGACCCATCATTACCTAAATCTGATTTTAGTGTTATTGATTCAACCTTTTACCAATCTGGCCAGTCTTCTGCAAATTACGGAGGCTTTGAACCACGCCTTGCCTTAAAATATACCCTTAGTGAACTAAGTTCTATTAAGTTTGGCTACAGTTTAATGAGGCAGTACCTACAGGTAGTATCTAATACAACAACACCCCTGCCCACCTCACGTTGGGCAACAAGTAATAAATATATTAAGCCACAAGTAAGTCAATTGTTTTCTATAGGTTACTTTAAAAATGCTAAAGACAATATTTATGAATTTTCATTAGAAGCATATTATCGTAATACTGAAAATATTATTGATTTTAAACCCGGAGCAGATTTCCTGTTTCAGCCTTATATAGAAACTCAAACATTACAAGGCAAAGGTAAAGCTTATGGTATCGAACTAATGCTTAGTAAGAAAAAAGGAGCAGCCACAGGTTGGATAAACTATACGTATTCTAGGGCCTTGAACCAAATAAAAATAGGGGAACGATTTGAAGAGCAAATCAATAATGGTAATTGGTATGCAACAAACTTTGACAGACCCCATAGTTTTAATGCTACCATCAGTATTGCCCAAGGCAAACACCATGAATTTGGTTTTACTTTTGTGTATAATACTGGTCGACCTTTTACCTTACCAAATGGATTTGTTGAATATAATGATGTGAAATATCCTTTTTATCTGGATAGAAATAATGAACGAATCAAAGACTACCATCGGCTCGACTTCTCTTGGACTATCCATAACCCTAGTCTAAAGAAAAAACGCTGGGAAGGCTCGTGGACTTTTGCAGTCTATAACTTGTACGGGCGTGCAAATGCATACTCAGTATACCTCAGACCAGAGAACGGTCTAAGAGCGTATCAACTAACTATCTTTGGCTCTCCTATCCCTTCACTGACATACAATTTTAAATTTTTGTAATGAGTCCCTAATTTTATCATCATCAAAATACAACAAAAAAAGACGAACAAAGCTGCTCGTCTTTTTTTCTATCTAGTCCCACCATCAGTGGCGTGGTAAAGATATAACATTTATTGCTATTAACAAATGATAATTTTTTACAATCTAGCATCTACTAAATTTTTATTCCATAAAGACTTAATATCGTACACTACTGCGTCTGGATTTTTAAGTTTTTCTAAATCCAATTGTTGAAATTCGTCATGCGAAACAGCTAGTAAAATACCATCATATTTTTCGGAAATTGTATCGATAAGTGTGATGCCATATTCTTCATGAACTTCTTTTTTATCAGCCCAAGGGTCATACACGTCGATTTTCACACCAAATTCCTTTAATTCCTGATATACATCAATCACTCTTGAGTTACGAATATCTGGACAATTCTCTTTGAAGGTAATACCCAAAATCAAGACTTTACTACCTTCAATTTTATGTCCTTTCTTGATTAATAATTTAATCAATTTTCCTCCTACAAAAATCCCCATGTTATCATTTACACGTCTTCCCGATAATATAACCTGAGGATAATAGCCCAAGCTTTCTGATTTATGCAATAGATAGTAAGGGTCTACCCCAATACAGTGTCCGCCTACTAAGCCCGGTTTAAATTTCAAGAAATTCCATTTGGTACCTGCTGCTTCCAATACTTCTGAAGTATCGATGCCCATTTTATCAAATATTAATGACAATTCATTGACAAACGAAATATTTACATCTCTTTGAGCATTTTCGATAGCCTTACTTGCCTCAGCAACTTTAATACAAGATGCCTTATAAGTACCCGCTTCGATAATTGAGCCATACAACTTATCAACAAACTCAGCAATTGCTTCATTAGACCCCGAAGTAACTTTCTTGATTTTAGTCAAGGTATTAATCTTATCTCCCGGATTGATACGTTCAGGTGAATAACCACAGAAGAAATCTTGGTTGAATATCAATCCACTTTCTTTTTCCAAGACAGGAACACAGTCTTCTTCTGTACAGCCCGGATATACGGTTGATTCATAAATAACAATGTCGTCTTTTTTTAGATACTTCCCAACCGTTTTACTGGCCGAAAGCAAAGGAATCAAATCAGGCTTTTTGTATTTATCAATCGGCGTAGGTACGGTTACGATAAATATATTACAGCTACTTAGCATCTCAGGCGTAGCCGAAAAAGTAAGTTTCTCAGAAGCTTTTAATTGTGCCGATGCTACTTCATGCGTGCGGTCGTGACCAGCATTTAGTTCATCTACACGTGTTTGATTAATATCGAAACCTAAAACATGGTACTTTTTCCCAAATTCTACTGCCAAAGGTAAGCCTACATAACCAAGGCCAATAATTGCGATTTTCGTTGCTTGTATATCCAAAATGAACTTCAATTTTAAAACTTTACTATTGTCAATTACTACCTCTTCAAAGACTCGCATTACTTTACTAAGTAGTGAATTTTTGAATTAAAACATAAAGGTAAGCTTATACTACATTTTTTTCAATGTTAGGCGAATGAATCATTACTAAAATGATTTTCAAGGAGAATTTTACCCGCAGATTTCAGAAATTCTAAACCGCTGATTTTCGCAAATTTTTAATGTATGCTGACAGCTGATGACCGAAATCTGTTTTTTTACCCGCAGATTTCAGAAATTCTAAACCGCTGATTTTCGCAGATTTTTAATGTATGCTGACAGCTGATGACCGAAATCTGTTTTTTTACCCGCAGATTTCAGAGATTCTAAAACGCTGATTTTCGCAGATGCTTAATCTATTCCAAAAGCTGAAAACAGATAGCCGATGACCGAAACTTGATAGCTCAAAGCTAAAAGCTTAATGAAAGAAAATATAACTTACCCAGATAGCCGTAATGATACTTACTAAATCGGCTGTTAAGCCCGCCCAAAGTGTATAACGAGTGTTGCGGATATTGACAGAACCAAAGTACAAAGCCAATACGTAAAAAATGGTATCAGAAGACCCTTGAAAAACACAAGACAAACGACCTGCGAAAGAATCAGCCCCAAAGGTTTTCATGGTATCAATCATCATTGCCCTTGACCCTCCTCCACTCAAAGGGTGCATCAAAGCTGTAGGCAACGCGTCGGTAAAGTCTGTATTCATTCCTGTTAACGCAAAGGCATATTTCATGCCATCCACTACCCACGTTAATGCTCCAGAATTTCGTAAGGCACCAATCGCAACAAGCATAGCCACTAAATAGGGAATAATTTTGACAGACGTTTCAAATCCGCCTTTTGCCCCTTCAATAAAGGCACTAAAAACATCTACTTTTTTTATTAATGCTCCTAAAAGGAATGATATGATGAATGTAAAGAGAATAACATTGGAAGAAATCTTTGAAACCACTTCAATTTGTTCTTTCGGAATACTTGAAAAATACCAAAGCACGAATCCGATAAATAATGAAATGCCCCCTAACCAAGTAAGTATTACCCTATCTAACAAATTGATTTTTTGACGAATGGCTACAAACAGTAATCCTGTAACCGTAGCTATATAAGTAGCTATCAAACAAGGAATAAAAATATCAGATGGGTCAGCGGCACCATAAATAGAACGCTGTGCCATGATACTAAGGGGAATCAGTACTGGCCCAGCACTATGCAACACCATAAACATGATTTGTGCATTAGATGCCACATCTTTACTCGGATTCAATTCTTGTAGACTTTGCATGGCTTTTAGCCCAAACGGTGTAGCGGCATTATCCAGCCCTAGCATATTGGCCGAGAAGTTCATAATCATCTGTCCATTGGCTGGATGGTTCTTAGGAATTTCAGGAAACAATCGGCTAAAAAAAGGACCAACTAAACGAGCTAAAAAATTGATAGCCCCTGCACGTTCGCCAATGTTTAATAAGCCCATAAAAAAAGTCATGACACCCGCCAAAGGCAAAGCTATTTTCATTACCGCCACTTCGGAAGAATCAAACATTCCATCAATAATTATTTTAAATATTTCGGTATCTCCCGTAAAAATGAGTTTGATTAATGCGACAATAAAAGCGACAATAAAAAAGGCAATCCAAAGGTAATTTAAGGCCATGTTATCATTAGGGTTTTATGAGCTCAATTTAAAAACTTGAACAGAAGTATTAAAAGCTAAAATTGCTTTATTTTCACTATTCAAAGCATTTCACCCTTAAATTTATGTTTTATTCTTTAATGACATCAACAATATGAGAAAACAAATTTTCTGTCTATTACTTTTCGTGATGCCTTATCTGGTAGTTTCAGCTAATGTGAAAGAAGCGAAAGTTGAGAAAAACGATCATAATCCTCCAAAGAACCTCAAGAAGAAGCTACAGACGGACTGTGAGTATGAGCAAAAAATGGCTCAACAAGGATTAGTCAATATTCAAGAAATTGACCCCTCTGTTTTAGTTGAATTGAAATACTCTACTACAGATAATTTTGTGGGAAAAGATGTCTATGGTTGTATCACCAATTGTTTTATGCAGAAGCGACCAGCGAAAATGTTGAAACAAGCCAATACTATTCTTCAACAGAAACACCCAAATTATCGGCTATTGGTATATGATGGCGGTAGACCGCATAGCATCCAAAAAATATTATGGAATACACTTTCGCAATATCCACCCAAAGAAAGAGCCAAATATGTAGCAAACCCTGCCGAGGGGTCAATTCATAATTACGGTAGTGCTGTTGATCTGACCATAGCTACAGCAGACGGTAAAGCATTAGACATGGGCACTAAGTATGATTACTTTGGGGCTTTGGCATACCCCATTAAAGAAGATTATTTTCTTGACCAAAAGAAACTTACGAAACAGCAAGTAGCCAATAGAATACTACTTCGCACTGTTATGAAATCAGCAGGTTTTACAGCAATTGATTACGAGTGGTGGCATTTTAATGCTGTTTCCAGAAGACAAGCAAAGCAGATTTATCAGATTATTGAATAGTTTTTTAGTAAAAAGCTGTAAATCGTTCGATTTTAATAAAAAAGTGTCCGAAAACGGACACTTTTTTACTTTATAAGTATCCATAAATATCTGTAAAACAATTGCTTATACCCAATGGCATATTCCTTGTGGTTTTGAGTTAATAAATATTTTAGGCACTAACTTCTACGAACACAAATTCTAGAGGATAATATCTATTTCCCTTTTATCACAGCATCATAGCCGTTTATCCTAAAAATTTTTAAAGCCCCAAAAATCATTCGTAACATTGAACCATAAATTATAAGAATTATGAAATTCTCATTACTAATCCTAACAGGCATTACTTTATTGACTTTTCAAGCAAAAGCTCAAAACGCAATCCAAGCAAGCTCAAATGATAAAACCAAAGTATCATTGCAAGATGCTGTAAACATTGCCTTGAAAAACAACATTTCAATAAAACAAAGTGAAAACCAAGTATTATTGAATGGCTTACAATTGAAACAATCAAAAGATAATCGTTTGCCCAACGCTAATGGTTCAATTAATGAATCGTTCAACTTTGGTCGAAGCCTTGACCCATTCACCAACACTTATGTTGAAAAGAACATCAATTACAACAGCTTAAGTGTTAATGCTAACGTTACTCTTTTCAACGGCTTTCTATTAAGAAATACGATACTTCAGAATGATTTATTGTTGAAAGCAACTGAATTAGATTTACAGGCAATGAAAGAAAACATTTCTTTGCAAGTAGTTTTAGCATATCTTAATATTTTGAATGCGCAAGACCTTCTACTGATTTCGCAGAGCCAGACACAAATTACGGCTTTACAAATTCAACGTACTGAAAAGTTAGTCAATGCGGGTTCTTTACCACAGTCTAACCTACTAGATTTAAAAGCACAATTAGCGACAGAAGAAACTACGGTTATCAATAACCAAAGTACTTTAGATTTAGCAAAATTATCATTAATACAATTATTGAATGATAAAAACATTACAGACGTAACCGTTGAAAGAATTGCATTACCTGTTCCTACTACTTCTGAAGGATACGATGCTACTGCTGCTAAAATATATGAAATTGCCGAAAAAGCACAGCCTACAATAAAAGCGGCCGACTTGAGAATTGAAGGTGCCATTAAAGGTATTGATATTGCTAGAGCAGGTTTTTTACCAACCATATCTGCAGGAGCTAGCTTAGGTGCTAACCAGTCTAACGCTCAGAAAGTTTACCGCCAAGATGGTGTAACTACTTCTAATTTAGGAAATGTAAATGTAAATGGAGTAGACTACCCATTGATTGTTTCTCAAACAAAATTTGTAGAAGACGGAACAGTAGCTTATTTTCAACAGCTAAAAAATACCGCCAATTATGGCTTTGGTTTTAATGCTACTATTCCTATTTTTAGCCGTTTCTTAAACAAAAACAGAGTAGCACAAGCTAAAATCCAAAAAAGCAATGCTGACTATACCGCCCAGTTAGCTCGCCAAACACTACGCCAGAACATCGAACAAGCCTACACAAACATGAATAACGCTGCTAAACGCTTTGATGCTTTAACGGTACAAGTAACAGCGTTGGAGGAATCTTTCAGAGCAGCAGAAAGTAGATTTGGAGCTGGAGCAATTGATTTTGTTAACTACAGTTTACAAAAAACAAACCTTGACAAAGCTCGTGGCAACCAAGTACAAGCAAAATATGACTTTATTTTTAGAACAAAAATCTTAGATTATTATCAAAATAAACCACTTACCTTTTAACTTGTGATTTGTGTATAGAACGATTACACATCATCACACAATTACCCAACATTATGGCAAAGAAATCTTCAAATAAAATCTGGTGGATATTAGGTGGAATCATCGTGGTATTAGTTATTGCATTAATTGTTGCAAAACAAAAAGGCCTCATTGGAAAAGAACCATCTACAGAAGTTGAATTCACTAAAGCAAAGAAAGCTGATATTATCGAAAGAGTATCCGCTTCTGGGAAAATTCAACCTGAGATTGAAGTTAAACTTTCGCCCGATGTTTCAGGGGAAATTGTAGGACTATATGTAAGCGAAGGTGACTCTGTAGTAGCTGGTCAATTACTTTTGAAAATTCGTCCTGATAATTATGAATCATTATTGGCTCGGGCAGAGGCACAAGTAAATTCATCTAAGGCATCAGTAGAGCAATCAAAAGCAATGCAATCTCAAGCAGAGTCACGTTTGTTGAAAGCTAAAATTGATTATGACCGTAATAAGAAATTACATGATGACAAAGTAATTTCAGATGCTGATTTTGACCAATTCAATTCGCAGTATTTAGTAGCAAAACAAGATGTAGAATCTACAAAGGCAAGTGTATTGGCTTCATCATTCAACGTTAAAAGTTCGGAAGCGGCTTTGAAAGAAGCAAGAGCTAACTTAACGAAAACAACTATTTATGCTCCGCAGAGTGGTACTATTTCAAAGTTGAATGTTGAATTAGGCGAACGTGTAGTTGGTACGTCTCAAATGGCTGGTACTGAATTACTTAGAATTGCCAATTTAAATAAAATGGAAGTACGTGTAAATGTGAACGAAAACGATATTACACGTGTTTCAATGAATGACACTGTAATTATTGATGTAGATTCATACAGTGCTTCTGGCAGAAAATTCAAAGGTGTAGTATATGAAATTGCTAGTTCAGCCAATGGCTTGGGCAGTACTTCTGCTACCACTGTTTCAACTGATGCAGTAACGGAATTTGAAGTAAAAATTAGAGTATTGCGTAAATCGTATCAAGATTTAATTGTAGGCAAACACTCATATCCATTAAAGCCGGGAATGACAGCGTCTGTTGAAATTATTACTGACCGCAAAAATGGCGTTTTATCTGTACCACTAGCATCAGTTACTACTCGTGACCCAAGTATGAAAGATGGCGAAGAGAAAAAAGAGGGTGATGCACCAGCAGAGGCTAAGGAAGATGAAAAAGTAATCAAGAAAGAGAAAGTTAAAGAAGTAGTTTTTGTACTAGGAAAAGACAGCAAAGCAAAAATGAAAGAAGTAAAAACGGGTATCTCTGACTTTGAAAATATTGAAATCCTTTCTGGTTTAACAGATGGCGAAACTATCATTTCTGGTCCTTATTTAACCGTTTCTAAAAAATTAAAAGACGGTGAATTAGTGAACAAAAAAGAAGTTAAAAAAGACAAAAAATAGTCAATAGATTAGTTTGGTTTAGGGTTTATGAAAAAGCCAGTCAGGAATGTTTTGACTGGCTTTTTTGTGTACTTACATGCCATATCGTGTTGAATTGTTTTGTATATTTATGTAAAACAAACTAAATATGACATCAAGACGAAATTTTCTAAACCAAGTTACTGCGCTTGCCGGTACTTCCTTACTCCCAACATTTAAAGGTTTATCTTCCAACGACTTACAGTCGATTAGTAGTTTTTCACCAGATAAATCAGCCACGTTAATGGCTTCTGATGAAGACTTTTGGTATCAAATTCAACAAGCCTATACGGTTTCTCCTCAAATCATTAATTTGAATAATGGCGGGGTTAGTCCAGCCCCAACGGTTGTGCAAAATGCCGTAGAACGCTACAACAAATTAGCCAATGAGGCCCCAAGCTATTTTATGTGGAGGATTCTAGACCAAGGTCGTGAACCACTACGCGAAAACCTAGCGAAATTTTCAGGTGTTTCTCCTGAAGAAATCGCCATTAATCGCAATGCTACCGAAGCCCTTGACACGGTTATTTTAGGCTTGCCCCTGACTCGTGGCGACGAAATCGTAATGAGTAGATATGACTACCCAAATATGTTACATGCTTGGCGACAAAGAGAACTCCGTGAAGGATTAAAAATCAATTATGTAAACATTGATTTGCCTTTGGAAGACAACGATTTGATTGTTCAAAAGTATGTTGAACAAATGACGCCCCGAACTAAAGTGGTACATATAACGCACATTGTTAATTGGAACGGACAAATTTTACCTGCTAAACGTATCGCTGAGGAAGCCCACAAACGTGGTATTGAGGTATTGATAGATGGGGCACATTCATTCGCCCATTTAGAATACAAAATTCCTGATTTGGGTGGGGACTATTACGGAACTAGTTTGCACAAATGGCTATCAGCGCCCATTGGCTCGGGTATGCTTTGGATTAAAAAAGAGAAAATCAGTAAAGTGTTTCCCTTAATTCCTAATGACAAACCTAATGGAGATAATATCAGAAAATTTGAAAATCTCGGTACTCGTCCCTTCCCTATCGAACAAGCGATTGGGCAGGCTTTAAACTTTCAATTAGCCATTGGGAATGCTCGAAAAGAGGCTCGTCTTCGCTTTTTGAAAAACTATTGGGCTAAAGAGGCTTCCTCAATGCCTAAAATCAAATTGAATACTCCTCTAAAATCAGAATACTCAGGAGCGCTATCACACTTTAGTGTAGAGGGAATGGATGCAGGCAAAATAGAAGGGGAATTGTTCGCTAAATATAAAATCCATACATCGCCTGTAAAATGGGAAAAATTAGATGGAGTAAGGGTAACGCCACATGTTTATACAAGTCTGCAAGATTTAGATAGACTCTTGGACGGCTTAAAGTATTTGTCGACTAAAGTTTAGTGGATTATATAAAATACAAAAGGCTTCCTTGAACAATCAGAGAAGCCTTTTGTATTTTGTTTGATATATTTTAGCCAACCAATTCTTTCAAATCTTCATCGTTCAATTGTTTACGAGCATCAGCCATCAACAAGAAACGGGTATAAAGTTTATCTAAATCTGGTTTTTCAAATTCAAATCCTAGTAACTGTAAACGGTGACGAAGGGCAGCACGACCCGAGCGAGAAGTCAATACGATAGCAGAAGAAGGAACACCCACATCTTCAGGGCTCATGATTTCGTAGTTCTGAGTATGTTTCAAGAAACCATCTTGGTGAATACCCGAAGAGTGTGCAAAAGCATTCGCTCCTACAATCGCTTTATTCGCTTGTACAGGCATTCCCATTAAATTAGAAACAAACTGTGAGAACGGATAAAGTTGTTTTGCATTGATACCTGTATGATAACCTAAATCTTTATGTGTATTCAAAATCATGGCAACTTCTTCTAAAGAAGTATTACCAGCACGTTCCCCTATCCCGTTGATAGTTACCTCTACTTGTCTTGCACCTGCCTGAATACCTGCAATAGTATTAGCAGTAGCCAATCCTAAATCGTTGTGATTATGCATTGAAATCACTGCTTTATGGATATTCGGTACGTTTTCAAACAAATAGTTGATGCGTTGAAACATTTGTTGAGGCAACAAATAACCAGTAGTATCAGGCAAGTTAACCACTGTAGCACCTGCATCAATCACAGCTTCTGTCAATTGTGCTAAGAATACTAAATCTGCACGACCAGCATCTTCTGCAAAAAACTCAACATCTTCTACAAACGACTTTGCGTATTTTACAGCCCAAACACCTCTTTCTAGAATTTCTTCACGTGTTGAGTTAAACTTATATTTAATGTGTGTATCTGATGAACCGATACCCGTGTGGATTCTTGGATATTTAGCATGCTTTAATGCCGCAGCAGCCGCATCAATATCTTCTTTCTTGGCACGAGTCAGCCCACAAACAGTGGCATTTTTAACTAATTTGGCAATTTCTTCTACCGAACGGAAATCTCCAGGTGAAGAAATCGGGAAACCAGCTTCGATAATATCTACCCCTAGTAGCTCTAGTTGTTCTGCAACTTGTAACTTTTCTTCGGTATTTAATTGACAACCCGGTACTTGTTCGCCATCGCGAAGGGTGGTATCGAATATTAAAATTTTCTGACTCATGGTTATTGCTTTTTGAAGGATTCTTAATCAAAAATAACACGTGATTATAGAAAAAACAAATTTTACAAATTCTCATCTTTAGAATTAAATTCTAAAAAACCATAAAAAACAAGTCTATATAGAATTAAATTCTACACATGGCACATGAAAAAGAATTAAAAACTAATCATTCAAGATTTAGTATATTAATTATTTCTTCACAAAATTTATTAATAAAATAATTATAGATATAGTAGTAAACTAAAATCCGTAAAAAATCCTATTTTTAGATACATTTCAAAACACAAAAAGGCTTGTCAATTTGTCAAACCCAAAATCCATGTTTAATTTTGATTAATTAACATAAAGCGAATAAAAATCGCCAAGATGATACCATGATAAAAAATAATTGGACTAGAGAGGAAATCGAAGAAATTTATAATCTCCCTTTCATGGAATTAGTGTACCGTGCAGCTACTGTACATCGCCAATTCAATGACCCTCAGGAGGTACAAATCAGCACATTGCTTTCAATCAAAACAGGCGGTTGTCCTGAAGATTGTTCTTATTGTTCTCAAGCAGCTCGTTATCATACCGACGTGAAAGTTCAAAAACTAATGGAACTTGATGAAGTATTGGCAGCAGCTGAAAGAGCTAAAAATGCTGGTAGCTCACGTTTTTGTATGGGTGCTGCTTGGCGTGAAGTACGTGACAACAAAGATTTTGACAAAGTATTAGGGATGGTAGAAGGCGTAAACGCTATGGGTTTAGAGGTTTGCTGTACTTTAGGGATGTTGACAGAATCTCAGGCTGAAAAACTAAAAAATGCTGGTTTATATGCCTACAACCATAATGTTGATACAAGCGAAGAACACTACGAAGATGTAATTTCTACCCGTACTTTCTCTGATCGTTTGAATACAATTGATAATGTCCGTAAGGCAAAAATTTCTGTTTGTTCAGGCGGTATTATCGGCTTAGGTGAATCTGACGGCGACCGTATCGGTATGTTGAAAACATTGGCTAATATGCCTCAACACCCTGATTCAGTACCTATCAACAACCTTGTGCCTATCAAAGGAACACCGCTAGGTGACCAAGAGCCCGCTTCTATTTGGGATATGGTAAGAACTATCGCTACTGCTAGAATTTTGATGCCAAAATCAATGGTAAGGCTGTCGGCTGGACGTATGGATATGACTTACGAAGGACAAACACTATGTTTCATGGCTGGGGCTAATTCTATTTTCTCAGGTGATGTGTTATTGACTACGCCAAACCCTGCGGTTAAAAATGACCAAGAATTATTCCAGATTCTAAGCATCAAACCACGTGAAGCTTTTAAAGGTACTAAGAAGGCTGGCGTTGAATTTCAAGTAATCCCTACTGCTGGAAAAGCATTAGGCATTGAAGAAGTAACTGTATAAATTTTATTCATACATTTTATAAGATACAAAATGGCTTTACAAATTGGTGATATAGCTCCAAATTTTACTTTATTTAATACGGTAAAAAAAGAAATTAGTCTGTCGGACTATAAAGGCAAAAACGTTGTTATCCTTTTTTTCCCTTTAGCTTTTACAAGTGTTTGTACAGCAGAACTTTGTGAAATGAGAGATAATATTGCTACCTATTCAGCACTAAATGCTGAGATTATAGGGATTTCAGTTGACTCTCTTTTTACTTTAGATAAATTCAAGGCAGAACAAAGCCTTCCGTTTGATTTATTATCTGATTTTAACAAAGAAGTATCAACGGCTTACGAAAGCATTTATGAGAACTTTGTGTTAGGAATGAAAGGTGTTTCAAAACGTTCAGCTTTCGTAGTAGATGGCAATGGCACTATTCAGTATGCAGAAGTACTAGAAAGTGCTGGTGATGTTCCGAACTTTGATGCAGTAAAGGAAGCGCTAGCAAAAATATAAATATCAAAGAGGCTGTCTCAAATAAAAGCAGACCAAATATTCTTTGCCTTACAACCTCACCCCCGGCCCCTCTCCTTCAGAGATGGGAGCTTTTGAGCTTAATAAGCCCCTTCTCTGAAGGAGAAGGGGTTGGGGATGAGGTTATTCGCAGAATATTCTTTGGCGAACTTTTATTTGAGACAGCCTCTTTTTTGTTTAAAACAAAATCCAATAACTCAGGTTGTTTAAGAAACCCTTATCAACATGAAAACTTCCTTTTTCGTTTTTCTCTTCTTTTTATTATTTTCAAAAACTGCTTTTGCACAAGAAAATCCCATCATTACCTTTCAGCAAGAACGCATTCATTTAAATCAACATGGCATGAAGGTACTTGGCAGTTGGGCAGGGGTCAATTTAATTACTAATGGTATCTTAAGGGCTAATACTACTACTGGCAGTAATCGGTATTTTTATGAAATGAATATTTATTGGAATGTAGTAAACGGCACTTTAGCAGGATTGGGCTTATTACAAAATAAGACTCAAGATTACAGTAACTCGGGAGTATTACTGAGCTTGGAAGAACAGCATGCTATAGAAAAAACATTTTTGATTAATTCAGGCTTGGATGTAGCTTATGTAATGACGGGAGTATATTTATTAGAGAAGAGCAAGACCTCAACAGACCAAGAAGAAAGGTTAAAGGGATATGGACAGTCCGTAATATTACAAGGAGGTTTTTTATTACTTTTTGATGGTATTATGTATGGTGTACATCGCTCTCATTATACTAAAAACAAGCGCATTTTCCAGCATATGATTTTTACGGGCAATCAATTAGGGTTAGTCTGGAAATTTTAAAGAAAACCTCCAGACTAATTTCTAAACTATCTGTTAATAATAATTCTTTTCGTAATTAAAAGCGAATCGGTATTTAATCTTAACATATATTGTCCTTCGGGCAAGTCAGTTAAATTCATTGTTCTGCTGGCATCTAATGACGAAATTGTCCCCCTCTGTAGCAAGCCTCCTAACAAATTATAGACTTCATACGTAGTATTATTCCAAGGGTCTCTGGCTTCAATTTTAAATACTCCATTACTTGGATTTGGATAAATTGACACGCCATTATCATTAAAGAATTTAAAGGCATACTGGTTTGAAACAGGAGAAAAGCAAACCTTGTCTCCATAAAATAATGTAGGATAGACGTTTTTAGCTATAACACTCAGATTGGCTTCCTCGGTAAATCTTATTGAGCTTCCCGATAGATTATTGTTGGCTACCCCATTCACCTGCCAAACGTATTGGTCAGCCCTAACAGCATTTACTCCCACGGTATAAGGGCTTAAACGAACGATAGAGTCCACTCGTGGAGGATTCGCTTTTACGGATACAAATACAGTGGGCGAAATTGGTGATTTACAGTCATTCCCATCAGTCTGATAAGCACGAAACCCTCCAGACTGTGTAATAGTTAGGTTTTGAATACCAAAATTTGTAACTGTACCATTCTGACTAGCAAGCCACGTGGGTCTATTGCCTGCGATTAAGCTCATTTGTAACGTAGTATTATCTCCATCACAAAACACAGTATCTTTCGTTGATAAAATAGTAGGCGTGGCAGGTAAAGGATTCACCGTTATTTTTTGCGCTGCTGATGCCATTGAAAAACAATTATTACCATCAATGGTTCTGACAGTATAATCACCCGAAGTATTTATTCTTATATTTTGAGTGCTTGTTCCTGTATTCCACAAATACCTATTGGCCGATACATTAGATGAAGTAAGCGTTACATCAGTATCTGCACAAAAAGTTGTTGGGCCACTCGCTACGATAGTTGGAGTGGGTGGTAAAGGATTTACTATAATCTGAATGCCGTCTGAAATCGGAGAAGAACAACCTTGAGGACTAATCGTTGTTACTCTGTAAGTACCCGAAGTATTTATTCTCAAGTTCTGACTATTAGTTCCTGTACTCCACAAATAACTCCCTGCCTGTGTATTCGATGAGGTTAATGTTACATCAGTATCAGCACAAAAAGTTGTTGGGCCACTCGCTGCAATAGTTGGTTTTGGGGGTAAAGGCTTATTCGTTGTAGTAACGGTTGGTGAAAAATCAGATTGGCAACCATACTGATTAACTGTTCTTACGGCAAAACTTCCTGAGGTAGAAACATTAATAGACTTCGCAATACTTCCGTTGCTCCATTCATAGATAGCTGCGTCGTTAGCATTTAATGTAACACTATTACCATCACAAAAACTAACATCGCTACTAGCCGTAATAGATGCCGACGGAACAGCGCTCCCTACAAAAGATATGTAAGGTACTTGAATAACATTGCCTACATTATCACGAAAACGAGCATAATACTTTTTATCGGTTCCAACTGAAAGTCTAGTTAATTTCTGGCTTGAAAATACACCACTTGAAAAATTACTACCATTATTTGACCATTGATAGTTTGAGTAGCCATCTGGCAAGTTTACATCTACCTGATTGTTTCCACAATAGAAATCCAAATTACCAATTGTCATCGGTAGTTGTGGTCTTGAGTTTCCAAAAAAGTTATCATTCAACGCATTACTCCATGCATTTGCTAGTTGCTCCAAGCCTACTCCATTGAAATGTACACCATCTTGACGCCCCGTAACCTGAATTTGGTCGGTATTAGGGCCAAAAAATACATTATTGTTGGCTTGGTTAATTACTGCCAATTGTCCATTGATAATATTCTGGTCAGTAACGATGGGTGTACCGCAAATACCACTACATGGGGTAGCAGACCCTCCAGAAGTCAAAGAGACTACCCAGCTTATATCTTTACCAGAGTCTGACCTAGACTTATTGATAATTGTTTGAAGATTTGAACGATATACCTCGCTATTGGTAGCTAGTTTTTGATTAACCAAAAAATTATCAGACTCCCCCTGACACCATAAAACAGCACGAATGCCTAATTGAGCAACGAAATAATGAAAGGAATCTGAAAGGTCTTGATATGGTAACTTGTTTTGATAGGTTCCTCCAATATATGGATTGGGGGCATTGTTTCCATTCGCAGAAATTGCCCAAGTGCTACTTGAGGTACCCTCAAAAGCAGCATTAAAAAACATTACTGGTACATTTAATTTATTTACGAGTAAATCGCCTAGTCTTCCCCAACACCAACCATTCATTCCTCTTGGGGCAATCCTACTATTAGCTTCTAATTTTGAAAATGGAGACAAGGAAATATAAAAATCTCCTCCTGAATCTGTATTTGTAGCAGACCCAAAACAGTTTACACGATCATTTGTTGCCCCAATTCCCGCAATTTGGGGCATACCTTGGGCATTAGATTGCCCAGCTATTACAAAAACTTCCCCAACTCCTACTCTTTCCAGTCGTGTAGTACCTTCAATGAGGGTTCCATACAAACTACCCCTCAACTCCAAGCTATACCACCCTTGTTTAACTCGCATGACGGTGCTGAAATTGCCATTAAGGGGCAGTACTTTTATGACTGTCCAATCTACATATTCACCTTGTCCGGCTTCAACAGGGATTAATCTAGCTTCTATTTTATCAATCTGTTTTTCGTATGTACCTGAAATGGTAATTTGTGAAAAGCCTTCTTGGTTTCGCTGATAGACAGCTCTGTTTTGAGGCGAAGTAATCTTTATCTGGCAAAAAAGTATAGTTGGAATACAAAGATTTAATACCAACAAAAGAATTCTTTTGGGAAATAACATCAGAATTATTGTTTAAACTTTATCTCAACAAGATAAAATAAGTAAGGAGGTAATTTTTTAGCGTAACCCTATTCGTAAAACTTTTAACGTAATAAAAATATACAAAATTCACGTAAAGTGAATCTTATGATATATTTATCTAAAAATACTTATCTTTCGATAAGTATTTTCTTCGAAATTTTAAAATTGTTATTCGTTGCTCTTAAGATATAAGTACCATCTACTAGCGTACTCAAATCAAGCACTTTTTGTGCATCTAACACATCTATTTTACCCTGATACATTAGTCTTCCATCTACTGTATAAATAGCGATAATTGTATTTTCTAAATTATACCTACTCTCTAAAGTAAATCTACCATTTCTTGAAGGATTCGGGTATACCGATAGCCCTTTATCATCATAAGATACCAAACCATAAGTGGCTATTTCTGAAATACATACCAATGGATTCACATATCCTTGAATCTGATAAATATTTCTAGCCTGCACTGTATAATTACCTGCATCTATTGCTCTGATGATAGTATCTTTAGGAGCCGTAGCCAATGTTTTTCCTTCATATTTCCAGACAAACTCAGTAGGCAACTTTGCCGTTTTTACCCCTAAAGTGTAAGTCCCTTTTTGTACGATACTTACTGACGTTGGGTTATCTTTTAATGTCGTTTGAACAACATTCGATGCTTTTGATAAACAGCCTTTTTCGTCTCTTACAAAACCTTTCACTAATTCCGTGCCAGAGACTTTAATCAGTGAAGGATTGTTATTGGTAAGAACTCCGTTTCTTTCCCAAGTAAAAGTGTACTTTTTGGCATCTGGCGACGTAAGGTTGATGTTTACACTTGAACCTTCGCAAAATACAACATCGCTTAAAGCATTGATGGTTGGAGGCTTAGGTAACGGGTTTACAAATGTTGTAATATTGTCTTTTGACGTAGGTGATAAACAGTTATTTGTGCCACGCGTTTGAACAAAGAATGTTCCCGCTTTTTTAACGACAATACTTTGAGTTGTTTCTCCTGTATTCCATAAATAGCTTACTGCTCCTTCATTAGAGGATACCAGCGTGACACTCTGTTCATCACAAAACTCTGTTGAACTTGTGAATGAAATGGTGGGTGCTACAGGACGAGGTTTTACCGTCAATTTTACTTCATTTGAAATAGGTGACTGACAGGCATTTTTATCTACTACTCTTAATGTATAACTTCCTTCATTGCTTACAGAAATATTGCTAGTAGCAGCTATATTAGAAGTAGGTGCACTCCATTGATAAATAGGGTTTTCTGCTTCTGTAGTACTTTGTATGGTGACACTCGTACCTATACAAAAATTAACATCGTCGATAGCCTTGATAACAGGGGCTTTAGGCGGCAAATTTGTTTTTACTGTAAAGCTAGGTACTTGAACGATATTACCATTAGCACGTGTCACTTTAACCACGTATGAACCCGCAGGAACATTTACTGTTCGGGTATTATATTCTTGAAAGGTTGTTTCATTTACCCATCGATATTGTTGATACCCTGCTGGCAAACTCAATCTCACTAAATCTGTAGAAACACATTCAAGGGAAACACTAGGAATAGTGTCTGCTGAAATAGGCTCTACTGTTTCAAAAAAGTTTTTATTATCTACTGTCAGCGCCCTAATCCATGCATCGGCAACATCTGTTAGTCCTTTGCCAGTAAAGTGCACACAGCGGTCTCTTTCGCCGATAAAATCTACCTGAATATTATCTGTAAATGGCCCAGGGAAAATGGGTCTGAGTGCATCAGTCGTTATCGCTTGGTTCTGTGCATTTACAATGATTGGCGAGGGCTTGGGTGGTGATAAAATAGAATCACAACCACGCTGACTTGAATAGGAAGTACGTGCAACTACCCAAGCTAGTTTATTAGTCCCTAAATCTTGGCGACTCTTTTTGATTAAACGCTGAAGATTATCCAAATAATTATCAATCGTTACCGGAGCAGGCTTGCCTTGTGCAATAGCTTCAAGGTTCACTAGGTTTTGGGTTTCTCCTTCCATCCACAGTACGGCTCTTACTCCTAGGTTTATGCCATAGTAGCGTAATACAGAATTTAGGTTTTCATAAGGATAACCTACAGGAAAATATCGAAGTGGCATGCCTACGTCTTGAAAATCTCCTAAAGTAGGAACCGTAGGATTTTCAGCACTTTCTCGCCAAGTTCTTACTGACGAACCTCCCCAGCCTGTATTGAAAAACATAATAGGAACATTCAGCTTCGCAGCAAGAGCATCTCCTACTTTTCCCCAATAATAAGGTCCTAAACCTAAAGGACCAATCGTTACATTTTTGCTAAGTTGAGAGAATTCAATAAGCGAATAATTACTTGTAGTATATGTTACATAACTTGTATTCTTGGGGTCAAATTCTTTTTTGTAGCCGTTCTCACTATAATCTTTTAAAAAGTTGGCACAGTTTACTCTATCATCTCCAGCAGCAGTTTCTGCATCAGACCGAAGCCCGCTTCCTCCAGCATTAGACTGCCCTGCAATCACAAATACTTCACCTACTCCTACTCTCTCGATACTAGCAACATCACCAACCACTTTCCCTCTTAATAAGCCTCTTACTTCCATTTTATACCAGCCCCCTTTTACCGTAACCGACCCTTTGAATAATCCACCGAGCGGATTAGCCTTTAGGACAGTCCAGTCTATCGCAATACCTTGCCCACTTTTCACAGGGCTCATCCTTACTTGTAGTGTATCAATCGGTTGTGAGTAAGTTCCGGTTATCGTAACAATGGCTTCGTTACTCAAATTACGTTGAAATATTTGTCTGAGTACAGGCGAAGTGAGTTTGATTGTTGTTTGACTAAACAATAAGTTATGGGTGCTGATGAGCAACAAAATCAGTAACAATCTCTTAAGCATATTCACTGAATTTAAGTAAAGTACAAGTGTTTGTGAAGTATAAGACGCCAATAGTCTAAAAAGCGTTGCTTTTTAAGCTAATAATAAGTGGATAATCATAGAAAAATCCTACAAAAATAAAGAAAGCATCCCAGAATCTGAGATGCTTTCTTTATTTTATTTAAATAATTTATCAAACGGTAGTTAACCATTTATGGATAAATAATTAGTCAGCTACTACGGTGAATTTCACTTTGTGCTTCACTTCTTTGTGTAAATCAAGTGTTGCAGTGTAATCACCAACAAATTTCACTTCAGAATCCAAAGCGATTTTCTTTCTATCTACCTCAAATCCTTTTTCTTTCAAAGCTTCAGAGATTTGGATAGTAGTAACACGACCAAAGATTTTACCGCTTTCACCTACTTTAGCAGCAATAGCTAATGTAATATCACCGATAGATTCAGCCAAAGCCAAAGCATCTAATTTCACTTTTTCAGCTTTGTGAGCTACTTGCTTGATATTTTCAGCAAGAATTTTTTTGTTTGATCCCGTCGCTTGAACTGCGAAACCCTGTGGAATCAAGTAGTTACGTCCATATCCTGGCTTTACATTAACTACGTCATTTTTATAACCGAGACCTGCGATGTCAGTCTTTAAGATGATTTCCATTTTTTTATTTTATTAAGATATTAGGGCTTTATTTAAAGGCAACAGTTAAAACCATCAGCCCATTTCTTATTACCTAAAACCTATTATCTAAAACCTTATTTATAATAACTATTTCAATCCGTCAGCCACGTAAGGCATCAAAGCCAAGTGTCTTGCACGTTTGATAGCTACAGCTACTTTACGTTGAAATTTCAAAGAAGTACCAGTAAGACGACGAGGAAGAATTTTTCCTTGTTCGTTTACTAACTTCAATAAAAAGTCAGGGTTTTTGTAGTCGATATATTTAATGCCTGATTTTTTGAAACGGCAATATTTTTTGCGGATTACGCTTTTGTCAACTGGTTCGTTTACTAATGTCATGATTTCAAAATGTTGAATTTCGTGAATGTCTTACTTATTCTGCTTTTGCTTCTGCAGCTACTGGTTTTTTACCTACCAAACCTTTTTGCTTACGCTCGTTGTATGCTACTGCGTGCTTATCAAGAACAGTTGTCAAGAAACGAATCACTTTTTCGTCACGCTTGTATTCAAGTTCCAATTTAGCTACTAGAGTTCCTTCTGCTTTGAACTCAACGATATAATAGTAACCAGTTTGTTTGTTTTGAATAGGATACGCCAGCTTACGTATTCCCCATGCTTCTTCATTAATGATCTCAGCATTGTTGTCCGTTAGGACTTTTTTGAACTTTTCAACGGCATCCTTTGTCTGCTGTTCAGACAAAACGGGAGTTAAGATGAATACCGTTTCATAATTACGTAATTCCATAAGTATGTAATGTTGTTTTAAAAATTGGAGTGCAAAATTACACATTCCCTTTGTAATTACAAAACATTACAGATAAAGTTTTTGATAATCAGGAAGATAGAGTTATATAAAGACCTCACTAGGTATCAATAGCTAAATTATCTTCAATTTTTGGCACCCGAAATAGCCCCTGCCTTTTGTAGTTTATTTATATTTTCACTGTTTTTATACCCTAATACCTTTACCTCTGTTCGCCTATTAATGGCATGTTCTTTCTCCGAACATACTACGCCATCCTTACATTGATTCAGCAACTGGGTTTCACCATAACCTTTGGCAATAATTCTTTCTTGGGCAATCCCGCCTTTGATAATAATGAAATTAACCGCTTGGGCTGCGCGTTTCTGCGACAAGCTCATGTTATATTCCTCATCTGCCCTACTATCAGTATGTGACCCTAGCTCTACCTTAATATCAGGATTGTCTTTTAGAATTTGTATTAATGTGTACAATCCTTGAAAGGCTTCTTTCTTGATTTCCCATTTATTAAAATCATAATGGATATTATCAATCCTGTAAATATCATTGAGGTTTATTTTTTGCATATTAATAGTAGCCTCTATTAATTCATTTTGGTTAGCCAAAGTAGTTACATTTTCAATCATGATGCCCGACACACAAAAAGCTTTTTTGGAATCAAGCAAATAACAAGCAGCATTAAAGTTGGCACGGCGTGTTAAATATTCATCAAATCGTGCAATGATATCGTAGTCATTCCCTTTTTCAAGTTTGATTTTTGCATATCCATTCTGTACTCTGACAGAGTCTACTAACTGCTGTTTGGTCTTATTAAATACTTTCACAAATGAGCCTTCCAGATTTCCACTTGTCTCGCTATCCACTACTTTCAGTTTCAGGAGGTAAAATCTTGGTTCTTTAGCTGGGGTTACCTGAGCAAAAAGGCTTGTACAAAAGCTACAAAACATAAGCAATAGAAGTGTTTTCATTGGATTTACTGGTTACAATAATATATCATGTTGAATGCCTTTTAGCCTACACTTTTATGACTTTTGTCGAAAATCAAAGATGACAGAGAAAAATCAGAAAAAATTTTCAGCTTTTAACAAAAAAAAATGCCACGTTTATTTAAGATTTATAACGAAAAACACTGATTTATCTTTCTTATGGGAATCATAAAATTTCAAAAGCCTGTCAGCATGACAGAAGCCCTTTGAAATCTCAATGTAGCAACTATATTTGTAATGAATTTAACCGCCATTAAATTTAATGAGAAAACCATTTTTATTGATCATCTCAATACTGAGTATTGGGCTGATGACTAGTTGCAACGAAAGTATTACGCCTTTAGAAAAGGTAGTTCCTGCAAGCAGTGCTAAGAGCACTAATAGCGTTAAACAAACGCTTCTTAACAGTTTTTGGCAATACGGAGAAATTAATATTCAAGGTGGCTCAAAAACTAAACTTGTGTTTTCAAGACAACAAAATGTTGGCTTGAACAATACAATTTCTAAAATCCAAATCAATTTCAAGACTGATGGTACTATTGTAAGCCTTCAAGAAGGTTTAGTTGTACAGAAAGGTAAGTGGAAATTGCTCAATAATGACAAACAATTAGAACTAGCTATTGAAAATAGTCCGGTAGAAGTGTTTAATATTGTTCAGTTCAATAAAGATGTTATTGAGTATAATTCTGTGTTAAAACCAAATGGTTCTCAGGATGACGCTTGGACGATGACTTTGGCTTTTTTAGGCGCTTCACCGTCTTCTGTTACCGAAATTACAACAACGTATAAACTATCACCGATATAATATTTCAGTGAAATTACGGACTAATTTAAAAGACCTGTGACGTTTTAAATCGTCACAGGTCTTTTTGTTGTATCTTTACAGCCTATTTTCGTTAAGGTATTTAAAGAGAAAACCCTAAAATATATTATGCAGCACGATATTATCGTAATCGGAGGAGGAATCGTTGGGCTTGCTACCGCTCTAAGAATCAAGGAACAACGCCCAGAAATGAAAGTTTTGGTACTTGAAAAAGAACGTGAAGTAGCAGTTCATCAAACAGGTAATAATTCTGGTGTTATTCACTCGGGGCTTTATTATAAGCCCGGTTCACTGAAAGCAACCAATTGTATCCGTGGATATCATCAGCTAATAGATTTTTGTAACCAAGAAAATATCCCTTATGAACTAACAGGGAAAGTAGTAGTAGCTACCAAGCACGAACAACGCCAACAGTTAGAGAACCTTTATGTGCGGGGACAACAAAATGGATTAGAAGGATTGCGTAAAATTTCGCCCGCAGAAGTAAAAGAATATGAACCTTATGTTACTTGTGTAGAAGGTATGTGGGTTCCACAAACTGGAATTGTTGATTACAAAGTAGTATCGCAAAAAATGGCGGATAAATTAAGAAGCCTTGGTGCTGAGTTACTATTTAATGAAAAAGTAATAGGCGTTACCAAAGGGCATTCATTATCAATCATTAAAACTGAAAGAAATACCTACGAAACTAAATTGGTGATTAACTGTGCAGGACTGTACTCTGACAAAGTAGCACAGATGTCACAAGATTATCCAATTGATGTGCGTATTGTCCCTTTCCGTGGCGAGTATTTCAAAATTCGTCCTGAGAAACATTATTTGGTTAAAAACCTAATCTACCCTGTTCCAGACCCAAATTTCCCATTCTTAGGTGTACACTTTACTAGAATGATGCGTGGGGGCATCGAAGCGGGGCCAAATGCGGTACTGGCTTTTAGAAAAGAAGGATATAAAAAATTAGACATTGACCCAAAAGAACTGTGGGACACCCTCACATGGGGTGGTTTTCAGAAAGTAGCAGCCAAATATTGGGAAACAGGCTTGGGCGAAATGTACAGAAGTTTTTCAAAGGCTGCTTTTACAAAAGCTTTACAAGAATTAATTCCAGATATTCAAGAATCTGATTTGATTGAAGGCGGTGCTGGCGTAAGAGCACAGGCTTGCGACCGTACTGGAGGGTTATTAGATGACTTCTCTATCATCGAAGACGAGAAAGTAATCAATATTTTGAATGCACCATCTCCTGCTGCAACTTCCTCATTGTCAATCGGACAAACAGTTTCTGAAATGGCTTTAAAGCGTTTTTAGATAAACTTAATATTAATAAAATAGCCTCAGAACTAAATTTAATAGTTTTGAGGCTATTTCTTTTATGGTTAAGTAAGTTGTTTAGAACTTATTTTTTTTTGTTTCAGTTAAATAAGTAATCCCATAATTCAGCGATCAATCCACATGAGAATACTTTACCGTTATTTAAAAAAATACCAAGCTACCGTACTTGGTGCCTTAGCCTTGGCGGCTATTAATCAAATTTTTTCACTGCTCGATCCTTTTATTTTCCGTAAAATCATTGATGATGTCGCAACGGTTTATAATTCAGACAATCATACTGTTCAAGAGTTCTTGTATGCTATTCTCCCCCTCTCTGGTGCTTCTGTAGGCGTAGCATTTGTAAGTAGAGTAGCTAAAAACTTTCAAGATTATTTTATCAGTACTGTTACACAACGGGTAGGCGCACAGATTTATGCCGATGGTATTAGCCATTCTTTAGAATTACCTTACGAAAGTTTTGAAGACCAACGCTCTGGAGAAACCCTTGGTAAGCTTCAAAAAGTAAGAGTGGATGTAGAAAAGTTGATTTCTGTAGGTATCAATATCCTTTTCCAGTCGGTAATTGCCCTGATATTTATCTCAATATATGCCTTTTCGGTACATTGGATGATTCTGCCTTTATTTTTAGTAACAGGACCACTGATTGCTTGGATTAGTTCGGTATTGAGTAAAAAAATAAAAACGATTCAAATACAAATTGTTCGAGAATCAACGGGTTTGGCAGGCTCTACGACAGAATCTTTAAGAAACATTGAATTAGTAAAATCACTTGGTTTAGCCAAACAAGAGGTGGCTCAATTGAATGCTACGACTCAGAAAATCCTAGCCCTTGAACTCAAAAAGGTGCGTTATGTCCGTTCAATGTCTTTCGTACAAGGTACGTGCGTGAATTTAATTCGTGCATTAATGGTACTGGTATTGATTTACCTGATATATGAAAAAAAGATAACCATTGGTGAATTTTATTCATTGAATATTTACTCGTTCTTCCTTTTTGGTCCATTACAAGAAATTGGGAATGTCGTAAATACTTATCGTGAAGCAGAAGTTTCTTTACAGAATTTTGAAGATATTTTTAAAATTCCAGTAGAAGTAAAACCTGCTAACCCGTACCCTGTTATTAGTATTGATACGTTGGCTTTTGAAGATGTACAATTCCGTCATCAATCTGCTACGAAAGATGCCTTGCGAAAAATTTCATTTGAAGCGAAAAAAGGTGAAACCATTGCTTTTGTAGGGCCTTCTGGTTCTGGAAAATCTACTTTAGTGAAATTGCTGGTAGGTTTGTATCGACCAAAAGATGGTAAAATTCTTTTCAATGGACATAACTACAATGAGATTGATTTCGACCAGCTACGTGAACGCATCGGTTTTGTAACACAAGACACTCAGCTTTTCTCGGGAACAATCAGAGAGAATTTACTATTCGTCAATCCATCTGCCACTGATGAACAATGTTTGGATGTATTGAAAAAAGCAGCTTGTAATACGCTTTTAGAACGTGCTGACAAAGGACTCGACAGCGTCATTGGTGAAGGCGGCGTAAAAGTATCAGGGGGTGAAAAACAACGCTTGAGCATTGCTAGAGCTTTATTGCGTAATCCAAATTTACTGGTATTTGATGAAGCTACTTCATCGTTGGATTCACTAACAGAAGAAGAAATTTCGGAAACCATTCGTGAGGTTTCGGAAGGGCATACTCATCTTACCATCGTAATTGCCCACCGACTTTCTACCATTATGCATGCCGATAAGATTTTTGTATTGGAAAAAGGGAAAATCGTAGAAAATGGCTCACATACTGCATTATTAGACAACAAAGGATTGTACTATGCGATGTGGAGGCAACAAGTTGGTGAAAAGGATTCGATAGAAATAGACTAGACAAGTAAAAGTTGTGAATTGTGAGTGATGAGTTTTGACCCATTACTTAGTTCTTTACATAAACAGTGATTTAGTATGTTGACATATTAAATCACTGTTTATTCACGTTCCATGCTTCTCTTTACATCCTTTTCTTTGATTGAATCACGTTTGTCATAAAGCTTCTTACCTTTCGCCAAAGCAATATCTATTTTAGCAAAACCTCTGTCAGAAATATACATTCTGGTCGGAACAATGGTCAGCCCTTGGTCTTTCAGTTTGTTTTGTAACTTCTTAATTTCTTTCTTCGTCAACAGTAATTTACGGTCTCTAAGTGGCTCGTGGTTATAATGAGTCCCTTCGTTGTACTTAGAAATATTCATTTGTCTGATGTACAATTCTTCATTCAGAAACAAACAGTAGGCATCTGTAAGATTTACTTTCCCTTGACGAATCGACTTAATTTCAGTACCCATCAGCATTACTCCTGCCGAGAATTTTTCAATAAAAAAATACTCAAACGAAGCCCTTCTATTCTTAATTTCTATATTTTTTTCTATGCTCTCCTTTGCCATTTTCTGTAAAATTTAATACTTGTTGATAAAAAGTGTAGGATTAATTCTTGCTAAAAAAAGCCATACAGCAAATCTGTACGGCTTTTCTTTCGCAAAATTATAAAAACTTTAAAGAATAATCTTTAATTATTTCTTTTCAGGTCCTTTTTTCTCAGCATATTCTTTGTTTAAGCCTTCAACAATCTCTTTTGTTCTGTCTGCACTATCGTCAGCGAACAAAATTCCACCGCCACTCAAAGTATATCCTAATACAAATTCAAATTTGTTTTCAGCATTGTGCTTCTTGATATATTCACGAATGTTAGCATACAATTCTTGCATTTTTTTGCCTTGCTCTTCGGCTAAAGCTGCTTGTTTTTGTTGGCTGTATTGCTGTAATTCAGAACCTTTTTTCTTCAACATCATATCAGCAGCTTGCAAGTCTGCTTGTGTCATTGTTTGTGCTCTTTGTTGAATTGCTTGTAATTCACCTTGTAAAGCTCTTTCACGTTGACCCAAATCTACTTGTAAACGATAACCCTTATTTTCAAATTCTTTTTGGGCATCTTTATAGAATTGATAATTTGCCAATAATGAATCTGTGTTTACATAAACTGTTTTCTTTTCGCCGCTAGTAGTTGAGGTTGAAGAGCTTGATGTTGCGTTTTCCTTGTTGGCAGATTTATCACACGAGAAACATCCAATTGCTAATAAGCCACTGCACAAGATTAGGGATAATTTTTTCATTTCAGTTAAAGCCCCTGCCCCAAGGGATAATTTTTGAATTATGTTAGTCTTCGGATGGGGTAATTAGAAGATAAAAATTTAACAAATATACTAATTTTGTATCAATTTGAAAATGTGATATTTTGATTAATATTATACTGATAATCAAACAGTTATATTTTTTATCATTTTTCTATGCTACACAATTTAATCGAGGCATAGCTGGCTTGCCTCATAAAATTCTATGCTAAAAGGTCAAAAGCCTGTCTTAATTATCTAAAGACTTCCTTACTAAGTAGCCACTCATTCCTGCAAAACCGCCTACTAATCCACCAATCAATACCGTTACGGCTATTAAAAGCCCAGCATTTCCACCTAAAGGAAGGATTGAGGCAATTTTGGTAGAAAGTATTCCATCTGTAGCTATATGATAATATAATGTTACTAAAAGCCATAGTACTGCAATACCCGCTGCACTTTTACGAAAGGCTTCCCCACTAGATTTTGCTTGTAAATAACAAACAGCAAAGGCTGCTAAGGCTATTACCCACCAATCAAAAAAATACTGACTCACAAAAGCCACCATAATAATGATTGAAGTAAGCGGACTAAAAAACGAAGAACCTATTTTGCCTAATAATGATGATTCTTTTTCTGTGGTTGAAATATTATTTGCCATTTTTTAAAATTTTAACGCTACTTATTATTTGGTTAGCTTAATTGTCTTTTTAATTCTAGCAGACTTTTCATCTTTGCTTTGAAGGAATAATAATTCATTCAATTTACCTTGTCGCCACGTTTCAATCATATCGTCATAATGAGGACTACCCGGATTTCCTGACTGTCCCCCTGGAATTACGCCATATCCTTTAAAAGTATTGTTCTTTCCTAGTTGTACAATCATTCTCCACGAAGGTCCAGTGCGTTCGGTTGTAGCATTTACGATACCTTTACCTCCTCCGATTTTTACATCCATTTTACTAAATGAATTCAACCCTGGAATCAAGTGTTTTATATCCGTTGATTTATAATTTGCCCATGCCCAACTATTGCCCATATCTGCTTTTTGCCATTTTGTCAAACTATCCATCGTAGCTGTCAATGACGCACTTGCTAAGTCTTCGAGCGTCTCAACCTTATTCTTAGTTTTTACATTATCAAACCATTTAACTGTTGGAGTTTGGTTTATTAACTGTGCTGTTTTATCCCAAGAAGGATACATCATTGGAATATTTCCGTCATAACCAAATTCATCTTCCCAAATAGACTCATACAATAAGTTCGACCATGTTTCAAAAATTGACGGTGCAATCTCCTCTGGGTCATTTTTCTTATTCCACGTTTGTAATACTTTAATGGCTTTGGCTTGTTTAGCTGTTGGTGTTTTTACCAAACTAATTAGTTTATCCAACATACCATTGGCTTTTAGGTTATAATTATCATTCTGCAAATCTCTTAAACTATCTACCGTAACGTTAGTCATACTTTCTAAACGCTGATTGATGCGTCTGCCACGTTCAGAAGGAGCAAATTCCCAGTTGATGTAATATGGATAGCTAGGGTCAGTAGATGATTGATTAGCCGAACTTACAAATCCCCTCGCTGGATTTTTGACATGAGGGTTATGTGCATGAGGAATAAAGCTTTGCCAATCAGCGGCTTTGTCACTTCCATCTAAAATGTATTTGCCTTGTAGTTTGGCTTTCAATGGAAACTTGCCATTTACCCACAGCGCAATATCGCCTTGATTGCTGGCAAACACAAAATTTTGTGCTGGAGCAGAATAAAAGCTTAGGGCTTTTACATAATCGTCATAGTTTTTAGCACGATTTAAGCGATAAAATGTCGTTAATTCTTGCGATTTATCGTGTGCCACCCATCTGAGTGCATGTCCTGTAGGAATGTTTTTCTTGAAAGGCTTTTCGTTGTCTAAATATACAATTGGGCCGTGGTGGGTAAATAAAACGGTGTCTTTTACTACGTCACCATTTTTCATGATATACTGTTCAAAACGTCTGGTGATTTTCTTCCACTGTCCATCATGCCAATATTCTTCCATCTTAGCATCCTTGAATTTTACCTCATACCAATCTACAATATCAGCACCTACGTTGGTAACTCCCCAAGCGATATCACGATTAAAACCTCCGATAACATTGGGTGTTCCGGGCATTGTTGCACCATATACATTTACATTGGGCGCCACTAATTGCATCTGATACCAGATAGAAGGCAAACTTAAGGTAAGGTGTGGGTCGTTCGCTAACAATGGTAAACCCGAAGCTGATTTACTACCACTGACTGCCCAGTTGTTCGAGCCAATTCCTTTATCGCGTTCCGTACTCGCTTTCATACTTCCTATTCCTACAAAATCAGCAGGAGCTTTAGGCAAAGGAAGTGGCGTAAAATCAAGGGGAGTTCCTGTGGGAATAATAGGACTTTCTTCAAAAGGATAATTAGGGAAAAGTTCTTCGGCAACTTCTCTGCCATATTTTCTCAAAATGTTCGTCATGCGTAAATCATCTGTGCCAGAAGCTAGTACGAATGACATATTTTTTAAGAACAAGGCACTTTTCAAGGGTGTCCATAGCTCTGGGCTATACCCTAAAAGTTTGTATTCTACTGGTAATGTTCTTGCTTTTAGTTGATTGATATAGGCATTTACACCTGCTGCATAGGCTTCGATGGCTACTTTAGCCTGTGGGTCTTCTAGCATTCCTGCTAAAGATTTTTCTGCACCATAGACAGACCCCATCCTACGATTGTATTTGTCAGATTCTAATGCTTTTTCTCCTACTATTTCTGTCAAACGCCCTGCTGCATAATGTGTTTGAAACTCCATTTGCCACAATCTGTCTTTGGCTGTAACATATCCCTGTGCTAGGTACAAGTCGTGGTCATTGTTGGCAAAAATGTGCGGAATACCTAATTCATCATACTCAACGGTTACTTCATCGGTTAGTCCTTCAATTTTTAAAGAGCCTTGAACAGCTTTATCGGTCAAAGGTTTTTCTGCATTCACCCAGAAACCTGTAAAAGGACTTAGAAAACGGCCAAAAGCTGGGGCAGTTCCCCAATTTGTACTAAGGGCATAACACAAAGCAAAGGTGATAACCAAGGAGACAATTGCTTTTACTCTAGGATCTTTCATTGACAGTAGGAAATGTTAGTTCGACGATAATTGCACTAATTTAGAGAAATTTTATATTAATCTTAGTCATCAAAGAAAATTAAGCGAGTAAAGAATTTTATTTAATATTCAGTACTTTTTAAAATTAATATAGGATATATTTAATTGACTGGTTTTGAGCAGTTTGGTTTAGTCTGGTGCACTTACCATTGATACTTCAATATATTAAGGCATTCTTTGGTTAAGAGCACTCTTTAGTAAACTACTTTAAACATAGATAGAATATTAGTGGGTTGATAATTCCTTTATTTTTGTTAAAATACCTAACCATTCTAAATTTTATAAGCCCAACCTCATCTCAATCATGTGTTTGCTGAAACCAATTTTTTCGTAGGCTTTTATAGCGGATATATTATCATGGTATACGTCTAAACGAAGTTCTGAGATGTTTTGTGAACGTGCCCATTCTTTCAGCGCTTGAATAATTTTCATATTTACTCCTTTTCCACGGTGGTTAGGGTCGACATACATAAAACCCAAATAGCCATGCTTAGGATGTTGGAGATAAGGCTTTGCATCTTCGATACGGGCATAACCTGAGCCTATTAATTCGCCCTCTAAATCAGCTACTAATAATTCAATGTGCGAGGCGGTAATCATGCCTTCTAAATCGTAATAATGAATAAGTCCGTTTTTTAAGGTTTTATCGAAAGGTCTTTCGGCTTCGATAACGCCTTGTTCAAAGCGATAAAGCGTTTCTAAATCATCAAAAGTAGCTTTTCTTATGATAATATGGTTCATGGGTTTTGTGTCTTGAATATGCAAAAGGAATGGATTAAAACTTTTCTAAATTTCTTTTGAAGATAATAAAAGACTAATGATTAATAAGAAACATTTGAATATCGTTAATATAGATTATCTCCAAAAACAGCATTAGCGTATTTATTGGCACAAAATACCAACAAATACGCTAATAAAATCTTAATTTTTTGCATAATGATTCCTTTCTAGCGGGTGACTTAAGTCCTACTGATTACCCACATCTTTTAAAAAGTTGAAATGAAGAGGTGATTATTGATAAAATTGGTTTAAATAAGCTTAAATCGCCTTTCAAACCGAGCTTTGGTCGCCTCATTTCATAGCCTGACTACGTGAAACTCTTATTCCTAGCGAGGGACTTAAGTCCCTCGCTAGAGATAAAATTATTGATTACCAGGTATTAATACACTTGTGGGTAATCAATAGGACTTAAGTCACCCGCTAGAAAGGAATCGTTTGGATTTACTTTAATCTAAACCTGTTCTGAATCATATACCACTACTCTCTCCCAAAGATGTGAGTAATCTGCTATAAACTTTAAGTGAATAGGGTGTGTTTGATAAACTTCTTCTTCTTGCAGATTATCAAAAAATAGCATCCATGAAACTGAATAGCTACGGTCAATCACACTACGATTGGTACTGGCAGGCAAGCCAATATGATGGAAACGAATAGTAGGTACTTTTGATAACGTCGTTAATCCTTCAATAAGCTTTGTCCTGTCAGCTTCGTTCGATGGATTTTTCAGCCAAAAATATACGTGATGTACAAATTTTTTGTCTTTAGGCTTTGCTTCTGATGGTAAGGCAACGGTAACTAGCGCCGAAGTAATTGCCACATTGGCCAAGAATGAACGTCGTTTTATCGTTTTCATATTATTATTTATTGGAAGTTTAAGGAATGAATAATTTTCTATTTAAATAATCCTTCATACATTTTAGGCATAGCAGTCAATGGCTTTATACGGATGTCACGATAAAATGTTTCAGCTGATTCGCTTTGCAGTTGAATCTTACCACTAGTCATTGGCACCTCTTTACCATCTGAGGTAATATATCGTGAGTTTTTTAGGACCATTACAACGTGTCCATTGACTATATGAAGGCTTTTGCCATTGAAACAAATCAGCTCAAGCGTTGTCCATTCTCCTTTAGGACTTTCGTAATTATCAGAACGCATACAATAGTAATCACCTCCTTTTTTGAATGTACCGAATGGTTGTTTTTCATCGGCAATGCTACTCATAACACCTTCTGAAGGGAAAGAACGTATATCAATGGCTGAATTAGCTTGACACCAGTAATCGCCCATGTGTCCTTCCATAATTTGAAACTCCTGAGAAAGCATCCACGAACGCCAATATTCTGCCCCTGCTTCTCCAATAGAATGATAAAGTATTCCCGAATCTCGCAAACTGTTTTTCCTTGGCTCATATTTTTGTTTACCCCACTTTACTTGAAGTTTAAGGTGATAATTTTCGTATGACTTGCGTGTGAACAGACAGCCATATATTTCCCCACTTACTTTTAAAACAGGGCCGCTTGGTTCATTCAAAATAGAAAATACATGTGTATCGTCTTTATTATAACCAATAGGCTGAATAGGATTTCCTAATGAGTCTTTCGGTATTTTTCCATTATAATCATTTTTATGGCGATAGCTTAAGTAGCTTTCCCACTGTGTAAGGTCTTTGTCTAAAAGTGATTCCCATTCATCAGGTTTACTCATGGATGGAAGCAAAATAATACACAATAACAGCGTTATTGATAGGAATATACGTTTCATAGTTATTTTTATTTTATTTGTATGTTGGTTATACAGCTGTAAAACTACTTCAAAGCAAATCGGCATATGTTGTAAAAATCTAATATTTTTCGGTACTTTTATGGCTTTATTAATAAGATGATTATGAAACGATATGTACTGCATACCCCTTTTAATATTTATCATTTCGAGACTACTAAATGGATGCACTCGGTACATAAGCATACCTACTTTGAGATTATTTTTATCCTAAAAGGAAATGGTATTCATAACATCAATAGAAACACTTTTCAATATTCAGAAGGAGACGTTTTTCTGTTAGGCCCAGAAGATTATCATGATTTTGAAATTAATGATTTAACAGAGTTCTGTTTTATCCGCTTCAATGAGTCATTTCATCAACAAATAGGAGAAAAAGACAGTGCTTGGCAACAGATAATAAAAACATTGTTGTATACCTCCTCCCAAAGCCGTGGGTCTATCGTAGAGGACAAACAAGAGAAGCAAAAATTACACAATCTGTTAATGGTATTGGAAAGAGAATATGAGGCTCGCCAATCTCAATACTTTGAAATCATTCGTGATAGTTTAATGAGAAGTATGATGATGATTCTTGCCCGAAATTTATTTGGTCAGACTCCCGTCAAGCCAGTCCTTCAAGATTCTGTGGAAGCTATCCTGATGTATATCAAAGAACACATCTATAAGCCAACCGAACTCAGTGTAGAACATTTAGCGGAGGTATTCAATTATGCTCCTGCTTATATTAGCATCTTTTTCAAAAAGCACACTGGCGAATCGTTGAAACAATACATCATCAAGCACAAAATCAAACTCATCGAAGCCCGCTTATTATATAGCCAACTAACCCTAACAGAAATTGCTGATGAATTTGGCTATACCGACGAAAGTCATTTTTGTAAACAGTTTAGGAAATACACAGGGAGTACGCCCACTACTTTCAGGAAAATTTCTTTACCTTAATTCTTTCAAAATGATTTTATATAGTAATTTTTTAATAATCAATCAGTTACAAAAACCAATCATCAATAACTAATTTTTAAACACTATTTATGCAACAGAAAGCATTTGAAATAGAAGGTCATAGAGGTTGTAGAGGGTTAATGCCCGAAAACACTATTTTAGCTTTTAAAAAAGCATTGGATTTAGGTGTTGAAACATTAGAGTTAGATGTTTGCATTACGAAAGATCATCAGGTAGTGGTTTCGCATGAACCATATATCAATGCGCTTTTTTCTACCCATCCAAATGGTTTAGCTGTTACTAAAAAGGAAGAAAAATCGCTGAATTTGTATCAGATGACTTATGAAGAAATCAGTCGATATGATACTGGTTTGCGTGGCAATAGGCTTTTTCCTGAACAACAAAAACTGGCTACTAACAAACCTTTATTAAATGAAATGTTGGCTTTTTGTGAAGGTTACATCCAACAAAAAGGACTCAACCTTGTTCATTATAATATTGAAATCAAGTCGGAAGAAAAAGAGTATGGCATTTCTCAGCCTGAAAACATTGAAGAATTTGCTCATTTAGTTTATCAAACGGTCATCCAATATGTTCCTTTTGAAAGAGTAATTATCCAGAGTTTTGATTTTAATGTCCTTCGTTTTTGGCATCAGCAAATCCAAATAAAGCAGTATGATAAATGTACTTTATCGGCTTTGGTAGAGCGTGAAGGTGTTGAGCCTTCTTTGCAAAAACTGGGTTTTATCCCCGATGTTTTCAGTCCTTATTTCAAACAATTGACAAGAGGGAAAGTAGCGATGTGTCATCAAAAAGGAATAAAAGTGATTCCTTGGACGGTAAATGAAACGTCGGATATGTTAGCCATGAAAAATATTGGCACAGATGGGCTCATTACTGATTATCCAGACAGAGCATTAAAATTATGGAAATAGGCGTTTTGTGCAGTATTTTTGTTTTTACATTTTCAATTATTAAAGTCTAATGGTTACTTTCCCAAACGCAAAAATCAATATTGGTTTATACATCACTGAAAAACGTGCTGACGGTTTTCATAACCTCGAATCTTGTTTTTATCCTGTTGGTTGGTGCGATATTTTAGAGATTTTACCTGCCGATGAATTATCTTTTAAAAGCACAGGCTTGCCTATTCCGGGAAGTCCAGATAGTAATCTTTGCCTAAAAGCCTATCATTTATTAAAACAAGATTTTGATATTCCACCCGTCACTATCCATCTCCATAAAGTTGTACCCATTGGAGCAGGTATGGGAGGAGGTTCGGCAGATTGTGCCTTTACCATCAAAACTTTGAACGAGCTTTTTGTGTTACATTTATCAATAGAGCAAATGGAAAACTACGCTCGTCGTTTGGGGAGCGATTGTGCCTTTTTTATTCAAAATCAGCCCCAATATTGTTTCGGGAAAGGAGATGAATTTGCTGATATTACTATTGATTTAACAGGAAAGTTTATCGTATTGGTAAATCCTAACATTCATATTTCTACTGCCGAGGCTTATTCAGGAGTAAAGCCACAAAAGAATGAGATTGACTTAAGAGAAGTTTTGAAAGAACCTGTTCAAACATGGAAAAATGTGGTGAAAAATGATTTTGAAACGCATCTCTTACCCAAATATCCACGTATCGAAAACATCAAGAATAAATTATACGAACTTGGAGCTTCGTATGCAAGCATGACTGGCTCAGGCTCAACGGTATTTGGAATTTTTGAAGAAGCAATAGCAACAAAAAAACACTTTGAAGAATACGCCGTTTGGGAAGGGAAACTATAAATAGATTTGAAGATACGCTAATTTGAAAACTAATTACTGAATTTTCCTCTGTAGTAGTCTAAACTTAAGATTAAACACAAATATGCAACGCAGAGAACCTTTTAAATTTATGCTTCAGATGGCAATCTTCGGAAGTGGATTGATATTTCTAGGCTTATTATTAACCTATTTGGGTATTGAAAGACCCAATGCAGGTTTTGGTAAGCTAATATTACCTCCTATTTTTTGGGTAAGCACTTTGTTAATGTTAATCAGTAGCCTGACAATTCATTTAGCAAATTTGAATTTTAAAGAAGATAATTTTTTCAATTATCGTATCTATACTGGTATTACGCTTGTACTGGGCTTACTCTTTGTTGTCATGCAATTAGTAGGTTGGCAACAACTATTATCGCTCAATGTGAATAATCACTTCCGTACTGCCCGTGGGTTTGTCTATATACTTTCAGGATTACACATCTTACATCTTCTGGTAGGACTATTTTTTCTAATCAAAATATTCTTGGAAGCTATCAAAAGGATTCCGTATATCGATTCTTTTGTGTATTCAGTTAATCCTCCGAATCAATTAAAAATCAACCTGATTGTATTCTATTGGCACTTTGTAGATTTGCTATGGATATTACTTTTCTTGTTTTTACTTTGGCAAAACTAAAAGGTGGATTTGAGATTTTATAGTAAAACGTTAAATCACAAATCCACAACTATGCTAAAGATTAAAAGTTGCACTTAGATAATAAAAGCCCCCTACACTTGGCCCAGCCAAAAAGTTATAATAATACTTATTTAAAAGGTTTGTTCCTCCCAATTTCAGTGTCAAGCTTTGTGCTGGTAAAGCATACGTCAATTGCCCGTCTAGTGTTGAATAGGCTAGTACAGTGCCCGTCGCTAGAGACGATTGCCATAAAAACTGTTCTTGCCATTTCAAGTTGACATTGAATCCTAACCGTTCTGTTATTTTTCGATTACTGATTGATACATTCATAATCCATCTTGGCGTATTAAAGGCTTCTTCTAATCCATCGTTGGTAGTCTTATGGTCTAACTGAGCATACGATGCATTTCCCGAGAGCATAAAAGTTTTATAAACCCTATAACTCAACCCTATGCTTCCACCATAATTGAAAACCGTGGTTTTAGAGTTTGTCCATACACGATAGCGTTGATTTTTAGTACGGTCGTTCAAGGCAAATGCGATTGAATCTGGATTTGCACTAGCAGTGAGCGGTAGATTTGTTTCTACCTGAGCCATAAAGTTCTGGTATTGATTATAATAAAAATCAATGTCAACGTATAGTCGTTTATCAAACCATTGTCCTTTATAGCCAATCTCAAAACTATTCACTGATTCAGGCTGAATATAACCATAATCATTCTTTTTCAAGAGTCCTTTGTTTTTAACCACTGCCTGTGCCGTTGTTAATCCATTTTTATTAACATCATTAGTAATAGCCGTTTGAAAAGCATCGATAGAGGTTTTGAAATAAGAGTTCTCAAAAATCCCCTGTGACATTATTGGTAACCCTCCTACTCTTTTTACCCCTCCGCTATTAACATTCGAGAAAGCCTCAAAAAGACTTGGGAAACGATAAGCATTTTGATAAGAAATCCTAATATTCTGGTCGCCAGTTGGCGAGTAAACAAGGGCTACTCTCGGATTCCATCGCAAATCAAAATATTGATTTTTATCGGCTCTCAACGCTCCATTAAATTTGATTTTATCATTCAAAAACAATTTTGTTACCTGCACAAAACCTCCTACTTTATCATAAGTCAGGTTTTGATCAGGCTTTGTAGGATTAATAAAATAGTTTCCATCGGGTACTACTTCAAATGTTCTATAATCAACACCTGTCAGGATATTTAGTCCCCATTTTTCTCGTAAGCTACTCAATAACTGTTGGGTTAAATCTGCTTGTGCCTCTGCATGATATAACCAAGATTGTACTCGCAAAGCCGCACCAATGTCCCAGTTATTAATATCCCCCAATTTCTTGATTAAAGCATCAAATTCGGCTGTATGAGGTTGAGGTCTTCCTTTATCAGCTTGGCTACGGGCTAATTGCAATGCTTCGGTAACACTTTTACCTGTATTCGTACTAGCATTGAATTGATTGGTGAAATCTGTAAACCAAGCATCATCCCCTTTAAAACTACGGTCGATATTCTCTGCCATTGAACGAATGTTATATGACTGCCCAGTATTTTCGTGAGTCATGTATAGTTTTGCTTGAATAGAGGGCGTCTTTAAGCTAATACTATGCTGGTCGATACGGTAATCATTCAATCGAAAGCGGTTGGTACGCTGGTAAAGATTATCTAATACGCCGAAACGATAAGTATAAGCTATCTCCCAGTTTTTAATAGGACGAACGAACAAGCTAATGTCTCCTTTGATATTTCTGAGAGAAAAATCAGCAATTTCTTTTTCCATATATCCTGTTCGGGCTACTGAATAACGTTTGCCCCCTAAAGTCAAATTTCTTCTATTCGACGATTCATTTCCATATCCATTGATACCGTCATAAGCGGGATTATCGTTTCCAAAAAGGTTTAAGCTAGCATTCCCATTCGGGTTTAAATCGCTGTTATTATCCGAAATCCAATCATAGCCCGTCAGGTATTCAACATTGATTTTTGTCGCAAACATATTATTAAATGCCTTTGCCCAGCGAATAGAGCTTTCACTAAAAATATGCACAGAAGCATTGTTATCATTAAAATGATTGACACCTGTTTTCTGCTGAAAACTAAGCCCTTGATATTCGAATGGATTTTTAGAGAAAATATTCACCAAACCATTGAGGGCATTCATTCCGTATAAGGCGGAAGCTGCACCATGCAGCATTTCAACATGGTCAACATCCAAATCGGTAGGTGCTAAAGCACTAGCAATGGGCGAGCCTATATGAGGTGCTTGGTTATCGACACCATCTACTAATTGTACAAATCGTACATTGGTAGGGTTTGCAAAACCACGGGTATTGTATACCTTAAAACCCAAACTTGACGTCAGTAACTGAACTCCTTTGATGTTTTCGATAGCATCATAAAAGGAAGGTGCGGCTGAATTTTGAATCGTTTTATTATCCAATAAAGCAATGCTAATCGGCGATTTCAACACACTTTCGGGCATTCTTGATGCCGTTACAACTACTTCCGATAACTGTCGAATGGTATCTTTATAAACTATCTGTTGAATTTTTTTCTGAGATTGGGCTGTAAAACTTACTGTAGCCAAAATACTCAGTAAAAGGAAATGCTTTGTTTTAAAAGCATTATATTTTGAAAAATATAACGATAGACATCTGAGTAGCGTTGTTATCATAGAGGTAACGTTGATGTTAAAATAGTAGATAAAGTTTAAATGAGTAGCTGTTTTACGATTATAACTATTAGGTAAATATCAATTTGGCAGAGGCAATTATTAGCCCCAAGGCCAACAAGTAACGAAGTGTAGGTAGGTTAAACTTTTGGCTCCCAAAATACGAGCCAAACAAGCCCCCTAAAATAGTAGCACAGATAGCCCATTGTAGGTTTTCTGGAATGTGCATATTTCCTTTTGTAATTTGTCCGTATAACCCAGAAAGAGAATTAACAAAAATAAAAAGTGCAGAAACTGCGGCAGTTTCTTTGAGTTTTGCCCATTTCATCAACAGCATTAGCGGACTCAAAACGATGCCTCCGCCTATGCCAATCATTCCCGACAGCAAACCTATTATTCCGCCAGAGGTCAAGCCAGCCCAAAGTGGTACTTCTTTATTTTCGGTTTCTTCTTGTTTGAACTGATACAATAAACGAGCAATGGAAATAAGAATACAAACGGCTAGAATTTTCTTATAGATGGCATCTGAAAGGGTCATAGTTCCTCCTAAATAGGCAAAGGGAATACTGGCTATAGCAAAGGGCCAGAATAGTTTAAACTTAAAATGACCTGCCCGATAAAATCCCAAAAATGAAAAGAGGGAAACTGCAAGGTTCATAATCAAGGCCGAAGATTTCATTAAAGACGGAGCTACTCCTACAATCGCCATGACTGCCAAATAGCCACTCGCCCCGCCATGCCCTACAGAAGAATATAAAAATGCTACGATGCTTAAAAGCAACAGCATTAACAAGAAAGTTGCATCCATACCAAACGTTATATTTTAACAAATATAGCGTTTTTCAATAAATACATTACATAGAAAAAATTGACTTTAGACTATTTTTGATTTTCTTGGGCGAGAAATGCCTGAAAACGAGCTTGAAGAGACTTGTAGGCTTCAATGGCTTGGAGCCCTTCTGGCGTAACGATGGTGCCTCCTCCGCTTTTCCCTCCTACTTGTGTGATTACAAAAGGTTTGGTTGACTGAGTATTCATGGAGGTAATCAAATCCCAAGCTCTTTTATAAGACATTTCCATTGCCTTGGCGGCTTTGGAGATTGAACCGTGTTCAATAATCAGTTCTAGTAATTGAATACGTCCTTTGCCCAGAAAACGCTCTGAACCATCATGGTTTTCTATCCAAATTGTTCCTTTTACACATATATCATTATTTGTTGGAAGAAGGGATTTCATTTTTTTTGACTCTTTCTGGACTTTGGGGATTAGGACTTTAGGTATTAAGACTTTAGGATTTTGGACTTTAAGATTTTTAGACAAAAGATACTAGACGTTAGACTAAAGACTTTTTTGATTTTAGGATTAGCTCAAAACTGAAAAGCTCAAAGTCGACACCTAAAAGCTCATTACTCGTTGCTCATTGCTCAAGGCTGACAGCTCATCGCTCACGGCTAAAAGCTCTTAAACACAAACCTCTTTAGCCAATACTAAAATCTGTTCTAAAAATTCTCGTGAGTTACTCAATCTTGGTACTTTATGTTGTCCCCCTAATTTTCCACGATTACGCATCCAAGCATAAAAAGTCTCCTTCGGTACTACATTCACCTTTGGGGGACTCAATACCATATCTTTATATCTTTTGGCATCGTAATCAGAATTAATTTCTCTGAGCGTTTCATCCAGCACCGTATTGAATACCTGCTGGTCGTTTGGTGCTTGCGAAAACTCAATAATCCATTCATGACAGCCCTGTTGCTTATTATCCATATATACTGGGCCGGCAGTATAATCACTCAAAATAGCGCCAGTTGCTTCGCAGGCACGTGTAATGGCTATTTCAGCATTTTCAATAATCAGTTCTTCACCAAATGCATTGATAAAATGCTTGGTTCTACCTGATATTTTAATCCTGAAAGGATAACGAGAAGTAAACCTTACCGTATCACCAATTTTATAACGCCATAAACCCGAATTAGTCGAAATAAGGATAGCATAGTTTTTATTGAGTTCTACCTCCTCTATTGTCAACGCTTTTGGATGAGCTAACTCAATGTCTTCCATCGGAATAAACTCATAGAAAATGCCATAGTCAAGCATCAAAAGCATTTCATCTTTTCGGTTGAAATCGTCTTGAATCCCGAAAAATCCTTCGGAAGCATTATAGATTTCAAGATAATTTACAGAAGAAGACGGAAAAACTTGATGACTGAACATTTCTCGATAAGGCTGAAAAGCCACCGCCCCGTGAATGAAAAACTCAAAATTTGGCCATACTTCCAAGATATTATCTTTGCCCGTAATTTCTAATATTTTGTCAATCAATACTAAAGTCCAAGTAGGTACGCCTAAGATACTCGTAACATTTTCCTGAGAAGTTACCTCCGCCATTTTTTGAATCTTCTCTTCCCAAACATCCATCAAGGCTACTTCCAAAGAGGGCGTACGAATGAGTTGAGCCCAAATCGGAAGGTTTTTCATGACCACAGCCGAAACATCACCCAGATAAGTGCGAGCATTTAACTGATTAGACTGCAAACTACCACCAATAGAAAGACCTTTGCCAGAAAAAACGGCTGTATCAGGTTTGTTTTCTACCAAAAGTGTCATCATGTCTTTTCCTCCCATGAAATGACAATCGTCCAGAGATTCTTTAGAAACAGGAATGTATTTACTACGGGCGTTGGTTGTGCCAGAAGATTTTGAAAAATATTGAATGTCAGAATGCCATAGGATATTTTGTTCTCCGTGCATCATCCTTTCAATATAAGGATAAAGGCTTTCGTAATTTGAAATGGGTACTCTTTCTTGAAAGTGCTTGATAGAAGAAATTGACTGGTAATCGTATTTTTTTCCCCACTCTGTATGCCTTGCCGACTGAATAAGACTCCAAAACATATCTTCCTGCGTTTCCATAGGTCGTTCCATAAAAGACTGGATACGGGGCAAACGTCTCTTCATCAACCAAGCGATTGTTTCATTAAGAATATCCATAAGTTAAGAATGTCGGCTTTAAAATTAGAGATTGTCTATTTACAAACTTAATAGAATTTATTGAATGTATCAAGTAAGCAAATAATAGGGTGACGCTATACTAAAAATACAGAAGTCAGCTTTCAAGGGCCGACTTCCTGCAAATGCTTATTTTCTTCTTTTCAATGCTAAGTCCTGAGCAGTATCATAATATGCTCGTAAGTTACTCCAATCGAACGTATCAGAAATACTTTCTACACGGTTTCGCTGGGTAATTCTTTCACGAAGCGACTGCTTTACAAATTTCAAAAGCATTTCCGAAAGTTGTTCTGCTGCTTTATGGAAATCTTGTGTTTTACGGTTTACTACCATTACGCCCCATTGTTCATAGTCACGCATGATTTGCATCATATAATCACCAAAGCCCGAAAGGTCTGAAGTAATAGTAGGAACACCTCTGGCAATACATTCTAGTGGTGTATATCCCCAAGGCTCGTAATAACTTGGGAAAACCCCAAGATTACACCCTCTTACAAATTGTCCATAATCAAGCCCGAAAAGAGGGTTTGTCGACACAATAAAGTCTGGGTGATAAACAATCTTTACTTTGTCGTCAGGATTGTTCATCAAATTTGCTTTTTTGGTATAATCCGTAATCCCATCTTCATTTTTCAACAAGTGTGTTACCACTTTCGGACGCTTATTAGTCTTCCAAGTCTGAATAGTTCTACGCAAGCGCAAACGCCAGTACTCATCAATGAATCCGTTCAAATCTGGCATCTGTAAATCTGTTGCCGAAGCCGAAGCATTGAAAAGCTTCTCGCCAATTTGTTTTTCAATAGCATTACAAGTTTCATGGATTTCGTCCATTACCGCTCTTGACTGTAGTACCTCTGGGTCAATAGAATGATAAGGCTGTTTGGTAATAAAAAACATCACAACCGTTTTATCTATTTTGGCTTGTTTCATTTTCCAGTTCAAACGTGCCAAGGCTTCTAAAGTAATATCATAGCCTTTGTTTGAAAACTCATATCTACCCGATGTAAAGAAATAAAGCGTTTTACTTAAATCAAAAGGCTGGCTCTGGAAAAAATGCCCCATCACAAATTCATTGATACGGTCTTTGAAAAGCGTATGTAAATTTTGATGTTCGTGCATAGCCGAGAATCGAGTAATATTTAATCCATTCGGTAAAATCAAGTCTGGTACTTTACCCAACAAGAACTCGCATTCTCTGGCAGTTACATCACTTACCGTTGTCATTACATGACACATATTCGCAGCCAAGCGTTCGATGGTAGCTTGGGCTTCGATACCGTAATGACGAGCTTCGTCTAGCCAATTGAATGTATGTAATTTATCATAAAAATCAGGCACATTTCCTGCTAAATAACGCCCCAGCATCGTAGCATGGGTAGTAAAAACAGTAGCGATTTTAACGTTATCTTTTCTCAAATCAGGAATACAAGTAGCCGACATCCATTCGTGGATATGGGCAACTATTTCCGTCTTACTTCCTTGGTCATTCGCCAATTCTGTTAAAAAAATACGAATCATTTCACCAAACAATATTGTTTGGTTTACGATGTCTTCAACATGTAATGTTGATACTTGATGCTTATCCCAAAGACTTGCTTTTATCTGATTAAGTCTGTCAGCAACGGTTGCTAAATCAAACAATACAATTCTGGGTTTTCCTGTAACTAACCAATATCCATAATGTACCCCTAAACCCATCGAACGCATTTTCTGAATGGTTTTACCCAAAATCGAATCATCTAAATCGTGAATAGGTTCAAATTCAGCAGAAGCTGTTTGTGGAAAATATGGCCCTAACAAAAAATAATTATTACCCCACTTTTCAACCATTGATGGCACTTTGGTACGAATTACGGTGTAGATTCCACCAACTTGGTTACAGGTTTCCCAAGCAATTTCAATTAAAACTTTTTGCTTATTAGCGGATGATGTGAGAGGGTTTTGAATTTCCATTCGTCGGTATTAAGTTTTAGAATATTTTCTGTTTACAAATATGAACGTAAATAATATTCATATTTTAAGAAAAATTAAAATAAAATCAATTTTACTTTTGCGTGAATTTTATTACTCTTTCAAGCCAAAGGAATATTTTGTAATCTATATTTATTTATAAAAAATGCTAATAATGAAATGCAAGGCTGTCTTTAAATGTTGTTACTATTATATATACTTATCCTAAAAGTAATACACATTGCTGATAAATCGAATACAAATCTAAAAGAATGAGGACAAATTTGTGCTTAATTCTAATTAATATTTAACGCTTTTGATATTATGGAGTAATTAACATCATATTTACTCTTTTTAAACATAAATGTTATCTTTTTTTTAGCTTTTTTGGCAAATAACTGAACAAAATAATACTTTATCGTGGTTGTAAAAGAGATGAAGAAATATCAACGAGACTATATTGAAAACGTAAAAATCTAGGTTTATAATCAACAAACACCCAAATACTTCTATCATCAGGTAAATATTAAAGTTAAAATATTCCAAAATTTGTTCGAAGGTTTTACGAACTTTGTGGCTGAAAAAAATCAGCAAAACCAGAGAACAACAATTATAATTATGCTAAGAAGACCCAGAAGAAATCGCCAGTCAGCAGCTATTCGTGCAATGGTAGAAGAAACAACTTTATCAGTTAATGATTTTATCTACCCGATGTTTGTGATGGAAGGCAACAACCTCACTAGCGAAGTAAAATCAATGCCTGGTGTTTACAGGTATTCTATTGATAAGATATTAGAAGAAATGTCTGTTGTACAGGACTTAGGGATTCGTTCTATTGCACTTTTTCCACTATTGCCTGAAGACAAAAAAGATAAGGTTGCCTCTGAAAGCTATCGCCAAGGAAATGTTTATTTAGAAGCCATTCATCAAATTAAAAGTAAGTTTCCATCTATTGCCATCATGTCGGATGTAGCCATGGATCCTTATTCTTCTGATGGACACGATGGATATGTAGATGAAAAAGGGAATATTCTGAATGATGAAAGCTTAGAGATTTTAGCAAAAATGACTGTCGCTCAAGCAGAAGCTGGTGCTGATATTGTTGGTCCTTCAGACATGATGGATGGACGTGTCAGAGTACTCCGTGAAGCTCTGGATAGCAAAGGTTTTATCAATGTTTCTATCATGGCATATTCTGCCAAGTATGCTTCCGCATTTTATGGTCCCTTTCGTGATGCTTTAGATTCAGCGCCTAAATTTGGAGACAAAAAAACGTATCAGATGAACCCTGCCAATGTACGTGAAGCATTAATTGAAGCAGAACTTGATTATAGTGAAGGAGCAGACTTTTTAATGGTAAAACCCGCTTTGGCTTATTTGGATGTTATCAAATCGTTGAATGATAATTTTGATATTCCAATTGCTGCCTATAACGTCTCTGGCGAATATGCTATGGTTAAGGCCGCTGCTCAAAACGGTTGGTTAGATGGCACCAAGACAATGGTTGAATGTTTGACATCAATCAAAAGAGCGGGGGCTAAAGTAATATTAACTTACTTTGCTAAGGAATATGCTAGTCTTAGCAAATAGTGTAGTAGTATTTAAAAGAGAAAGGCTTAGCGTCAAATTGACGCTAAGCCTTTCTCTTTTAAATTAATTCACATCCTTCCCTTCACTCAAGGTTTTAATCATTTTAGCTACATTGTCTTTTTCTAAATCGTTCGGTGCAAGTGTTAAAGCCAATTTCGCATATTTTAACGCATTTTTAAAATCTCCTATACCCGAATAGCCTCTTGCTAAACCAACCAACGGAGTATATTCATTTGGGTTCTTTGTAGCATTTAATTTAAAGGCTTCAAAAGCTTCTTGAGGCTTCTTCTCTTTCAACAAACCTCTAGCATATTGGTGTATTTCTGTCACATTACCTTTGGGTAAAGCTAGTTTCATGGTAGCATCGGCTTCGCTATCTTTCCCTAATTTTCTTAATATGGCAGCTTTGGTACTGAGCGTTGTAAAATTTGCTTCGCCTACATAGCGTTCGGTAATAGAGCGTTCTGCCCACGCCAAACCCTCTTCTAAGTTTACATTGTTTTTTAAACAATAGCTAGCGGCTTCATTTAAAGTTTGCCAAGTTCCCCCTTTTTCGCCTCTCAGTTCATCACGCATAGAAGCTAAAACAAGAGGATGTACATCTACTTCTACCTTAAAAGGAATTTTCCATTTTTCCCATAATAAAGCTACCGTAGCCGATTTTTCAGTCTGGTCAACAAACTCGTACTTTAGCCATTCAACTAAAGGCTGTTCTTTCAATTGTTTTACGTTTACGCGTAAAGCGTCTTCTTTTTCGTCATAATAATAGCTTCCCCACGACGTAGCATTTTTTGAAAAAATAATTGTTACCTCATTTTCTTGTACTGCCATAAACAGTCCATATTTACCAGCTGGCAGTGTTTGTCCTTCTATTTTCACTGGTGTTGAAAAACTAATCGTCGTATTCATATTAGCTCCTGCTCGCCAAGGTGCCGATACAGATGTGCCAAAACCCAAATCTGCAAAGCCGTAATGCACTAATTGCCCCCAAATTTTACCTTCACGTCCTTTTACTCCAGGACGGTGATAATTAATTGTCACATCCGTTAATCCTATCCTTTCGCTAACAGAAGCTAGTTTATTTCCACCGTTGGGTGGAACAGTTAATTGAGCCAATACATCCAACATTAGGAATATTGACAGAAACGATGCTAAAATAATTTTTTTCATGGTCTTTAGATTTATTTTTTGACAAAGGAGGAAAATGATTCATGTAAAAATAATTATTTATAATGAATAGTATCCAACAGGATATTTTTTAAGTATATTTTTAACGTAAAGTATATTCTTAAAATAATTTAAAATAAATTTCTTAGATTAGTACACTTTAATTAAAGATTATTTATAAATTCGCAAAACTGGATTTCTTAGGGTAGTTTATATGAGAAAAAATCGGTACTTAATCATCTTTATGCTGTCTTTTTCACTCCTTAGCTGTGAGGTGAACGACTATGTACATCCAGATGCATTGCCCGAAATTACTCAGATTGGGAAGCAAACTTTTGGTGCAAAAATTAATGGAGCTATCTGGACGCCCTTTCAGCGATACCAAGCCAACCCTAATTTTAAGCCTGCACCAGTAGTTTGGGGTAAATATCAAAATTCAACCCTCAGATTAACCGTAACTAATCAAAACACTTTAGAGTCGATTAGCTTTATGATTAATAATGTTCAAGATACTGGTAAATATCAGTTCATGAAATATTTTCCTAAAAATGCTGTTGAGTTTACACCTTTTGCCAGTGTTTATCAAAAGTGTAGCGACGGTAATTGTTCTCAATACGCTATTTGTCAAAACTGTGAAAACGAAGTGAATATTATCCGATTTGACCCTGTTTCAAAAATCTATTCGGGTACTTTTAACGTAACTTTTCAAAACAAAGACAAGCCTTCTGACATAATTGCCTTGAAGGATGGTAGGTTTGACATCAAAGAGTAATTTTAAAATGTATTATTTTCAATCAAAAACAATTATATTTTACATTAATTCGGGGTTGTTTGGTATTTCACTGAACAACCTTTTTTTATTGCCTAAGCTCAGTTAGTTTGTATATTTGTTGCCAAGAACAAGGTTTTTGTCTTTAACTTAATCCTAAAAGAATGCCTTTAATAAAACCTGTAAAAGGAGTATCGCCTACTATGGGCGAAAATTGCTGGCTGGCCGAAAACGCTACCGTTGTTGGTGATGTAACACTTGGGGAAAATTGTACCGTTTGGTTCAATGCTGTTATCAGAGGAGACGTTAATAGCATTTCAATTGGAGATAATTCTAATATACAAGACGGTGCTATTATCCATTGTACTTATCAGAAAACCAAAACGACTATTGGCAATTATGTTTCTATTGCCCATAATGCTATTGTTCATGGCTGTACGATTGAAGACAAGGTATTGATTGGTATGGGTGCTATCGTGATGGATGGGGCTGTGATAGAAACAGGATCAATCATTGCAGCAGGTGCTATCGTCACACAAAATACACGTGTTCCTGCAGGAACTATTTATGCAGGTAATCCCGCTAAATTCTTAAAAAATATCTCTCCAGAAGCTGCGGAGGTATTTATGAGAACCGCCAATAATTATATCATGTATGCTGAATGGTTTAAATAGCTTTTTAGCTAGTAGCTTTGAGCCGTGAGCTTTGAGCTTTCTATTAAATCATCCATTTCACAAGGAAATTATTAATTTTAAAATCTCAAAGCTCGATGCTCATAGCTGGTAGCTTAAACAAATTTTTCCATGCCAACAATATTCACTAAAATTATCAATGGCGAGATTCCTTGCCATAAAATTGCAGAGGACGAAAACTTCATTGCATTCTTGGATGTTATGCCACTTGCCGAAGGACATACTTTGGTGGTTCCGAAAAAAGAGATAGACTATATCTTTGATTTAGACGATGATTTATTGGCAGGTCTAATGATTTTTGCTAAAAAGATTGCTCCAGCACTACAACAGGCTATTCCATGCCGAAGAATTGGGGTATCTGTCATTGGCTTAGAAGTACCGCATACTCACGTTCATTTAATTCCTTTGAATACGATGAATGATATTAATTTTACAAGAGAGAAATTAAAACCATCGCAAGAAGAATTAAAAGCAACGGCTGATAAAATCAGAGGACTTTTATAATTCCAATTTGAAAATTTGATGATTTGAAGATTTGAAAATGAATGTAAGCCATTAGGCATTTAATCATTTTCAAATCTTCAAATCACCACATCTTCAAATCATCAAATCCTACTTCAAATGTGTTTTCAAAATATTGATTTCAGCTACTGGCGCAGCTCTTTCATATAAAATTTTATAGACTGCATCAATGATGGGCATATCTACACCATATTTCTCGTTTATTTGGTGAATACTCTTTACGGCATAATATCCCTCCGCTACCATATTCATTTCTATCTGTGCCGATTTAACCGAATACCCACGCCCAATCATATTTCCAAAAGTACGGTTTCTTGAAAACTGCGAATAAGCCGTTACCAGTAAATCGCCTAAATAACCCGAATTGTTCAAATCCCGTGAAGCTTGTGGATAAGCATAATCTAAAAAGCGTTTGATTTCCTGCATAGCATTAGAAACCATTACCGCCTGAAAGTTATCTCCAAAACCTAAGCCGTGGGTGATACCACAAGCCATTGCTACAATATTTTTGATTACTGCACAGTATTCAACACCGTATAAATCTGCAATAGGGTTTGCTTGAATATATCTGCAACTCAACAAGTTAGAAAACTCTTGGGCTAAATTGATATTAGGCGAACCAATGGTTAGATACGACTGCTTTTCTAACGCTACTTCTTCAGCATGGCATGGACCAGCAATTACACACATCTGTGTAAGCGGCACACCAAATACTTTTTCCATCCAGTCGGTTACCAACATATTTTCATCTGGAATCATCCCCTTAATCGCTGATACAACTTTCTTTCCTGCAAAATGATTACGCGTAAGGTTTTTCAAAGCGTCAGGTACAAAAGCTGCAGGTACGGCCAAAATTACATAATCTACCCCATACAAGGCATCGTACATTTTGTAATATGCCTTTACTTTTCTTGGGTTAAGCAATGCATCTGTTAAATAGCTTGGGTTGTGATTATACTTTTTAATAAAATCAACATCCGATTTACGGCGAAGCCACCATTTTACTTTGACATTGTTTTCAGTTAAAATTTTGATGATAGCCGTTGCCCAACTACCACCGCCCAATACAGCAATTTGTGTGGGTAAACCTTTTTTGAAAGCAGGTATTTCTGTCATGTTAAATATTAAGGGAAGAAATACTTTTACTAAGACAATTAGTTCAAGTATCTATTATTAGCCCTGACTATCCCTTGATGATTAAAAGCATCTGTGCGGATTGCCACAAAGGTTGATTTGCAAAGCTAACAAGGCTCTGAGCAAAAAGAAAACAAAACAAAACAATATTTTGAAGAGATTAGTGTTCGTGGGCGATTAATCCCAGAAAACGATAAAATAAAGGAGTCTCAAACAATGAATAAATCTTCATTATTTGAGACTCCTTTACTAAAATGGTTTGTTGATACCAGTGTAAATAAAATTGCCAATTCCTTTCTCTTAGGATGTGACTAAAGTCACACCCTAAAAGGAAAGACATTATTGATTAATTAACTGTTTTGTTACGTTTAAGAGAGAACAAACAGATTATTCCCCTTTTGAAACAGCACTTAGATTTTGAAGTTCAGCTTCAGTATACACTTGTGAACGAATAATAAACCGCAGACCCAAGGGTATTTCTAAAGAAAAGCTAGCTCCTCTCCCTTCAACAACATCTAATGTTAACTGGGTATATTGCCAATATTCAAACTGAAAGGCACTCATAAAAAATTCGCAACCATGAATTTCGCCCAATAAAACATCGTTAGCACCTGTTTTAAATTCACCAACAGGAAAACACATGGGAGCAGAACCATCACAACACCCTCCGCTTTGATGAAACATAATGGGGCCATGTTCCTTACGCAGGCGGTCGATTAACTCCTCTGCCTTGGCAGTAACCAATACTCTCGGGGTTTTGTCCATGAATTTTATGATTAAATGGCTATCGGTCGTCGGATTTCAGCTTTCAGTCATCGGAAGTTAACTTTCAGCTATCGGTCATCGGATGTCGGCTTTTTACTTACTACAAGCAAACATATTACTGAAAGCCGATGACCGAAAGCCGATAGCCCCTAAAAGAATCCTAATGCCTTTTTATCATAAGAAATCAACATATTTTTGCAAGAACGATAATGGTCGAGCATCATTTTATGATTTTCGCGACCAAATCCAGATTTTTTGTATCCACCAAACGGAGCGTGAGCAGGATATGCATGATAGCAGTTTACCCAAACACGACCAGCCTGAATAGCTCTTGGTACTTGATACAACTCGTGAGCATCACGCGTCCAAACACCAGCACCTAAACCATACAGCGTATCATTAGCAATTTCAATTGCTTCCTCCACAGTTTTAAAAGTCGTTAAGGCAGCTACAGGGCCAAAGATTTCTTCTTGGAAAACACGCATTTTGTTATGTCCTTTCAAAATCGTCGGTTGAATATAATAGCCATTAACAGCGTCGCCCTCTTGTAAATGCGCAGCTCCTCCACAAAGTGTTTCCGCCCCTTCGTCTGCTCCAATTTTCAAGTATGATAATATTTTCTCGTATTGGTCGTTCGAAGCCTGTGCACCAATCATCGTAGTCATATCTAATGGGTGTCCTTTTTTGATAGCATTTACCCTATCAATTAATCTAGCAATAAAGGCATCAGCGATAGACTCGTGTACAAGGATTCTTGAAGGACAAGTACATATTTCACCTTGATTCAAAGCAAACATCGCTGCACCTTCCAAACACTTATCAAAGAAATCATCATCTGCCTCCATGATACTTGGGAAGAAAATATTTGGTGATTTCCCACCCAATTCCATCGTTACTGGAATAATGTTTTCTGAAGCATACTGCATGATTAAACGTCCAGTAGTGGTTTCGCCTGTAAATGAAACCTTCGACACTCTAGTAGAACTTGCCAAAGGCTTACCAGCTTCCAAACCAAACCCATTCACAATGTTCAATACTCCTGCTGGTAAAACATCTTGAATCAATTCTAATAAACACAAAATACTTACAGGCGTTTGTTCTGCTGGCTTCATCACAATCGTACAACCGGCCGCTAAAGCAGGAGCCATTTTCCAAGTAGCCATCAAAAGAGGGAAATTCCACGGAATAATTTGAGCAACCACGCCAATAGGCTCATGGATAATCAAAGAAAGTGTGTTGGGGTCATGTTCGGCAGCAGAACCTTCATCTGTTCTGATACAAGCTGCAAAATAACGGAAGTGGTCAATTACTAAAGGTAAGTCAGCATTGATGGTTTCTCTGATAGGCTTACCGTTATCAATTGTTTCAACAGTAGCTAAATACATCAGGTTTTGCTCAATAATATCTGCAATTTTGAGTAGGATATTACTTCGTGTTGTTGCCGAAGTCTTTGACCACGTAGCAAAAGCCTCATGAGCTGCATCTAATGCTAATTCAACATCTTCTTTTGTTGAGCGAGGTACTTTAGAAATAACCTTGGCATCAATAGGTGATGTATTTTCAAAATATTGCCCTTTTACAGGTGCCACCCATTTTCCGCCGATAAAGTTTTCGTATTGATTTCTAAAAATTGGTCTTGCTATAAGATTGTCGGTATTTGAGCTCGCAGTTACAGGAGCTTCTGCTTCAAGATTTTCCATAATAAAAATTAAATGCGTTTCGTGATTTATTTTTTACAAATTTATCTTGAATTATTACTATTACTATTTACTTTTATATCACAAAACTTGATGATAGTATCATAGTATTTTTTTGTCATAATATTGAATTATTGTCATAAACATGATAATCGTATCATTAAAATTGACTATTGTATCATTTAATATTTAGCAAATTGCATCAATAAGCTCATCTTAGTATTATTGTAAATAAAGTTTTACAGCACTTGTGCTACCATTAACCATTGGGTTCAATCAAATTAAAATGAAACAGATTCATAAGCCCCAGTCGCCAGCACTCAAGCCGGTAAAGGATTTAATTACGCTCGTTGAGAACCGTACTGTATATTCATTGGATAATTTTGAATTGAATATATTCGAGACTCATCAGCAAAGCGAAGACGTCCGTTTGAAATTCAATAGCTTTGTGCTTACTACGATGTTTCGTGGTAAAAAAGTAATGCATTTGTTTGATAAGCAAGGTTTTGAATACCTCCCTGGCGAGTCAGTAATTGTACCAGCCAATGAGGAAATGAAGATAGATTTCCCAGAAGCGGATTTCTCGAACCCTACGCAATGCATGGCTCTTGCGATTAAAAGTGAGCAAATTAAAGAAACAGTCAATCTTTTAAATGAAAAATATGCTAAAGTAGAAGAACATGAGTCGTGGCAGATAGATTTAGATACCTTCCATTTAAAAAACTCGTTGGAAGTCAGCAATACGATTGACCGCCTTGTAAAAGTTTCTACAGAAACCAATTCAGCGAAAGACTTATTTGCTAATTTTATGGTTAATGAATTGTTAATCAGACTCATGCAGACACAAGCAAGGGTATTGATTGTAGATAATTATAAAAAATATGCTAATACCAATCGCTTTGCCTTCGTGATTCAATATATCAAAGAACACATCACTGAGAAACTGAATATAGAAAAGCTTTGTGATTTAGCTTGTATGAGCAAGCCTAACTTCTTTCGTCAATTCAAAAGAGAATTAGGCATTACACCTGTTGATTTTATCAATCAAGAGAGAATCAAGATTGCTAAAGAGTTATTGGCTGAAACCAGAAATGATATTAGCGATGCTTGTTTCAAGGCAGGTTTTGGCAGTACCAATTACTTCTTTATTATCTTCAAAAAGCATGTAGGCATTACCCCCGGAAAGTTTAAGGAATTATGTTTGTTGTCGGGAGGAAGAGGAGGAGCTAATCTTAGTTTGCATCTTTCACAAAAAATGATTGGCTAAAAATATTCTTTATAAACAAAAAGCCTTCACAGAGTTAACTCCGTGAAGGCTTTTATATTTTTTACTAGTACGCTGGGATGAATTACAATCCTTTCGCTTTTTTCACGATTTCTTCTGCCAAGTTTTGTGGCACGAATTCATAGTGAGAGAACGTTAAGTTTGCAGTAGCACGTCCAGAAGACATAGTACGTAAATCAGTTACATAACCGAACAATTCAGATAAAGGAATATCAGCTTTCAAGATTACAGCACCTTGTTTAGAATCCATACCTTTCATCATACCACGACGACGGTTCATGTCACCAGTGATAGGACCTGTGTATTCGTCAGGAGTAACAACTTCTACAGCCATGATTGGTTCCATGATTTTAGCACCAGCTTGTTTAGCTGCTTCTTTGTAACCCAAACGAGCTGCCATTTCGAATGACAATGCATCTGAATCGACATCGTGGAAAGAACCGTGGTATAAACGAACTTTCATTGAATCCATTGGATATCCAGCTAAAGCACCGTTTTTCATTGCTGCTTCAAATCCTTTTTGGATTGAAGGAATAAATTCTCTTGGAATTACCCCACCAACGATAGCATTAACGAATTCCAATCCTTCTTTACCATCTTCTCTTGGTCCGATTTCAAATGCGATATCGGCAAATTTACCTTTACCACCTGATTGTTTTTTGTAAACTTCACGGTGTTCAGTAGATTTCGTCAATGATTCTTTGTAAGCTACTTGCGGAGCACCTTGGTTTACTTCAACTTTGAATTCACGACGCATACGGTCGATGATGATTTCAAGGTGAAGCTCACCCATACCTTTAATGATAGTCTGTCCTGTTTCTTCGTTAGATTCAACTTGTAACGTTGGATCTTCTTCGATTAACTTACCAATAGCTTTCGAGAAGTTATCTTGGTCAGCTGATTTCTTAGGCTCGATAGCATACCCGATAACTGGCTCAGGGAATACCATTGATTCAAGAACGATTGGGTTTTTCTCATCAGATAAAGTATCACCAGTTTTGATGTCTTTAAATCCAACAACCGCAGCGATATCACCAGCTTCTAATCTTTCGATAGAATTTTGCTTGTTAGCGTGCATTTGGAAGATACGAGAGATACGCTCTTTGTTTCCAGAACGGTTGTTCAAGATATAAGAACCAGCCTCTAACACACCTGAATAAGCACGAACAAAACATAAACGACCTACGTAAGGGTCAGTTGCAATTTTAAATGCTAAAGCTGCAAATGGATCTTGAGTAGACGGTTTACGAATGATTTCAGCATCAGTACGTGGGTCAGTACCTACGATATTATCTTTATCTAAAGGTGAAGGTAATAATGCCATCACATAGTCAAGCATTGTTTGAACACCTTTGTTTTTGAATGATGAACCACAAAGCATCGGAACGATTTTCATTGCGATAGTAGCAGCACGAAGTGCAGCTAAGATTTCATCTTCAGAAATTGATTCTGGATCTTCGAAGTATTTCTCCATCAAAGTATCATCAAATTCTGCTACTGCTTCCAATAATTTCTCACGGTATTCAGTTGCTTCGTCGATCATATCTTCAGGAATAGGCACAACTTCAAAAGTCATTCCTTTATCGTGCTCGTTCCATTTGATACCACGGAAGTTAACTAAGTCAACAACGCCTTCAAACTTATCTTCAGCACCGATTGGCAATTGTAAAGGCACAGCATAAGAACCTAACATTTCTTTTACTTGTCTACAAACATTCAAGAAGTCTGCACCCGAACGGTCCATTTTATTAACGAAACCTAAACGAGCTACGTTATAGTTGTTTGCTAAACGCCAGTTAGTTTCAGATTGAGGCTCAACACCATCAACGGCACTAAATAAAAATACAAGACCATCTAATACACGTAACGAACGGTTTACCTCAACGGTAAAATCCACGTGACCTGGAGTATCGATAATGTTAATGTGGTAATCTTGTTCTCTGTATTTCCAGCCTACAGTAGTTGCAGCTGAAGTAATGGTAATACCTCTTTCTTGCTCTTGCTCCATCCAGTCCATTGTTGCTGCACCATCGTGTACCTCACCAATTTTGTGGCTTACACCAGCATAGTAAAGAATACGCTCAGTGGTTGTTGTTTTACCCGCATCAATGTGGGCAGCAATACCAATGTTTCTTGTGTACTTTAAATCACGTGCCATTGTTAATATGTTGATTATTTGTTTTTTATCGTTTTTCTTAGGTTAATTTTCACATACAAAACAGAATAACTAATATAGGTTCTCACGTATGTACTCCTTTATCCTAATAAATTAGGGTGCAAAATTACTGATTCTTAGTTAAATACAAAAGCGAAGTGCAATATCTTTTTATTAACTTGGGTAAATACAAAATATCCGAACAAAATAAAACACTGAATTGTAGTAAGGAATTGATTCCCTTGTTTCGCTATTTCTACAGAATGTTGACAAACGTTTGAATAGATTTACAAGGTACTTCTCCAACGTTACTGAACATCTATCATCAAATGGTAAAGTAATTGATGATGCTTCCTAAGCCCTTGTTTACCTTTCCACATAAATAGGCCTTGTTGTAGTAAAGAACGACCCGTATCATTTCTGGAAACGACTACTAAATGATTTCTGGAGTCAATAATCATAAATTGTCCTCCCCAACCCGATGCCCAAATGGTTTTATCATCTTGGTCAATCAGCCATAAATAACCATAATGATCCATTGGCTCATTATCTTTCACTGCTGAATAAGCTGTGGTACTTTCTTTAATCCATTCCGACGAAACTATTTGTTTGCCTCGCCATTTTCCCTCGTGTAATATCAAAAGTCCTATTCGGGCTAAGTCGGAGGCCGTCAGATAAATGATATATTGTCGATGTTCAGAAAACGAAGGCTGTTTATAAGTAACATGATTTGCCTTGAATTTTTCCATGCCTATTGGCTTTGCAAGCCATTCTTCCATCATTTGACCGATACTCATCTTAGCTTGCTTTTCTAAAATAGTTCCTAATACATTAAACCCCCAATTGTTATAATAATAAAACTCACCAGGCTTGTGTATCCCTCTTTGCGGACGCGATGCCTTCATCTCTTTGGTCTCACCAGAGGCTTCAATATAAATACCCGACCTTGACATCAGCAAATCTCTAATCGTACAGGTTTTTTCGAGGGCAGTCAAAGGAGCCTTGCTATCATCAATTCCTAGCTCGTCAAGTGTTTGGTTTAGCCGAACGATACCTTTGTCTATGGCTATTCCATACAAAACGCTGATAATACTTTTTCGGGCAGAGTGAGTCATAATGGGTAAATCTACTTCGCCCCATTGTGCCAGTATGCTGTCGTCTTTAATGGCAACGAAAGCATCATATTCAGTTTTATTTTTCAGGAAATCGTAAGCCTCTTCGATTTTCTCAGGTTTCCGAATTTGTTTCGTAAAAGGGAGCGGTTGGAAGGTTTTATTTTTACCATTCAAAAACCGTAAAGAGCAAGAACAAAAAAGTAGCGATGCTAAAATACCTAGATAAATAATTTTTCTCATGAGCGAAAGATGTTGATTTGTCCTGCAAACCAAGGCTTTCTACATCAGAAAAAACTCTCAAAACATTTTTTGAGAGTCATTATTTTTATGTTTCTCTAGAAATTCTTTAGGAGATACCCCTTCAATTGCTTTGAAGACACGATAAAAACTAGCTTCTGAATTAAAGCCACATTCATAAGCCAAGCCCGCAATTGATAATTTTTCAACTTCGTCCGTTAAAAGTCTTTGCTTTATTTCATCAATGCGATAGCGGTTGATAAGGCTTCGGAAATTGGTATTCAATTCATTATTAATCACTGAAGAAATCAGACTGGGTGACAGATTTATACTTTTTGCCAGTGAATCAATGGTTAATTCAACGGTTAGGTAAATTTTATCTTGCTCTAAAGCCTGTAAAATTGCAATTTGAGCTAGTTGTCGTTCAGGGTTTAGTAGGGATACATTAGTCTCTTGTTGTTTGTCTGATACTAACTTGACTTCTTTAGGAATGTTGAGAGGATTAATGTTATAGCCTCTAAAGCCCATATAATAAATTAACCCTGCCAGAAAAACATGAAAAAATTTCCATGATACCAGTTGATTTTGCCAAAGACTAAAACCTAATAAAACTATCAAAATACCCGAAAGCGCCATGATATTCCTGAGCCATTGCAACGTTGAGATATCAGAATTTGCGGTTTGCAGATATGTGTTTTTATCATAATGAACAATTTGACGGTAACTTAACAACCAATAAACAATTGCTGAAATGACAGATAAGATATCTTCTAAAGTCTTTATTTCATTGAAATATAATGCCTCCGCCAATTTATCTTTTTCTCCGATTGTGTTTATTGGCAATACTGTTAGATATACTATTATTGAATACATGGCAAAAATAGCATAAGGTAAAAAATGCCAAAGGTGTTTTTTACTAATTTTAAAAGACGAATTGGTTAATGAAATGGCATAAAAATAGATAATAGGAGCAATCAATAATTCTAATGAAATGGGCAAATAGCGTATAGAAGGGTTATCCCAAAGATGGGTAGTATGAAGAAGGATTTTGATGCATAAAATATTAAAAACAACAAGAATATAAGCCAATAGTCTTTTGTTGAGGTATAATGGCTTCTGCAAAAACAGTAAAATAAATATTACAAAGCCTTGTATTATTCCAACAAATAGAATTACCTCAAATACAGAAAATTGTTGGTTCATAATATTTAATTTTTAGTAAAGTTAAATATAGCAAACCATAAATACTTTTCTTTGATTGGTAACAAAACAAAAAACGTCTGTTGCAATTGCACAGACGTTTTAGTATCACCTAACCACTAAATATAATTTCTTTGATAAGTACCTTAATACTTATTTTGTATTAAATTTTTGCTTTAAATCTTGCTGATTCTAGCTGAGCTTGTTTTCCTTCAGAATTATTTCCGATGATAATCAATTCTCCTTCTATTTCAGTATCAGTCAATTTTGTAATATTTACTCTTCCCACTCCGTTCTTCAATCCTTCTTCGTTCACTAAGGTAGTTTGGTAAAAGTTGTTTAATTCTCTAAAATGGTTTACGTTTTTTATCAAATTTCCTATGTTTTGTACTTTACCTTCGCCAGGGATAAAAAATGTTCCTTTTTCTTGAACATCGTATAACTTTACAAATACTGATTCAGATGTTTTTTCGTCTATTATTGCAATTGCTAAAGTTTTGAGACCTCTTTCAATACCTTTTTTTACTTCTACCTTATCTGAATAAATTGTATGTTTATAACTTTCTTCGAAAGTGATTCTACCTGAGAAAAACCCTTTATTTGAGTTACTAATGACTTCTATATTTCTACTATAAGTAATTAATGTTGCTATGGAAAGCAATAGAATTGCTACTACTACTATTGGATTATTTTTTAAAATTCGTTTCATAGGTTTGTTGAAATCAATTATTTTCACTTAGCTATTAATTTCTTGAGATTACTTAAAGTTTTTGTACTTTTCTTATATTTGCCCGACAAAATTACAAATAATTTTCCGAAAATTACAAAAGACTTCTCATTAAGTCATTTTTAATTTATTAAACGGTAAATATTTTGTTTAATGACGTATTGAGTACTTAATTGCTTATAAACTATTGAACTTAAGGCTTTATTAGGTACTATTTATAAGGACTGAAAAAACCCAAAAAAGGTTGGTTCATATAAATTATTTTTTTGTTAATTTCTCATTTCATATAAGACCCAGCATCATACACTTTGGTCACACCTTCTATCGTAACTGTATAATTAAAGCCTGGTTGGATAGCATAAGCACCATATTCTCCTTTCTTATTTACTGCTAAATATCCAATCTGAAATTCTTTATAATTGTATCTTTTTACAATTCTCATGATGGCTTCTTCACATGCTTGCTGAGGTGTTCTTCCGTTTCTCATCAATTCTACAATCAAAAATGAACCTAACGTTTTTAAAACAAATTCACCTAGTCCTGTAGCACATGCTCCACCTACTTCATCATCACAGAAAACAGCCGCACCAATGATGGGCGAATCTCCTACTCTACCATGCATTTTAAAAGCTAAACCACTCGTCGTACAAGCACCAGAAATTTCACCTTTGTTTCCTAAAGCCAACAATCCGATTGTATCATGACGCTCGATATTAATTTTAGGCTCATATTTTGAAGTTTTCTTCCACTCTATCCAAGCTTTTTTAGCATTTTCGGTCAAGAGGTTTTCTTTTTTAAATCCTTGAGAAAGTGCAAATTGTAAAGCACCTTCACCCGACAGCATTACGTGTGGCGTTTTTTCCATCACGGCTCTTGCTACAGAAATAGGATGCATGATATTTTGCAAAAAATTTACAGAGCCAGCATTTCCTTTTTCATCCATAATACAGGCATCTAAGGTAACGAAACCATCTCTGTCGGGGAATCCCCCATAACCTACAGATGTATCGTTAGGGTCCGCTTCAGGTACCCTTGCTCCTGCCTCAACGGCATCCAAGGCTTTGCCTGTTTTTTGTAGCGACTCCCAAGCGGCATAATTAGCCTTTTCATTTTTCCAAGTTGATATTACCAACGGAAACGTAGCAAGGTTTGAATTATCAGACGCTTTCGCACTTACAGAAGCAAGTGCCGTTAATGCTGTTGTTTGTTTAATAAAGGTTCTGCGTTGCATGAAGAATTAAATTGTTGATTAATAGCAATTTCACAATTGCTTAGATTTTAAAATAAAAAGGATAAGTAAGGTTGCTGTTGATAGCTACTCAATTTATTAAAAAATCTAAACATATAAAAACTATCACATTAATCTGTAATAAATCTTATGCTCATAGGGTTTTATCAAAAAAGTGTGCAGGCATTGCTAAAATTGCTGCTAAATCGCTCAATTCTTTGATTTATTGTACATTCAATCAAAAAAATATCATAAATAGCTTGTTATAAGATTTAAAATCTATGAAATATTTTGTACGGAAAAATATTTATTTATTTTCGTATAATAAATTCTACAATATCAACCCGCACTCGCCTAATGAAATTAACGCTTATTGTACTTTTTTGGGGATTTTTCTTCACAGTGGCTCAAACCCAAGTTATTTACTTTAATCAGAACTTCGAAACCGCTACTACAAGCTCGCAGACACCTTTTGAAAGTGAAAATAGCCCGACAGTGGGTCAATTTAATTACCTTACTAATGTATTAATTAATGCTAGCGGAGAGAAGTATTTAAAATTTATAGGGAATAATTCTATTTGTAGGGCAACCAGAAGCACTGCTTTTTCACCTACCCCTTCTACTTTATATGTTCAGTTTTCGGTTAGGGCTAGCAGTATTGGGGCAGAAAACCTCAATGCGGTGGAATTTTATTTTGGCGACGGAGCCAATTTTGATAATAGTACAGCTTCTCCAACCTCGCCAGTAATGAGCATTAAATTTGGTGTAAATACTCCTTCAAATCTTATTATTCAAGGAGTGCCCCAATTAGCTAATTCATTTATCCCTGTCACGCTTTTTATCAACAATAGCAATGGCACGATGAGCTACAATGATGGTGTAAGAAGTGGTATCGTTAATGCCAAAAAGTATGATTTGTATGCTGGTGCTATACTAATCAGCAACGACCAGCCCCTAGATAACCTCGATGGAAATTTGACAAAATTCAAAATTCTGACAAAAAGCATTACGGGTTCTCCGACATTCGACTTTGATAATTTTATCATTAAAAATGACTTCATAAAATTATCCACTGCCCTTACCTCTTTTAAAGCACAGTCGGTAGAGACCCATAAAGTAGCATTGAGTTGGGAAACTGCTACAGAAATCAATAGTGATTATTTTGTATTGGAAAGAAGTAGAGATAGTATTAACTATATTCAAATCAGTAAAATAAAAGCTGCGGGAGAATCTTCAAATAAAACAACGTATCAATTTGTTGATGAAACGCCATCATTCGGAACAAATTATTATCGTTTAAAACTAATCGAGACAGATAAAAAAGAACAGGTTTTCATTCCTCAATCGGTAGTTATTTCTGATGCCAATGTCCCGTTTGGTGTATTTCCTAATCCAATCATTACTCCTGAATTCTATGTTAAAGTAGAAAATACAGAGGAATCTGAACTGAGTCTTTTTGATATTAACGGCAGAAATATTGCCTTTGAAAAGAATACTATCACAGATACTATCTTGAAAGTTATTCCTTCTGAAGGATTGAACTTGGGTATGTATGTACTAAAAGTGAAAAATGCTGGTAGTGTGAAAGAACATAAAGTTATTGTTTTTAAGTAAGGCTGTATTACTAAGTTTAAGCGTAAAAAATAACGTTGTCATCGTATAGAGGTTTAGGGAGGCTAAAAATCATAAGTAAATTTACTTATTCTGTCTAAAAACTTTTAAAAATAGAAAATCATTGTCATCAAAAACGGTAAAATATGTTATATTTGATTACACGACCGCCAATATAATCACTTTAAAACATTACGACGATGGCATTACAATACTTATCCGATACCTATGGAAAACCCACTGCAGTAGTTATACCGATAAATGTTTGGGAAATAATTACAGACAAATACCAAGACTTAAAAAAGCTTGATGGTGTTTTTGCTCAACATACAGAAATTGAACCTCTTGACAACATTGAGAAAAGCTTCAAAGAAATGCAACGAGTAAAAAAAGGGAAATTACTGAAAAAGACGTTTGTTGATTCTTTTCAAAAATAGAAACCTCATCATTACAAAAAAGAAGAAGCCACAACTTAATTGCTGTGGCTTCTTCTTTTTCTAAACTTCTTGTACTACTGGTTTCCCAAAGTATTTCTGTCTGATTCGTTCGTTGATATAATACATACAAGGAACGATAACAAGGGTAAGAATCGTAGAGAACGTAAGTCCGTAGATAATCGTCCATGCTAAGATATTCCAGAAAGCAGCACTATCAGACCCTGTATGAATATGTGGATTTAGTTCTGTAAACATTGCCACAAAGTCGATACTCAAACCAATTGCCAAAGGTACTAAACCTAATACTGCGGCAGCGGCTGTCAAGATTACAGGCGTCAAACGTGTACTTCCTGCTTCAACGATGGCCTTCTTCAATGGATAACCCCTGTGTACTAACTCATCGGTAAATTCTATCAATAGAATACCATTTTTTACCACAATACCAGCCAAGGCGATAATACCTACCCCTGACATAATAATAGAGAACGTTTGACCAAATGCCATAAAGCCCAACAATACCCCAATAAACGAAAGCAAGATGGTAACAAAAATGATAATTGGTTTTGAGATAGAATTAAACTGCATTACCAATACCAAGAAAATCAATAATACTGCTGAAACAAGGGCTCCTGCCAAGAACGTACCCGTTTCTTTTTGGTCTTCTTGTTCACCTCCCATACGAAGTGTATAGCCACTTGGTACATCCATATCATCAATTAACTCTTGAATCTCTGCAACTATTTCATTAGCATTATAGCCTTGTACTACATTCGAGCTCAATGTTACTAGACGCTCTTGATTCTTACGATTAATCTGACTGAAAGAAGTAGAGTAAGAAATCGTAGCAATAGAATTTAAAGGTACTTGGCGTAATACGCCACCCATTACCATATCTCTATAAGTAATATTCAAACTCAATAATTTTTCAATTTGATTTCTATCTTCCGATTTAACTCTTAATTGAATTGGGTATTCATCCTTATCATCTCTGAATTTAGATATTTCAGTTCCGAACAAAGCAGTACGAACAGCCATCGCTACTTGTGCAGATGAAATACCCTCACGTTGAGCTTTCTCTTTATCCACATCAATGATAATTTCAGGCTTGTTAGTAATCAAATCTGATTTTAGTTCTTCAATACCTTTAATGCCCGACTTGTCAATAGCACTTAGCACTCTTTTTTCAAGTTTCGCCAACTCTTTAAAGTCATCCCCTGCTATTTCAATCGCAATAGGCGCACCTGTTGGAGGTCCATTGTTTTCTCTATCCACTGAAATAATTGAACCCGGTAATGGCAATGCCTTAATCTCTTTACGAACCTTATCTAAAATCACTTCCGAAGAAATACCTCCACGATTAACTTTACTCACAAAGGCTACAGTTACTTTAGATTTCTGTGGCGTTGGTGCTCTATCTGGGTTGGTTGGGTCACCAGCATTTTTACCAACGTTTGAAATCACAGAGTTAACCATTCCTTCAGCTTTTTCTCTTTTTAATACCTCAAATACCTTCTTTTCAATCACCTTAGTGACCGAATCCGTTACACGGGCATCAGTACCTACAGGCATATTGTTGTAGATATAGATATAGTCAGGGTCGCCACTTGGGAAGAATATTACTTTTGGTTGAACTATTCCCATCAAAACAAAAGTAACTACCAACAATACAACCATTCCTATTACTGCAAATACTGGACGATAGCCTGTAATTACCCAAGAGATTAATTTTTGATAATTATTCTTGAAAGCAGGTAACGATTTTTCTTGGAAAGGAATGATGATTTTAGGCGTAAGGATAAAATGGTTGAACACATACAATGCAAGAATCAACACAAAGAAGTTTCCTAAGCCAAAGTTCACAATATAACCTAGCAACGCACAGACAGCTAATATAATAGCAGGTTTTTTCAAAGACTGTACACTTGTATCTACATGCTCGTTTTCATCATGACGTTTCATGAATGAAACGGCAAAAACTGGGTTCATTACATAAGCCACAATCAACGAAGCAATCAACGTACAGATTAAAGTAATTGGTAAGAACTTCATGAATTCACCTACGATACCAGGCCAGAAAAGTAAAGGCACGAAAGGCATAATCGTAGTAGTAGTTCCTGATAATACAGGGATAAATACTTCCGAAGCTGCCAATTTTACGGCATCAACAATTGATATATGACGATAGCGATTGAAAATACGGTGTGAGTTCTCAATAACCACGATGGCATCATCCACAACAATCCCTAGCCCGAGCAAGAAAGCAAAAAGTACGATTGTATTCAGGGTAAAGCCCATGAAATACAAAGGAATGAATGCTAACAAGGCCGACAAAGGAACAGATAGACCAACGAAAATAGCATCACGAACGCCCATAAAGAACATCAATACTAATACTACGAAGATAAACCCAAGGATTACGGTATTTACCAAGTCGTTAATATCTCCTTTTGTTCTTTCAGATGAATCGGCAGTGATTTTAATCTCTAAACCTTGTGGTAAACGATTCTCCTTAGCTTTTGCGATAATTTCCTCAATTTTCTCTGAGGCAGCAATCAAGTTAGCACCACCACGTTTGATGACGTTCAGGGTAACTACTTTCTTGTTATTCAAACGAGCAAAATCTTGCTGTTCTTCACTGCTATCAATTACTTCGGCAACATCTCCTAAACGAACCATTGCCCCTAAAGACGAACGAAGACGAATATTCTGGATTTGATCCATCGATTTAAACTCGCCTTTTACTCTTAGCGTTCTACGAACACCTTCAACGCTTAGTTCACCTCCAGAAATGTTTACGTTTTCACCTTGAATGGCCATTTGGACATCACTAAAAGTAAGTCCAGCTACTTGTGCTTTGTATAAATCAAGGTTGATTTGAATTTCGCGTGTTAATGCCCCTACAATATCTACACGGGTAATTTCAGGTAAACCTTCAATCTCATCTTGTAAATCTTCTGCGAAATCTTTCAATTTAGCCAACGGGAAGTTCCCAGCTAAGTTGATGTTCATAATTGGGAATTCCGAAAAGTTAACATCCTGCACAACAGGTTTCTTGGTTAAATCTTTTGGTAATTCTACAATATCAACTTTGTCTTTTACTTTTCTTAAAGCGTCATCTACTTTCACATCAGGATTGAATTCAACTAGAATAATCGAGAAATCTTGTAGTGAGTTCGACTTTACTTTCTTTACCCCGGCAATCGTTTTGATTTGCTTTTCGATTGGCTTGGTAATGGTATTTTCAATATCCCCTGGCGTTGTTCCTGCATAAATAGTTTGTACATAAATTTGCGGTACTTTAATATCAGGGAATTGTTCTTTCGGTAAAATGTTATAAATAACCATACCGACAATGAATAGCACTACGGTGAAAAGATACACCGTTTTCTGATTGGTTGCTAACCAACCAATCATGTTATATATGGCCCCCGAACCATGTTTCTCGTTGGTCAGGGCTTCGTTTTCTTCTTGCTCTTTCATGATAAAATGTTGAGTGATAGTAATGCGTAAATGCGAAGATGGCTATTGATTAAAATGCCACTGGTGTTCCATCTACTAATTCTTGATACCCTTGAGTAATTACTAAGTCACCCGTAGTAAGGCCTTCTAAAATTTCAACATTACCATTATAAGAAATACCTGTTTTAACGACTTTGCTACGAGCTACTTTCTTACCATTTTCGGTAACGGCTACGTAAACAATATCACCTAATTCAGTTTTCTGGATAATATTTTGATTAACCACTAACGAATTAGATTTTGTCAAATCGTTGATATTAACAATAGCTACTTGATTTGGCTTTAAAGCCCCACCCAAATTCGGAATGTTTCCTTCAATACCAAATGTTCTTGAAACTGGGTCAACTACAGCATTCACTACTGAAATTTTTGTATTCAACTCCTTGTTAATATCTGGAAATTTCACTGTCATGGTAGCCCCTTGTTTTACAGAACCCACATAAGTATCAGCAATTTTAGCCGTGATTTTCAAGTCGCCAACGTTTACAATCTGAGCAATCGGTACACCTGGAGAACCCATTTCACCTGTTTTCTGGCGAACGATTTCAACTGTTCCAGAAATTGGTGCGTATACTTTAGTCATTGCCAACTGAGTTTCCATTGTTACGATACGTCTCTCCAAAGATTCTTTGTTCGCTTTCGCTTGAAGATACTGTACTTCTGTACCAATCTGTTGATCCCAAAGTGTTTTTTGCTTATTATATAGCGTAACAGCTAAATCTAACTGGTTTTTGATTTCAGCTAAACTTTCTTTCAACACATTGTTGTCGATAGTAGCTACCAACTGTCCTTTTTTCACAGCTTGACCATCAATGATAAAAATGCCTGTGATAGCACCTGCCATTTGTGGTGTTACTTGAACAATGTTTTTAGAAGTAACTACGCCTTGTGCTTCAACAAAATGTTTGAAATTTTCAGCCTGAATCGGCATTACAACAACTGTAATTACTTTTGCTTCTGCTTTATCTTCGCCAGCTCCTAACTCTTTTTCTAATGCCTTAATTTGGGTTTCAAGCTCTTTTTGCTCTGTTTTCAACTTAGCCAATTCAGCTTTTTTATCTGGTTTACTACAAGATGCCATGAACAATGAACTTGTTAGTATACTCCCCACCAATAATAATTGAAGCCCTGTGAGCTTAGAGGTATTTGGTTTGTTTAATAAATATTTCATGTTGATATGATGGTAAATGTCTTTTTATAATCTAAATTATTTAATGTTCTTATTTGAATCTATTCAGTATAAAGTCTTCCCAATGCTTTGTCTAAATCTACTTTTGCAACTAAAGCATTATAGAATGTTGTAAAATAGTTGGTTTGTGCTTCTTTGTAAGCGATTTCAGCATTTACCACTTCTAAGTTTGACCCAACCCCTTGTTGATATTTTATTTTAGTAACTCTCACTACTTCTTTGGCCAATTCCATATTAGCTTTCTGTTCTTCTAATGTTTCATAAGCATTCTTTAACGTAATATGGCTTTGTGTAACTTGAAGGTCGATTGAGTTTTCTAATAATTCAAAACTGTTTTTTACTTTTTGTAAACTGTTTTGTGATTGAACAATTTTGTATTTCTTCTGGAAGCCATCAAAAATTGGTATCTGTATCGATAAGCCAAGTGTTGCGGCATTGAACCACGGCTTGGTAACTAAGTCTGAAAACTTAGGGCGACCAGCCGAATAATTGTAACCACCTGTCAGCATTACTCTTGGTAAATAACCCACCTTCTGGTTTTTTACGTCCAATTCAGCCAAACGATTTTGTGTCTCAAGGATAGAATATTCAATACGATTGCCATATTTAATATCCTGCGGTGTTTCTGGCAATACCTCTGAAATTTTCACATCGGCCAATTTATCCGTTAAAGTAATGTTTTCAGTAATCTTCTTTCCCATTTGAAATTTCAACAGATGGTAACTTAAATCCTGCAAACGTTGTACATTCTTTGCTTCTATTTTCAAGTTATTCATCTGAACTTCAAGGCGTTGCACATCTATTTTTTCTGTAAAACCTTGTACGTTCAATGCCTTGGTATCACGCAATAAAGAATCTAAACGACCAATGTTTAAATCAAGTAATTTGATTCTCTCTTCGTTTACCAAGATACTGTAATATGCTTTTGTCACATTCTCAGCGGCTTGTTGCTTCGTTTGTACCAGTGTTTTTTTAGATAGCTCTTTGTATACATCTGCTGCCTTAAGCCCCAGTAAGTACGAACCATCAAACAAAATCTGGTTCAGGTTAACACCAGCCTGACCGCTATTGGCAACACCAAATTCAGCCGCTATTACATCCCCTTCTTTAGCACTTGGGTCGAATGTTTTAGCAGGGATAAATACTTTCTGAATAATCAGGTTGTTAGTATACCCAATATTTCCACTCACTTGTGGCAAACCAATACCTTTCAATTCACTTACTCTTGCTTCAGCAGTTAAAATATCAATTTGAGCATTTTTGATAGAGGTATGATTCTTGACAGCATAATCTACCGCTTCGCGGAGAGAGTAGCTTTGCTGTGCTTTTACGAATTGTGAAGTAATTAAAATGCTAAATAAGAGCAAATTACCTCTTAGAAGTTTTCTCATTTGAAGTTTACTTTTGTTGGTATTCATTATAAATTTTGGTTCCTTTCTCGGTTAAAACACCTCGGATAAAATGGTCTAGGAGTTCTAATTGCACTTCTACTATGGTAAATTTGCTAATTGAAAAACTGCTAGGATCAAAACCCATTTCAATTTGTTCAAGACGCATTCTAGCAAGAATATCTATTTTAATTTCTGCTCTGAACAAGCCTTGCTCTATGCCTTCAATTAAATCTTTTTTGATACTTTCTAGGATGAATTTTTCCTTATGTTCTTGAAAGATATTCCATGACCTAGGATGGTACTTTTTAATATCAAATAATGTTGATGGATTTACCTCGGCAAAGGCTTGCTTAATGACCTCCATTGACTTTACCATTCTATCTATAACATTCTTTGACGAATTGTGTAGTTCTTCCCATTCACATTTATCTTCCTTCATTTCTCTTTGAAATAACTGAAACACAATATCGTCTTTGTCTTCAAAATGCAGATAAATCGTTTTTTTAGAGATTCCTAATTCGTTGGCAATATCATCCATAGTCACAGATTTTACTCCGTAACGAAAAAACAATTCTTTCGCCTTAATGATGATTCTTTCTTTGATTTCCAATGTGATGTAATAATTTGGTAAGGAAACTTTAGAAACATTAAAAGTTTCTTATGCAAAGCTATGGAAACTTTCAACTGGCTCAAAGTTTTTTATGATTTTTTTTAGAAAAGGTAAAACACGGTGATAAGCGGTTGAAGCTATTGGCAGGTATTAAATATTTAATATGTGCAGGTTATGTTAAATAATTGTAAAGCAAGCTAGTTTTAGTAAACTTGTTGTATTTGCATTTTTTTTATATCCTTGCTTATCGTGTTTATTTTTTTGGCGATGTAAAATGCTTTCTTATCAAATATTTATATCAAAAAACATACCATTTTTTCATAAAATTCTGTTTTTTTCAGGTGTTATGACTACAAAAAAGGTCGTCAGAAAATAGATGATTCTTGACGACCTTTTTTTTATTATGGTAAATTAATGACACAATAAAGCTAATAATGGTTGGAATTATCTTCCAAAATCATCTTGTAATCTCACAATATCTTCCTCGTCGGATGGATTTTCAGGGTCAGTATGTTGCCAGATTTCGGCTACTATTCCCCAACCATCTAAACCAATTAAACGGTGGCGTTCGCCTGTATCCATCTGAATAAAACTTCCTGATTCTAATACTTTCACTTCGTCAGACTCTTCGTCTGTATCACTAATCTTTACACCTACTGTAGTACCTGCAATTACTTTCCAGATTTCAGCACGACGGAAATGATATTGCCATGACAAACGTTTTTCAGGAGCTACAACTAAAATCTTTGGTGATAATTTATTGGTAATCTGAATTTCAGACATTTCCAAATGTGGAAAATATTTAGCTGCAAAAGCTGGTGCTTGAGTTTCGTCGATAACAAAAAAACCTCCCCAAGGACGAGTTTGGTCTTGTTTAACTACAGTAAAGTTATCTTCCGCCAAAGCAGCTGCAATTTGTTCAAAGATAGATGCCTTATCAGCATCTTGAGAAAGGGTAAGATTCATAAGGTTTGACAGTTTTTGAATTACAAAGTTAAGAGTTTTGCATAATTTCCCTTTGATAGGCAAAAACTATTTAGCAATTATAGTTCTATCTTTGCCATGTCTTCCCATCAAATAAAACTATAAAATTATTAAATGGTATTTTCCTTATGAACGGATTATTGATTATCATGGCTGATGCCAATACTTATGATGGGAACCTTTCACCTATTGCCATTGACAGAGTATTGGGTGCATCAAAATTCTTGAAAAATAATCCTGAATTTTATGTTTTATGTACGGGTGGCTTTGGTAGTCATTTCAACACTTCTGAGTACCCACATGCCCAACATCTACAGAATTTTTTATTAGAAGAGGGAATTGCCCACGACAGGTTTGTTGAATTCTCTTTAGGCGAAACTGCTATTGAAGACATTCAGCTATGTCATAGAATCATTAATCGCTATGAACCTGATATGGTAGCTGTGATTACTTCCGATTATCAAGTAGAAAGAATCCGTTTTACTTTTCAAAAATATTCTGATTATCAGTTCTTTTTTTTCCTTGAAGTAAAATCAAATTTATACGAAGAAGAAATGGAAAGGCTTGTAAGGCTTGAACAACAGGCACTCAATCGACTAAGACTTTTACCATAAAACACTAAGAGGCTTACTTTCGTAAACCTCTTGATATTGATATATTAATAAATATTGAAGCAGTTTAAACTTTCCGTTTCTGAGGTGAAAGTATTGTATTTTTGAATTGATTTTTTCAAAATTTGCGAAGCATAGCATCGCTACGTTGAGTAAATTTTGGAACAAGCTATTCTAAAAGACTTAGTTTAACCCGAAAGGGAAAGTTTAAACAGCTTCTTTATTTCAAAGCATATTTTGCTTTACCTTCATCCAAAAATTTCACAAAGTTTTCAATTTTTGAATCAAATGCTTTTGGTGGAGCCAAAGTACCTTTGTCTTCGTTCGGATTTACCAAGCAATAATAGGGCTGTGCATTGCCGTTGAATCTTACAATCTGGAAATCTAGGTTTTGGTCACCCATTGACGTTTTTTCTTGACCATCGTCTTTAGAGATGTACCATTTTTCTTTAGGTAATTCAGTTTTATCATCTACATACAAAGCTACCACTACATAGTCCTCTTTCAGTCTTTTCAACACCGCTGGGTTTGACCAAACATTTTCTTCCATTTTCCTACAGTTTACACAACCGTGCCCTGTAAAATCTATAAAGATGGGTTTGTTTACTTTTTTGGCATAGGCTACTGCTTCTTCATAATCAAAAAAGCCTTGTAAGCCATGCGGTAAAGTCAGGAACTCACCATATTTTGGTTTAGGGAAATTAGCATCCCCTTCAGTTTTCACGGAAGTACCCGACGATACAAAATCTTGTGTAGTAAGCGGAGGCAACCAACCTGCTAATGCTTTAAGCGGTGCTCCAAACATTCCAGGAACCATATAAACTACAAAAGCAAAAACTAAAATTGCCAACAACATTTTTGGCACGCTTACTTTATCCGTTTGCGAATCATGCGGTAACTGTATTTTACCCAATAAATAGAAACCAATTAATGAGAAGATTACTATCCATAAAGCCAGATATACCTCTCTATCTAAAATACCCCAGTGATATACCTGGTCGGCAGTACTTAAGAATTTAAGGGCTAATGCTAATTCTAAAAAGCCTAAAATTACTTTTACAGAATTCATCCAACCACCCGACTTTGGCAAGTTTTTTAGCCATTGTGGGAAAATAGCAAACAATGTAAATGGAATAGCAAAGGCTAAAGAAAAGCCCAACATTCCAATAATAGGTTTGATGATTTCACCTTGGGCAGAAGCAATTAAAATAGAACCCGCAACAGGACCAGTACAAGAGAATGAAACCAATACTAATGTGAATGCCATAAAGAACACTCCTATCAGGCCACCTCTATCAGACTGAGCATCAATTTTATTAACAAAATTTGAAGGCAAAACGATTTCGAACCAACCTAAGAATGAAATACCAAAAAATACAAAGATGACAAAGAATAACAAATTAGGAGCCCAGTGAGTACTCAACCAGTTAGCAAAACCCGGCCCCGCCAATGCGGCAATCAATGTACCAAATAATACATAAATCGCTACAATCGAAAAGCCGTATAAGAATGCTAATTTTCTTCCCCCTTTTTGTTTAGTGAAAAAACTTACCGTCATCGGAATAAGTGGATACACACATGGCGTTAATAAAGCCAAAAGTCCTGCGCCAAAAGCTACCCAAAAGAAAGCAAATAACGATTCCTGTTCTGCTGGTAATGTTGCTGTTTCAGATGCTACTGAGCTATTGCTTTTTTCAGCTACTAATGTATCTGCTTGGATTACGGAATCAGTCTTAACCTCCGCCGAGTCTTTCACAACAGGCGTTAAAGTTGTACTTTCTGTAGCTGTTTTTATAGCTTTTTCTTCGATGGAACTATCGTTTTTTTTTTCTGCGCCTGTCAAAGAAAAATTGCCTTTTACAGGAACACACAATCCGCTAGCGTCTGAACAAGATTGGCTATCATAAGAGCCTTCAATTAAGAATTTAGGCTTTAATATCTTTATACTTTGACGAAAAGTAGCCTTATGTTTAAAATAAGTATATTCGCCATTCCAGATTTCTTTATCAAATTTCTTGGAAGGATTAATGGCCTTTAAACCTCCTACTGCTTCATAGCTATCATTTGCTTTTAATTTAATCGTAGTAACTGTTGGGCCTAAATCTTCACTAAAATCAGAAGAATATAAATACCAGTCATCTAGAATATCTACCGAAAAAATGATGTCAACAGTTTCGCCTACTGCTGGAGTTGCTTTTGATAAAGTCCAAGACCATTTTGCAGGGTTAACTTTTTGTGCAGTAGTGGCTACTGAATAAGTAAGTAATATTAATAAACTAAAAAATAACTTTTTCATCTGTTGATGGATTGTATAATATGCTTAATTTTCTAAACAGTAAATTGTGGTTGTAGGTTCTGATATTATTAGTAAATACAACTTAATATAACATTTTATTGCTTTTATATACAAATTTAAATCAAATCAGGCTAAATAAATGTCTGATTACCGACTTCATTTATTTTTATGTACAAAAACAAAAAAGGTTAAATTTTCTCAAATTTAACCTTTTAAATAATTGTCTTTATTGAACTAGTTCATTTTCTTCAAATTCTCTTTGAATATCTTCGTAAATTTTTCTAGTTTCGGCTTTATCACTACTTGGCAATAAGGATTATGACCATTCAATTCATAATAATCTTGGTGATAATCTTCAGCAGGATAAAACACAGAAAATGGAGTAATTTCTGTAACAATCGGATTCGGGAAAACATGTTCAGCATTTAGTTTAGCTTTCCAAGCCTCCGCAGTTTTTTTCTGGGCTTCGTTATGATAAAAAACGGCAGAACGATATTGTGGTCCTTCATCAGCACCCTGACGGTTTAAGGTAGTAGGGTCATGGGTTTTCCAGAAAATTTCTAAAATTTTATCAAACGATATTTTCTTAGGGTCAAAAGTTACTTGTACTACTTCAGCATGACCCGTAAGACCCGTACAAACTTCTTTGTAAGAGGGGTTTTTCACCTTTCCTCCAGAATAACCTGATTCTACTTTTACAACACCTTCTACTTGTTGAAAAATAGCTTCCACACACCAAAAGCATCCCGCACCAAACGTAACTACTTCTGTTCCCTCAAGATTGACTTTTTCATTGTTCATTTTATTCTTATTTTTCTGATTATCAGAACTTTTAGCACATGAAATATTTACTAACAATGTAAATATTCCAAGAAGTATGATATTAATTTTTGTTCTCATTGTTGATAACGTTTAAAACTTGATGTAAGTTTGTATTTTTTATGAAAGTATTTCTTACAACGATTATATCCCTGTAAGATTACATACGTAAAAATAATATCCAAAGATAGTAGCAATTAAAAAATTAGATTGTCTGATGAACGACATACTTACAAAATCAGAACCACAAAAAACATCAAAAAGTTACTTTAAAGTTGTTCAACAACGCTGGAAAGATGCTATCCAGACAGATGGCTTCATTATTAAATTACTAACAGCAGTTGGTATTGCTTTTTTGGCTGCCCCAAAATTTCCTTCTTATTTTATTAATATTCAAAAACGTGATGGTGCTTACCTTTCTGATGTCGTATTAAACCATATACCAGCGTTTGATGTTTCAACGCCAATTTTTGCTATTATCTACGGGATGCTCGTATTCCTACTTTGTAGGGTAATTGTTAAGCCAAAATTATTTTTACTTTTCTGCTTAACGTTTGTGATTGAAACAGTATTGAGGATGTCATGTATTTATTTTTTTCCCTTAAATCCTCCTATTGGTTTAGTCCCTTTGCATGATACTTTTGCCGAGTTATTAATCTATGGAGATACAGAACCTATCACAAAAGATTTATTTTTTTCTGGTCATACAGCAACGATGGTAATGATTTGGTTGTTTCTTGAAAAACGTTGGGAAAAAACGTTAGCGGCTATTGCATGTATCACATTGGCAATATTATTGCTAGTTCAACATGTACATTATACCGCTGATGTTATTGGTGCATTTTTCTTTACTGCACTTTCTTATGTGATTGCACGTTATATCAATAAACAAAAATGGCCCGTTACTTGTGGGGTAATATTAGTATTTTTCTTTATATTAGAAACCCTTTTCTGGCTTAGCAATAAAATAATTTAAGTCCAAAAATTGTAAACCGTTGTATTTTAAGGAGATGATAGAAAATATATTAATTAATCCCTTAATTTTGCAAGTCAAAAAATTAGTAGACAATAGAATTTGATTGAGCATTTTTTAGTTTACAACCAATATTTGTTAATTAACAGAGGTAAATTGTAAATTTTCTAATGAAAAATTTACAATTTGATTACATTCAATTAATTTGCATTGTTTTACGGAAAAAGGAGACTAGCTTCCCCTATTCCGAAACTAAGTAAATGTAGTTCTGCCCAACTACGTTTATGAAACGATTGTAAAATCGTTAAACTTTATTTTGTACAATTTTTTACAAAACTGATTTGGTTTCACAAATTAGTCTTGTATCAGGAACTTTCTATCAAATATAGTTCTTGCAAACCACTTTAATTCAGGGTAAAAATATGGTAAAGTTTGAGTACAAAACCTTCCAATTAGGGGAGAAACTAACACAAGAGCAGAAAGATTATTTCCGCAAGTATGGTGTAATTCAATTTAAAAATTTCATTAATGCTGAAACCATACAAAAGTGTATCAGCGAATTAGATAAAATTGAAAAGCAATGGTTGGCTGATGGCATTGAGAAAATCAATGGCATTCCGTTGAAGTTTGGTAAAGACGAACACGGTAATAAAATGATTCAAAGAATGTGCTTTACCAATAAGTACAGTACTTTCCTAGGTGAATTCTTGAAAGATCCTCGCTTACAAGTATTGGTTGAGTTATTGGCTCCTTATGATGGTCGTATTAGCGACAACGAAAAGGATGGTCTTGTCTTTAATCATTATGTGAATGCTCCAAATAGTAAATTCACACAAATGGGGTGGCATACAGACAGCCCTCGTGATTTATTCTTAGGTCAGAAAATTCTTCCTATGTTAAACGTAGGAGTGCACTTAGATACTTGTCCTACTTCTAACGGAGGATTAAGAGTATTACCGGGTACACAAAACCAAAGTGTTTTGAAACTTTTGTTTGGTAAAAAACAATTTATCGACCATACCCCTGATACAAAGGAAGTTGGTTTTGAGATTGAAGCAGGAGATTTAACTGTACACGATGGTCGTTTGTGGCATAGAGTAGAGGTTTCACCATATGTGGGTGAAAAGTCTCGTCGTAGAGTAATGTATGTACCTATCATCACAGGTAAATACATGCCTAAAAACGAAAACAGCAAAACACCATTTTATCACCGTTTTGCAAAAGTTGTTCAGAAATAAGCATTTAAAATATCAACAAAAAAGCCTGCAAAAATATTTTTTGCAGGCTTTTTTGTTGATATAACTCCACAATCTATTTAGCAAACTTAGCTTTTACAAAAGCAAAAACCATTGGAAAAACAGAAAAGGCTACGATACCTAATACTACTTTTTCTAAATTATGTTTTACCCATTCATTAGTTCCTAAAAAATAACCCAATAAAGTAATAGCCGTTACCCACAAAACAGCACCTAGTATACAAAATGTTATATAAGTACTGTATTTCATACTGCCAGCACCTGCTACAAATGGTGCTACTGTACGGACTATTGGTACAAAACGAGCCATGATAACAGTTTGTCCACCATGTTTGGCATAAAACTCTTCTGTTTTGGTAATGTGTTCACGCTTTAAAAATAGAATCTTATCTTTAGATTTTACGTATTCGCTAAAGTACTTTCCAACGAAATAGTTTAAGTTATCTCCTAAAAGGGCTGCCCCAATTAATAATGGAATAACAAAACTAATTTCAATTTTTCCCGTAGACGATGCTAGAAAACCAACTGCAAATAGCAAGGAATCTCCCGGCAATAATGGCATAACAACAAAACCTGTTTCTACGAAAATAATCAAGAAAAGTAATGCATAAGTAAGAGCTCCATATTCGCTGATAAAATCAGAAAGTATAGGAGTTGGATTTTTAAGAAACTCTAAAATAAAGTTGATAATTTCCATTTGTTCGTTGGGTTTGTTTAGTAAGTATTATACATTAAAAATCAGTTATGAGAAAAGGCACTTCTTGCATTCGCCTTCACTAATAACTGATTCTTTCTGTTTGTTGATGTTGAGTGGTTACTTATCCAAAAAATGAGTAAATGTATCACCTCTTAATCCCAGACGAATGGTCTCTAAAGAAATCACTTCGTGCGGAGCAATATTGCCAACGTTTACATTAGCCCCTACCAACTTCACGAACCAAACTTGTTGAGATTTTTGCGGAGCTTCCCAAATGATTTTCTCTTCTGGAATCTCTGTAAGAATTTCTTCTACCAATCCCTGACGAACTTCACCTGATGCACGGAACAAACCAACGTTTCCGCCCTCGCGCGCTTCGCCAATTACTTTCCAAGCACCTGCCTCTAGCTCAGCTTTCATCAATTTAATCCACTTGTATGGAGGAATGATTTTAGCTTCGTCTTTAGAACCTACTTCAGAAAGTACAGTTACTTGCTGGGCTAAAGTTCTGATATATTCGCATTTATCATCTTGTTCCATTTCTAAAGAACCATCAGAAACTTCAGCATACTCCATTCCAAATTGATCTAAAATACGACGGTACTCATCAAATTGTTTACGAATAATAAAAGCTTCAAATAAAGTCCCTCCAAAATATACAGGAATCCCTGCTGATTTGTAAACGGCTAATTTTTCTTTCAAGTTTGGTGTTACAAACGATGTAGCCCATCCTAACTTTACAATGTCAGTATAAGCAGCACTCGTTTCCAAAAAATCCTCTATCTGTCTGATACTTAGACCTTTGTCCATCACCATTGTGTATCCTTTTTGGCGTGGTTTAATAGTTCTCTCAGGAATTTGAGTAAGTGGATAATTCATATTTTGTTATCGGTTATCAGTTGTCACCTGTCGTTTTTCGGGTATTGATTTCCAAATTTTTACTTAAAAAAAAGCACATTATTTAATCAATACAAGAACGTGAACTGCAAAATTAAATATATCCTTGCTATCCAGCAAATTAGAATGTTCATATATTGTGTTAATTCAATACAAGACACACATAACACTCTATAAAACAATCACTTAACTTTTTTTGAAAAATAATTTTTCTTAGATTTATAAAAATTTAACAAAAAGGTGTTCTTTTTATGAACACTGTTCATTATTTTTGTGCCAAATGATTTTAAACTTCTAAAAATATGAAAAATTCAATTAACACGATTATTATGTTTCTGTTAATAATCAATCTTGGCAAGGCACAGTCTGTTAATAAAGATGCTATTTTAGGAGAATGGCTTTCTGAAGAAAAAGACGGGAAGGTGTTAATTTTTAAACAAGGAGAAAAATATTTTGGAAAAGTAATTTGGGGAAAGTCTGCTGGAAAAAAAGATGAGAAGAATCCAGACCCTTCGCTAAGAAACAGAGATATTATCGGTTCTACTATTTTAAAAGACTTTAGTTTCAAAGGAAAATCATGGGAAGGCGGAAACGTTTATGACCCTAACAATGGTAAGAGTTACTCTTGCACGATGAAGCTAAAGAGTAATGACGAATTAGAAATCAGGGGTTATGTTGGTATTTCTTTATTAGGAAGGTCAACAGTATGGACAAGAGTTAAATGATTTTTGTGGAAATTGTATCCACATTTTAAAATCGAACATTCAAAATATGGGTATTATCGAGAGAAAAGAAAGAGAAAGGCAAGAAGTTCGGTCATTGATTTTAGAAGCTGCACAACAGGCCTTTATAGAAGACGGCTACGAGAAGGCTTCTATCCGTGCCATTGCCGACCGTGTGGAGTATAGTCCAGCAACAATATATCTTTATTTTAAAGACAAAAGTGAGATTTTCTTTGCTGTTCATGAATTAGGTTTTGAAAAATTAATACTGGAAATGTCTGATGCGATTGAGGGTATAAAGAATCCCCTTGAAAAACTTCGTCAGCAAGGATATGCTTATATGAAGTTTGCTTTGGAAAACCCAGCCATGTATGATTTGATGTTTATCCAGAATGCACCTATGGAAGCCATTTTTGACAATGAAGAATGGGCCTGTGGTCATAGATGTTTTGAACTTATCTGCACTATTGTACAAGAATGTATTGATAATAAGTTAATCAAGATTTCTGGATTAGAATTAGCAACTATGTCGATTTGGTCGTTTATGCACGGTTTAGTTTCACTTAAAATAAGGAATAGATTTAAAATGTTCCCACAAGAACACATTCAACAATTAATGTCTGCTTCAGTGGAACAGATGATAGAACTTATTCAACATGACTAATCCATCGCTTGATTTTTTCACTAACCTCGTCGGCAAACCCTTAGCCGAAAATAGTCCTTCGCCTGTTTCAAAATGGCTAGATGGCATTTTGGTTAGCCTTGAACATGGCTCTATTACGGTAGAATACACCATTCGCAAAGATATGTGTAACCCTGCGCATATTCTTCACGGTGGCGTAGCAGCTACGATGATGGATGACATTATCGGGATGACAATCTTTAGTATGGGGCATACGGCTTTCTATAGTACAGTCAATCTTTCAATTGATTACTTATTTTCTGCTAAAATTGGAGAAAAGGTTACCGCAAAATCCAAGATAATCAGAGTAGGCAAAAAAATAGCCCATGCCGAAGGCGAAATCAGGAACGAACAAGGGACGATTATTGCAAAATGTACGACCAATCTGGTATCTACCAGCAACGAAATAAAGTCCTTATAATTTATTCATCTAAAAAGCACTATTCCATCATTTCAGATTAAGTGCTTTTTATTTTGCTTAACAACTAAACACTGTTTATATTTTAAATAACGTTTATGAAAACCCTAAAAATTTACGCAAACCCTTTTATAGCAATCAAGCTTGCCAATAATAAAGTGGTTTTACTATTGCTTGTAAGTATTAGCTTCTTGATAGATGCGAAGGCTCAATCTGATATTTTAAACCAATATGTACAAGAAGGTTTAAAAAATAGCCAGATTATTAAACAGCAACAATTCTCTTTACAAAAAGCTGTATATGCCCTTGAGGAAGCGAAGGCACTCTTTAAACCTAATGTTAGTTTCAACACTACTGTTTCGGCTGCACAAGGTGGGCGTAAAATCGAAATTCCAGTAGGTGATTTGGTAAACCCTGTTTACACAACCTTAAATGCACTGACCAATTCAAATAAGTTTCCACAAATCTCTAATACTTCTGAGCAACTCGTCCCTAAAGATTTTTACGATTTGCGTTTCAAAACCACTATGCCCATTTTGAATGCTGAGATTAGGTATAATCAAGCCATCAAAAAAGAGCAAATAACGGTACAACAAACCGAAATTCAGGTATATAAACGTGAATTAGTCCGCGACATCAAAGCTGCCTATTTTAATTATTTAAAAGCTACCGAAGCTGTTAAGGTGTATGAAAATGCGCTAAAAATTCTTCAAGAAAGCGAACGGGTAAATGAAAGCTTGATTAAAAATGGGTCGGCTAATCCAACCGTTCTGGTACGTACCCGTAACGAAATCGCTAAAATAGATGCTGAAATTAGCAATGCCAAAGGCAATCAACTGAATGCGGCTGCGTATTTTAATTTTTTATTGAACAAAGATTTTAGTTCCAACATTGTAATCGAAAACCTTAATACCTCTTTACTAGACTTGAACCTTGAAGATGGACACCGAGAGGAACTAGATAAGATTCAGGCAGGAATCAATATCAACAAACAGCTTGTAGGGCTTAGCCAATCTTATAAAAAACTAAAAGTTGGGGCTTCATTAGATGTAGGTTCGCAAGGACGTTTTGCACAAATAGCTAGTGCGGATAAAAACTTCTTTAGTCCAAATGCCTTTGTGTTGGTTGGTGTTTCGTTCGACTTACCTGTCTATTCATTTGGGAGAAATCAGTTAAAAGTAAAACAGTCGGAAATGGATTTGGCAGCTTTAGATACCCAAGCACAACAGGTAAAAAACCAATTGGCACTCCAGACCGAAATGGCACAAAATTCATTGAGTTCATCTAAAAAAGTATTTGAATCTAAGGCTTCGCAAATATCAACTGCCGAAAGGTATTACCGTGATATGCTTCGCAGATACAAAGAAGGCAACCTAAGCTTTATAGAATTGCTTGATGCACAAACACAAATCACCACAGCACAATTACAACAGTCTATTTCTCTTTATGATGTTTGGCTAAAATGGACTGACCTAGAAAGAGCCAAAGCTAGTTACGAAATCAAATAACCCTACTAAGAAATCATGTTTAACACGATAAAAAGCATTTTCAGAAACGTTACTGAAAAAAATAATATCATCGCCCGCCCCAAAACGGCAAAAGCTGGCAAGAAGTCATTTTATGATTTAACCATCAAAAATCTGACAGGTAAGAAAGACATCTGCTTTGCTGATTTTAAAGGCAAAAAAGTATTGATTATCAACACGGCTTCTAAATGTGGATACACACCACAATATGAAGACTGGCAAAAATTTCATGAAAAATTTGGAGATAAAGTAGTTGTTATCGGTATGCCCGCCAATAATTTTCTAGCACAGGAATCTGGCAGTGCCTCTGAGATTGAAGAATTCTGCCAAGTAAACTATGGCGTTTCATTCACGATTACAGAAAAAGTAAGTGTTTCTGGCAAAGACAAACATCCTATTTATCAGTGGCTTTCAGATGAAAACAAAAATGGCTGGAACAATATAGAACCAAGCTGGAATTTTTGTAAATACTTAATCAACGAAAAAGGAGAATTAACGCATTTTTTTGGTTCAGCCGTTAAGCCCGAAAATCCTTCTTTCAAACAAGCTTTAGCATTCTAAATCAATTTTTAAGAATAAATATTCAAAGGATATGAAAAAAATTATCACTTATTCTATTGGCTTTTCCTTACTGTTTTCGTTACTGGTAAGTTGTGGCAAAAAAGCACCAGAAAAAAAATCTTTGGCAGACGAAGATGTAATCGCCGTAAAATTGGCGGACGTTGTCCAAGGTAATTCAAATGAAGTCATCAAAGCCTCTGGGTTAATAGCTTCATTGCAAGAGGCTCGTTTATCGTTCAAAACAGGAGGAATCATCGCCAAAATTTATGTAAAGGAAGGTCAGAATGTTTCGAAAGGGCAACTATTAGCCTCGTTAAACCTTACTGAAATCAATGCACAAGTACAACAAGCTTCTGAAAGTGTACAAAAAGCCGAACGTGATTTAAGAAGAGTGACAAACCTTTATAAAGATTCTGTAGCTACCCTTGAACAAGTTCAAAACCTAACTACGGCTTTGAGTGTAGCCAAACAAAACTTTGAAATTGCGAATTACAATCAGGGATTTTCTAAAATCTATGCTACTTCAACAGGTGTCATTGTAAAAAAGCTCATGAATGAAGGCGAATTAGCTGGTCCAGGCACTCCTGTATTTTTTATGAATGCAACCAGTGCTAACGACTGGGTCCTGAAAGTGGGTGTTGCTGATAAAGACTGGACACGCCTTCATTTAGGGGATAAAGCTACTATTCAATTAGATGCTTTTGCGGATACTCCATTTACGGCTACTGTCTCTAATCTATCACAAGGAGCAGACCAAAGCTCAGGATTATATCAGGCAGAATTAAAGTTAAATACGCAAGGTAAAAAAATAGCTACGGGGCTATTCGGTAATGCCATCATTACGCCAAATGCTATCCATCAAAATACCTTTGTGCCCATTGATGCCGTCATTGAAGGTAATGGAAATGATGCTTTTGTGTATACAGTTGAAAACGGAAAAGCACACAAAGTGGCCATTAAAATACTTTCTATCAATAGTGATAAAGTATTTATCCAGCCTCCATCTGTACCTATCACACAAGTAATCACTGGCGGGTCTGCGTATTTAGTAGAAGGAAGCAAGGTTAAAATCATTCAATAAAAAGAGAGTTTCACACTCAAATAAAATTATTATGAAAATCTCTGAATTCTCAGTTAAAAATTACCAATTCACGCTGGTCGTGTTTTTGGGTATTCTTTCAATAGGAATTTACTCCTTATTGAATATGCCTCGTGGAGAAGACCCTGAATTTTCTTCTCCTCAGTTTGGTGTCACGGTTATTTATCCAGGAGCTTCCCCCAAAGATGTTGAACAGTTAGTAGCCGATGTAGTAGAAAAACGTATTAACGAATTAGATAATATCGAAAGAGTTAGAACCAGTATTTATGATGGTGTAGCTATTTTTCAGGTTGAATACGCTTTTGAATCGGACCCAGAGGAAAAATACCAAGAGATAGTGCGTGAAATGAACGCCGTCAGGAAAGAATTGCCTGCCGATGTATTAGATGTACGCATAGAACGGTATCAGCCTGACGGTGTAAATATTTATCAATTTGCCTTAGTGTCTGAAAACCTCCCCTACTCTCAATTAGAAAAGTATGCCGACGATTTGGAAAAAACGTTAGAGAAAAATCGTTCTCTAAAAAATATTAAAAGTTGGGGCTTTCCTCAGCGAAAGATATCGGTAGAGTTGAATCAGGCAAAATTGGCACAAGACAAAATCCCTGTAAACAGAGTATTAGGAGCGATTCAGTCTGAAAACGTAAATATTCCGGGTGGTTCACTGAATCTTTCAAACAAAAAATTTAATGTAAAAACCTCTGGAAATTTTAAAGATATTGAGGAAATCAAAAATGTCATTGTTTTTACCAACGGTACTAAAATCGTTTACTTGAAGGACATTGCCGAAGTAAAATATGCCTACGAAGACGAAACGCATAAAACACGTTTAAACGGACACAGAAGTGTATTTGTAACGGCCTGCCAGAAGTTTGGGCAAAACATTATCAAAGTACGTGCACAGACTGACCCGAAAATCGAGGAGTTTAGAAAGACTTTACCTAAATCCGTAGACTTGGTAAAAGTATTCGATCAGGCAGAATCTGTTGATAAACGATTGATGCGTTTCGCCAAAGATTTCGGCATTGCCATCCTATTGGTATTGATTACCCTTTTGCCTTTGGGTTCTAGGGCTAGTTTAGTAGTAATGATTTCTATTCCGCTTTCATTGGCCATTGGGCTTGCACTTTTATATGCCTTAGGTTTTACCATCAACCAACTTTCTATCGTTGGGATGATTGTAGCGTTGGGTATTCTGGTGGATGACTCTATCGTGGTCGTCGAAAATATCGAACGGTTTATGCGGATGGGGATTCCTAAAAAACAAGCAGCGATTGATGCCACCAAACAAATTAGCTTGGCCGTAGTAGGTTGTACAGTGTTGTTAATCTTTGCGTTTTTACCTGTAGCTAACTTACCAGAAGCCGCTGGAAAATTTATCCGTAGCTTGCCTATGGCTGTAAGTGTTACGGTATTGGCTTCTATGGTTGTAGCCCTAACTATCGTACCGTTTTTATCAAGTGTTATCTTAAAAAATCATGAAAATGCTGAAGGTAATTTCATTTTAAGAGGTATGAAACGTTTGATTTCCGCTACTTATGGTAAATTGATGGATTGGTGTTTACAACATCCTAAAATCACTTTAGCAGGTGCTTTAGGCATCTTTGTAGGTGTGATGATGATTGCCAAATTCTTTTTAGGCTTCTCGCTTTTCCCTACTTCCGAAAAGCCCATGTTTTTGGTTAACGTAACAACGCCTGTTGGAACCAACCTAAAAGCAACCAACGAAGTAGTGCGTTTTGTAGAAAATGAACTAAAAAAAGAGCCAGAAATTAAAAACATAGCGGCCAATATTGGTAGAGGAAACCCTAGAATTTACTATAATGTAATCGGCGGAGCAGAATCTGAAAACTTTGGACAGCTTTTTGTTCTTTTACAAGATGTTGAAACAAAGGAGAAAAAGCAGATAATAGATAGATTGAGAACTCAGTTGGCTAATTATCCTAATGCTAAAATTGAAGTAAAAGATTTTGAACAAGGCCCACCTTTGGAAGCACCGATTGCTTACAGAGTTTTTGGGAATAATTTAGATAGCTTAAGAATCATTGCGGGACAAATTGAAAAGATTTTAGCAGCTCAAGAGGGCTCTATTTATACTGACAATCCGCTAAGAGTACAACCAACAGACCTAAGAGTACATATTAACAAAGAAAAAGCTGGTTTGTTAGGCGTAAACATTTCTGAAATAGACCGCACAGTGCGTTTGGGCATTGCGGGCTTGAATGTAGGTACTTATCGTGAAGAAGGACAAATCGATGACTATAACATCAATGTTTCGATTCCAAGAACAGATACCAAACAGAATTTTGAGGTATTTGACAATCTGTATGTAAATAATGCCTTAGGAACGGCTATTCCTATTAAGCAATTGATTGAAGTGAAATTTGAAACTTCGCCCAACCAGATAAAACATTATAATAAAGACCGATATGTAACCATTTCTACCTTCTTGAAGTCTGGTTATAACACTGCTAAAGTGAATCAGGAATTAATTCAGAAATTGAATAAATTCAAATTTCCACAAGGTTTTTATTATACCGTATCGGGTGAAGCAGAAAATGCAGAAAAATCTTTTGGAGGCATAGGGGTAATTATCCTGATAACTGTCTTTGGGATGATTGCTATTCTTATCTTAGAATTTAGGAATTTTAAATCGACGCTCATTGTACTTTCTGTAATTCCTCTAGGAATTGTTGGAGCCATTGCTGGGCTGTTAATTGCAGGAGAAAATTTATCATTTACGGCCGTAATTGGTTTTATAGCCTTAATTGGTATAGAAATTAAAAACTCGCTCTTATTAGTAGATTTCACGAATCAACTCAGAGAAGACGGAATGGAGCTAGACGAAGCCATTCACCAAGCAGGTGAAATTCGTTTTGTACCCATCTTATTAACATCATTCACTGCTATCGGAGGATTAATTCCATTGATCATTGAATATTCTGATTTGTATTCGCCTTTGGCGATTGTACTAATTGGTGGTATTACAAGTTCTACATTGTTGGCTCGTTTAGTTACACCAGTAATGTATAAATTACTTCCGCCAAGTATTAGTAAAAAAGCAATACAGGCTTAATAAGCTTTTGCAAGCCCTGAGGGAAATACTATTTGAATATCATTGAGCGTTTTTAACAGAGAGAATTTTATCTATTAAATTAAAATTTTAAATCAATGAAATTCAACACGAGTAAACTTATTCAATTTTTATCACGGAATTTCTATATTAATCCGCGATTAATTGCACCACAGAAACGTTTTTATGCAGATTTGGGGATGAACTCGTTAGAGTTCCTTGAATTGATTGTCTATTTAGAAAATACTTATGGAATTGTTTTGCCAGATAATGAGGTGGATAAAATTCAGACGATAAAGCAACTCTCTGAAGTAATGGAAGCAAACCTTGTTCGTGTAGAAGCTTAAGCAGTAAAGCATGGCTACATGGCTTTTGGGAAGAGTTTAATATAAATTTAATCTTGACCAAAATCATTCAAATTCCATCAAAAAAGGGTTTAGCAATTACTTAGTAGCTAAACCCTTTTTTGATGAAAAACATTTATCCAGCTATTTCGTTCAACGCTTTTACAAAAGCATCTAACTCTTGGGTAGTAATATATAAATGTGGGGTTACTCTTACACCCATGACATTAGCTTTCTGATTAGCAATTGCCACTGTGAAGATTTTGTATTTATCAAAAAGAAGCTTTGATAATTCAGGAGGGGTTTTCCCTTTTACGCCCACATTGGCAATACCACAACTTCGGGCATTTTCTTGAGGAGTATTAAGGATGATGTTTGGATTATCTCGTACTTTATCTGTCCAATATTTTTGAAGAAATCTTAACCGAGCTTCCTTTCGTTGAATACCAATTTTCTGATGAAATTTAATGGCATCCTGAATGGCTAAGTCTGTAGCAACAGGTACGGTTCCTGTATGGTTCAGTTTACGAATATCGTCATCGGCAAAACCCATATCTCCATACAATTGCCAAATTTGTTTGATTTTATCTTTCCTAACATACAGAATCCCTGCCCCTAGCGGATTTCCTAGCCATTTATGCAAACTACTACCATAATAGTCGCAACCGCCAAGGTCTGCAATCTTAAAATCTAAATGACCAAAAGCATGAGCACCATCTACCATTACTTCTACCCCATGACGGTGTGCCATTTCTACAATTTTCTTAACAGGTAAAATCTGCCCTGTAATATTTATTAAGTGGCAAATCATCAACAAACGAGTTTTGGGCGTAATGGCTTTTTCATACACCTCCACAATTTCTTCGTCTGAGGTTGGATGATTAGGCACCGATACCATTTTATTCACCATGCCATATCTGCGTGCTTGTAGCCTGAACATATCCAACATCGCCCCATAATCTTGTTCAGCCATAATGGCTTCATCACCTTCTTTCCAATTGATGCCTGCAATGATAGTATCTAGCGACTCAGTAGTATTCCGTGTAATAATCAATTCTTCATACGAACAGCCGAGCAAGTCTGCTAATTGTTTTCGGGAAACCAATTTATCATCAAACTGTCGAGTCCGCATATAATAGGATGACACCTTGTTTACATCCCGTATGTGTTGAATATAACTTTCTAATACTTCGTTGGAAGCTAGAGAATAATAGCCATTTTCAAGATGAATAAAATCATGGGTAAAGTTATAGGCTTGTCGGATGTTTTGCCAAAAGGCTTCGTCTTCGGCTAATTGTTGGGCAGGAATATCAATGGTTTTAGCCAGCAGGCTTTCAATATCCAGCATCGAAATGGCGGAAATACCTGTAAATGTTTTTAGGAATTGACGTTTGGAAAGCATGGGTACAGTTTGGAGAAGAAGTATTAAATAGTTTTGCTTTCCTTGAAATTACAGAATAAATAAGACTTAAAAAATGGAATTTACTAAATTCGGTAAAAAGCATCGTAAATTGCGTCAATATTTGATGTAATCTCACGCTGAATGTCTCAAGAATTTCCACCACTTCCTATACTTTTCCAAGACGAACATTTTGTTGCCATTAACAAACCACATAATTTACTGGTACATCGTTCATCTATTGCTGCCGATGAAAGTGTTTTTGCACTGCAACTATTACGAGACCAATTGAATTGTTGGGTAAGTCCTTGTCATCGTTTAGACCGTAAAACCTCAGGTGTACTATTATTCGCCCTTTCGGCAGAGGCAGATAAAGAGGTAAAAAAGCAATTTGAAGCTCATACTATCCAAAAGAAATATTTAGCCTTAGTAAGAGGTTATTTACCAGAAACGGGTATGACTGATAGACCTTTGGAACGTGAGAAAGGGGGATTTCAAGACGCCATTACTCATTTTAGATGTTTGCAACAAGTAGAACTTCAGATTGAAGTAAGTCGCTATCCAACTTCACGATATTCTTTAGCAGAAATTTCACCAGAAACAGGTAGAATGCACCAAATTCGTAGGCATTTTGCTCAATTAAGGCATTATTTGATAGGTGATAAAACCTATGGGGAATGTAAGCACAATAAGATGTTTGAAGAAAAATTTGACTTGCATACCATGCTTTTGCATGCACAAGAATTAGTGTTTACCCATCCATTTACGCAAGAAAGTACTCGAATCATTGCTCCGATGAACGAAGAATTTACTCGAATACTTGCTGCCATTGGTATGAATACCGAAGGACTTTAATGCTGATGCATTAAAAGTCCTTCGCTAAACTAGATACCTCCTTGTACTTCTTGAACTGTTGCTCTTAAACCTGTATAATACAAGGTAGTAGTTGCTTCAAAACCAGAATCAGTACCAATAATCAACCAAATATCTCCTTTTGCATCCGTTTTACCCGTAAATACGCCTGATTTTCTGATTAATTTATACTCATTTTTCTCGGTACCATTGGCAATGTTACCATACACTTTCATGTCGTCTCCGCTAGTAGCTTGTTGCATTTTTTTAATATTCATTTTGTAGTGATTTGATGTACTATCAATCACTTTTCTAGGCTCGATTGAGGTAAGGCCTAAACCAAAATAAACACTTTCTCCTGGTGCACCACCCACACCCATGGCATTTGAAGGAGCATTAGAAGCAAACTCAACTTCAAAATTTATCGAATATTTCTGATTTGCTTTCAAGCCAGAATATTTTCTGGTGATATACATAAACAAATCATCGCTATGATTATTACCCGAAATTCTAAGTGCTTTTTTGGTCGTATCCAATGGCATTGGCAACTTAGCCTGAGCAAATTTTAACTCATAGAAATCTTCAGCACCTACAGGGTAATCTGCAAAATCTCCTTTCCATCCCTCTATTGAAGTATTAAAATTTTCGCCAATAGTGTACGTCGGAATGTAGGGAGTACTATCCATCGAACATGAGAATAGTAGTGAGGCTGCGAATACACTTAAAATGATTTTTTTCATGATTTTTTTAAAGTTTGTTTCCTCAATGACCCCACTATAGTTGGAATAGTTGGAAAATATTTCTTTATTTTTTTTGAAAAAATAGCTATCTTTATGATAATCAACACAATAAGAAACATTAAATTTAAAACTCTTATTGAACTGTTATGCTTTAATATTCATCGTTTGACAAACACCTTTATCGTAGCAACGTAATACTTTATATGTTCATTCTTTCAAAATAAAGGTATGTTTTACAAAATTTTTCAGCCACATCCAGCTTTGCGAGAGTTTGTAAATAACATCATGGTTTTTCAATTAGACATTCCTCTAAGTGAAAAACCACCTACTATTTCGTTCCCTCCCTTGGCTGAACAATGCCTTTATTTTTATCCTTTTGAAGTACCCGAAAGTGAGTACTTGACAACCAATAAAAAAGTAATTCTTCCACAAAGTATTCTGGTTGGTCCGCAAATCAATAGGATAAAACTAAAAATGCCTCATCGGAATTTTACAATTAAAGTAGGTTTTCAGCCAGGCGGATTATATCGTTTGTTGGGCATACCCATGACCGAAATGATTATGGATGAATCGTTAGAAAGTACATATTTTTTAGATAAAAATATCAAGTTCATAATTGAACAATTACAAGAAACGACTTCTTTAGAAAAGTCGCTCGAAATTATCCAAAACTTCCTTTTGAGTAAGCTAAAAGTATTAAAACCAAAACTCCCATTAGACGCTGTCTTACCTTTGATAAACAAAAGTGGAGGCTTAGTAAATATCGACACCATCGCCTCGCAAGCTTGTGTAAGTAATCGCCAATTAGAGCGTTTGTTTTTACAACGTTTGGGACTTCAACCCAAATTTTTTACAAGAATGATACGTTTTGCGAAGGCTTGGACTATTAAAGAAAAATTTCCTGACACAAAATGGACAACGATTGCTTATGAATGTGGTTATTTTGACCAAATGCACTTGATTAGAGACTTCAAAGCTTTTTGTGGAATCTCTCCTTCTGTTATAGAAGCAGAATTCAAAAACTCTCCATATTATCTAGGAAATCACTTTTATGACGACTGATACGCTCTCCAAAGATGTCGTATTTGTACTATTCTTAGGCGAACTAACAGCCTAATTTTGTAATCATAACGCTAAAAAAATATGATTATGAAATCTTTACTCCTCTCTTTTCTTTTACTCTCAAGCCCTTATTTTGGCTTTGCTCAAGACCATTCTCAAGATAAGATAGCTATCGAAAAGCAAGTTGATGCCGTCATAAATAGCTGGAATAATCACAATTATAATGATATGAAAGATTACGCTACAGAAGATGCTGATTGGGTAAATGTGGTAGGAATGTGGTGGAAAAACAGAAAAGAAGTACAATATGCACATCAAGTTTTTCACAAAGTAATGTTTCAAAACACTCCTTTATCAAAAACGAGCGTTCATACCAGATTCATTACGAATGATGTAGCCGTTGTGCATTTATATTGGCATATTGGAGCTTATACTACACCCAATGGTAATCACTATAACGAAGCCGAAAACTTAGCTTTGATGGTTTTCGTGAATAAAGCAGGGAAATGGCTTTTAACCTCCACAGAAAATTTAGTAATTAACGAAGCAGCACAACAAAGTAATCCCGTAAATAAAATGCCCAAAGAATAATTCAAAATATTTTTAGGCTTATCGTTCTGAGTATTAATAAATTCACTAATTTTGCAGTCCCGAAAATGAAGCTAATGGTACTTTCGTTGAGGGAATCAAATCATTTAAACGTACCAATTCGATGAATCAAAAAATCAGAATTAAATTGAAGTCATTTGACCACACTTTAGTGGACAAATCGGCTGAGAAAATCGTGAAAGCGGTTAAAGCTACAGGTGCAGTGGTTTCAGGACCAATTCCTTTGCCTACAAAAATTGAAAAATTCACAGTTTTGCGTTCTCCACACGTTAACAAAAAAGCTCGTGAACAATTCCAATTATGTACTTACAAGCGTCTAATTGACATTTTCTCATCTTCTCCAAAAACAGTTGATGCGTTAATGAAATTAGAATTGCCTTCAGGTGTTGATGTTGAAATCAAGGTGTAGTTTTCCTTGCTTTGATACATACAAAAAATCCCTTCTAACATTGTTAAAAGGGATTTTTTATTTTTGGAGCATGCTTACTTTTTCAAAATAGCTAATTCAGCCTGCACGAAATCCATCAATGAAGCAATATGTTCTTTTGAAAAATCAAATGGAATATTGGCCGCCTCATAAATCTCACGCATTGGTTTGGTATAACCCAATTTCAAGGCATTCAAATATCCTTCCAAGCCTTTTTCTGGATTCTCCTTATAGTTTTTCCATACGCCAATTGCGCCTAACTGTGCAATACCATATTCGATATAATAAAAAGGCAATTCAAAAATATGTAACTGACGGTGCCACATCCACGATTTATAATTTTCTAAGCCAGACCAATCCGTTACCGAATCAGTAAATTTTTCATAGATATTAACCCAAGCTTTGGTACGCTCTTCAACCGTATGCGTTGGATTTTCATAAATCCAGTGCTGAAATTTATCGACCGTTGCTACCCACGGAAGTGTACTGATGATGTCTTCTAAGTGTTGGATTTTAGCACGCTTTAACTCCTCCTCGTTATCAAAATACACATTCCAGAAATCCATCGAAATCAATTCCATCGACATCGAAGCTAATTCTGCTACCTCTGAAGGGAAATTACGGAAAGTATTCAACATCAAGTCTTTCGTCACGATAGAATGCACCGCATGGCCGCCCTCATGAAGCATCGTAATTACGTCACGCATCAATGATGAGGCATTCATAAAAATGAATGGAAAACCTGTTTCTTCTAATGGATAATTATATCCTCCGGGTGCTTTGCCAACTCTTGATTCTAAATCCAAACGCCCCATACCTTTCATAATGGTTAAGCATTCGCCCAAGAATGGGTCTAATTGTGTAAAACACTCAATGGTTTTATTCAATAAATCTTCTCCTCCTTTAAAAGGATGTAACGCTGGGCGACCTTTTGCATCAACGGCTTTGTCCCAAGGACGTAATTCGCTAACAGCTAAGGCACTTTTTCTTTCCTTCGCTAAATTGTTCAACATCGGAACAAGGGTTTCAGCTACGGCATCATGGAAATTAAAGCAATCGGCAGTTGTGTAATCAAAACGTTTTAATGCGGCAAAAGAATAATCACGATAATTTTCAAACCCCGCATTCAAGGCAATCTGATGACGCAAAGCCGTCAATTTATTAAAAAGCTCGTCCAGCTTTTCATGATCTTGAAAACGGCGTTCTTGTATTTTTCTATAAACAGATTCTCTTAAAGAACGGTCGGTATTTTCCAAGAAAACTCCTGCTTGTTGCAAAGTTTTGGTTTGTCCGTCCAACTCAACCGTCATCGCTCCTACTATCGCTTGGTATTGGCTAGAAAGGTTCTGGACTTCAGTAAACAGCGTAATATTTTCATTTCTGAAGATTTCGGTCGATTTCTTCATTCCTCTAATCGTAATGTCAAAACCTGTATCAGTCAATTCATCCAGAAATGGGCTTTCCAACGTCTTTTTATTCAAAACATCGTCGTATTCAGCCAAATGAGGTTGTATTTCGGTCACAAAATGATCAAAATTTGCTTTGATTTCTTTGTCGCCCGTATCGCAAGTCATTTTGATATAACGCCAAGCAAAGTTTTCAGAAAGGTAGCTTTCTAATTCAGAACGATCAGTGAAAAACTTTCGTAAATCTTCTACATTATTAATAGTACGCTCTACTAAATTATCAAATAAAGGTTTTACACTCTCCCAAGTGCTTAATTGAAAATCTGCCGTTAAAAATTTACGGATTGGTGGATTAATGTTTATGGATTTTGTCATTTTATTTTAATCAAAGAAGTAGGTAGCTATTGATCAGATTTCAAGCTACTCGTATGTTAAATTTTGTTTATCAAAAGTAATAGAACTTTGTTTCATTGCCCTAATCTTAAGCAAAAATCACTTGAAAAATGTAAATTGCATAAAAATGCCATTTAAACAACTCCTACGTTCGGTAAAAATTCATGTCACTCACCAAAGAACAAGTCCTTAAGCAATATTACGGCTACAATGCCTTCAGACCATTACAAGCAGATATTATTGACTGGGTCCTTTATGGCCAAGATGCAATGGTGTTGATGCCAACGGGCGGTGGGAAATCATTATGTTTTCAGATTCCAGCCTTGATGATGCAAGGCTTAACCTTAGTGATTTCACCATTGATTGCTTTAATGCACGACCAAGTGCAAGCTTTAAAGGCTAATGGTATTGCGGCGGAGTATGTGAATTCATCATTAACTACCCAAGAACAAAGCAGTATAGAACGCCAATGTAGAAATGGCGAGCTAAAACTATTATATATTTCTCCTGAGAAACTTTTTACACAAGGATATTTAGAATGGGTAGTTTCGTTAAATATAAGCCTGTTTGCCATTGACGAATCGCATTGTGTTTCTACATGGGGGCATGATTTCAGACCAGAATACACCAAACTGAATGTATTAAAAAAAGCATTACCGAATGTACCCATGATTGCTTTAACAGCCACTGCCGACAAAGTGACTCGTAAAGACATCTTAGCTCAATTGGGCATTCCCGATGCCAAAGTTTTCATTTCTTCTTTTGATAGACCCAATCTTTCGCTGGCTGTACAAGCAGGGAGAAATCGTGTTAAAATTATTCAAAACTTTATTGCAGAGCATCCTCGGCAATGTGGTATCATTTACTGTCTGAGTAGAAAAAACACTGAATCCGTAGCCGAAGCCTTACAAAAAGTAGGCATTAATGCTAAGTGTTATCATGCAGGAATGCCTGCCCATGAGCGTTCTAGCGTGCAAAATCAATTTATTCAAGATGACATTCAAGTAATAGTAGCGACTATAGCATTTGGGATGGGCATTGATAAATCGAATGTGCGTTGGGTAATCCATTATTCGATGCCATCCAATGTAGAAAGTTTTTATCAGGAAATTGGTCGTGCTGGGCGTGATGGATTAAAGTCGGATACCTTGCTTTTCTATTCTTACAATGACTTATTGGTCAGGAAAGATATGATTGCTACTTCTGAATTGCCTGCTGAGATGAAAGAAGTACAAGTAGCCAAAGTAGAGCGGATGAAACAATATGCCGAAGCAGAAATTTGTAGGCGACGCATCCTTTTGAGCTATTTTAACGAAGAGGTTACAACTGATTGTGGCAACTGTGATGTTTGTAAAAATCCACCGATTAGGTTTGATGCTACATTAATAGCCCAAAAAGCCCTTTCGGCCATCGCCCGTACAGGTGAAAACATTGCCATGAGTATGTTGATTGATATTCTGAGAGGGTCGAATAACAGAAGAATTATCGAACATAAATACCATGAAATCAAAACTTTTGGTGCGGGAAAAGAATTAAAAGCGGATGAGTGGGCAGATTATTTACAACAAATGCTGAATTCGGGCGTCATGGATATTGCTTATGACGAAGCCCATGCTTACAAGCTCAATAAGGCATCGTGGGCTATCTTAAAAGAAGGTAGAAAAGTACAATTGGTACGTTATAGACCTTTTGAAGAAAAACAAGCCGAACGCGAAGCTAATATACCAAAAGAGAAAAGTAAAAAAGAAGTTATTAAAGATGCGTTGTTTGAGCGTTTGAGAGTTCTAAGAAAACAAATAGCAGATGATAGAAACATTCCGCCATTTGTGGTTTTCTCTGATGCGACGTTATCAGATATGGCGCAGAAAAAGCCTCTTACTCAATTAGAAATTATGAATGTTTCGGGAGTAGGTGAACAGAAATATCGACAATTTGGAGAAGCTTTCTTACTGGAAATTAGAAATTTTCTGAAAACTGTTCCAAAAGGTAGCCATGCTACAGGCATCGATACCCATCATTACACTTTTCAATTGTATAAAGAAGGTTTTTCGGTAGAAGAAATTGCTGAACAACGAAATTTGAATCCTGTTACTATTTTTTCACATCTTGCCAAATTGTATGAAGATGGAGAAAACATTGATATTTCAGCCTTCATCACCCAAGCTGAATATGAACAAATAATGGGAGCAGCCAAAGTAATGAATGTGAAAAAAGGCGACCCTATAAAACCTTTATTTGAAGCAATGGATGCAAAGTATGAATATCATAAGATAAGAATAGCACTTTTAATTTCAGAAAAGGTAAAATAAAAAAGCTATTATCAAGATATTTTTATAAAAAGTAAAACTTTAATGTTATTTTGTATAATTATTGTAACTACACATATTTAAAAAAAAAAAATGCTAAATTTCATAGCCATTTATAAAGCTATGTAAGCCCCTATAACCTCATAAATTCAGTACAAAATAATTAATTTTTAAACTCCGGAATTCCATTTGGCACTTAATTTTAGCATTTAAAAAAACCTCTACGGATTTTAGTTTTAATCTTAAGCTAACCTGTCTTTTCCCAATAAAACACAAGCATATTGAATAAACAGAAACCATATATAAATGTAATTATCTAGTACCATTAACCATTTTTAAATTACTTAAAAGTATGATTTAAAAATTTCAACCTATAGGCTGTATGATAAATAAATATTAAGCTTTTATAAAGTCTAATATTTTGCAATATTTTATGTTTTATATATCCCAACTAGCGGGGTTGAAGGAAAAACCTTTGATTGTGTAAAAATTAATATGGAAGAAATAGAAAAGCTCAAGCGTCAAATAGAGCTAGAAAAACAAGCTCATCAAGAAACTGAGAGTATCTTGGAAAAAAAGGCTTTGGAACTCTACCAGACCACTGAAAAATTACAAATACTTAACCAAAGTCTTGAGCAGCAAGTAAAAACTACTGTTGGTGAATTACAAAAAACAGAGAAAAGGTATCGTCATTTAATAGAGTCTGTTCAGGATATTATTTATAAGGTATCTGTGGATGGCTACTTTACGTATGTTAATCCAGTTGTAAAAGAAAGATTAGGCTTTTCTGAAGATGAAATCATCGGACAACATTTCACGACTTTAGTTTTACCAGCGTATCAAGAATCCCTTATTAATTTCTATACGGAAATGGTTCAGAATAAGGAAGAAACTACTTATAATGAATTTCCTATAAAATCAAAATCTGGCCAAATAGTGTGGATTGGTCAGAACGTAAGACGCATTGAAAACGACGACGAGTCTGTTGAATTAGTAGCCGTTGCACGGGACATTACAGAACGAAAAACAACTGAAGATACCCTGAGAGCTACCCAAGCTCGGTTTGGAAATTTGATTTCAAATCTGCAAAAAGGCGTTTTGGTAGAAGATGAACATCATACAATCATTTTAACCAATCAACTGTTTTGTGACTTGTTTAAAATCAAGAAAGCACCTAAAGACCTTGTGGGAATTAATTGCTTTACACTAGTAGATGATGTAAAAAAACTTTTCAAAAACCCTGAAGAATTTGTTATTAGAGTCGAAGAGATTTTAAATAAAAGAGAAATTGTAATAGACGAACAAATTGAGTTGATAGATGGCCGAATCGTAGAAAGAAACTATATTCCTATCTTTCTTGAAGGTCAATACAAAGGGCACTTATTCAATTATTCCGACGTAACTGATAAATATTTAGCGCATGAGCAACTTCGTAAAAGTGAAGAAAAGTATAGAGGTATTTTAGATAATATGGAATTAGGCTTGTTGGAAGTTGATAATAACCATACAATCCTAAGAGCCTACGACCGTTTCTGCGAAATGTTGGGCTATACCAATGAAGAACTTGTTGGGCAAAATGCCAAAGAATTATTTTTACCAGAAGCTGAAACAAATATTGTTGACGAGCGCCAAGAAGAAAGAGAAAAAGGAGAGGCAAGCTCGTATGAATTATCCTTAATTAAAAAAGACGGAACGCCTATCTGGGTATTAATTAGCGGTGCGCCTATCATGGATGAACATGGCGAGGTAGTGGCCTCTATGGGCATTCATTATGATATTACTGAAAGAAAGCTCCTTGAACAAGAATTAGCAAAAGCTAAAATAATTGCTGAGGAAGCCAGACAAGCAGAAAAGCAATTCTTGGCAAATATGAGCCATGAAATTCGCACGCCTCTGAATGCTATTATTGGTATGACCCACTTGATGTTTGATACACGTCCGACAAATGAGCAATTTGAATACTTGGATATATTAAAAACATCAGCTGATTTTTTACACAGTCTTATTTCAGATTTATTGGACATGGCAAAAATAGAAGCAGGAAGAATAGAGATACACAAGCATCCTTTTGAATTGGTCGGATTACTCCGTACTATCCAGAGGGTTTTCCAAATAAAACTTGATAGTAGTCCAGTTGAAATCAATTTATTAACGGATGTAAAAATAAGTGGCAACTATTTAGGCGATGATTTATTGCTGAATCAAATATTGCTGAATATCATAGGCAATGCTGAAAAGTTTACAGAGCAAGGAAGCATTGATGTGATGGTAAAACTTCAGAGGGAAGAGCTAGAAACTTGTTGGATTGAATTCAAGATTTCGGATACAGGTATTGGTATTCCTGAAAATAAATTAGATTTAATCTTCCAGAAATTCAAACAAGTAGATTCTGAACAAGGACATAAACATAAAGGGACAGGACTGGGCTTAGCCATTACGAAGCAACTAGTAGAGCTACAAGGCGGAACCATCGAGGTGAAGAGTAAAGAAGGAGAAGGAACTACTTTTATTGTTACTTTACCTTTCCAAAAGGCTAAGACAGAAGTCATCAAAAATAATCATGTCATTAAGGAAGCGAGCAGTAACCTAGCATCGTGCAAGGTACTCGTTGCTGAAGATAATGCCATGAATCAGAAATACATCAGTAGCTTATTGAACAAATGGCATTTTACTTACTCCATCGCTTCTGACGGAAGGAAAGCTGTTGAAAAGGCTAAAAAGGAACAGTTTGATATTATCTTGATGGATATCCAAATGCCAAATATGGATGGATACGAAGCCACAATTAAGATTCGAAATACTCAAAACATCAATCAAAATACTCCTATTATTGCCTTAACGGCTTCAGCAATGCTTGACCAAAAAAATAAAGCATTTGAAGTAGGAATGAATAATTTTGTGACTAAGCCTTTTTCTCCGAATCACTTATTGAGTGTCATTCAGAATTATGTAAGTACAAAATCTGAGTATGCTGTTCTTGTACCCGAAGAGCCGTCTCATAGTACTAGTAGCAATGATAACAACGAGGGCATTGTTCTTGATAAGGAACGTTTAGAAGACCTTTACGGAGAGGACAAAGAATATGCAGCGGATATTTTTCAGACATTCCTAGAGGATGTACTACCAGATTTCAATGAATTCACAGATCTGATTCATCACCAAAAGTGGGAGGAGTTAAGAAAACTTACGCATAAATTAAAACCAACCTTAGGAATGGTAGGATTAACTGAGTTAGAAAGGTATTTGATTAAGATGGAAAAGAAAATCAAAGAAAATCCAGAATATGAAGGAATCTTGGCACATTGGAATACTTTTCAGATTAAATTAAGCGAAAGTATCCCCGTATTGAAAGCAGAACTAAATAAGCTTCAAGCTACTTTATAAAAACCATCTTAACCTAAAAAGGGCGTTTAATGAAAATTCATTAAACGCCCTTTTTAGGTTACAACGACTATTTATCTATAACTATATTTTGCAATCTTTTGGAAAAGCTCATTAGGGTTGAATGGCTTGGTAACATAGTCATTCATACCAACCAAAAATGCCCTGTCTTGATTATTCAAGGTAGCAGAAGCCGTTAATGCAATAATTGGTATATCCGTATCTGATTCTCTAATTTTTGCTGTCGCAGAATATCCATCCAACACTGGCATCTGAATATCCATTAATATTAAATCATACTTCCCTTTTTCATATTTATCCAAGGCAAGTTGTCCATTCTCAGCTACATCAATTACAATCTGCCAGCGTTCTAAGAATTTAGTGGCCACTTTGATATTCATCGGATAATCTTCTACTAAAAGCACCCTTACTCCTTTTAAGGTATGCTCGTTCAACAATTCATTATGTCCTTCACTTGACACTTTTGCTCTTAGTTCTGTACCTATTTCTAGGTCTAATGTAAAATAAAATGTTGAACCTTTACCCTCCGCGCTTTCAAGATTAATATCACTTCCATGTAATTGCAACAAGCTTCTTGTAATCACTAAGCCAAGGCCAGTACCACCAAACTGACGAGTAGTTTCTGAGTTGGCTTGCGTAAATTTATCAAAAATCATTGCTTGCTTTTCAAATGGAATACCTATCCCCGTATCAGTGATAGAAATATCCAGCGTTACATGCGTTGCCGTTCTTCTTTGTTGAGCCAGCTCTACCGTTATACTTCCATTTTTAGTAAACTTAACGGCATTGGAAACTAAGTTTGTGATGATTTGACCTAAACGCAAGGCATCTCCGACTACCACATTCGGCACATCATCATCAATCATTAATTTTATTTTATTTCCTTTTTCCTCAGCCTTAATCTGATTAGCTTTTTTGATGTTTGATATCAATTGTTTAATATCAAACGGAACATTCTCAAGCTCAACTTTACCCGCTTCAATCTTACTAAAATCTAAGATGTCGTTGATAAGTACGTGTAAATTATTCGTCGAGAATTGAAGTATTTTTAAATTTTCAGCCAACGATTCTGATACTTCTTCTTGTTGCATCAAATAAGTAAGCCCTACGATAGCATTCAGAGGAGTACGAATTTCATGGCTCATCATTGAAAGAAATTCTGATTTTGCCTGAGTGGCAGCCTCAGCTTCTTCTTTCGAGCGTATGAGATCAAATTCAAGTTGTTTACGATTATCAATTTGAATTTTTAAGAAATCCATCAATTCCAGTAGATTATCAGGATCTAAAGATTTTACCTCTGAGCTTTCATTTACTTCTAACGAATAAATAGCTTCAATCAACTTTTCAACAGAAAGGCGTCTTTGTTTTATTTCTTCCTTCAGTTTAGTATTGATTTCAGCATAGTCTCTATCATTCAACAAAGAAGAATGTTCAAATAATTCTTTGTCTCTATCAAAACTAAGGTATGAGTCATTAACAGCCTTTATAAAAGCCTGGAAGTTTTCGTTTTCCAAACATTCTTCTGATAAATGCTTTTTTATTTGCTTGGCAAGTAAGCGATGAAATGTTGTATTATTCATTATAATCAATTTTCAGAAAGTGTGGTTATCGTCATGGTTTGATTATGCAATCCACAACGCGCATTCGGATTTAGGGGTGAAATCTCTCCGTATGAATAAAAACCAGTAATAATAGTATCATCACCCATTATTTCACGAGCCGCCTCAACCTCCTCTTCAGTTCTTTGTCCAAGTACTAATTTCCTTCCTACACAGCTCACTAAAATGGCTAATTCTGGTGAATCTTCAAAAGGTTGAATAGAATCTTGGGCAGCTTTGGCTGAAGCATCAATTAAACGGTCAAAATTAGCCTTCATAAAACGCACCAAAGAGCCTTTTGGTAATTCGCCAGCAAAAGTCATACTCTTCTTTTCTTCATCAATCGAGAGAATTGTTCTTACTACTGGTTCTGAATCTTCGGTTTCACGCATAGCTAAAGGGAAAAGCAAAGCTGCTCCTGGAAGTCCCTCTGCATATTTTCCAAGGTATTCTTTATATAAATCTAGCGCAGCTATGTCTCCAATTTTGTATAATGTATTGTATTCAGACTCCGTTACTCTGCGTTCAGGGCCAAAGCCATCCCAGCCACCCATGGTTCCATGACCTAATCTGAGATTTTCTCCATAAAGCCCTACAGCAACGATTTTCCCTTCTTCGGGGCCATTGTTGAGACCAACCAATGTTTTTTCAAACCTTGCTCCATCGCCTGCTAAACCACCAGAAACCAAAATATTTTCATTGATTTTATGGTTCAAACTAGCAATTAATTCGCTTCCATTTACTTTAGCACCATCTGAAATAATAAAAATGGCTTTTAGGTCTTCTCCTTCTAAACCAGAAGCTATTTTTTCACCTGCACTTCCACTTTCATAATGGCTTTGAATATCTATAGCAATACTTTTAACAAGTGTTTTTTCGAATTGTATAGCAGTTACGATAATTGAACCATCGTGAACGGAATCTTTATAGATTTCTCCAGAGGTAGAATTAATTACGATATCTGCATTAGGGTATAAATCTTTAAGATATTGATAGGGCTTAACTGTTTCGAGGCAAATTCGTTCGCCAAAGGCTAGCACCAAATTTGCATTTGAGGCAACAAAATCATTGCCTTCAGAGATACTTTTCCACTGATTGTTTTTGAATACGCTTTGTTGGATTTTCATAGTAAATTAAGGTTAGGTTTTAATCGATATTATTCATTATTATTCATTGAAATATTTTCTCTAAACCAATTATCAAATTACGATAGATAAACAACCACTCGCCTATCTCAAATCTCTGATTAATAGATAAAAAGAGAAGAAACTCTTCTCTAAATTACATAAAAATTTGTCCTTAAACCCAAAGATACTACTATTCTTAAAAAAAAGATATTATGCGTATTTCATATTCAAATAAAATTTTGTAGATGATATCCTTCACTAATCAACAAATGTTACCCTAAATAATAAGCATTTTAGATAGATTATTTTTTGACCTTAATAAAAGATACATTTATCAAAAATATTCAACGTTTATTTTAATTGTATCCTTGCATAAACCAATTTTGGGCATAAAAAAAGAGCATCAAGTTTTAAACCAGATGCTCATCTTTTTTATAAAAAAAATTCTTAGCTTTTCAACGAATTGCCATACCCTACTATTAATACAGAAATGATAATTGTTAGGATACCCACCAGAATCGTAGATAATGTTTTTTTAGAAACACCTTTCCATTCCTTTAGTACCAAGCCCCAAGAATTGGCTACTAAAATGATAAATGCCATGTGAAGTATCCAAGAGCTAGGGCCATTACCTAACTTACTTTCGCCCATACCATAGAAAAAGAATTGTAAAAACCACGTAGTACCTGCTACTGCACAGAAGACATAGTTTTTCAATAAAGGAGTCTGAGCATTGGTATAGTCACCAAAAGATTTATTTTTAAAATTTAAGTAAACACACCAGATTAGGTTGGTGGTTAGTCCCCCCCAAAGAATGACTACATATACTACATTGTTACGATACAAAAACTCACCCTGACCAGGGTTGTTTGTTACCCAAATTTCATTAGCAATATTAGACATCGCCGAACCTGCTTCAATACCAAAACTAAAACAAGCACTCAATAAACCTGAGATGATTGAAAAAGTAAGCCCTTTTACAATATCAAATTCTTGGTTGTCAGCATTTACTTGTCCTGCTAAATCTTTATCTTTTCTGCTACCAGCCTTACCACAAATCACAATCCCAAGAACACAAACTGCTAAGCCAAGCAATACCATTTGTCCCCAGTTAGTAGAAATCAAATCGTAGATGGTATCTTTTCCAGCGGTTTTATTGAAGTAGTAATAGATAGAAGGAATAATTGACCCAAACACAGAGCAAAGACCTAGAATAATTGAACTACCTAATGATATACCCAAATATCTTACACCTAGGCCATAGGTTAATCCACCAATTCCCCACAAAACGCCCATCGTGTATGTCCAGAATAAAACACTGCCTTCGCTACTAGCGATAATCGAAGAAAAATCTGGAATGGTAAGGTAGGCTGCTAAAGGAGGTACTACTAACCAAGAGAACACCCCTCCTACTATCCAGTAACTCTCCCATGACCACCCTTTAACTTTTTTATAAGGAATATAAAAACTCCCAGATGCAAAGCCACCAATAAAGTGAAAAATAACGCCCAAAATTGCTCCCATAATCAATTATTTTTGAATTTAACTAGGTAAACACTCCATCAAAAAGGTCATTGTGTTTACAGTTTTATAAGAAAAAAGTATTTTTAATTATTCAGTGGATATCAAGAATTACTACAAATCATATTAGGAGAACATTTTTAAAATCATCGAAGAAATTGAGTATCAATTTTTGAGTAATTTTTATAATTCTAGTTCTTTGAAATAATAGTTTGTAAATTTGGTTCTTGGAATCGTATAAAATTTTACAAGGATAAACCAAAAACAAAAGGGAACTATCATGCACTTCCCTGCTCAGAAGATTAAATTCAAAGAATGTATAGCCCAAATTAATTTTCAGCCCTAAACCTCATTCTAAACGAAATGGTAGGGAACTGATTTTTCTAAGAATATGTACCAGCTCAAACTCAATCCAAGCGATAAAACACCAAAGTACAAGCAGATTATTCAATCGGTTATTTCGGATATTGAACGCAATGTATTGAAGAAAAACGAACAGCTCCCTTCTATTAGTGAACTTAGTGAGGAATATTACTTAGCACGCGACACCGTAGAAAAAGCCTATCGTGAATTAAAGGAAAGAGGATTTATTACTTCTGTACAAGGCAAAGGGTATTATGTAAATAGCGGAGAAAGCAGAAAAATGCGTATTCTTTTGATATTCAACAAATTAAGCTCGTACAAAAAAATAATATACTATGCTTTCTTGAAAGTATTGGGTGATAAAGCATCTGTTGATTTACAAATTCATCATTATAATGCTCGTCTTTTTGATGAAATCATCGATAAGAACCTTGGCAAGTATAATTATTACGTAGTGATGCCTCATTTTTTCCCAGATTCGGAAAAGGCTATTGCCATGAAGGCTTTGGAAAAAATCCCTTCTGATGAATTAGTACTCCTTGATAAAGATTTGCCTGAATACAAACACGAGTGCTTGACAGTCTATCAGGATTTTGAGCGAGATGTAGCAGAAGCACTAGAAAGCGCCAATGATTTGTTTGCTAAATATCACCGAGTAGTATTGGTTTTCCCTAGCGATGGCAACTATCCTGTAGATATTGTACGAGGTGTTCGTTATTTTTGTGTGAATGCACACAAAGAATTTATCATCAGAGAGAATGCCGATGAAACATTTTTGATACCCCAAACTGCCTATGTGGTGGTGGAAGAACATGATTTAGCAGAATTGGTCAAAAAAGTACGACAGTCGAGCTATACCCTTGGCACTGAAATCGGGGTGGTTTCTTTTAACGAAACTACTTTGAAAGAACTTTTAGGAATTACGGTGGTCACCACAGATTTTGAAACAATGGGTAGAACTGCGGCAGCATTGCTGTTGGACAATAAAAAAATAAAAATCAAGAATCCATTTTATATGATTCGGAGAGAAACGCTTTAGGTAGCTATCAGCTTTGAGCAGTGAGCTATGAGCTTTTATCTGTCGCTGTTTAAGAAGCTGATAGCTCATTACTCAAAGCTGATATGTTCTTTACAGATGAGTAATAACCATTCCTCCTTGAGCCCCTCCCCTATAAAAATAATAAGCTAAAGGCTCATAGCTCAAAGCTGATAGCTACAAAAATATGAAACAACAGATTGTCGATTATATAAAAAACTTTTTAGACCAAAGAATACAAACCTCTTACGATGCCATGCAGGCAGCTCAGGCTTCTGCCAATGAAGAATCAAAATCATCTGCGGGTGATAAATACGAAACCTCACGAGCAATGGGGCAACTCGATAGAGATATGCATGGCTTGATGCACGAACAAGCCAAAAGAGAAAAAGCCATTGTAGAAAGAATTGACATGAGCCTTACCTTTAAAAAAGGAGCGGTTGGGGCTTATCTTAAAACGTCTAGCGGAAATTATTTCCTAGCTGTTAGCGTGGGCATCTGTAAGATTGGTAACGACAGTATTATGATAATTTCGCCACAATCCCCCATTGGAGCTTTACTGATGGGTAAAGGCAAAGGAGAAACCTTTAATTTTAGAGGTAAAGAGGCTACGATTGAGGAGATTTTTTAAATGAAGTATCCCCAAAGGCTAGCCTGAATTGCGATGGCGTTTGGGCTTTTAAATCTTTAAACTGTTTATTAAAGTTTGATAAAGTATTGAAACCGCTTTCATAACATACTTGTGTTACGCTCAATTTATCTTCCATCAACAATTTGCAGGCATAGCCTACACGAAGTTCGCTCACAAAATCAGAAAAAGTTTTATTCGTCCTTGCCTTAAAATAACGGCAGAAAGCAGCAGGTGCCATGCCCGCTAAAGACGACACTTCTGTTAAGTTAATAGAAGCTCGATAGTTATTCAGTACATATTCGTGTACTTTATGCATTCGTTCTGTTTCTGAAGTTTTGTAAGGGTTGGTATAACCAACACTACTGATAAATTCATATTCACTAGCGTTCGCTAATAGATTCAGCATTTCTAATAATTTCAACACCCGTTCAAAGCCCTGCAAGGGCAATAGTTCTTTCATGAAAGTAAGCATCTTATCATGCAAGCCTCCAGTGATTTCTAACCCACGACTAGCATTTAAAAAGAAGTGCTTCAGCTTAGTCATTTCATATTTCTCAAAAAAATCTTTCCCAAGAAAATCTTCTGTAAAATATACCACGATACCATGTGTTTTTAATGCATGATTTCCCTGAAAATATATTTCGTCACTCCGCCAAAGATGGGGCAAGTCAGGTCCCACAAACACCATATCTCCTGCTTCAAAGTGTTTGATATTATCCCCAATAAACCGTGTTCCCGTACCCTCCAATACTACAAATAACTGATAATGCGGATGGAAATGCCAGTTTGGGTCAAAGTATGGTTCCTTCAATTCTTTGATAGTAAAAGAATGATTGGGCGATTCTATGCTTTTGTTTAATGGACTTTTCAAAACCTATTTTTTTACTATAATTATGAATGTTAATAACAAAAATATCAAAATACAGTCAAAACTAATCAAAACAGCGGAGTTTTTTATGACTTTTTTTAGATTATTTTGTATTGTTAAAAAATCTTATCTGTTTAATAAACTTTAAACTAGCAAAGCTTTTAAGTTTTTTGCTTAACCTTTGAAAATCAGGGACTTTATTTTAAACATAGGCTCGCAGTAAAGATATGGTTTCTGATAAGTCACCTTAAATTAATTATGAAAAAATACGGAATGAATCTGCTTTTATGGGGTACAACCATTGACGAAAGTCTTTTCCCCGTTCTTGAACAAATAAAAGCAATTGGTTTTACAGGGGTAGAAGTACCAATTTTTGATGTTGACCCTGAGCATTGGCAAGCATGGCGTACAAAATTGGACGAGTTAGGCTTAGATAGAATCGCGGTGACAATATGTGGTCCAGACTTCAATCAAATTAGCCCTGACCCTGCCATGAGAGCCGCTACTTTAGCAAGAAACAAAAAGGCTATCGACTGTGCGGTAGTATTGGGAGCAGAGTTATTAACGGGACCATATCATTCAGCACTAAGTCATTTTACAGGCAAACCTGCTACCGAAGAAGAGTGGAATTGGGCTGTAGAAAACCTAAGAGAGCTAGCAGATTATGCACAAACAAAGGGAGTTGTACTAGGCTTAGAATACCTCAATCGTTTTGAAAGCTACTTGGTTTCTTGTGCTGATGAACTTTTACAATTAGTAGAAGACATCAATCATCCATATTGCAAAATAATGTTTGATACTTTCCATGCCAATATTGAAGAGAAAAGCTTGGGAGATGCTATCAGAAAACTAAGCAAGCATTTAGTACATGTACAGTTATCCGAGAACGACAGAAGCACAGTAGGAAAAGGTAATGTAAACTGGAAAGACGTTTTTACCGCTTTAGAAGAAATACAATACAACGCTTATTTATCAGTAGAAGCCTTTAGTTCAAAACTTGCAGTAGCTAACATTTGGCGAAAGATGTTTGAAAACGAAGAAACTTTGATGAAAGAAAGCCTAGCGTTTATTAAGTCTATGAGTTGATAAGCTTATGAGTTTAAAGATGTATAAATTTTAACATTACATATTACCAAACTCCTATAAGTTCACAAACTCATAGCCTCATAAACCTTAAACTTATAAACTTAAGAAAAAGACTAATTATAAAATCATGAAACTAAACATTGCCATTGTCGGCTTGGGATTTGGAGCTGAATTTATTCCCATCTATCAACGTCACCCACACACTAATATGTATGCTATTTGTCAGCGTACAGAAGAGAAATTAAATGCCATCGGTGATGCTTTCAATATCGAAAAGCGTTATGTAAGCTTTGATGATTTATTGGCAGACCCTGCTGTTGATGTTGTTCATATCAATTCACCCATCCATAACCATGCTGAACAAAGCTTAAAAGCGTTGAATGCAGGCAAGCACGTAGCTTGTACGGTTCCTATGGCTACTTCTGTAGAAGAATGTAAAGCCATCGTGGAAGCAACCAGAAGAACTGGCAAAAAATACATGATGATGGAAACGGTAGTATACAGCCGTGAATTTTTATATGTAAAAGAACTATATGAAAAAGGTGAACTAGGCAAGGTTCAATTCTTGAAGGCTTCTCACCAACAAGATATGGATGGTTGGCCAGGTTATTGGCCAGGCTTACCACCAATGCACTATGCTACACACTGTGTGGGTCCTGTAGCTGGTTTATTAAAACTACAAGCAGAGTACGTTTCATGTTTTGGTTCTGGAACTATTCGTGAGGAATTGCACCAACATTATAATTCTCCTTTTGCTATCGAATCAGCGCATATCAAATTCAAAGATTCAGATTTGAGTGCATTAGTATATCGTTCGTTATTTGATGTAGCTCGCCAATATCGCGAGAGTTTCGAAGTATATGGTTCTAAAAAATCTTTTGAATGGTCATTGATTGAACACGAAGAACACGTAGTGCATACTGCTAAGAAACCCGAGCCAGAAATACCAGAGAAAGTAACGGTGCCAGATTATGCTCATTATTTACCAGAAGAAATTCAAGTATTTACTACGGGTGGCGTATATGATACTGACGAAAACCAACACCTTTCATTCTTACAAGGTTCAGGACATGGTGGTTCGCACCCGCACCTTGTACATGAATTTGTTTCGGCAATTGTTGAAGACCGTGACCCATTCCCAAATGCTGAACAATCTGCTAACTGGACATCAGTAGGTATTTTATCACACGAATCAGCTTTAAAAGGAGGCGAAATTATTTATATTCCTGATTTTTGAGTTTTTTTATCAATTGGATTTGAGACTTTGATTTCTTGGATATGTTTAAAGTCATCGATATTTCGAGTATATAATTCGGCATCAAAGACAAGTGCAGTTGCAGCAATAATTGAATCGCCTAATGACATTTTTCTTTGCTGCCGAAGCTCAATGGCTTTATCTATGATTGATAAATTGACAGGTAATAATTGTAGTGTTTCAAAAGTTGCTTGAAAAAGAACTTTGTCAAATGTTTTTAAATTATGATAACCCAAAACTTCTACTTTAGAAACAATCGAAGTAGCGTTTTCTGGATTTTGTATTAAGTGCCTTAAGGAATGAAAATCTGGTAATGAGGCGTAAATAATAATATTTGTATCAAGCATTATCATAATTAAACCCTGAAAGGTAATGTACGGTCTTGGCGTTGTTCTTTTAACCAATCAAGCATTTCATTTGCCTCGGTTGTAGTCATAGAACTCCCTTTTGCAATAATTGCTTGATTATTTTCTAAGGTCGTTTTTTCAGAATCCGTATTTGAATTGTCGTTGGTGATTTTATAGTCTAAATGCAATCTTTCTAACAATTGAACAACCCAATCGGTATCATTTTGATTTGGAATATCAATGGTTATCTGTACCATAATCTTTATTTATTAGTTCATGTTATTCAAAAGTATGAGTTATTAACTAAAATTCAAAAACAGAAACAGTAAAAATTAACAAGAATGAAAAGTACTATTGTCAGCTTTTTGTATCATAAAAATACTCACAATAGCCAAATATCCAATTTTATTTAAATAATCCATGAATTTATTCAATTATCAAAAATGAAAAAATCACTGTTTTGTCTTTGCTTGTTACTGACTTGCCTAATAGGTTTCTCTCAGAAAAAAGCGAAAAAAAATAAACAATCAGCTGAACAAACTACGGTGAAAGCCCGTCGTTTGGAAGTGTTATTCCTCGGTGATAATGGCCATCATAAACCCATAGACCGCGTACCAACGCTGATGGAGGCTTTAGGAAATAAGGGTATCAACATTACTTATACTGATAAATTAGAAGACATCAATACTACTAATTTGAATAAGTTTGATGCCTTAATGATTTATGCCAACTGGGATAATATCACACCTGATGCTGAGAAAGCACTCTTAGCCTATGTGGCTTCTGGAAAAGGAATTTTGCCTATACACTGTGCGTCTTTCTGTTTTAGAAATTCACCTGAGTATGTTAAGATGGTAGGTGGACAGTTCTGGCGCCACACGATGGATACTATCCGAGCGAATATTGTTCAACCTAATAGTCCAATTTTAAAAGATATTTCAGGTATCAAAGCCTTCGATGAAACGTATTTGCATAGCCAATTACAGCCTGACAATAATGTTTTGATGACGCGTGACATCAAAGCTGACCAAACAAAAGACCGTCCTGATGCTAAAACTGAACCTTACACTTGGACTCGCCAATACGGAAAAGGAAAAGTATTTTATACAGCCTACGGACATGACGAACGTACATGGACAAATCCTGATTTCTTGAAACTATTAGAAAACGGAATTATTTGGGCTGTTGATGAACAAGCACAGGCTGCTCATGCTGCCCTTCACCCTGAAGCTTTTTCATATAGCCCAGCTAAGTTACCTAACTACGAAAAACGCCCTGACCCACAATTGCTACAAGCAGCTCTTTCTCCAGAAGAATCTGTTAAGCATATACAAGTACCCGTTGATTTTAATTTAGAAGTTTTTGCCCACGAGCCTAATGTTATGCACCCAATTGCTATGTCTTGGGATGAGCGTGGTCGTTTGTATGTACTTATCACCAAAGATTATCCCAACGAACGCAAAGACACTGGGGGTAGTGACTATATCTTGATTTGTGAAGACACCGACAAAGATGGTAAAGCTGATAAATTCACTCGTTTTGCAGAAGGTCTAAGTATTCCTACAGGTTTAGTCTTTGCCAATGGTGGCGTTATTGTAGCTCAAGCACCACACATGCTATTTTTGAAAGATACCGATGGTGACGACAAAGCCGATGAAAAGAAAATTTTGTTCTCTGGTTTTGGCACTTCTGATACGCATGCTGGGCCATCAAACTTGCATTATGGTTTTGATAACTGGATTTGGGGTTGCGTAGGATATGCAGGGTTTCAAGGGAAATTTGCCGAAAAAGATTCGGTTAAATTTGCTCAAGGATTCTTTAGATTCAAAGCCGACGGTTCTGATTTTGAACATATCACTAGCACTTCAAATAATACTTGGGGGTTTGCTTTCAATGAAACTGGCGATGTTTTTGGTTCTACTGCCAACAATTCACATGGCTGGTATATGGCTATTCCGCATAGAAATATTTTAGCGCCTTTATCAAACAATGGTAGCCGAAGCACGGATACGCATAAAGATATGAAAACCATTACACCAAGAATTCGTCAGGTAGATGTTTTTGGTGGATATACTGCGGCGGCTGGTCATAACTTTTATACGGCTAGAGCTTTCCCGAAAAACTACTGGAACAAAACGGCTTTTGTTTGTGAACCTACTGGACACGTAGTGCACCAGAATGTAATGACAAAGAATGGTACAGATTACAGTGATGTAGAAGGTTTTAACCTTTTGGCAGGTGCCGATGAATGGGTATCTCCAGTATTTGCAGAAGTTGGACCAGACGGAGCCGTTTGGATTGCTGATTGGTATTCTTTCATCATCCAACATAACCCAAAACCAAATGGTTTTGAAATGGGTAAAGGAAATGCTTATGAAACTGATTTGAGAAACTATACACATGGTAGAATTTACCGTGTAAGTTATAAAGAAGCTCCTAACTATACTCCTTTGAGTTTATCGAAAGACCGTCCACAAGAATTGTTAGCAGCACTCAAGAACACGAATATGTTCTGGAGAATGAATGCTCAGCGTATGTTAGTTGAACGTGGACAAAAAGACATTGTGCCAGCGTTGATTGAAATCACAAAAGACCAATCTTTAGACGAAGCAGGTATCAATCCAAGTGTGATTCATGCTTTGCGTACATTGGAAGGATTAGGGGTAATAAACGACCCAGCAGTACAACAAGCGTTGGTTGCTAGTTTATCACATCCATGTTCAGGTGTTCGTAAAACTGCTGTACAAATTTTACCACGCAATGAGGCTTCTGTGAAAATATTGTTGAACAATAACCTCTTGAATGACAAAGAACCTTTAGTGGTATTAAATACATTGTTGGCTTTATCAGAAATGCCTTTGACAGCAGAATCTGAGAAAGTTTTGTTAGCTAGATTAGAGCAATCAACTGAGGTAAACGACCGTTGGTTACCTGATGCCTTTGCGTCGGTATTAACTAGTCACAATCAAGTTTTGCTTAAAAAATATTTGCAGACTCTTTCAAAAAGTGCATCTACGACAAAAGCAAAAACAGATGCTATGCCTGCTCATCACGACCATGCGTCCATGATACAAAATGAGAAAGCTTCTGCTACTAAGTCTACTAGCAACAAGCCTGACTTAGTAATTGGTAAAATCAACTTTATGCCTGCTAATCCTGCATTAGGTGAAAATACTTTATTCAACATCGAAGTAAAAAACCAAGGAGGTGTAGCTGTAGCTCAAGGAGAAGTTATTAATCTTAATATCAGAATTGAAGGAGTAGGTAGAAAATTCGACTTGGTAAGCCATACATTTAATGCAGGTATTCCAGCAGGCGAAAGCGTAAACATCGATAAATATAATAACGGTGCATGGACTGGCAATTTAGGGCTAACATCTGATATGGCAGGCACTTATACTATCTCTGTAGAAGTAGACAAAACTAATACCATTGCTGAAGATAACGAGAAGAATAATGCTTATAGCCAAAAATTGACTTTCAATGCTCCGAAGAATATGTCGAACTACGCTATCGAAAAAGCCGTGAAAAACTATGCTAACGTTTCCTCTCCTGATTCTGTGGTGGCTTTATTGAAACTAAGCCAAAAATTAGATGAAACAAGTGCTGCTTCATTGATTAAGGGTGTGGCTGATGGCTGGAACTATCGAAAAAAATCACAGGTAAAAGATAGCGATAAGGCTTTCTTGGCAAGTTTAAGCAAAACACTTTCGCCTGACAACAAAGCTAAATTAGCACGCTTATTCCAAGTGTGGGAAGTAAAAGAAGAAGTGGTAGATGCCAACAAGGTGGTGATTGTGATAAAGTCTGTGAAGGAAGAAATGAAGTTTGATAAAAAGGAATTCACGGTAAAGGCAGGCACGAAGGTAGAATTGGTTTTTGAAAACCCTGATGCCATGCAACATAACTTAGTAATTGGTAAACCAAAATCGTTAGAAATCATTGGAAAGGCAGCGAATAAAATGATTACACAAAAGGATGCTTTAGATAAAAACTATGTACCTAACATTCCTCAAATCATTGCTTCAACGCCTTTGGTTAACCCAGAAGAATCATATCGTCTGACATTCACAGTACCAGAACAAATAGGAGATTATCCATTTGTATGTACTTTCCCAGGGCACTGGAGTATCATGAACGGCATAATGAAAGTAGTAAAATAATTTTTTTGATTGAAAATAATTAGTGAAACCTCCACATGTATTTTGTGGAGGTTTTTTGTTGTATCACCGCACCGTAGCACGACTTTCCAAGTCGTGACGCTTCTTGTTAAATATTACAAATGCTACGAGTTGGAAACTCGTGCTACAGATTTATTATTCAAACTTAGCAAATGAATAACCCTTAGCTTTCAACACCTGAATCAGTTCATCTAGCCTATCATAAAACTTATCTTTCCTTTCTGGCGAAACGCCTATGTGGGTCAATAAGATAAATCCATTCAAGCCTTTAGCTTGGCTTGTTTCATATTCTAATATTCGTTGAAATATCTGTTCTGAAGACTTATAATTAGGCATATCAGGCGTAGTATAATCAGCATTAGAAGAAGTCCCACCAGTATAATTGACAAGGGTCAGTCCAGCTTGTTTTGTCCAATCGACAATAGTTTGATTATACCATTCATAAGGAGGCATGAAATATTGGGCTTGTTTAGCTTGTACACCAAACTTCGCTAAGGCATCATAATTTTGTTGAAGGTCGGTCGTAAATTGCTCTTTATTGATTATAAGAGAATCGCGGTTTGTCCAAGGTGCATACAACAAATGTTTGTCGGAATGACAACCTACATAATTTTTTTGTGCAATCAATTTCTCAATAGTAGTCTTGAAAGCAGGATTTCTATAAAAATCTCCTGTAAAGAAAAAATTGGCTTTGATATGATGTTTATCTAATACGTTTGCGATAACTTCTCCTCCATCATTAAACTCATGTCCTGTAAAAGCTAGGTAGATTTTCTTCTCATCAGTATTCATTCTAATAATTCCACCTGATTCTTTCTCTGTTTTACTGTTGGTTTGACTCAACCCTTCTTTCTCATAATGCGATAGTAAAAACGACAAGCTAGCAGTACCATCCATCGTTGGTTCGTCAGTAGAATAATCACCATAATCATCATGATAAACTACTAAGTCAGATTGAAACTGCGCATATTCATCTGGTTGATAAAGTGTTATTCCTATCAGCTTATTCCAAATAGAACCATACACAGGGCCATCTACCAAACCGCCATCTATTTTATAATTATATAGATGCGTAAAAGCTGAATGAGGGTCTTGTGGTGATATTCCAGCACTCGGGTAACCACATATCATACTGGTTCCCCAAGGATTACAGCCCAAAAGCCAATCTCGCATAGCGGCTTCCATTTCCATATATTTTGTACTCTTTGTAAGTTTTCGGTACAATACCAATTGTGTGATAAGTCCACTTACATAATTGTTTGAACACCAAACAAAGGGAACACCATTCAGAAAAGGAGTATTTTTTCCTCTTTGAAAAACCTTCTCTATCCCACTTTCTAAATATTGTTTAAACTCTTTTGAATAAGTTTTTTGAGTGGTATTTTTGGCTAAGAAGTAATGTCCTAAATTCACAAAGGGATACCACTGATAATGCCTAGCTGTATCCGCACCCATCCAAGGCGTAGTAGGTTCTTGTCGACCAAAGGTTGCTGCTTCATCTACAATTTTCCGTTCAGTTAGTACATTAGACAATTGTGTCGCCGCTAATTCCATATCATCCACCCAATTGTCTTCTTCATAAAAATAAGGTGCTCCTCCAGGGGCTGTTTGACTAACTCCAGGGAATTCTTTCCCGAACTGGTAGGCATCTATGGCTTTTTCTTTTAATTGCTTGGCAAATGCTGGATAATATGACTGGAATAACTGATGCCCAAGTGCAAAGGCGGAGGCAAACTTGCCTACAGTCGATGATACGCCTGTCGTTCTGTTTTTATATTTAAAGCCTTGGGGCTTACCTGTAATAAAATACACGGGTCTGCCCAAGCCTTGGTTAGTAGCATATTTAGTTAAGTCTTTATTAGGTAGTCGCAGACCTCTGTGGTCGCGGTCATCAGCTAGTTGATTATAAAACTCATGTTTGGCGGGATTCATTTTCACCAACCAATCTAATCCCCATTTAGCTTCATCCAATATATCAGGAATGCCATTTTTACCAAGATTTCCCCAAGCATCATGCTTGTCGGTATATACCTCGGGGTTTTCTTGGTAAGCAAACATCATTTGAAAAATAGCATTAGCGGAGGTAGTAACGTATTGAAGGTAATCAGAAGCATCATGCCAGCCTCCCGACACATCCAGATGCGTAGAATCTTTTTGTTTATCAGGATGATATACGATAAAGCCATCAGCTTTATGGCAAGAGTCTTTCAAGAAAGGATTATATCCACTTCTTTGCTGACGCATATATTTCAGCACAAAATCCGCCGAACCTTCATATACATCAGCATTGATTCGGAATATTGGAGATTTGGTTTGTCCTACTTGAAGATAATAAGTGCCTTGTTGGGTAAATTTTGAAAAGTTAAGTCTAGCAGCGGATTGAAAAGAAGCGTATTTGCCAAATTGTTGTATTTGGCTCGACTGAAAAACTACCTTCTTCGTCAGTACATCAATTAGTGAAAAGATTGTCACTTTCTCTTCGTTTTTACTTACCCAAACACCCACTTTTTGTGATTGTGGTAAATACCCTACTTGATTAATTCTTATCCAAGCATTTTGAGTAGTTTGACCAATCGTAGTATAACATAAAAAGAAAGTTAAAATGATGAAGTATAGTTTTTTCATGAAGCTTTTTACTTTAAAATTAGCGTATTAATTTCTCAGATTCAAGCTTAAGTAGCGATTAGCAAATTGTCTGATTGGTGATAGCCCTGAATTAAAAAAAATGTTTCATTCTTTTTAATAAATAAATTCTTTTTGACTTTTCAGTAAACATGAGTCATCCCGAATTTTCTCTTGGAAAAGCAAGTTTTAAAAGATTTTAATGTTTTTTGGATTTATTCTCGTCCTTACTTTTTGCCTTGATGCAAAAAGTAACAAAAAAATCAAGAATTCCTAAACTCGCTTCGCTCAAACAGTAGGAATTCGATACCCATCAATCATAAAAAAGCGGTCGAAAAACAAATTTCGACCGCTTTTTTATGATTTTAAAATTCGGGATGACTCATGTTTACACTAATAATACATTTAATTATTAAAAATAATTATCTCAAAACAGTTACTTTATGATTTTCTATTTTACCATCATTTAAGTTAACTGAAAGTAAATAATTGCCCGAAGGGAGGTGTTTAATATTAATACCTTCTGCTGAAATAGCATTAGATTCTAGTACAGTAATACCACTCATATTTTGCAATTTCACATGACTAACTTTATTCAAAGTATTCGATGAAATATATAATATATCAGACGTTGGATTAGGATAAACTACCGATACAGTATTTCTTTCAGCAGTAACTCTATTAAGGTTAGTAGTAGAAGTGCCATCTTTTGGTGAAAAAGATACGTTATTATTCCCTGCACTTAAAGCAGTCGTATTCAAAGAATAGTTAGCTTGGTAATTTTGGTTATTAGCAACTACTGATTGTCCCGGAATAACAAAAATAGGCGTTTCTGTTACCGCTAAGTGGAAGTTATGAGTGCTATCTGTAACACTTAGACTATCCATCTTTTCACTTCCTGCTTTTGGATAATAGATTTTAATATCGTTGATATTATCCAAAGCTAAAGTATAATTACCTGTTCTTCCTATTTCATCTGGAATCATTAAAGCATACGCAGATTTCCCGTTTAGTTCATATCGATCTACCAATGGATCTTGTGAAATCGTTTCTTTGTAAACGTAATTCCCTATTAGATTTTTTGTTTGGTACAAATAATCAGCAATCGGACGACGATGTCTTAGTGAATCTATTAAACCCGAAGATGCAAATTGAGTAGGATTATAAGGGTTTGAATCATACAACATATAAAAGAAACTTCTTTCTAATCCTAAACGATTATACATCAATGCCGAACGAAGCCCCCAATCGGCTTGAGTGATAAGAGCAGATTTGCTACCTATTGGAATAGCCTTTAATGGACTATTTTGATTCAAATCAAAGCCTAATTCAGTAATCCACACTGGCATATCGTAGGCTTCATCATGTGCTAATTGAACAAACTTTTTTGCGGTATTTAAAGCCGAAGAAACTTCTGGAGCAGCCGCTCTTGTTGAAGAACCACTTTGTGATGAATTAGCATTATCTGAATATAAGTGATAATTGATTACATCCCAACATAAATTGACTTTTCCATCAGGCTTATAACCTCTGAACTCCTTACACCAGTCTATCATTCCTCTTACATAGTCAGGGTCGGCAGAAGCCAAACCTGCCATTACTACTTTGATGTTGGGGTCTGCGTTTTTAACACCAATACCTGGCCCCATAGTATTTTTATGTCCATCATAAAATGCTGATAAGTTTGCCGCATATTCACGGGCTGTTTGATAGCCTTTACGTCCTTTCCACCATTTATCTCTTTCATTACCACATTCAATATATTTTATCACATTAAGACCTACTTTTAACACATTAGGGCTATCGCTTGTCCAACGTGGTTGAGCAAAAACGCTAAGCAATGTAGTATCAACATTAGCGTTGCTTCCGTATCTAGCAATATACTGAAACGCTACTTGTGCTTGGTCTCTATAAGCATTAGGGTCTGAGTATGAATAGCCATACCTTGCTGGAACAATTTGTCCATCATGATATGTAGTATCAGGATATGTATTAAAAAACCAGTAAGGAACCCCTTGTAAACATGGCAAAACCTCTATCCCATCTTGCTTACAACGTTCATAGATTGCATCATAATTCCAACCTCCATTAAAGCATGGGTTATACGTATAAACATTTTCAAAGTGTTCTATTTTCTCCCAGTCCATATACTGACGAAAACCCGTAAACGCTTTAAAAGCCTGAACTTTATTTTCATCAAGTAAAGAAGCATCACTGGCTTTTAAGAAATCCCATTCAAATGAATTGATACCAAAAGCATCTTTCATTTTTATATTTTTCAAAGGTGGACTTGTTTGAGTAACAGTACTTGCTGTATAAGTACCATACAATTCCATTTCTCTAGGAAATCCCCCATAACAATTGATAAGTAAATATTTGAAGTTAGCAGTAGAAGGATTTGCAAGCACAAAATTATTAATATCATTTGGGTTAGGCCCAACCCATTGGTTATAAGATTCCCCTTTAAAAGTAGCAATGAGTACTCGTTCCCATTGGTCAGTAATACCATATAACTTAAATGGTTCGTTTGTCAGAGTGCCAGAACCATCATAAAACTTTACACTTTGAATATTAATTACTTCTCCTTCTTTTAAAGGATAGTAGCAGTCGTAATTATCCAAGATTTTACCCCATCCAGTAAATACCTCATTTTCTGTATCTTCATCAAATAAAGCATCTAATCCATACCCTACATGGTTTAGTTGATACCATCTTTTAGGGGCAATCGGGATTTTGGTGCCTACTATTGTAGGACCTGTTGGCGTAGTTGGAGTTGTTGGAGTTGTTGATCCAGATACAATTGCTTTGGCCGCTCCATTAACAGGATTGCCATAAACATTAACTTTCTGAGGAACATTATTGCCGTATTTACGAACAATAATGGCATCGGCTACAATCGGATTTGCCAAATTCAAGTCAACAAATGAATTATACGTTGACCCATCAAATAAGCCTAAATATGTTTTTGTCGTATCATTTAAAGCATAAATAGAGGCTGGTCTATCAGTAAAAACACCTGTATAATCAAAAAATGAAAGTTTTGAAATAATACTTTTAAATTCAAGGGTTAGTTTTATATCAACCCAAACACTGTTGCTACTCGACCACGAACTTTCTACTAATACATCTAAACTATCTGAAAGCCAAGGCGTATAATCTTGCCCTGTGTTGATGTTAGGTGTAATTGCAAAGTATCTTAAACGGTTTAATGACGGACTATTGGGTGTTGTGTCACCAAATACTTTGATTTTCTGAGGGATATCATTGCCAAATTTTCTAACAACGATAGCGTCGGCAATAATAGGAGTTGTTAAGTTCAAATCGACAAAATTATCGTAAGTAGAACCATCAAATAAACCAAGGAATGTCAACGTAGTATCTTTCAAAGCATAAATGGAAGCTGGATGTTCTGTAAAAACACCTGTGTAATCATAAAACGAAAGCTTTGAAATAGTACTCCTATGTTCAAAAGTTAGCCTAACGTCAACCCATTTGGCATTATTAGTCCATGCACTTTCAACAAGTGAGTCTAGGTTATCAGTGAGCCAAGAGGAATAATCCTGTCCAGTGTCTTCGCTAGGGTTGATTGAGATGATTTTTACACGATTTGTACTTTGTGAGAAGGTAGTGTGTAAAGAGCAGAATAAGGTACAACAGAGTAATAGAATTTTTTTCATTGTTTTAAAATATAATAGTGAAATATGCAGAAGTCATTGCACATCAAATATAATATTTTTACCATTCATCTCTTTTATACTACTTGAAAATTAATATTTATTTATTCAACAAATTACTGAGTATCTATCAATAAAATTGATTTATTATCAAATGTTAATAATCAATAAGAAGTATATTGATTGTATGATTGTAGCACAGCTTTCTAAGCTGTTACTAGGTACTACTTAATATTATAGGTACATTTATTATGAAAGCCTAAAGCTCATCTTCATTATAATCGATAGCACTATTATTCATTATGAAATGTATTTGAAACTAACTTGGTATTCAAGTTGGAAAATCATGATACAGAAGTATTTATTCAATGCCTTTAAAGTGCTAATCTTTTACTATATTTTTACTTTAAAATATGTAAATATGTCCAACATTTTAGATTATTTCATCCATGCTTTTACTCATCTACGCCGTGATAACAAAAACGGTGGAGCTCCTCACAAACCTATACTACTAATAGCCTTAATCCATGAGTACGAATTAGGACATATCCCAGACCACAAGGTTTATATCACCCCCGAACTTACACATTCCTTTTCTCTCTTTTGGAATCAGTTAGTAACAACGCCTCACGACCCAAGATTCGCTTTGCCTTTCTTTCATCTTACTGGAGAAAAAGGGAATTGGTGGCAATTAATGCCTAATGCAGGTTGTGAATTATGGATTGAAAACGCTGGCTCAATGCGAAGTTTTGGTAATCTGAGTGCTGCTGTGGCTTATGCAATAATTGATATAAATTTGGCGACTTTACTACTCAATCAGGAAAGTAGAAATATCTTAAAACAAGTACTACTGAAAACCTATTTCCCCAACAAGACACTAAAACAAGATTCTTTTGAGCAAGATACTTACTTTGATAATCTCAAAAACGATATTTATGAGCCATCAATCGCTTATAAGAGTAAATTAGAAGATTTAAAGAAAAGCCTTGACCCCGAAACTTATCAAATAGAAGTATATAATAGAGGGACTATTTTTAGAAGAGAAGTAGTAAAAATCTATGATACTTCTTGTGCTATGTCTGCATTAAGAGTATCAGCTTCTTTTGGTATTTCAATGGTAGATGCTTGTCATATTATTCCTTTTGCTGTTGCATTTGATAATACATTAACCAATGGAATAGCGCTTTGCCCAAATCTTCACCGTGCTTTCGACCGTGGACTTATTGCCGTAAACGACCACTACGAAATAATCTTATCAAAATCCTTTAGAGAAAATAAAGAAAGTGACTATAGTTTTCATAAATTAGAAGGCAAAACAATTTTATTACCTCAACAACTTGACTATCAGCCATCATTAGAGAATTTTGCTTGGCATAGAACAAATATTTTCAAGAAATGACATATCCATTTTTAAATTAATAAACATCGAAAAATTATTGATTGGTTTTCAAATTCCTCTTAATAATTTTAAATATGAAGTAATAGATGGAAATAGACGTTTAATAGCTTCAAAAATAATCAAAGCTTAGTTGGTATAAATGTGTACGGTATTGCAAAACCATTATTGAATCACAAGTTATTCCAAGAGCTATATATCATAAATTTCTATGTCTTTTATTACCCTCAAAGCAATACCGATTACATTGAGGGTATATTATTATTTATCTTCATTAACACTCCCCTACTACACCAACCCCTCCTTCAACAAATCATGCAAGTGAACAAAACCTATGGGTTTATTATTTTCAACTACTACCAATTGCGTAATACTTTTCTCTTGCATCAGTTGCAAAGCTTCTACGGCAAAAGCGTCGGCATTGATTGATTTTGGCTTGGCTGTCATAATATCTTTCGCTGTTAATCCTACCAAATTATCATGTACGTTTAACATTCTTCGTACATCACCATCCGTAATTATACCTAGTAAGTCGTTGTCCTGATTTACTACTGCTGTTGCACCTAATCTTTTAGAACTAATTTCTAAAAATGCCTCTTTAATACTTGCATTTTCGGATACTAGGGGCAATCCATGATTAGGGTAAATATCTGATACTTTCAGGTATAAACGCTTGCCTAAGGCTCCACCAGGGTGATATTTGGCAAAATCATCACTATTAAATCCACGGCATTCTAATAAGCATACTGCAAGGGCATCTCCTAATGCCAAAGCTACTGTTGTACTGGTTGTCGGAGCAAGATTTAAAATGTCAGCTTCTTTCTCCGTATAGGCATGTAAAATAAAATCTGCATTTTTACCTAGATAAGAACTTGTATTTGAAACCATTGCAATTAATTTTACACCAGTTCGCTTAATAAGGGGTATCAAAATTTTTATTTCGGGTGTATCGCCCGATTTTGAAATACACATTACGGTATCTTCTGTTTGAATCATCCCTAAATCACCATGTATGGCATCGGCAGCGTGCATGAACAAAGCGGGCGTTCCTGTTGAATTAAGCGTAGCCACAATTTTCTGGGCGATAATTGCAGATTTGCCAATACCAGTAATCACCAAGCGACCTTTGGCCTTAAGTAGGTGATTTACACATGATTCAAACGATGAATCAATTGATGCAACAATTTTTAGGATTGCATTTGCTTCTTCCTCTAAAACTTTTTTTGCAGTTGATTGGATATTTTTTACTAATTTCAATGTTAGAAACAGTTTTTCAAGACTGATTTTGTGTTAAATTTATTACAAAGATAAAGGATTATTAACCACGATATTAATCAAAAAACCTTTTACAAGTTTCAAAAACAATGAGTGTTACACAAGAAACCACCGACTTTTTAAAAGAAAAACTCAAAGAGACTTTTGGATTTTCCCAGTTCCGTGGTGAACAAGAAGATATTATAAAAAACACCCTTTCTGGCGAAAACACTTTTGTCATCATGCCGACGGGTGCGGGGAAATCATTATGTTATCAAATGCCTGCCATTGCGATGGAAGGTACTGCTATCGTAATTTCTCCGTTGATTGCCCTGATGAAAAATCAGGTTGATCAAATGAACGCATTTGGGATCAATGCTCAATTCTTGAATTCATCATTGAATCGTGCTGAAATGACGAAAGTTAAAAATGCGGTTATCAACGGAGAGGTAAAGTTGTTATACATCGCTCCAGAATCTTTAACCAAAGAGGATAACCTAGCGTTTTTAAAACAAGCCAAAATCTCTTTTGTAGCAATCGACGAAGCACACTGTATTTCGGAGTGGGGGCATGACTTCCGCCCTGAATACCGCCGTATTCGTTCTATTGTAGAAAGCATCAATACAAAGTTGCCAATCATTGCCCTTACAGCCACAGCTACACCAAAAGTTCAGCAGGATATCCAAAAGAACTTGAACATGGACGATGCTAGGCTGTTTAAGTCTTCTTTCAATCGTAAAAATCTTTATTACGAAATCCGTGCGAAGCGTGATGATATTGATAAACAAATTATCAAATACATCAAGGCCAATCATGGAAAGTCGGGAATTATCTATTGTTTAAGCCGTAAGAAAGTAGAAGAAATCGCCAATTTACTTAATGTAAATGGTGTAAGAGCTTTGCCTTATCATGCTGGTTTAGATGGTGATGTTCGCATGGCTAATCAAGAGGCTTTCTTGAACGAAGAAACCGATGTGATGGTAGCAACGATTGCCTTCGGGATGGGAATCGATAAGCCAGATGTTCGCTTTGTGATTCACTACGATGCTCCTAAATCATTAGAAGGCTATTACCAAGAAACTGGTAGAGCTGGTCGTGATGGTCTGGATGGTACTTGTATCATGTTTTATGCGAAAGAAGATATCAACAAGTTAGATAAATTCAACAAGGATAAAACCATTACTGAGCGCGATACTGCTCGTATGCTGTTGCATGAAATGGTACATTATGCCAACTTGGGTACTTGTCGCCGTCGTCAGTTATTAAATTATTTTGGTGAACATGTTGATAAAGACTGTGGTTTCTGTGACAACTGTAACAAACCAACACCAAAATATAAGGTAGAAGAAGCTGTAGTATTGGCCTTAAAAACGGTTGAATTAACAGGTGAGCGTTTTGATGCACAGCATATCGCAGATATTTTGATGGGTTATAAAAGCCAATATGTGGGCAGTTATGAACACAACAAAATTGAAACATTCGGAAAAGCTAAATCATTGTTCAAACTGAATGCTGATGAGGACGAAGACGACGATGATGACGATGACGACGAAGTAGAATTTTCGGACGAAGAAGATGAGGATGGAAATCCAATTCCGAAACAAAAGAAAGCAAAACCAGCAGCAAAATCTAAGAGTAGAAAAAATGCTGAGCCTGAACCGATTGAACAATGCGTTTCGATGGTGCGTCAGATAGCGGTATTAGGTTTCTTAGAAAAAGATGTTGAGAATTATGGTGTATTGAAAGTTTCTGAAAAAGGAAAAGAGTATTTGAAAGACCCTTATCCATTAACGCTTTCAAAAGACCACGATTATGAAAACGAGAAAATAGAAGAAGACGAAGAAAAAGAAGCGGCATCGGGCAGTGGTTCGTATGATGTAGCATTATTTGAATTGTTGAAAAACCTTCGTAAAAAACTAGCCAAAGAAAAAAATCTTCCTCCGTATGTAATCTTCCAAGATCCATCGCTTGAAGAAATGGCAACCACTTACCCTACTACCAAAGATGAGATGGCTCAGATTAATGGTGTGGGTATGGGTAAGGTTGTAAAATTTGGTCGTCAGTTTATTGACTTAATCAAAAAGTACGTTGAAGATAACGAGATTGAAACTGCTACGGAAGTAGTTGTGAAATCGGCTGTAAATAAATCAAAAATCAAGATTCATATCATTCAACAGGTTGATAGAAAAGTGGATTTGGATATCATTGCTGACCAGAAGGAGCTTTCGATGGCTGAATTGATTGAAGAAATCGAACATATCTGTTATTCTGGTACTAAACTAAATCTTGATTATTATATCAACCAAGTGGTTGAGCCTGATAAACAAGAAGAAATTTTTGAATATTTCATGGAGGCTGAATCTGACAATATCGCAGTGGCCTTGGAAGAATGTAATATTGATGATATTACCGAAGAAGAATTGAGATTGATGAGAATTAAGTTTTTGAGTGAAGTAGCGAATTAAGAGTTGTGAGCGGTTTTACGCTGTAGTTTAATGCAATGGCATACAATATTTAACTATTCACACAACAACACGTTGTTTATTTTAGATAAGTTACTTAAAAGGGTACTAGGCAAATCCTTAAGAATCAATCAATAAAATTGCTTAATGGAATGTTTCAATGATTATGCGGTAATTAATCATTGAAACACAAGAAAATAACAATAAATGAATACACTAATTTTAGGCTCTGGCGGACGTGAACACGCTTTTGCTTGGAGAATATCCCAGAGTACTCTTTGTGATAAATTGTTTGTAGCACCGGGTAATGCTGGTACTGCACAAATTGCTACAAATCTGCCTATTTCATATAATGACTTTGAGAAAATAGCTGAAGCCGTTTTAACAAATGGTATTGAGTTAGTAATTGTGGGACCTGAAGAGCCTTTAGTGAAAGGAGTAAGAGACTATTTTCAGTCGAGAGAGGATTTAAAACACGTTCTGATGGTTGGTCCGGATGCTCATGGAGCAATGTTGGAAGGGTCAAAAGATTTCTCGAAAAACTTTATGGTAAAGTATGGCGTTCCGACAGCGAAATCGCAGACTTTTACCAAAGATACCCTTGAAGACGGTTTAAAATATTTAGAAAACCAAAAGCTACCTATCGTATTAAAAGCCGATGGACTAGCCGCTGGTAAAGGAGTAATTATTGCCCTTTCGCTAGACGAAGCCAAAGAAGCCTTAACCGAAATGTTGGTTGACGCAAAATTTGGTGATGCTAGTAGCAAAGTGGTTATTGAAGAGTTTTTAACAGGCATAGAATTATCTGTTTTTGTATTAACAGACGGAGATTCTTACAAAGTTTTACCTGAAGCCAAAGACTATAAACGCATTGGCGAAGGCGATACAGGTTTAAATACTGGTGGTATGGGTGCGGTTTCCCCTGTGCCATTTGCTACAGCTAAATTCATGGAGGCTGTAGATACTCAGGTAATCAAACCTACGCTGGCTGGTCTAAAAGCTGAAGGCATAAAATACAATGGTTTTATCTTTATTGGTTTAATGAATCACGAAGGCGAACCTTATGTAATTGAATATAATGCTCGAATGGGCGACCCTGAAACAGAAGTGGTTTTACCAAGAATTGAGTCTGATTTCTTAGCTTTAATGATTGCCACTGCCAAAAATGAATTGCATGAGGCCGACTTTACAGTAAGTAAACAACATGCCGTTACTACGGTAGTTGTAGCTGGTGGTTACCCGAATGACTATAGAAAAGGTGATGTAATCGTGGGCTATGATTCAATCAAAGAAGCTACAATTTTTCATGCTGGTACTAAACTAGACAATAATTTAGTACTCACGAATGGTGGTAGAGTAATGGCATTGACAGGCATGTCGAATACCTTAGAGAAAGCCATTCAAAAATCTCAAAAAGCTGCCCAAGATGTGCTTTTTGATGGAAAATATTATCGAAAAGATATTGGGTTAGATGTGTTGAGGTATTAATCATACTTATTTATAAACACATAAAGTAGAATGTTTTTTTCATTCTCTCCTTAAATTATGGGATGTAAATCTTGCTCCTCAGGAAGCTGTGGGACTAAAAATAAAGACGGTGGTGCTGTTGGAGGATGTCAGAACAACGGTGCTTGCGGTACGGGCGGTTGTAATAAAATGAACGTGTTCGACTGGCTGTCGAATATGGATATTCCTACTTTTAGTAAGTTCAATGTGGTAGAAGTAAAATTTAAAGGTGGTAGAAAAGAATATTTCAGAAACACTAATCAAATTGAACTCTATGCTGGCGACCCTGTAATCGTTGATGTTCCAAGTGGGCATCATCTTGGCTTTGTATCTTTACAAGGCGAGCTTGTGCGTTTACAAATGCTAAAGAAAGGCCTAAAAGATAACGAGGAAATAAAAGTTATCTACCGAAAAGCCAATGATAAAGACCTTGAAAAGCACGACCAAGCCGTTGCACGTGATTACCCTACGATGTATCGCACCCGTGAAATTATCAAGGAACTAAAATTGAATATGAAGCTCTCGGACGTAGAGTTTCAATCTGATAATACCAAAGCTATCTTTTATTATTCTTCTGACGACCGTGTGGATTTCAGAGAATTAATTAAAATGCTTGCGAGCGAGTTTAAAGTTAGGGTTGAAATGAAACAAATTTCCCTTCGTCAAGAAGCTGCTAGAGTTGGTGGTATTGGCGTATGTGGGCGAGAATTGTGTTGTTCTACTTGGCTGACTGACTTTAAAAACGTAACTACTTCGGCGGCTCGTTATCAAAACCTTTCCTTGAATCCTGTAAAACTTTCTGGTCAATGCGGGCGACTTAAATGTTGCTTGAATTATGAACTAGAAACTTATATGGATGCTTTGAAAGATATTCCGACAATTGAAAAATCTCTTCAAACGATAAAGGGTGAAGCTTTTTTACAGAAAACGGATATTTTCAAAAGAGTAATGTGGTTTGGTTATAGAGGCGAAGAAAGTAACTGGATTCCTGTAACGGTTGATAGAGTAAAGGAAATTATGACCTTGAACGAAAGAGGCGTAAAACCACAGTCTATCGATGGTGCTGAGTCTGCAAAAATTGAACTAGAAATCGAAAAAGGTACTGGTCCATTAAATGCAGATTTAGATAAAATGGACAGAAAGTACGGCGGAAACGGTGGTAAGAAAAGCTTTGATAAGAAAAAAGGCGACCGTCCTGACTTCAAATCAGAGAAAAAAGACAACCCTCGTCCTGAACGTAAAGAATTCAAACAAGAAAAAAGAGAAATAAAGGCTGAACAACGCCCTGTAAAAACTGAGGATAAGGCAATACAACAAGAAAAGCCTGTTCAACAGCCAAAACAACAGGGAGCAAAAGGACAAGAGCAACAAAAGGGTACTCATCCTAAAAATAATCATAAACCTCAGCATCCTAAAGGCCCTAAACCACAACAGCAAGGTAATCAACAGCCTAATGCTAATGCGTCGGAGCCACTGGACAAAGGTGCTCAGCCAGCTAAAACGAATAATAATAATAACAATCAGGGAAATAAAAAGCCCCATCATCAAAAACAGAATCGTCCGCCACAAAATCGGAACAATAACCGTAACAATGACGATAGCAAAGCAGTTTAGCGATATGTCGAGTACAAAATATTTGGTTAACAAAGCTATTCAACAATGGTTCAGCACGCCCACCATGCGTCTGAACCATTATATCATGGCTTTGTTAACCATTTGTTTATTCACACTTTCATCTTGTGATACCAATACCATCTTAAAGGAAAACTACGATATTCCTGATGCAAAATGGTTTATTAAAGATGCCCCAACTTTTACTTTTGAAGTAAAAGACTCAGTATCAGCTTATAATGTTTTTTATACCATTCGTAACAATCGCTCTTATCCTTACTATAATTTGTACTTGACGCATTACTTAACGACAGAAACAGGAAAAATAATTCATCAAAAATTGGATGAAGTAATCTTGTTCGACCAAACTTCTGGACGTTCTTTAGGCGAAGGACTAGGCGATATTTACGACCATAAAGTATTAGTCTTCAAAGATTTTCATTTTCCTAAAAATGGGAAATACAAAATCCAGATTCGTCAGTATATGCGACAAGACCCACTATTGGATATCATAAGTGCAGGCTTTTCGATTGAAAAAGTAGTAGCTCATTAATTTTTAAATCGATAAGTAATCGTAACGAGATAACTTAGTCATGCAAAAATTTCTTCCTTTATTCCCGCTCAATTTGGTGGTTTATCCAATGGAGGCCCTCAATCTTCATATTTTCGAGCCTCGTTATCGCGAATTAATCAATGAATGTCTGGACAATGATAATACCTTTGGTATTCCAACTTTTATTGATGGGAAATTACCGGGCTTTGGTACTGAAGTAAAAATCATTTCAGTATCAAAAAGATACGATGATGGAAGAATGGACATCAAAACCGAGGGAATAAGAACCTTTAGAATTATTGACTTTCAGAATCCCGTCAAGCTAAAAATGTATGCTGGAGGGGTTTTAGAAATGTTGCCCGAAGTGGAAGTCCGCCCAATAGTAATGATTGGTTTAGTAGAAAGAGTAAAGGTATTATACAAATTGCTAGAAGAAGAAAACACTTTCGACATCAATAAAGACCAGCCTTACTCCTATCAAATAGCCCATAAAATTGGGTTATCCTTGGAAGAAGAATACCAATTACTAAAAATGCCAACCGAAGCAGAAAGACAAGGCTTTTTAATACAGCATCTGGAAAGAGTAATCACTGTATTGCAAGAAATAGAAAAAACAAAAGAAAGAATTAGGATGAATGGGCATTTCAAGAATTTAGACCCATTGACATTCTGAAGTAAAATCAGATTCTATCGTCTATATAAACATTATAACTATTAAAAAAATGAAAATTGCTGTTTGGCATAATTTACATAGTGGTGGAGGTAGCAGAGCCTTACAGTATCACATTCAAGGTTTAGTAGAACGTGGACATCATGTAGAAGTTTGGGCGGTAAATCCTGATGCGGGTGGTTTTATGAAATTGCCCTCAGAAGTAATTCTTCATTCAGTACCCGTAACTCATACTAAGCTTAATCCTAGTTTTAAAGAAAAAATATCTTTACTATTTTTTGAAAAAGAAGCCAATATGCTTGCCATGGAAGCGCACTGTCAACAATGTGCTAATGAAATTCATGCTGGTAATTTTGATGTACTTTTTGCCAATAGCTGTTCATATTATGCCGTTCCCTTCATCGGCAAATTCATCAAAATACCAAAGGTATTGTACTTAGGCGAACCAATGCGCTTTTTGTACGAAGCCATGCCAAAACAAGTTTGGGAAGCACCTGATAGGTCACAGAGTAAGTTTAGTTTACAATACTGGACTCATACATTTGCTAGTGCATGGCGTTTAAATAGGTTCCGTATGTTTGTACGGGAAGAACGGATAAATTTTGATGCTTTTAATAAAGTGTTAGTCAATTCTTATTTCTCTGCTGAAAGTTGTCAGCGAGTGTATGGATTACCTTCCGAAGTTTGTTATTTGGGGGTTGATACTGAATTATTTCATCCGTCAACTGATGGTACTAGTCAAAATGATTATGTGGTCGGGCTAGGAAGTTTCATGACACATAAAAACCCTGAATTTGCCATTAGAGCATTGGGCTTAATTAAACAAAACAGACCGAAGTTACTCTGGATAGGCAATATGGCTACTGAGGAATATTGGCAAGAAATGCAAAAGCTAGCTAAAGGGCTAAACGTAGAGATTGAGCTAAAGAAAATGGTTTCTGATAGTGAATTAATACAATTACTTAGCAATGCAGTATGCTTGGTATACACATCTAAACTAGAACCTTTTGGCTTTGCTCCTTTAGAAGCCAATGCTTGTGGCATACCAGTAGTGGCTATTGCCGAAGCAGGTGTGCGTGAAACTGTAATTCATGGCAAAAATGGCTTTTTAACGAATAATAAAGCAAGTGAGCTAGCCTATTATATTGAAAAGTTGATTACAGACAAAGAGCTTAGAAAAGAAATGGCTGATTTTGCTTTGACGAACGTCCGTAAGAATTGGTCTTTACAGGCTGGCTCAGACAGACTTGCACTGGCCTTGAATGAAGTGGTCAATCTATAAACTAATCAGCATAATAGTCTTTTAGGAATCTTCGCATATTTTCCTTGAATCTTAAGACATCAATATTTCTGTCTAATTCATTGATCATTTGTTTCAAGTAATTGGTAGTTTTCTTAAATTTCATCTTCATCGTTTTAGTATCTCCTCCAAAACGTTGAAATAAACTACTGCCATTATTGGTAATTGTAGCTTGATTATGCAGTTCCCACAGACTTGCCTCTAACTCATTTATTTGTTCTTTCAATAGCTTGTTGTAGTACTTCAGTTGCTCATCGGCCATCGTTAGCGATGCAATATTAGTACTTGTCAATGCTATTTTCAGTCTGAGCAATTCAAACAAATCATCTTTTTCATAAGCAGCCGTTATTTCCTTCATAATTTCGGTTTTACGTGCCCGTTCGGCTTCATCCTGTTCACGGTCAGGATGAAACATTTTTACTAAATCTGTATAAATACTTCGTGCTGATTTACTGATATTGTTAGCCTCTTTTTTTAGCTTCTCTTCTTTTGCTAATTGTTTTGCTGTTTTTTGTTTTGCTGTTTTTTTTGCCTCCTCACTCGCTTGTTTCTCTGTCAGCTTTTGTTCAAATAGTTCTTCTAATTTCTCAGCATTATCAATCTTTAACTCTTCTTCACTTAATTCAAGTCCAAATTCATATCGCATGGTATCCTTAATAGATGCTACATTTTTCTTTTCATATTCTTCGCTAAGTTCCTCGTAGGTTCCAGTCTCATTATATTTATTAAAAATTGGAATCAGTTCCTCAACCCCTGCCCTCTCAATTAATTCAACAGATTTCTCTAAAATAAAATGGGCTATTTTTTCTTTCTCCTTACGCTTAAAAAAAGGGTCATCATGATGTTTATCAAAAACAAATACTAAGTCGGCAATTTTGGATAGATGCTTTTTTTCAAGTGGGGCTACCTCTTTTTGAATAGTACTGGTAATTATTTCAATTTGTTGTTTATCTGTTATAAGCCTTAGCTTCAATTCATCAATTTTCTGTACATAAGCATTAAACTGTTTCTGGAGTTTAGAGAGATTTTTATCTGGTTGTTGGGTAAGAATTAGGTTATTTGTATTAGACATATACTTTGCTATTAAAATGAGCTATTCGGGTATTCAAAATTACTTTATTCTGCCATACTATTATTCATCAAAACGATAATCACGAAAGCAAGTAGTATAAAAATTGAGTTTTTATTGAATTAGCTTAACTTTGTCAATATAAATTAAACAGATATGGAAGATAGTACTAAGCTAAAATTGGATGTAAAACATTCTAGGATTCAAGCCATTATTGAAGCAAAATGCCCACAGTGTAGAGAAGGCAAAATGTTTATGTATCCGTTTTGGCAAATTAACAAATTTGATAAAATGCACGACAATTGCCCTGTTTGCAACCTACGTTTTGAAGTAGAACCCGGTTTTTGGTATGGTGCCATGTTTATTAGCTATGGTATCAATGTGGGTTTCTTAGCACTTTTAGGCGTTGCTATTTTCTTTATTTTCAACGACCCTCCAATTCTCTATTATATCATTCCAATCACAGTGCTTTCGTTGGCTGCTGTGCCTTTTAATTTCAGAGCTTCGCGCTCTATATTCATTCATTTATTTGGTTTTGTAAAATATAAACCAAGATAGCTTTTGTAAATTATGGAAATAAGGAAAGCTGATATTACGAAAGATTATGATGGTATTTGGGAAATATTTCATCAAGTAATAGCTTCTGGAGATACCTATGTAATTGACCCTCGCACCCCCAAATCAGCCCTAGCCAAACATTGGTTTGCTGATTATATGTTTACTTATGTGGCAGTAGAAGATGGCGTAATTTGTGGGACTTATATTATTAAGCCTAACCAAATAGATTTAGGCTCGCATGTAGCCAATGGCTCGTACATGGTTCATCCAAGTTTTCAAGGAAAAGGTATTGGCAAATTTTTGGGGGAACATTCTTTACAAGAAGCTAAATTGTTGGGCTTCAAAGCCATGCAATTTAATATTGTAGTCAGCACCAATAAGTATGCGGTAAAGCTGTGGAAAAATATTGGGTTTCAAATTATGTGTACTATTCCCAAGGCATTTAATCATCAACAATTAGGCTTAGTAGATACCTATGTGATGTATCAATCGTTTGAGTAGTGTTGGATAAGGAACAAAATAGCGGAGGTCAGAAATTTAAATTTCTGACCTCCGCTATTTTGTTATAAAACCTTAATCTCTATTCTCAATTTTGTTCAAATCTACTTTTGGTTTCTTTCCTAATGAATTAATCCAAGAAGCAATTTTCAATACATCAGCTTTAGGCACGTGTGTCATCGATGCCATTTCAGTGGCATAATCTGGCCAGTTTTCTGGTTTTGGATGATACACCAATTCTAAAATTTGCTCGTTTGTATAATTTCTTTTGGCTACTTCTGTGAACGGAGGGCCAACTACTCTTGTAGCTTCTGCATGACAACTTGTACAAGCGTGTTTTTTCAATAATGAAGCTACCTGTTTGCTATCAACAGGGATGTTTGCTCCTACTGTTTTCTCCTTCTTTACAGGTAAAGTCGCAGGTTTAGCAGGTGCAACCACTGGAGCTGCCTTCGTTGTTATTTTTGCCAATTCGCCAGTAGGAATATCGTTCAACGTATAGTAGCTAATATCATGTAATAAAGGCTGACCTTCATCATTCACTAAGCCCGAAGCCAATATTTCATGAATATATCCTTTGCGTAGATTATCCATTACTAAACGTACTTTCAGGCGATCTGGCGAGACAATTACGCCTCTCAATGGTGTTGCCTCCTGATTGATAATTGGGCTACCATATTGATGATGATACTTATAAGTAAAGCTTTTCAGTTCATAACTAGCTAAGTTTTCAGCACTTTTCAAATCTACAGGTTGTGTAAATTCTACTTCAAAGCCATCTGGCATCGCATGAACGTTTTTCATTTCAAAAGGAATTCTTCCATTCCAAACTAAACGTTGGATACCGAACAAGGCTTTTCCAGTAGACCCCCAACCTCTTGAAGTCATTCCTACGAAAATAGAGCCATCATTTCCCCATCTAGCACGCACTGTACCCGACTGAAAACCTTCGCGGAAAGGATAACAAGCACCCTGATATTTACCATTTACTTTCTCTAAAGACATCCTCATTGCTTTTGATTGTCCTTGGTCGAAAACAATATATTGTCCTTGAAATGGTCCAAATTTGCCACCAGTCTCGTCTTCAATCATATCGGCAGTCGAAATCCCCATCAAAGCATGTGGAAACCAAACAGCAGGCAATTTCAACGCTTTTACTTTTTTAGCGGCTTCATACATTGGTTCGCCAGTATCTGGAATATCAGCCTTTGTTAATTTCAATGGTGAGTCTGGCTCTTTTGTCCAGAACAATCCACCTGCATTCCCTGCGAAGTCTCCTTTTTCTAAATGTGTAATTCTACCAGACCCCACCCAGTCGCCTTGATTTTCACCATACAATACATCACCGTTAGAATTGATCGTAAAACCTGCTGGCGAGCGTAAACCTGTTGCTATAGGCTCAAGTGTTCCGTCTTGTTTTACTTTTACTAACCATCCACGCCATTTAGCTAATTTACCTTCGCCATAACCTACCCATGCCACATTGAAAGTAAGGTACATATCACCATTTTTATCGAAAACTGGGCCATACGAATACTCATGGTAATTTCCAGATAAATCCCAGTTGGCTACAGATTCATAAATATCGGCTTTACCATCGGCATCGGTATCGGTTAATTTGGTTAATTCACCTCGTTGCGTACAGTAAAATGAGCCTTTATAATAAGCCAAGCCTAAAGATTCGTGTAAACCACTCGCAAAAAGCGTATAGCTTGGTTTGGTTCCGTTCAACTGATAGGGGTTTTCAATAATCCAAACTTCACCTCTTCTCGTACAAACACCTACACGCCCATCGGGCATCGGAGCAATTCCACCTGCTTCTAATTTTATTTCGTCAGGAATGGCAATTGTCTTTATTTCGTAAAAGTCCTCTTCTGTAAAAGGCTTTGGTTTCGCTTGTGCAAATGAGCTTTGAGTAACACAACCCAATAGACCCATCGAAAGCAATATTTTTAATGCTATTTTCATTTTTTTGAAATTAATTTATTTTGATAACAAAATAATCAACGCTTATTTAAGCTTAATTTCTTGTTTCAAACGTTCGTTTTCTTTAGTTAAACTATCCGCTTTGAAATAAAGATATAAGGCTGATATTAAAAAAACCTTTGATAAAATAAAGACTGCTATAAAAGCTGGACGCCAATATTTATGTACTTTGATATGCGTATCGTTTACCTCAACTTCTAAATATCGCGGTTGTTCATCCTGAGTAGCTTGTTGCCCTGATGAATACTTTTGCTGATAATGAGCCGATTTAACTATTTCTGCATGTTGTGCATTCAAAGCAATGGTTTCTCTAATAATCGGTGGTGGTGGAACAGCATTTTTTGTATAAAAATCAGTAATGTCTATTTCCAACACTTTCAGAGCCTCAGCAATATCTTTGTCAATTGATGCTTGTTGTTCTACTTCTCTTCGTTCTTCTTCAGAAACAATGCCTAACAAGTAGCTTTCTAGTATTCCGCTTTGTATGTATTCTTGTTTTTTCACAATGGTATTCAATTAAGAGTGGCGAAAAGTTTTGAAGTATTCACTGATAGCTTTATATACTCTGGCCTTGGGAATGTCCAAATAGTCAGCAATTGTTTCAGCTGTTTTTCCTTGACGAAAGGATAAATCAAAAATTATTTTTGATTGCTCTATTGCTGATTCAGTACTAAATTGCTGAACAGTAGAAGCTCCTACTTCAAGCTTTTCCTTATAGATCAATGCCTTTTCTCTCGCTTTTCTGATAATACATACAGCTATGCTTACTTTGTTTTCTACACAGGGGTTTACCGTTAATGAATCAAATAAATCAATCATTACTTCTTGTGCTATTTGATTTTGAGGCACTATCTGAAGGATAATACCATAGGCTATCGAACCATATTCATCATACAATGAAAGGCCATTAGTCGAGACGGGTGACTTATTTCCTCTTGATAATTGGAGGTTCGATGATTCAAATTCACTCATGACAAATCAAATTAAATGGCAAACTGTTTAAGAAACTCAACGATAGATTTAGTTAAATACAAACTTAGAAAATCAATTGATAAGATATTTCTTTCAATCCAGTTAAAGGCAATAATAATTGTTTTTTCCCTTTACTTTCACGAATGATTGCTTTATTACTTTCTGTTGAATTTACCTGTATATAATATTGCTGATTATCTACTGAAAAACGGTTATTACCAATGTTAGCAATGGCACTTCCTTCAGCCAATAAAGCATACAATTTAGCATCTGTTGTATTGCCTTCAAAACTTAAATGACGATTGATGCCTTCGTTTTGTGTCATTGGCAAAGAAGTATCTTTTACTTTTACGCCTTTGTATTCATACATAAAATCAGGAAAGGATATTTGCTGACCAGCTACATCGTATTTTTTTAAGCTGTATCCCTTATATTTCAACTCGCTTTTGGTTAAAGTATCTGGGAAAGGCGCTGAGTCGCTCGCTAAAAATGCTAAAGGAAACTTGTCGTTTGAAGTAATAGCAGAACCCATCGGTACAGAAGTTTGAGGCTCGCCACGGTCATACCACATCAATGTAGCATCCAAGAATTTCCCCCTCCATAGTTGTAAATATCCACCTTGGTTTAAATCATAAGAATAATTCAATCCATTTGGCAGCCCTACATTGATACCATGTGTTTTTTTCTTATCCCCATATACGATAAATGAACGTTGTAAAACGGGTTCTTGGTTTACTTTTACTTCGATAAGCGGTGTGGCTTCTGGTTCTGGCAACGATGTTCTTTCAGTAATTCCTTGTTTTGGAGCCCCGATTCTCTCTATAAAACAACCAAGGGCTTTAGGTCCCCAACCAAAATCTTTGGCATGAAGCAATGTATAAGTATGTTCACCAGCCGTAAGTTTCGTACTCCCTTTTACATCCTCGCTATACCAATGGTCACCTTTAGTAATGGTATCTTTATCAATTATCAATGCTCCCGTACCCGTCCAGTTAGTCGTGAAGATATACGTATCTGTCTCTGGAATCGTGATTTTACCTTGAAATTTCAACAAGTAATCTGATTTTGCCTCCGCAAGTTTCATCGATGGCTTTGGGGCAGTACTTGTCTTTACAGGCTTATTTGTCCCTGTTTGAAGGCTTGCATATTTGCCTTGGTAATATTCATAACTAGTTGGACTAAACGTAGCAAGGGCTTTATCAAAAACTTCGTATTTGATATTTTTGAATGCCACAGAACCGTGGTCTCCTTGAATTCTGATAGGCCCTGTTGCAGCTTCTTTCGGAGAAATAGCACCACGTGTTACCCCCGTAAGCTCAATGTTCTCATGGATAATAACACCATTTAACACTACTTTGTTGAAACGAGCATTCGAGATTTTGTTACCTGAAGCATCAAAAGTAGGTGCTTTGAAATCAATCTCCAGATGATTCCACAAGCCAGGTGCTTTCACGGCATTTTGGCGAGGTGCGTGTCCTTCATATCCTTCGTTGCCAGCTCCACGAGCTTCGTCCCAACGATGATAGATAGCACCACAATCGCCATCGGTGATTTGTTTTTTCAACCATGAATCCAGAATCTGTACCTCATAGCGTCCTTGTAAGTAAACGCCAGAATTAGAGCCTTTCGGAATCATAAAGTCGAGTGATAGCCTAATGTCGCCGTGTTCAAGTTTAAAAATCAAATCATCATTTGATTGATACTTGGCACCTTTCGCAGAGGCATATAGAATACCCTTCCCTTCGGTACTCGTTAAAGTAGCTGACTGGTAATCTCCTGAAATACCACCCACAATTGTCCAGTTTGCACTTGGATTTTTGAAGGCTCCTAAATCATTGAGCGGAATTTCAGTTTGGGCAAACGTTGAAATTGGGAATAATAGAAATAATAGTTTTTTCATTGTTTTTTTAATATTTCAGGAAATTTATAAAAAAAAACTGCTTTGATTATCACGTTTTAGCATTAATTTTCATAAAAAAAGCATAACACATTAGAACACTTTTTTTCTTATCGCTTCAAACAATTTTGAATAAACAAAGCTTCTGCCTTTTTTTGGCCTTTCGTCGCTAAATAATTCCAATCTGAGCAGGCATTCTTTTCCACTTTTAATGTAAAATAAGCATCTGCTCTTTTGTACAACGCATCAAAGGCGTCGTCTTTCATCAAAATACATTTTGTATATAGTTTGATAGCTTTTATATAATTCTTTTTTTCAATTTGCCTGTCGCCTCTCTCCATCAGATTTGCATATATCGCAGGGTCAAAATAGTTATTATCGTTTTCCACATCTTCTTTATCATCGCCAAAATCAAACTCATAATTAAACACTACGTTTACAAGTTTTCCATCAATATCGGCTGGAATCCATTGTTTGCGCGTTTGTAAAACAGCTTGAATCAACTTTGCATTATAGCTTGAATCAGAACTTTGTTGGATAGTTACATCTTTCAATATTCCGCTTTTTGATACCATAAAAGCCACTTTGAAATTGCCATTCTTCCTCGCTGGAAAATCAAAAGCTGTTTCAATGGCTTCATAGGAATATTGATAAACATCTTCGAAAGTATTAAAGTTAGCCCCCCTAAACATTTCTCTACCCGTTCTAAATTTGGGAAAAATGTATTTGCTAAATGCGTAGGCAGAATCTCCATTTGCCTGAATTTTAAGATTTGCTTTAATATATCGTCTTTCAAAATATTCTCCTGAACTTTCTTTGGTAGTAAGATAATGATAGCGGCGCAACTGGTAGTCGGGAATATCCGAGAGTATCTGCGTAAATACCAATTCGTAATCAGTAAGTTTTTCTATTTTATAAAATACTGCTCTGCCAACTAACAAAGTATCTCCAAATATTTCAAAAGGAGTATTCACCGCTTCTTTTCCTTGTATGACAGTAACGGTATTAGTTTTTCTGAAAATAAGCATTGAAGCCACTATTTCATCAACAGTAGGGTCATCATTACTACTTCCATCTTTCATATCAATATAATCTTTCATCCAATTGCCCATAATTTTTTGAGCATAATTGTTTGAAGTCTCAATCTTTCCCTGACTTATCCCTGAAAAGGTAAATAATAAAAATAGTAGTAGTAGAGAAAATACCTTCATAAATAAAACCTTCATTTAAAGCCAATTAGTTATCAAAATAATCACAAATATTCGAAATATAATAAAATAGTAGCATTATTTAGAGCGAATTCTTAAACCCATTTGAAAACCAAGCCAAAAGGTAGAATGGTCTGTAGAGAACAGAGGAGTATAGCTTGGCATACGGCTGAATGGTTTGCCTTGCCAAGTATTGATGTTATATCTGTCGATAAGAAGTGCTTTGAATGAAGGGCCAAAGGTAATGGCCGCATTGCGGGCAATTTGTTTTTCAAAACTTATATCAAATTTATACAAAGCCCCTACATTCGGATTAAATGCATCGTATTCTACTAACACATTGGCCACTAAATCTGTATTGAGCATCCATCCGTGGCTCATTTCATAGGCACGCCCTATGCCATACCCTGCACTAAAAAGCTCGCGAGTTCTAAGGAAATTATAACCAATCGTTAGAATATTATAAAACTTTCTTACCCCTGTTTTGAAGGTTACGCTTCCTGTTTCGTTTTCATCAATCGTTAATTCCAACCGTTTATAGCCATCTTTTGAACTAACAAAACTTAATAATCCAAAAGGGGTTGATTCTGATGTTTCACTAATATTTAATAGTCCTATTTGCTTTCCTTTTTTCCCCACATCTTTAGCAAAGTTGATAAGACCTACTTGCCAACCCTCAGAGGATTTAGCTATTACATTGATACCATCACTCAATTGTAAGCCTTTATCTAAGCTACCAGCAATATTCAGCAGGGAACTCACCTGTACACCTCTTAGCTGCCCCCCTACAATATTCCCTAACCCCGCTATTTGTAGTCCACTTGCATCATGATGAATACCGTTTAATAACCCTCCTATTTCTAGTTTATTCACGCCACCAGAATACCCCATCAGGATATTCACTGAAAAATCGTTTACGATACTTCCAGAAAGTAGGCGATTGGTTCCTAGGAAAGGAAGTAATGATATTTGAAGTCTTTGGTTAAGGGTATCATTGATGTTAAAGGCATTGATACGTTGGCTTCGTCTGACAAAGAATTTTCCAACGCCATCTTTAAACCTTTCCCAGTCTGTTCTATAAGCCAAGGAATCGAAAGGCACAAAAACAGGATGAAAACTTTCGTCACCAGCAGCATCTACAAAGGGAGGGCGATTATCTTTAAAAACAGGAGTAGACTCAATCAATTGGTTTCGTTTTTGGAACAACTCCATTTGTTCAATCGAGTTGTCATCAAAAGCTGATTCATAAGTCAACTCTTTTTTTTCTGCCACTAGCTCAATATTGAGGTAATCATTCTGAGCATTTCTTATTAAAACTATCTGATGTTCATAGCCTGGTTTTGAAATACTCAACCGAATGGGAAATTTCTTAGTAGAGAGCTTAATTTTATAAAAGCCAAATTGATTAGAAATTGCTGAGGCTAAACTGGTTTTCTCATAAATACTGGCATCTGGCAGTTTTATGCCTTCATCGGGGTCTACGATATAGCCACTTAATACAAAATGTAAGTTTTGATTTTCTGTAATATTTTTCTGAAGAATAACATATTGTCCACGTACTTTGTAGCTAATAGATGTGCCAAAAATTTGTTTTAGCACATCCCGTACTGGACGGTTGGTAACAGCCAAATCTATTCGCCTGTCACTATCAATCAAATTAGAATTATAGGAAAAATTAAAACCTCCTTCACTAGCAATGATATCTAGTACTTGGGTAATTTTATCATTATTGAACCTAACACTAATATTTCGTTCTAAAATAGGGATTTGTCCTAAAGAAGAATGAGTAATTAACAGTAAAAAACAAATATTTAAAGCAACGTATTTAAAATAATAAGCTATCATAGTGGAACGATTTTCAAATCGTTATTCAATCCATTCTACTGACAGCCTTCTCCTTGAAGCACGATTGAATCTCCTTTTTTGGTAATTTTCAGGTTAAAGGTTTCGGAAATTATGGTGAGAATATTATCCAAACTTTCTTGCTGGAAGGTGGCAGTCAGTTTACAGTTTTTAATTTTATCTTGCTCAAAAACAATAGTTTTTCCAAAATTGTCAGAAAGCAATTGTGCTACTTCATCTAAACTAGTCTCTTCAAAATTAAACGATTTTGTTTTGTAATAAAGTATGTTTTCATCGACATTTATCGATTTTACAATAGTCTCTTGTCCTTTTGAAATTTCAGCTTTTTCTCCTTTTACTAGAATAACCTGCTGAGTATTTTTCGAAAATTGTACTTTTCCTGTATTCACTACTACTTGTACCTGAGCATCATACGCTTTTACATTAAATGATGTCCCGAGTACTTTTATATTTGCACCATTAGCATGGATGATAAAAGGATGGGCTTTGTCATGGTGTACCTCAAAAAAAGCTTCTCCTGTTAGTTTTACCTCTCTGGTATCTCCTTCAAAATTCTCAGGAAAACTGATTGTTGAATTTTTATTTAAAAATACTTTTGTTCCATCAGCTAAAACTTTTTCTGTTGGAATATTACTTGTTTGAAAAGTAAGCAATGCAATGTCAGGCTCGGTATTCTTCTTCACCAAAAGTACTCCTCCGACGATGAAAATTAAAACCGCTGCAATTTTGAGGAAATTGTTAAAGACAAGATTGATAGTATTTGACTTTCTTCCTTTCAATGGGTGTTTACTACCTCCACTCCTATGAGGCAAAGGTTTTATATAATCAGATTGATCAGCCGTTCTCTTTATTTTATCTGAGCCAATACCGAGTTTTGCCCAAGCAGTATCCACATCAACTACTTGTTGAGTATTTAACAAGGCACTTTTTTCCCAGATAATACTTGTATGTTCGAAGGTTTTTTGATTATCATCCGACAAAGTAATCCACTCGTTTACAGCATCAGCTTCCTGACTATCAGCTTCTTCTGCAAGGTATTTTGCCAGTAAATCGTCTATGTTTTCTTCGTTAATCATCTTAAACCCAAAGGCTTTTATGTATGTAATTTTAGTATTTGGTTATTAAGCAATAGTTTTGAATAGATAGAGATTTAGATTTTTTTTATCACAATAAGTGTCTGTTTACTTGTTATTCTAGTAGAAAAGCACCCAAAATAGTAATAAAGGCAAATAATCTGCCAATTCTGTCCGCATAATTTTTAGCGCTTTTCCTATCTGATTTTCTACTGTTTTGATAGAAAGCCCCAATTGGTTAGCTATTTCTTGATACTTCAGTTCTTCAAATCTACTCATTTTAAAAATAAGTCTACATTGTTCTGGTAGCTTTTCTAATGCTTCAGCTATGCGGATTTCAAGTTCATTTTTATCAAGTAAATCAGTGGCAGAATCAAACGTATTTTCTATAAACTCGCCAACGTGTTGACGATATACTTCTTGTACTTTAAGGTGTTTTATACGATTTAAACAGGTATTATGAACAGCTCGATAAAGATATGATTTTAAAGAAACTGTTATTTCTATTTCTTGGCGCTGTTCCCAAAACTTCAGGAAAACGCTTTGCACTATTTCTTCAGCATCATCCATGTCTTTTAGGATGTTGCAAGAATAGTTGCATAAAGCCTGATAGTGCTTTCGAAACATTGCTTCAAAAACACGCTCATTTCCTTGTCGGATGGCTAACAAAATATCAGAATCAGTGAGTTGCAAAATTTCAAGAGATTATTTTCCGTAGAGTTACTCTCACAAAATTACAACTCTTACTTGACATTTTTAGTGATGACAACTAAAATTGCTTTAACCCCTATTATAAAAATGATGATTGGTCAAATTATCCTTTAAAGCATCATAAATATTCAAGTAATTATCATTGAAACTCTATTTTTCATTGCGTTCTTTGTGGAATATTTCTCTTTTATCTAGCAAAAATATGAATAGATTTTTTTTACAGGCTGGTACTTTACTTGCTGGTCTTTCGGTAGCATTAGGTGCTTTTGGAGCCCATGCTTTTAAGGCTGCCTTGGAAGCAACTAACCGAACAGATACTTTTGAAACGGCGGCACGTTATCAAATGTATGGAGCTTTAGCGTTAATTTTAGTAGGAATTTTAACCGATAAGATTTCACACAAATTCTTGAATTGGGCAGGATATTCGTTGCTAATCGGAACACTTATTTTTGCAGGTTCTCTTTATTTGATATGTGCTACTGGTGTAACGATGTGGGGGGCAATAGCGCCCATTGGAGGCACAGCATTGATAGTGGGTTTTGTATTCTTATTTTTAGGCGTTTCAAAAAAGGTGTAAACCTGACATTCAACCCTTTACTAGGGAGGGACTAAAGTCCCTCCCTAGTAATAATTTTTTACTGCATCCTGACTTGTTCCAAGCTTACCCACACTATTTCTCCCATTGTTCTGCACTTCAAGAATTGGTCGGAATCATAATATTTTGCTAACTCATTTTTAAGTTGCTCCGTATTTTCTGGGGTTGATATATCATCTTTTGCCATAATAGCCATTAATTCATACACTCTTTGGCTTTCTACTTTCATCCTTTTTGAAATCAGCGACCGTTCCTCTATTTGGTACTGTTTTACAGATTCGGGCGTCATGTGACGCATACCCATTTCAATCAAAGGATTATTCTGTTTAAAATATTGCGGCATATAAACAGTTCGTTTCCCTTCGTAGCTCTGTTGGTCAAAATCAATTGACCTTATTCTAAAATATACTTCTTCAAAATCTGGGGTAATTTCTACTACGAAGTTTGAAGAGTGCATATCTCCTAGTAACAGCACCAAACATCTTTCATTGAACTTGACAAATTCTTTGGCCAAACGGATTTCATTGATGTTGGGGTCGCTTAGGTAATTCTTAAAAAACTGATCACCCGGAATCCCTGCAATGTGTTCTTCAACCAAAGAGTTTTCGAAAGTAAGATAATTGATTCTGTTCGGCGAAAGTAGGTGTTCTAATTCCATTCCATAAACTCTGGAACAGTCGGCTCTTTTGATATAAAAATAATCGAAGTTATCGTTTACCCTGTTTACGATGCGTATCCTAAAAGGCTGTGTATTTCCATAAGTACACAAATCTATTCTATCAACAGTGAGGTGCTTAATTACCTTTTCATCTCCATCTGTTTTTAAATCAGCATAAATTTTCTTCAATCCTTCATAAACATGTTCAATCTCGGAATGCGGAAAAAAAACGGTAATCCAAAAGGTGTCATTCCCAAATTTATCATACAAACTTATCGAACTTTCAAAGCGTAATAAATCAGCATATTGAATTGGCATTTTAATCTCCCGACCATATTTTGTTAAATATTTTCTGAGTTGGAGATTAATCTTGAAGGGTACTTTCTTTTTAGATATTAATGCCATGTTCTAATGAAATTAGCTGTAAATAATAAGGCTACTATCAATTTACCACCTAGAAAGAACTTGTGTACGATGGGCATCTATTTTCAAAAAAATAAATAATAAAATTGAAAACGACCATAGCGACGACCCACCATAACTAAAAAATGGAAGAGGAATACCAATAACGGGCATTAGTCCAATAGTCATGCCTATGTTAACCATAAAGTGGAAAAAAAGTATGGAGACTACCCCATAGCCGTAGACTCGGGCAAACCTAGATTTCTGTTGGTCTGCTAAATAAGCGACTCGAAGCAGCAGTGCCAAGAATAATCCCACGACTAGTAAACTACCAAGAAAACCTTCTTCTTCACCTACTGTACAGAAAATAAAGTCGGTACTTTGTTCGGGTACAAAATCAAATTTTGTTTGTGTTCCTTGTAAATATCCTTTCCCAAAAAGTCCTCCAGACCCAATCGCAATTTTGGCTTGGCGTACGTTGTAACCTGTTTTCTTTCTATCAAAATCAGGGTCAATTAATACTTTTATACGGTTACGTTGGTGTGGTTCAAGTATGTTATTAACAGCCCAGTCTACTCCCGTAACAAACAGCCCCATAACAAAGGCAATGCCTATGATGGTGATAATGTTTTTTGTTTTGCGTTCATACCGAGGCATGATTAAAATGATGATGCTCGCTAATACTGCCAGACCGATGTAGATTTCCCATTCTTCAAAAATCAAGGACAATACAAACAATATAATAATAGAAAGAAAAACAGCAGGATAAATCCCTGGGAGTCCTTCGCGATATAATAAAATCATGAAAGAGGCAAAGACTAGGGCAACGCCTGTTTCGTGAGAAGCCAGAATAAGGAGGGGAGGAATTAAAATAATCAATGCTACTGTAAACTGGTCTTTAAAACGAGTCAGGTTCACCATAGGCGTACTTATGTATTTTGCCAATGCCAAAGCCGTAGCCATTTTGGCAAACTCTGCTGGTTGTAATTGAAACCCTCCTACCCTAAACCATGAATGCGAGCCTTTTACCTCAGTCCCGACTAACAACACCAAGATAAGCATAAAGATAAAAAAGCTGTAAATAAAGAATGCGAAAGTATCGTAAAAGCGATAATCAATCACCAAAATGGCAATAATGAGTAAGACAGTGGTACCAATCCAGATAAGTTGCCTACCAGCGTTAGTATCAAAAAAGCCTGCGTCTCCAATCCAAAGTGGGTTTTCAGGATTATAGATGGCCGCATAGATATTAAACCAGCCTACAGTTACGCAAACGATAAAAAGTAAGACTGTGATCCAGTCTAAATTTTTTGATATTTTTTCTTGCCTTGCCAAGTTAAGTTCGATGAATTAAGTTATACAATTAAGATTGCACAACGGTATTTTTAGGAAATGGGAAAATCGAGTCTGAGCATATTTTTTAATGCCCTACTTTCTTTTTCTCTACTGGTTTGATATTGGTTGTAGTTTTCTTGGGACTCATCGGTATTTTTACTTCATTCGTTTTTGGTGAACCTCCAAGTGGTAAAGTGATGGTTGTAGGGGTTGTTAAAAATAATTCCTCATCTACTTTCTGAGCGGTGTCGGGCTTCATTTTCGTTTTTGCTTTCGAAGCCATTTCATTTCTCACAGTAAGCATATTCGGATAACTTTTATTCATCCATTTCGTTTCAATGGCTTTGCGGTCTACATGCCCTTTGATATATTTTTCAATACACAAAGACGCAATTGGTGCGGCGTGCGCTCCACCAGACCCAGCATTTTCTACAAAAACGGCAATAGCAATTTTCGGATTTTCTTTAGGAGCAAATGCAATGAAAATAGAATGGTTTTCTCCATGTCGGTTTTGTGACGTCCCTGTTTTTCCACACATTTGAATATCATTCATTCTACCGTCTCCTGACACTGTTCCGTTGTTTACGGCCAGTACCATTCCGTCAATTACTGTATTAAAGTGGCGTTTGTCAATTCCAACAGATATTTTCTCTTTATATTTTGGGTCAATTTCTCCAAATTGGTCAATTCCTTTTACCAAATGCGGACGAATATACCAACCTCGGTTAGCAATTATCGCCGCAACGTTTGCCATTTTCAAAGGATTCACAATAATTTCACCCTCGCCAATACTATTACTAGCGATGTTCGAGAACTTCCATGAAAGTGCCCCCTTATACATTTTATCATAATACTTTACATCTGGCAGTTTTCCTTTTTTCTCATTCGGCAAATCAATTTCTAAGGATTGACCAATACCAAATTTTGCTACCATTTCATCCCATTTCTGTAACCCCAAAGCAGACTTCTTGAATATATTTTTCTCAGAGTTATTATAAATCATTCGTTTATAAGTCTGGTAAAAATATGGGTTACAAGAATACTGAATCGCTTTTTGAACATCGCTGGCAACGGGGTGATTGTGGCTACAGCGAATAGGCGAACCCGCATGTCCGAATCCTGTTCCTGGACTAATTACCCCCATTTGTAGCGCCACTAATGCTTGAATAATTTTAAAGGTAGACCCTGGACGATAATAAGCACTCGGTGGACGATTCAATAAAGGGTGAAGCGGGTTCAGGTTTAAGGTTTGGAAATACTTTGAAAAAGTACGTCCTGATAATTGACTTGGGTCATAGGTTGGAGCAGACACCATCGCCAGTACTTCGCCAGAGCTTGGCTCTATCGCTACTACACTACCCACTTTATGCTGCATCAAACTATCAGCGTAGGCTTGTAGGTTAATATCTATAGAGCTCAATAAATTTTTACCTGCAATAGGGTTTTTATCAAAAGCTCCACCTTTGAATGGACCTTTTTCAACTCCCCTACTATTTACCATCATATACTTGATACCCCTTTCTCCCCGAAGGTCTTCTTCATAAAACCTTTCAAGGCCAGTTACACCGATATAATCGCCTTGTCGATAATATTCATCCCCTTCTTCTTCCAATTTTTCCAAGCGTTCAGGGCTAATTTCACCTACATACCCCAAGGCATTAGCCATAGCCTTTGAATCATAAGTACGAACGGCACTCAGTTGAAATTCAAAACCAGGGTAATCTACCATAGCATCTTGTACTTTGGCAAAATCTTCACGAGAAAGCTGTCTTAAAAAAAGAGAAGGACGCACAGGCGAATATATCCTTGCTAAGTGCGTAAGGCTATCGAAGCTCTGACGGGTAATACCAAAAATGCTACAGAATTTTAAGGTATCAGCAACTTTAGCTTTTTTAGGAGTAATGTATAAATCATAGACTACCGTGTTGCTCACGATAAGTTTCTTATTTCTATCATATACCAAGCCTCTGAAAGGAGATTGAATTATCTTTCTGATGGCATTATTTTCGGCATCTAATTTATAGGTTTCATCTACTACTTGTAGGAAGAAAAGCCTACAAATATAAATTAGTCCGATAAGTATAAAAAAGCCTTGAATAAATCGTTTTCTTAGTTCGTCCACGAGTAATAAAATATTTATATAAATAAGCCCAAAGGCGAATAAATGTCTACGTTTTTAAATCATGATAACATTATTGGCACGTATTCTCAGTAGAATTCACACAAGAATTCTATTGGAAAAACAATACCAGAAATCATTATACAAAATTTGTTATTTTTCGGGAATTTATCAATGAAAGGAGCAAATGAGTTGTAATATTTTGATAAATTATTCTTTGGGTAAACCTTTGATAAAAAGGTACATTCCTCCGAATATAAAAAACAAGGAACAGCCAATGGTAAACCAAGGAGTTTTCATCATCATTTTTTCATCAAGCCATCTTCCTAAAAATACACCAGTCGCTATTGTTACGAGCATTTGCATACCCGCTCCCATGTAACGCATGTATTTATTGTTATTATTTTGAGAATCGTCTTTCATGATATTAATTAAATTTGAAATCGAACAATTAAAAAATGGACTACTTGACAAGCTCAATAATGAATTTATATTGCTCTGGGTGTTGAATAATTTAAAAAAATAGCTTTAACATAAAAACTGATACTAATTTTACGTAAAGTTGCGTTTCTTTCACGGTTTCAGCATTAAAAATTTCTATGAATAAATATTTTATTTTATATATCGCTTGCCTTTTCGGGATTTCCATACTGGGTTGTTCTCAATACAGTAGCTCTCCGTTGAGCGTAGGCTTTCATAATGTTAATGCTAAGTATAATGCATTGTTTCAAGCAAAAATAAAATTCAAAGAAGCAGAATCATTAATTTTTGATGCTCGTCAAGATAATTACTCACAACTTCTTCCGATACTTCTGCCTATCGATTCTCTGTCGGCACAAACTGTTAACGAACAATTAGCTGCTGTTATTAAAAAAGCCTCTTTGGTTGCCGAGCGTCATCAAAACTCAAAATGGCTAGATGATGCCTATGTGATGATAGGACAAGCCCGACTTTTGAAAGAAGACTACAAAAATGCTATCGAGACCTTCAAGTTTGTTAATACAAGTGCTACTAGCGATGATGCCCGAGATGCAGCCCTGATTGGTTTGATGCGTGCTTATACAGAACAAGGCGAATATCAAACGGCTCTTAGAGTAGCTGAAATTCTTCGTACAGAACCATTGAATAAAGAAAACACGGTAGGTTTTTACCTAACAAAAGCATATCTCCATCAATTAAAGCAAGAATACAAAACATCTGTCGCTATTCTTGAAGAGGCGTTGCCGCTCATGCCTAAAAACGAAGAAAAAGCCAGATTGTTTTTTGTTGCAGGACAATTGTATGAATTAGTAAATAATCCACAATTAGCCTCTCAGAAATATGCTAGTGTTAGTAAAAACAGACCATCTTATAACTTGGATTTTTATGCCAAGCTCAACAAGTCGTTGGCATTAGGACAAACAGATAGTTTTCAAAAACTATTGAAAGACCCTAAAAATAAAGATTTGCAAGACAAGATTTATGAAGCCATGGCAACTGCTGAAATCAGAAAAGGGAATACACAATCTGGCTTAAGATTCTTGCAATCATCAGCAAGAACGAACCAGAATCCTCAGCAATTAGCGTTTACTTACCTAAGGCTTGCTGATTCTTATTACAACCAAATGGGAGATTATGAAATGGCTTCTGCTTATTACGACAGCACAGCGATTTCACTTCCTCAACAAGACCCTCAATATAAACGAGTAATTGAGAAACAACGTTCTTTAGCTGATTTTGTCATTCAAACGAAAATCATCAGAACAGAAGACTCTCTACAGCGTTTAGCTAAAATGAATCCTGCTCAATTAGACAAGGTTTTAGACAAGGTATATTCAGACCAACAGGCAAAAGAAGAAAGTCAGAAAAGAGCTACAGAGATAGCCAATAAAAATAAACAATTACAAAATAAAAATGTAGCCAATACCTTCAACGACCCTAATAAGCCAATGTGGTACTTCAATAATCCCATTGCTATGAGCCAAGGAAAAACGGCCTTTATAGCACGATGGGGCAATAGGATTTTGGAAGATAATTGGCGAAGAAGCACCAAAGACAATGTACTTTCTTTTAATAGTAGCAATGCTTTGAGCAATCAAAATATAAGTAACACTCTCAGCACAAACGTCGGAGATTTGAATGCAAACAACACAAGCAATGATGTGATGAAAACGGCTATAGCGTCACTAAAGGCTAAAATTCCATTTTCTCCAGAAGCACTGCTTGCTTCTAGAAAAAGACAAGAAGAAGCCACTTTTGCATTAGGAAAAGTGTATAAACTCAATTTGAACGAACCTAAAAATGCTACGATTACTTTTGAGAAATTCTTAAAGGATTTTCCTACTTCTAGCCATGAAGCAGAGGTATTGTACCTATTATGTTTATTAAACGAAGACAATGCGGGAGTATATGCTTTTTATAAAAATCAGTTGATGAGTAAATATGCTGACTCTTATTTCTCAAGATTATTGATACGTAGTCAAAATGAAAGTTTAAGCACAGGCAAAGAGTCGGAAGTACAAAAGTTATATGCAGAAGCCTATAATTATTATGTACAAAATAATTTCACTAATGCCATGAGCATTGTTGAAAAGGGATTAAAGGAATATCCGAACAGTCAAATAGAGGATAAAATGGTATTTTTGAAAGCTGTTCTTTTCGCTAAAACACAAGATACAAAGGCTTATCAAACGGCTTTAGAAAACTTCATTTCAGATTACCCTAAAAGCCAATTAATTTCTTTAGCTAAAGAAAGACTAGCAGCGGTGGGAGCGAAATAATGAGTGATTTAGTGATTTAGTGATTTAGTGATTTAGTGATTTAGTGATTTAGTGATTTAGTGATTTAGTGATTTAGTGATTTAGTGATTTAGTGATTTAGTGATTTAGTGATTTAGTGATTTAGTGATT
>NZ_JAVDUE010000011.1:0-220707 GCF_031456255.1 Arcicella sp. BE140 | reverse complement strand
CCTCCTGTTTTTTGTGTTTGTCGTAATTCACAAAATAAACAAGGAGGTTTTTATTTGGCAAGCCATCCACAAAATTCGGGATGACTCATGTTTTAATTTCCCTTTCGTTATCCTTAACGATAGCTCAAACGATTTGCTTGCCAATTACTTGTTTTTACAACAGTTTGAGTGTCCGCTTGTACTTGCACTGAAACTTTTTTAGTAGTAATTAAATAATTAGCCAATGCCGCTGCTAATTTTTCTTCTTCAGGATTAGGTAATCCGTCCAACAGTGCTGGTGAAAAATATAAATTGATAAACCTCGTATCGAAATTTCCAGACAAGAATGCTTCGTGTTTCATCACAAATTTGCAGAAAGGTAAAGTCGTTTCGATGCCAGAGATTTTGAATTCATCAATAGCCCGAATCATTTTAATAATGGCTTCTTCACGGTTTTTACCATAAGTAATCAGTTTTGCAATCATTGGGTCATAGAAAATCGGGATGGTCATTCCTTGCTCAAAACCATCGTCTACTCTCACTCCATTCCCTTCGGGTCTGACATAAGTATTTAATGTTCCGATGTCTGGCAGAAAATTATTTTTGGGGTCTTCTGCGCATACCCTGATTTCTATCGCATGGCCGTGTATTTGTAAATCTTCTTGTTTGAATGATATGCATTCCCCCTCCGCAATACGAATCATTTCCTTTACTAAATCAATGCCTGTAATTAATTCAGTAACGGGATGTTCTACTTGTAGGCGAGTATTCATCTCTAAAAAATAAAAATCAAGCTTCTCGTCAACAATAAATTCTACCGTACCAGCACCATAATAATTACAAGCTTTAGCCACATCGACGGCACAACGCCCCATAGCCTCACGGATTTCAGGTGTTAATACAGCAGATGGAGCTTCTTCAACAACCTTTTGATGTCGACGCTGAATAGAACATTCTCTTTCAAATAAATGAACCACATTTCCGTGCTGGTCGCCCAATACTTGAATTTCAATATGCTTGGGAGCAGTAATATATTTTTCGATAAAAACTGCACCATTTCCGAATGATGTAATGGCTTCTGAAACAGCCCTATCCATTTGGTCATCAAAATCTTCCTCCTTTTCTACTACCCGCATTCCTTTTCCACCACCACCTGCGGAGGCTTTAATCAAAACAGGATAGCCAATTTCTAAAGATTTCTTTTTGGCAGTAGCTCTGTCTGTAACGGCATCGGGCGTACCCGGAACCATCGGAATATTGTATTTAGCGACAGTATGTTTTGATGTTAGTTTATCTCCCATCAACTCGATGCTCTCGGGCGAAGGCCCAATAAAGATTAACCCAGCTTCAATTACTTTTTTGCAAAAGGAAGCATTTTCAGAAAGAAACCCATAGCCTGGATGAATGGCATCTACCCCTAAGTCTTTGCAAATTTCAATGATTTTATCACCTAGTAAATAAGATTCATGTGAAGGCGGTGGACCAATGCACACAGCTTCGTCAGCAAAACGGACGTGGGGTGAATTTCTATCTGCCTCAGAAAAAATAGCTACTGTTTGAATATTAAGTTCGCGAGCAGTCCGCATAATGCGTAAGGCTATTTCTCCACGATTGGCTATCAATATTTTGTTTATTCTTGGCATACACTAGGCTCAGGTTTTATAGTGCTTTAGTATCTCTATCAAACAAAGATAAACTTTAGCTAGAAACTTATTGGTTTTTTTTAATTTTTTCTGGTAAGTGTTATATACCCAGTGAGAAATTTATTTAGCAAGGTTTGAAACTCAACAACGAAGTATTTATTGAGCACAAACCATCAGTTAGCTGATTTATTAAATATGTTATCTAATTATTTATTAGGTAGCTTTTTTTTGAAAAAAAGCGAATATTTTCTTTAAAAATATGTTATTTGGTACGGTAATTGCTTTTGAATAAGCGTTAATAATAAGGATTTCCTAAAACTAAATTTTAGTAATAAATACAAAAAATATTTTCTTGTATTTTTTTAGGAACACTAAAAAAAGTTATACGTATTTGATGAACGTTCCTTTATTTATATAAGCGAAGATAATAAATGAGGTTCAATAATGTGTTTGACTGAAAAATACAAGATTTATTTGTAATTTATTGATAATCAGTAGTTTATTGTTATAGTGATATACGTCTTTTGTCGTTTGAAAAATTAGAATTAATTTTGTAGTTAATATTTAAGGCAGAATCATTACATTATGCAATACTAAACTTTACCAAGATTTTAATAAAATAAAGAAATACTCAAAAATTACCATAGATTAAAAGATAAGTTACTAAAACTATCGTTAACTTAATGTTCTATTTATAGAACGAAAAATAAATAAAATGAAAACTAAAATTCTATCAATTGTATTCGCCTTAGGAATTATTGCTTCATCATGTGTATCCGAGCTTGTTGTTGACGATAAAGTTGCCAATGATATCAATAATTTAGTAGTGCCTGCAGGTTTCGATTGGTCAACTGCAAGAGACGTAAGTTTTAATGTTACAATAAGTGATATTCGTTTCAAGAATTCACTTCATGTAGTTGCTGTTTACACTGCTGATCCATCAACAGGTGTAGCTAAGGCGCTATCAAAAGGAACAGCTTCATTAGCTTCTTCATTCAAAACTAAAATTTCAATTCCAGCTGGTGTTAAAGAAGTTTACTTCGTTAAAACAGCTCCAGATGGTACTAAATATACTCAAAAAGTAGCTTTAACCGCTACTAGTAGTCTTGCAGTAGCTTTAGGGGCAACTCCTTCTGGAAGATTGAGTGCAAACACTGAATTATATGCTACTACAGAAACAAGTCCTGATTGTAATACAGGATGTGATATGTCAGTAAGCAGCTCAACAACTATCGACCTTGATTCAAAAACTGGTTCACAAACAATTTGTTTGACAGGTAGCGATTATACTGTAAACTTCAATCCAAATACATTAAATGGTGGTACGCTTCGTATTTGTGGTACTAACATTACGCTTAATAATTTGAATTTTAATTCAGGTGCTAAGTATACTGTAATCATTACTTCAAAAGGTTCAGCTAATTTCAGCAATGTAAACTGGAACTCAGCAGATGTAACAGTGAAAAACTTTGGTACATTGAATTCTTCGGGTAACCTTATCGTTGGTGGTACTTTCTATAACTACGGTGTTGTGAATGCTAATTCAGAATTACAATCTCGTTCAGGTTCAAACATCATTAACGAAGGACAAATCATTGTTAAAGGTGCTTCTCCATTAGATGGCGCAATGACAAACAATGCTGAAATTTCATTCGCTGGCGAAGTTAGATTAAATTCTTCTGGACAGACTGTAACTAACAACGGTACAATGACTGCTGCTGGAAACTTTATCATCAACAATTCTACTACGATGACTAACAATAGCTATATGACTGTTGCTGATATGCAAGTAAATAGCTCAGGTATTCTTAATAACAAATGTCATTTAATTATCAAAAATACATTAGGTATCGACAAAACTGTAAATAACGATAGCTATATCTCTGTAGGAAGCTGGACACGTATCAATGGCTCAGGTGTTGTTAACTTATACAATGGTGCTTTATTCGTAACTAACTCTTTATCAACTTACGATGGTAAAATTACGGGTACAGGGGATAACTATTCATTATTCAAAGTATTAACTGCTGCGGGTGGTAACATCAACAACGGAGGTGGTCAGAAACTTACAGGTACTGTTCAATTCTCAGAACCAAGCGATATTCTTAAAGCTGATTTCTTAGATAAATTTGCTCAGAAAACTAAAGATGGTGGTATTTATATCGCAAAAACATCTTGTAACGAAGGAAACGGAACTGCACCAGTATCAAGCAATGACTCAGATAAAGACGGTGTAATTGATTCGGAAGATGCTTATCCAAATGATCCTGCTAAAGCTTTCAACAACTACAATGTTCCTTCAACAGTAGCTTTTGAAGACCAATGGCCATCTGTAGGGGATTATGACTTGAACGACGTAATCCTTGCCTTTACTTACACAATCGTTACAAGTTCAACAAACCAAGTGGTTCAAGTTAAAGCAGATTATACACTTCAAGCAACTGGTGGTTCATTCAACAACGGTGCAGGTATTCAGTTTAACATCCCAACTGGTAATGCTAAAAACTTCACAGGTACTTCTACTATCGGTGCAGGCTTAGAGGCAGGTCAAGACAGTGTGGTTGTAATCTTATTCAACAACGCTAGAAACGAACAATCAGCATGGAATACACGTCCAAATGAACCAGTGGTAGCTTATAAAACTTACTCGTTCTCATTTGATGTAACAAACGGTCCTTCTATCGGAGCATTCGGGCTTGGTTCATACAATCCATTTATCTTCAATAATACATCTGGTTTTGGTAGAGGTTACGAAACACACTTATACGGTAAAAATCCTACAAAATTAGTAAACAAAGCATTGTTCGGAACGAAAGATGACGCTTCTACTGGAAGTGCTTATTATGCGACATCGAAAAAATTACCTTGGGGTATCGAAATATCAACAGCTAACTTCAAATATCCAAAAGAAGGAGTTAAAATCACTGATACATATTTGAAATTTGCTAACTGGGCATCGTCAGGTGGTACTTCAAGTATAGACTGGTATTCAAACACAGCGGATGGTTATAGAAATGTTTCAAATATTTTCAATCCATAGTCCTAAGTAGTTTAAACAAAAAGAGCTTCGGAAGTTAATTCCGAAGCTCTTTTTGTTTATGGGGTATATATATGATTAAACAATGAATCAGAATTCCCAAATCAAGACTCAAAAGTTTTATTCTTCTTCAAAATCTGCTCTATTAAACAAAGCTTTAAAGGTCTCAGACATAGCAATAAGGTCGTGAACCTTATTTTTAGCTAATTTCAATGTCCTAGTTTCTTGGCAATCATGAATTCTTTTATCGAAATGATTCCATAAATTAATCATGTCGTTCATATTTTCTGCAAAACGCTCTACGATATACCGTTCAAATTTAGGCTTTTCTCCCTCAGCCAAGTAAAGTATGATATGAAAGTTTTCATCAACAAAAAACCAAGAAAGATGACTTCTAGTAAAGTCCTTAATCATCGCATTGTTATCTACCAAGAAGTCTATGATATCAACTTCATTGTTGATGGAATAGAGGTTTTGATCGTTTTTCATATCATTATTGTATTTTTTTAAGAAGATACACTCTAAAAATTTTACAAATATTTGACTACTATAAACGTTAGGCATAATCAATATAATAATAAGAATTCATATTTTAGATAAAAAAATATAAGTTCTTGAAATATTACCAGAAATTATTAGGGAATTGTCTAATTCAAATGAAATAGCACTTAATATTCAGACATTTTTGCAGAAAGAAAATAATACCTTAACTTTGTGATTATTTAAAGATTATAAAATGTTTTTCTCTTGAAATATATAACAATATTTAGACAGCAGAATATTTTATAATTGAACTCATAGAATGCCCTGTTGCTTTCGTGAAGCTCATATTATTTTTAATCATTAAAACATAAAAAAAAGTGGATATTTTCGATAAAGTCAGCAAAGGTCTGGGACCTATCGGCGCCCATGCTCATTATTCTCATCACTACTTTACTTTCCCTAAGTTGACAGGAGAGTTAGGACCAAGAATGACCTTCATGGGAAAAGAAATGTTAAACTGGTCATTGAACAATTACTTAGGTTTAGCTAATCATCCTGAAGTTCGTGAAGCTGATAATAAGGGAACGCAAGATTACGGTTTGGCTTATCCAATGGGCGCAAGGATGATGTCAGGTAATTCAGATTTACATGAGGAATTTGAAGCTCAGTTAGCTGAATTTGTTGGAAAAGAAGATGCCTTTTTATTGAACTTTGGTTATCAAGGAGTAATGTCAGTAATTGAGTGTATTTGTGACCGTAACGATATTATTGTTTATGATGCTGAAGCACACGCATGTTTGATTGATGGTATTCGTTTGCACAAAGCTAAAATGGGTGATTATTATAAGTTTAATCACAACGACATGGATTCTTTGCGTAAAAACTTAGAAAGAGCTACTAAAAAGGTTGCTGAAACAGGTGGAGGTATTTTAGTAATTACTGAAGGTGTTTTTGGAATGTCGGGTAAAGTAGGTTCATTGGATGAAATTGTGAAAATGAAAGAAGATTTCAATTTCAGAATTTTAGTAGATGATGCTCATGGTTTTGGAACGATGGGACCAAACGGTAGAGGTGTTCATGAAGCCTTGAATTGTATGGATGGTATCGATTTATATTTCTCTACTTTTGCTAAGTCAATGGCAGCAATTGGTGCTTTTATTGCAGCAAGTAAAGAAATTGTAATGTTCTTGAAATATAATATGCGTTCACAAATCTATGCAAAAGCATTACCAATGCCATTTGTAGTAGGAGGGATGAAACGCTTAGAATTGATTAAAAAACATCCAGAATTCCGTGAGAAATTGTGGGAAAATGTAAGAGCTATCCAAACAGGATTTAAAGCGAAAGGATTTGATGTGGGTGAGACCACATCTCCAGTAACGCCGATTTTCTTACATGGAGACTACGAATTATCACACGTAACGGCGCTTGTACGTGATATGCGTGAAAATATGGGTGTGTTCTGTTCTATCGTAACTTACCCAGTAGTACCGAAAGGACAGATTATGTTAAGAATTATTCCTACAGCTTCGCATACTTTAGAAGATGTGGCTTATACACTAGATTGCTTTGAAAAGGTACAACAACGTCTGCAAGACGGTACTTATCGCAGAATTGCTGAAGAATTCTTAGCTCAGCAAGCAGAATTAGCATAATTTATATAGGTTTTTGACTTATTTCGCTTAAATTTTGGTGCTTGGATTTGTAAGATGTAATAAAATAGCTATATTTCGGACACAAAAAATGCGTCTCAACGCTATTAAAGGCTTTTTCAACCAATTATCAACTTAAATCCAGTTTCTATTATGAACAGATTTGCAGAAGTGAAGGACTTAATTTTGTCCTTAGAAGGAGATTTCGAGAAGTTTTATGACAAAGGCAATCAAGCTGCTGGTACTCGAGTAAGAGGTGGTATGCAACAATTGAAAACTTTAGCTCAAGAAATCCGTACAGAGGTTCAAGAGATAAAAAACAATGAAGCGAAATAATGCTAAATAGTTAAAATTCAATAAAAAGGCTCAATAATTATTGAGCCTTTTTATTTTGGGTTAAAATTCTTCTTTGTTCATGATTGATGCCGAACCTTCAGTAGTTTTCTTTCCAGTTTGTACATCAAAAATTTCTGTTGAAATTTCTCCTATGTGTTTATCAGCATTAATGGCTGTTACAGTGAATACTGCTTCATATTCAGTTTCTACAAACATTGGGCGTTTATACTCTGAACTCTGCTTTAAATAAACACTTCCAAAGCCAGGAAATTCTGTTCCCATGATTTTTGAAAAAACACTCGAGGCAAGTGCTCCATGTATAATTGGGCGTTTGAATGAAGTAGTTGCTGCAAATTCAGCATCCAAGTGAAGAGGATTATTATCACCTGATACTTTAGCAAATAAAATTACATCCTCTTGGGTAAATGAAAATTTATGACGGTAAACCGTTCCGAGTTGAATCATTGTTTAATAAATCTTAATCTTTATGATTGTACTTAAATAAAGAAGCTGTTTAAACTTTCCGTTTCTGAGGTGAAAGTATTGTATTTTTGAATTGATTTTTTCAAAATTTAGTAAGCATAGCATCGCTACGTTGAGTAAATTTTGGAACAAGCTATTCTAAAAGACTTAGTTTAACCCGAAAAGGAAAGTTTAAACAGCTTCAAAGGCAAAATTACGACAAATTATCTCCAATATTAAATGATAGGTCATTTGAATAGGTAATTGCGTATAGAATTAGTGATTGATAATTAGTAAATAGTAATTGGTAAATAGTGATTGGTAAACAGTCCGCCATCGTGATAGCCTTTCAAATTATAAGCCTTAAATGCTTTAAGCTCATTGCTCAAAGCTCATAGCTTAGAGCTTTTAAGATGAATGATCAGCAACAATTACCCATTCTCCTTTTATCTTGCGCCAAAGCAACGTATAATGTCCGCCAATATCACCTTTTTCAGGGCGAGTTAAATGCCATTTTCCTACTACAAAACAGGCATCTTTCGCAATAAAATTCACCTTGATAATATCAAATTTCAATTGCCCCATCGTGGCTTTATCGGGGTAGTTTTTACGGTAACTTTCTAAGGTTGCTTTGTAGCCATATTTAACGCCACTTTTGCCGATGTACATTAATGAATCTGAAACCCAGTAGCCATGCATGAAGTTTTCAACATCGCCATTGTTCCATGCTTTTGTCTGAGCATCCAAAATGTTTAAGATTATTTCCTTGTCTTTGCCCGTCTGAGCGAACACTTTCAGTGATATGAATGTTAATGAAAGTAAGAGTAATTTTTTCATCCCTTAATTTTTGTGTAAATTTGAATAGATATTAAAATGATATTCAAATATAAGCATATGTTTAAACACTCTTGATGAAGAGTTTGCTTCCTTATGAAATTCAAAGAATTTTACGAAAAATACAAAGATTATTATTTAGTTGACGGAATGATGTATTTATCATTCATCATTATGATAATATTGATGTTTATCTTTTTTAGCTGATATGGTTTGGTTTGTGATGAATCCTAAGTCGGGGACTACTACGCCCGCACAAAAAAATAAGATTACTAGTTTAGTAGCAAAACAGGCAAATACAAAGTTGTTTTTTACTGACTATAGTGGGCATGCTACTGAAATTGCCCAACAAGCAGTTAAAGAAGGAATTGTTAAAGTAATAGCTGTTGGTGGAGATGGCACTGTAAACGAAGTAGCACGTGGCTTGGTAGGCTCGCATACGGCTTTAGGTATTGTACCGATTGGTTCAGGTAATGGTTTGGCTAGGCATTTAAAAATTCCATTAAAGATAGAAAAGGCTATTAATTTTGCTCTTTCAGCCCATTTGTCTGCCATAGATGTATGCTTTTTGAATGAGATTCCTTTTTTTTGTACGGCAGGAGTAGGCTTTGATGCGTATGTAGCCAATGAATTTGCGCAGCAAGATTCGCGTGGGCTAAAGACCTATGCAAAGATGTCTTTGAAATCCTTTAGAACATACAAAGCTGAATCGTATCATTTAGAATCGAAAGAAAGTACAGCCATTAAAAATGCTTTTTCGGTTACTTTTGCCAATGCAACTCAATATGGTAATAATGCTTTGATTTCGCCAAAATCTAAAATTGATGATGGTTTAATTGAAATGGTTGTTTTAAAACCCTTTCCTTTTGGTGCTGCGCCAATCATTGGTGTACGTTTATTCAGAGGAACGCTACCGAACTCAAGGTATATTGAAACGGCATCTGACACAGAATTTATCTTGAAGGCAGATGAAAATTTATTGATTCATTATGACGGAGAACCCTTGCAGTTATCTACTAATGTGTTGAAAATTACGTTGAAACCCAAAGCTTTAAAAGTAATTGGTTATGTCTAAAAATAAAAAAATACCAGTTGGAGTAGTATTTTCTACCAATCCAGATTTTGATTTTGCCTTTGAAAATGATGCAGAAGTTGAAACTTTAGCACCCAATCAGCAAAATCTAAAAGTCCAGTTAGACAAAAAAGCACGTGCTGGAAAACAAGTAACGCTAATTTCGGGCTTTGTTGGCAAAGATGATGACCTAGAAGTATTATCTAAAAAACTCAAGAACCTTTGTGGCTGTGGAGGTTCTGCCAAAGACGGCGAGATTTTGATACAGGGAGATTTTAGAGACAAGATATTAACATTCTTGACTACGTCAGGATATAAAGCTAAAAAAGTAGGAGGGTGATTAGCCCTCCATTAAATCTTTCAAGATTTTCTGAGCAGCAATAGAGATAACCGTACCAGGGCCAAAAACGCCAGATACGCCAGCATCATACAAGAATTGATAATCCTGAGCAGGAATTACGCCACCCGCAATCACCATTATATCTTCACGGCCATATTTTTTCAATGCTTCAATCAAGGCAGGAATCAGCGTTTTATGGCCTGCTGCTAAGCTAGAAGCGCCTACAATATGCACATCGTTCTCGATGGCTTGTTTGGCTACTTCCTCAGGCGTTTGAAAAAGTGGCGTAATATCTACATCAAAACCAAGGTCGGCAAAACTAGTTGCTATTACTTTTGCCCCACGGTCATGCCCATCCTGTCCCATTTTAGCCACCATTATTCTTGGTCGCCTGCCATCCATCTTGGCAAATTCGTTGGCCATTTCTCTGGCTATTCTAAAGTTTTCGTCGTCTGTCACTTCTGCTGAATATACTCCTGAAATAGAGCGAATAATGGCTTTATGTCTGCTAAATACTACTTCTAACGCATCTGAAATTTCCCCTAATGTCGCCCTTAAACGAGCCGCTTCGATAGCTAATTGTAATAAATTTCCCTCTCCAGTTTTAGCCGAATCAGTTAATTTTTCTAAGGCATCCTTAACAGCTAAGGTATTTCTGGTGGCTTTAATCTGGTTTAACCTTTCAATTTGTGAAAGCCTCACCGCCTGATTATCTACATCTCTTACTTCCAGTTTGGTTTCTGTTTCAATTTTAAAACGATTCACACCCACAATAACATCCTTTCCTGCGTCAATCCTTGCTTGCTTTCTAGCGGCGGCTTCTTCAATCCTCATTTTGGGTAAGCCCGTTTCAATGGCTTTGGCCATCCCGCCCAATTCCTCTACCTCTTCAATAAGTTTCCAAGCTTTTTGAGCCAACTCTTGCGTGAGGTATTCAACATAATAAGAACCTCCCCAAGGGTCTATTACTTTCGTAATATTGGTTTCTTGTTGAATGTATAACTGCGTATTACGGGCTATTCTTGCTGAGAAATCAGTCGGCAATGCGATGGCTTCGTCTAGTGAATTAGTATGCAAACTTTGTGTATGCCCCAACGTGGCTGCCATGGCTTCAATACAAGTACGTGCTACATTATTGAAAGGGTCTTGCTCAGTAAGCGACCAACCAGAGGTTTGGCAGTGTGTTCTGAGCATCAAAGATTTATCATTCTTAGGATTAAATTTCTTGACTATTTTTGCCCACAGCAGTCTGCCAGCACGCATTTTAGCGATTTCCATAAAATGATTCATGCCTATCGCCCAAAAGAACGATAATCTTGGGGCAAAATTGTCAATGTCTAAGCCCGCTTGGATGCCAGTTTTTAAATATTCTAGTCCATCTGCTAAGGTATAAGCCAATTCTAAATCTGCCGTAGCACCAGCCTCTTGCATATGATAGCCGGATATAGAGATAGAGTTGAATTTAGGCATATTTTTAGCGGTATAAGCAAAAATATCGGCAATGATACGCATAGAAGGAATAGGCGGATAAATGTAGGTATTCCGCACCATAAATTCCTTTAAAATGTCATTCTGAATAGTGCCAGACAGTTTTTCTGGCGATACGCCTTGTTCTTCGGCCGCTACGATATAAAATGCCATAATCGGTAAAACAGCCCCGTTCATGGTCATCGAAACAGACATTTCGTCTAAGGGAATCTGATTGAAGAGTATTTTCATATCTTCCACAGAATCGATGGCTACACCAGCTTTGCCGACATCCCCCGTCACTCTTGGATGGTCTGAATCATAGCCACGGTGAGTAGCTAAATCAAAAGCTACAGATAGCCCTTTTTGTCCTGCTGCTAAATTCTTGCGATAGAAAGCATTTGATTCCTCAGCCGTAGAAAAACCAGCATATTGGCGGATTGTCCAAGGTTGTTGAGTGTACATCGTAGCATACGGACCTCTCAGAAAAGGAGATAAGCCTGCTCCAAAACCAAGGTGTTCGGCTTCTTTTACATCTTCAGCATCAAAGTAAGGTTTGATAAAAATACCTTCTGACGACCGCCACTTCTGCGTAGAAATAGTACTCGTCTTTTCTTCATCCTGACTTTGATTATCCAACGATATTTTTGATAGATTTGGTCTCATGGCTTTGCTTCGTTACTATACTTCAAAAATGGCTGATAGATGTAAATTCGGGAGTAAGACTAAATCACTATCATAATTAGGCGAACTCATTGCCTTTTTTTGAAAGGGCTTTTCATCAAACCTAAATTTATTTACACCCACCATTATGTACTTATGCTGTGCTAAATCCTCTTGTTTTTTCAGGTGTTCAAGGCTGATTTGCTCTTGAATAAATCCTTTTTTGAAAGCTTCCATAATGCCACCCATTTCTTCTACCTCTTTTAGGAGCTTAAATGCTTCATCGGCTATTTCTTTGGTAAGTACCTCAATGAAATAACTACCTGCCGAAGGGTCAATTACCTTATCAAAATAACTTTCTTCCTTCAATATAATAGAAATGTTGCGTGCTATTCTATCGCCAAAATCGTCAGCGTCTTCTTCTTCGCTATCAAAAGGTAATATGCTGATGGCATCGCACCCACCGATAATAGCAGACATAGCTTCGGTAGTAGTTCTTAACAAATTGGTTTGTGGGGTGATTGACGCATGATAATAGGAAGATGTTTGACAATGAAACGAAGTCGAGTTAGTCAAAGACGCATCAATGTCATAACCTTCTATTACTATTTTTTTCCATAAGAATTTTAATGCCCTGAGCTTGGCAATTTCAACAAAATAATTGGTGCCTACAGATACGGAAAATTCAATATTTTTAAGAATATCTTGTATCGCTACCCCTTCTTGACTAAGCTTATCAAGCACTTCAATAGCTTGAGCTAACGAGAAAGCCAGCTCTTGAACAGCATTTGCACCAGCATTATGGTAATGATGACTAGATAAATTAAGGGCTTTAAATTGAGGAGAATCTTGTACTTTTCTAAGAAGTTCTGCGGTGTTTTTCCAGTGATTTTCCTCCCAATTGCCCGTATACATCCATCTTTCAAAAGGATTATTGACGATGCCCCCTTTTAATTGATAGGGTGCAACCTTTTGTAACTCATTTACTAAATTTAATGCTTGATTTTCTACTTTAAAAAAAAAGGGTGTGTCAGATAGTTTGAAATTGTGTAACAATTTCTTAATTTCAACATCAGAAAGTAACACGTCGCTTAAGTCAATCAGAAAAGAATCAACACCCGATTTTAATAGTTTGAGTATCAATGAATTAGTCTCTTTTTCTGATGTATATCTAACCATTTCCCGATATTGCCAATTGAAGTTAACTCTTTGATTTTGAGCTTGTTGTATGTGTTTTGTGGATTGAAAGTCAATATCTTCAGAAGCATAGTAAGGTTCTATGTGAATATTTTTGTCGATATCCCAAATCATTGTTTCGTCGAAGTTTTTACCTTTTAATTCTTTGACGGCCTGTTGTTTCCATTGCTGTTTTGTATGAGCATGAAATTCATTAAAAAGTTTATTCGCCATATAATTATTTTCTGAAATATTTGACTTTTCAAAGTTAACGAAATTTATGAATTTTGACTTTTCAAAACAAAAAAACAAGGAAAGTTACCAAATATGCTGGTGTTATTGTACTTTACCATGATGTAAGGCTTCCATATTAAATTAATATTTATTTTAAGTGAGAATGAAACGAAATTGATTTTTCTCTCCAAGAAAATTCACTAATTTTGCCATCCTTTTGAGGGAATCAAATATAGATTTTCAGTTAGATAGCTAATCGTTTGAAAATCAAATATTTAATAAAGTGCTTTTTCTAAGAGCCGCCAATATAGCTTACTATGCATTCAACATCTCAACTTCAAGCAAGGCAAGTTTGGTCAAAGTGCCTTGAGATTATACATAATGATATCAACGAACAAAGTTTTAAAACTTGGTTTGAACCTATTATACCCCTGAATGTAAGTAATCAAACTCTTTCTATACAGGTACCAAGCCAATTTTTCTATGAATGGCTTGAGGAAAACTATATCCATGTACTTCGTAAGGCGATAGATTATACCTTAGGGAAAAACGGAATGCTTGAATACTCGATTATCGTTGATAAAGGAGACAAGAAAAACCCACCCATTGCTTATAATATCCCGAATCAAAAACCAACAGTTCCAGTTCCTGCTCAGCGTAAACCAGAACCTACTTTGTATGAAAGTCCATTTCAATTAAAAGATTTGGATTCGTTAGAATTAGATTCTTATTTAAATGAACATTATACCTTCGATAATTTCGTAGAAGGAGATTGTAATCGTTTGGGGCGTTCGGCGGGCTTAGCTGTAGCACAGAGACCCGGTGTTACGTCTTTCAATCCATTAATGATATATGGAAGTGTAGGGCTTGGGAAAACACACTTGATTCAAGCGATTGGTAATTATATCAAAAATACACAGACCAATAAGTTTGTACTATACGTTACTTCTGAAAAATTCTGTAATCAGTTTATCAATGCCATTAAAAATAATACGCTACAAGCATTTACAAATTTTTATATGCAGGTAGATTGTTTGATTATTGATGATGTGCAGTTTTTGGCAGGGAAAGAAAAAACACAAGAATCGTTCTTCCATATTTTTAACCATTTACATCAGTCGGGTAAACAAATCATCATGTCGTCTGATAGGGCTCCTAGAGAATTAGCTGGTATGCAAGATCGTTTGTTATCACGTTTTAAATGGGGATTGACGGCCGATGTGCAACAGCCTGATTTTGAAACGAGGATTGCTATTTTACAGAAGAAGTTACAAGCTGACGGCATTTATATTGAAGATAAGGTAATAGAATACTTGGCTCATAGTATCGATACCAACGTCCGTGAAATGGAAGGCGTTATCGTTTCATTAATGGCACATGCTTCGCTGAACCGTAAGGAAATAGACATGGATTTGGCTAGGACTACGCTCAAGAATATTGTAGTAGATAATGAAAAAGAAGTGACAGTAGATTCTATTTTGGATGCTGTGACAAGCCATTTTGATGTAAATATGTCGGATTTGAAAAGTAAAAGCCGCAAGAAAGAAACGGTTTTTCCTCGACAAATTGCCATGTATTTGATGAAGGAATTTACCAATTTACCTTTAAAGTCAATCGGTTATCATTTTGGAGGTAGAGACCACAGTACGGTAATCCATGCCGTTCAAACCATTAGCATTATGCTAGAGACGGATAAGGAGGTAGAGAAGACCATGCAGAAATTATATAAATATTTCAACCGAGTAAGAGTTAAAAACTAGGTATAAAACCAAGAAAAGCCCGAAGATAAAAGTAATTTTTCTTCGGGCTTTTTTGCGTAGTGTCTTGTAAAATTGTTTTCAACTCGTATTTTTGTTTTACTATTCAGCTCTTCAAATATAATCTTATGAAAAAAAAGATACTCTTTACCCTCTTATTAATAAGTACATTTTGTGTGAAATCTTTTGCCGAAGATATTGACCCAATTGAACTTATGCCATTGAAACATACAAACGTGGTGATAGATAACCCGAAAGGGAAACTGAAAATCAAGTTTGTCTTAAATGATTATAGAGATACTGGCGATACAACCAAACCCAAAAGTTTGTTTGCGAAGCTTAAAAATATTGTAAACGGACTATTAGATGCCTCTGACAACCCACCTTTTAAAGTACGGGTAGTAAGAGAAAAGAAAAATTAAAAGGGTTGAGTTTTTGATACTCAACCCTTTTAATTTTTTATGACAAGGCAAATTTGATAGCGCCAGTAATACTCAGAATAGTGAAGAATGAAATAATGTATAAGAAAAATAAGATAAACGATTTGAAAATAGTTTTCACTACTCTTTGCCGGTAAACTACTTTCAAGGCTACTATAAAATAGAGTGCAAAGCCAAACATCGTAGCTGTAAGGGCCTGTCGCCAATAGCCTAAAAATATACCACCTCCTACAAAAATAACAATCATCAGAAACATCACACTATGAATGTGTATCGAAAAGATAAGGTGTTCATAATAATAGCGTGTATGCCCTTCATTGATGCGTGGTATTCCTTGATATTTTCTTGTTTTTCTGAATCGAATCAGATACAAAATCCAATCCCATAAATAACGTAAAATCCTGAAAGGATAAGTAAAAAAGCTATGGGTGCGGGTACTATAAATGACTTTTAATAAATAAGCTACAATAGGCATCAGGATAAACATCATTACCGAAAATACCCCGATACCAAAATGAGTGATTTCTCTGATAGCTTCTTCAGCATCATTTTCAAAGGCTAATTCATAATGGGTAACATTTCTTAAAAAGCCTCTTTCAAGTGGTTTTAGCCCCATGATGTTCATCTCATGTCCTTTTTTCTCTCTGATGACAAGTAAACTATCCAATTCTCTATCAGACATCTTAAGAAGCCTTTCTTTATAAGCTTTGTTTTCAAGGTTTCCATCACTTCCTTTAATCGTGATAATAGTATCTTGAAAATAATGGATGGGTATTTCAGCATTATTCTTCAAGGAATGTAGCCTCAAGGTATATTTTAGCTGATTTTTTGTACCGATAGTTTCAGTAAAATATTCACTCATTTCATTACTTACATCGGTTAGTTCTTCGGTATTAATACTATCTAAAACGATTTGTTTCTGAATCGCAATCAGCCTTTGGCGTTGTTTAGTTTCAGGCAGGTTCTTGATTAATTTTCTTAATGTATCATCTTCCTGAATGTTCATTTCATCTAAAATTTCACCAGCATCAAGATCCACAAAATCTATCCAACCATTCGTTTGTTTTTTTATTTCGTTCGTTTGTTCTTTTAAATCCTCAATATCACTTTTTATTTCTTCATAATCTTGTTGTGCTTCATACAATCCATTTGTATCGTTTGATGATTTAATGGCTTTTAGCTTTTGAGAAGCCTCTTTTAGTTTTTTCTTATTTTCTTTTTCTTCTTTACTTTTAGTAGTAGATACTTTATCCACAAAGCCATTCAAAGAACCATTTTGTCCTTGTTCAATAGCTTCGTCAGCCATAATGCCTAAGAACAAGAAGAACACAGCAGAAGCTAGAAAATACAGACGGATAGGAGGAATGTAGCGTCCTCTGCGTCCTTCAAGAAAATCTTTCGTGATTTTACCCGGATAAAGAAAAATAGACCGTAGTGTATTGAATAATTTAGTGTCGAGATGAGTAAACCCTTCGATTACTTCAAATAATAAGTGACCGATAGGTACTTTTAAATCATGGTTTTCTTGACCACAATTTGGACAAAAATTATCTTCAGGTCTTAATAATGTATGACAATTATGACAAATTTCTACTTTCCTACGTTTTTTGTGTTCAGACATTCTTATGGGTATTACGAAGCCAGATTTAGATTTTCTTTTGAAAGTAATAAAAAAAAGGTGAAAATCATTTGATTTTCACCTTTTTAATGCAAAAAACTATCTAGTTTTTGCTAAAAGCCTAAATTATTCTAATTCACCGTCATCAGCAATGTTGGGTTCTAGCGTATCAAGCAAGGCTTTCTCGTCACCTTTGATTTTTTCCTTGATTTTGTTTTCAAGTTCTTCTAACAAATCTGGATTGTCTTTCAACATATCTTTCACGCCGTCACGTCCTTGACCTAAACGGTTAGTACCATAACTGAACCATGAACCTGATTTTTTTACCACTTCCATGTCAACGGCTAAATCTAATACTTCACCAGCCTTAGAAATACCTTCGCCATACATGATATCGAACTCAACTACCTTGAACGGAGGAGCTACTTTGTTTTTAACAACCTTTACACGAGTACGGTTACCGATTACATTGTCGCCATCTTTGATTTGACCAATTCTACGAATATCCAAACGTACAGATGCATAGAATTTCAAGGCATTACCCCCCGTAGTTGTTTCAGGGCTACCAAACATTACGCCGATTTTATCACGCAATTGGTTGATAAAAATACAGCAACAGCCAGTTCTATTGATAACACCCGTTAATTTACGCAAAGCCTGAGACATCAAACGAGCTTGAAGACCCATCTTAGAATCACCCATATCGCCTTCAAGCTCAGCCTTAGGAACAAGGGCTGCCACAGAGTCAATCACACAAATATCAATCGCACCTGATGAAATCAATTGTTCAGCAATTTCTAAAGCTTGTTCACCGCTATCTGGCTGTGAAATCAATAAATTAGCCGTATCAATTCCTAATTTTTCAGCATATCCTTTGTCAAAAGCGTGTTCAGCATCAATAAAAGCTGCCAAACCACCTGCTTTTTGTGCTTCTGCAATACAGTGCATTGTTAGGGTAGTTTTACCTGAAGATTCTGGACCGTAGATTTCGATTACTCTTCCACGTGGTACGCCCCCTACACCAAGGGCTAAATCTAGACCTAATGAACCTGTTGAAATGACAGGAACATCAAGTACTTTACTATCTGACAAACGCATTACTGTACCTTTGCCGTAAGCTTTGTCTAATTTTTCAAGCGTTGTTTGTAATGCTTTTAATTTTTCGTTGGCAGGATTTGTTGCCTCCGCTTGTTGTTTTGCCATGATGGATTTTAGGTTAAATTTTGGTTTTAATTCGGGAAATCAAGCTGCTCATTGAAATTTTATTAAAAACAACGTGCCATAGGGAATCAATGAAAAGATTTTAGTGTCATTGATAAGTAGAACTCAATACCCGAATTCAAAATTTTTATTGGTGAAATTACCAATTTTTCAGCAATTTAAAGTACTTTGCTAGCAAATGTTCAGACGATTTTTTCAAATAACTTTAGCCCTCTTTTTGTTTACAGCTCAGTATACCTTTGCTCAGTTAAACAATACTCGCTTGGAGACTTTCCAGCACATTGATTCCACCAAAAATCAACAGCTTTATTTTCAATTCAATAGCTTCAGTTTTCTGAAGAATAATGAATACTTTGGAAAAATTGCAGATGGTTATACGCTTTTTGGGAATCAATTTTCGCCCAAACTTATTTACCAACCAGCACCCAATGTCAGCATAGAAGCTGGGGTGTATGCTTGGAAAGATTTTGGCAATGATAAATTCACGGCAGTTCAGCCAATTTTTACTATCAGGGTTCAAAAAGATTCTTCCCAATTTTTATTTGGCAATTTGGATGGACAACTAAATCATCATTTGGTTGAACCGATGATGAATTTTGAACGGGTGATTCTGAACCGACAAGAATTAGGTATCCAATACACCAAACGCACTTCAAAGACTTTTTTTGATAGCTGGATTGATTGGCAACAAATGATTTATAAAGGCTCTGATTTTCAAGAGAAAATCTTTGCAGGATTTTCTTGGAACAAGCGCTTAATTCAACGAAAAAACTTTAGCCTATCTCTTCCTGTTCAATTGACTTTATTACATCATGGTGGGCAAATAACGAGCGATAAGGATACCAATCAAGTAGTAACCTATACGAATGTTGCTCTTGGCGTAGAAGCTGCATTGAAAACCAACGGTTTTATTCAAAGTATAAAAACACAGAACTACTGGTTAGGTTATCGTCAAAATTCGGGTTATAGTCCGTACTTCTCAGACGGCTCTGGTATTTATTTGAATATATTAGCAGAAACAAAGGTGATGAATTTGATGTTGAGCTATTGGCAGTCAAATGGTTATAGTTCAGAAATGGGCGGAGATTTGTATCAATCTGTTGGAAGAATTTACAGAAACCCCAATCAATTAGAAAAAGAACGTAAGCTATTATTCTTTAGGTTTATGAAAGATTGGAAGCTGATTGATAACCTATGGCTAACATTCAGGTTTGAGCCTTATCTGGATTTAAACAATCATTCTTTTGAACATTCCGAAGGTTTATTTTTAACCTATCGCCAAGGTTTTAAACTTAAATAGTAAAAGTAAAATAAACTCTATTCTTTAATTTTGTGCTATTCATTAAACACATATAAAAACTAAGAAAATGAAAAAGTTAATACTTGTATTATCATTAATGGCAGGAGCATTTACCATTAATGCACAAAGTAAATTTGGAGAAGAAATTACGGAAGAAGGTGCTATATCAACAGCTGAATTATTAAAGAAAGCGAATGATAATGAACAGATTACAGCCAAAGTGTCGGGTGTAGTAGAGTCTGTTTGTCAAGCAAAAGGATGTTGGATGAAAGTAAAGTTAGACGACGGACAAACAATGCGTGTGACTTTTAAAGATTACGGCTTTTTTGTACCCAAAGATATTGCTGGTAAGACAGTCGTAATCGATGGAACAGCTAAAGTAAAAACTACTTCGGTCATTGATTTGAAACACTATGCCGAAGATGCTGGAAAAAGTAAAGACGAAATTGCTAAAATCAAGAAACCAGAAAAAGCCTTAGGTTTTGTAGCTACTGGTGTAATTGTCAAGTAAGAGTTTTTTGAGTTATCAGTAATGAGCTGTGAGCTTCGAGTGATGAGCTTTGAGTTTAAGGTGTTGATTTAATTCTAAAAATAAAGTAGTTTAATAACATCTTCCAAAGTGTAATGTATTAATCACTAAATCGCTCATTCACTAAATCACTCAATAACAAAAAAAGTCTCTGAGAAAATTTTCTCAGAGACTTTTTTTGTTAGAACCTTAATATAAAATCTTGTTTAGGCTGGTTTTTTCTGAAAAAAACTAAACCAATAAAAAACAAGTCTATTGTAATCATCACACTCGGATGTGCCTTGATATATTGCCATGCTTCCTGCATTTCTTCTGACCAATGGATGTCATCAAATATAAAAAGCGAAGATTCGTGGGCTTTTTCTAAACATATTTCAAAATACTTCACAGTGGGTTCATAGCGATGATTGGCATCAAAGAAAGCAAAATCAAGTCTCTCAATTTTTGCGATTTGTTTCGTTAGCGTTTCATCCAAATTCCCCACGACAATTTCTATATTATTGGCTTCTAATGCATCGAAATTCTCTTGGGCAATTTTTGCGGTAGTTGGGCATCCCTCAAACGTAACTATTTTAGCATCTTGTTTCGCTTTAGACTCATACACAGTAGTGACACCTAATGAAGTTCCTAAATCGAAAATTACCTTTGGCTCAAAATGTTGAATAAGCCTGAAAATTAATTTGCCAAATTTTGAGGGCTTTTCAGCACTTTTGGCAATTTGCTTGATTTGCCTAGAAGTTGATTTGTGTATTTTAGACCCTGCCCCAAAATCTGTAATTTCAATAACCCTTTCATTTTTCAACAAACGTTTTCTTAAATCCTCAATAGCTGTGAAATATGGTGACTTAAACTTTTTTGCGAGAATAATTTGTGTGTAAAGTTGAAAAACAAAGGGCGAATGAATAGCGTGCTCGTTTTTTGAAGCAAGTAAATATTGAAAATATCTTTTAAACAAAATCGACTGGGTTGATGAGTTATAAGTTGTGAATTATGAGTTTTTATTACTGATATACAGTATTTTAATTCATTCTAAAAGGAGCAACCATCGTAAAGTCAGGGATGACAACATTGAAAAATTTGCCATCAAAAATACGCTCCATTTGATAAGTACCTGCCATTTTGCCAAGCGAAGTGTTTAAATTACATCCACTTGTATATTCATAAGATTGACCCGGTTCTAAGGTAGGTTGTTGCCCTACTACACCTTCGCCCTCTACCTCGCGCACAAGTCCGTTAGCATCATGAATATACCAATGACGACGCAAAAGTTTTACAGTATAATCGCTTCCATTATGAATTTTGATATGATATGAAAAAACAAAATTTCCTTGAAATGGATTAGAATATTCAGGTTGAAAGTGGGTCAAAACGCTTACCTTTACACCATTTGTGATAGCTGAGACCATTTTTTTTATTAGTTTTTTTACAATATATTTTACCGAAAATTACATTACATTGTCTGAAAAATCAACGTAATTAAGAAATTTATTAAAACCCATTGAATAATGAACGTGAAAATTGAAGATTCTTGGAAAGAAAAATTAAACCCAGAATTTGAAAAACCTTATTTTAAAACCTTGGTTGACTTTGTTAAAAACGAGTATAGCATCGGAACAGTATATCCACCCGGAAAACTTATTTTCAATGCTTTTGATAAATGCTCTTTTGAGAACACAAAAGTAGTTATTCTAGGGCAAGATCCTTATCATGGAGCAGGACAGGCAATGGGGCTTTCTTTCTCTGTGAATGATGGCATACCTGCACCTCCGTCACTGATTAATATTTTTAAAGAAATAAAAGACGATTTAGGCATCCCAGTACCCAAATCTGGTAATTTAGAACGCTGGGCAAATCAAGGAGTATTGTTGTTGAATGCTACGTTGACTGTGCGGGCTTCAGAGGCAGGGTCGCACCAAAGAAAAGGCTGGGAAGTTTTTACGGATGCTGTCATCAGGTGTATTTCAGAAGAAAAAGAAGGCGTAGTGTTTATGCTATGGGGAAAGTATGCACAGGATAAAGGGGCAATCATAAATGCTTCAAAACACTTAGTTTTAAAATCTAAACATCCCTCGCCAATGGCCGCCAATTCGGGTGGTTGGTTTGGGAATAAGCATTTTTCACAAGCCAATGAATATTTACAAAGCAAAGGATTGACTGGTATTCAATGGTAATTAAACTCAAAAAATAATCTCAAATGAAAAAAGTATTGTTAATTGCCGCAATTTTAGTGAGTCAGTTTTGTTGGGCACAAAATAAATTTGAAAATGAAATCAAAGCTTTTGAAAAAAGCGATTCAATTTCAATGCCAGCTCCCAAGCAAATATTATTGGTTGGAAGTTCTTCCCTTCGCTTATGGACTACTTACAAAGAAGATTTAACAGGCTATGCCGTTATTAACCGAGGTTTTGGTGGGTCTGTGATGAGTGATGCCAACGAGTATTTTGATAGAATTGTGGCTAAATATCAACCCAAACACATTTTAGTGTATGAAGGTGATAACGACTTAGCATCTGGAAAAAGTCCAGAAACAGTGTTTGAAGACTTTAAAATATTTGTTGAGAAAGCAAAGAAGCAATTGCCAAAAGCTACTATTGCGTATATTTCAATTCGCCCAAGTATTGCTAGAGTAAAAATAGTAGACCAACAAAAAAAGGCTAACCAATTGATTGAAGACTATTGCAAAACAACTAAAAAACTTCATTTTATTGATGTACAAAAGCACTATTATTTGCCTAATGGTGAGCTGATGCAAGATGTTTTCGTAGCCGACAACCTACATTTGAATGCAAAAGGCTATCAAATTTGGACAGCAGCGATTAGAAAATACTTAGCAAAACATGTGAAGTGAGGATAGCTGTAAGATTTGAGCTTTACTGATTACTCACAAGTTTATAATTAACTGAAAATCAGTATATTAATCTCTATTAAAGGACTTAAGTCCCTCGCTAGGGATGAGGTCTTCAAGGCTTGGTTTTAAAAGCAATTTAAGCCCATTTTAACCAATTTTATCAATAATCCTATCTCCATTTCAACTTTTTAAAAGATATGGGTAATCAGTAGGATTTGAGCTGTTCTCTAGTGCGGTTTAAAGTGTTTACTGCTTTATTTACCCTGCAACGACGTTTATTTTAATGTGATAATTATGAAATATTTCCTTTCAATGCTTTTGCTCATAGTAGCACAATTTACTTTTGGGCAAAATGTAACCATTTCGGGAAAAGTAGATAATGCCAAGGGCGATACGCTTACTTTAGTGTATGATGCCTTGATGTTAGGCGTTAAACCATCGGTACAAAAAACAGCTTTGACTGGTGAAAACCGTTTTCAGTTTAAGCTAACTGTTCCACAAAATGCGGTAGTAGCATTGAAAGTAAAGGAGCGGTACATTGAGTTGTTTGTAGGAAAAGGGAATCAGATTGAACTTGAATTCGATGCCCAAGATGTCAATAAACCTATCACATTGAAAGGAGATAAGGCATTAGAAAATAATTTTCTAACTAAATTTTATCAGCAATTCAAGACTGACTTTACACCTTCGTTAATGCTGAAAAAGGTGATGCAAGTGCCTGTTGATGAACTTGAAATGAATTTGTTTGAATCAAAAAAAGCACAATCTGACTATTATAAGACATTTCCAGACCAAGCCAAATTTTCGGATGAATTCAAGCAATACATTGAAAATCAGATTCGATGGAATTATTGGACTTATATATTAGCATATCCTATTGAAAGAGGAAATGCTAATCAAGCGCAAGCACAGGTTTTATCATTGCCAAGTACTTTGTTGGAGGGATTAGATGAAAAAAAGATTCAGGATGAAACAGCCCTGCTTTCATCTTCTTACCGTAGCTTCTTGATTTATTATGTGACTTACTTTAATACCAAAGCTCATGGCTTTCAGAAGTATGCTGATGTAAACAAGTCTATGGAGGATAAGCATTTTTTTGCCAGAGAACATTTGCCTGTAAAAGCATATCAATTTTATTTAGCTTATTTATTAAACAGTCAGTGCCAATATTGCTTGCCTTCGGTTGTCCGAAATACTTTTGCTGCGTTAACGGCTACACCTAATTCAGAGCAATATGCTACTTTAATCAAAGAAAAATGTGGCGAAGTAATGAGCAAAAAAGACGAGGTAGTAAAGGCTAAAGAGGAGGATAGTAAATGGTTTAAAGCAATTACTCCAGATGGTAAAGAATTATCATTGGCTAGTTTAAAAGGGAAAGTAGTTTACTTAGATTTCTGGGCATCTTGGTGTGGACCATGTCGTAAGGAGTTCCCTTTTTCAAAACAGTTGCAAGAAAAATTAAGTGAGAAACAACGCAAAGAAGTAGTTTTCTTATACATCTCTATCGACGAAGAAGAACAGAACTGGCGTAAAGCAATGAAAGATTTAGATATTGAAAATCAGAAAAATATCTATTCAAAAGGAGGGTGGGAGTCTGGTGCAGCCAAATTTTTCAAGCTAGAATCTATCCCAAGGTATATGCTGATGGATAAAAAAGGGAATATCGTAGATAGTGATGCCAAACGCCCAAGTGACCCTAAAATTTTGTCGGATATTTTGAAGTTGGTGGGGGAGTAGAAGTCGGTAAAAGTAAGACTGTTCGACTTGTTCTGTAATGTCAAGTCAAACGATAAAAAAAACTTTTTCTGAGTACAAAGCTGTTCGACTTGTTCCGTAAGGGCAAGTCGAACGATAGATATTAACGTTCTCCGAACGTTTAACACAAAACCTCCATGCTAAAAAGATATTCAGTTCTCATTGGAATAATCATATCCTTAACATTAATTCTGGTAGCGACATTTAACTATCCGGGTGGTTCGATATTTGACAAAAACTCCATTGGTTTTAACTGGAAAAGTAATTTCATTAGTAATCTTTTTGGGGAGAAAGCAGTAAATGGTTTAGATAACCCTGCTCGTTTTTGGGCTATTGTAGGAATGATTTTTCTTTCGGCAAGTTTTGCAATATTTTTTAGTAAATTTTCAAAGAAAATACCGAACAAAGGTGCTGCTAATGTCATTAAATACTGTGGAGGTATTGGTATGGTATTTACTTTTTTAATAGCGACTCCCTTGCACGATACAATGATTACTATCGCAAGTACAATGTTTCTTATCAGTATTTTTTACATTACTGTTTTCGTTTTCAAATCGAAGTTACATTTATTCAAAGCTCTGTCTGTTATTTGTCTTCTTGTTTTTTATGGTACGCTATATCTCTATGGATCTGGTACTTTCCTGATTTTCTTACCGATCATGCAAAAACTTAATTTTGCCATTACGATAATATTAATTGTAGGATTAGAATATTTTACCAAGAAAGAAGATTTTGAGCATATCAAAGTGGGTAAATAAATACGGTAACATTACTCATGGCATTACTTGCAAAGTAATGCCATGAGTAATGTTACGAAAGAATATACGCTTACATTCCTTTCTACGGGTTAATAGGTTCTCGGTAAAAGCCATTTGCTTTAAAAACCAATAATTGAAAAAGTTAATATTAAATTTAAAAACATATAATTCCCCAATTTGGTTATGAGTATAATCCTCAAAATCAAATTAATTGTGATTATCAATATTCTTCGCGAGCATATCATAGAAAGGCTTGGGAATAACGTTCCCCGATTGGATGAAGTACTTCAGTGCTTCAAACCCTTAAAAATTAAACGTAACGAACAGATTTTAAGTCAAGGAGAAATCTGTAAATATGTTTATTTTGTGGCAGAGGGTTGTTTACAAGTATATGTTTACGACCGTGAGTCCAATGAAAATACCCGTGATATTATCACTGAAAACAATTGGTGTTCGGAATTAATGAGTTTTGGAAGCCAGTCCCCAGCTACCGAAAACATAAGGGCAGTAGAACCGTGTAGTCTTTTAGCCATTGATAGGCAGAGTTTCCAGTTATTAGTTGAAACTGTGCCACAATTTGATAAAGTGTATAAACAAATCTTAGAGGCATCTTACGCCAATTCAGTGTATAGAATTAACACCTTTGTTTCATTAACGGCTCTGGAAAGAATAAAGTGGTTAATGGAATACCGCCCCAAATTAATGACCCGTCTTTCAAGTAAACTCATTGCTTCTTATTTAGGCATTTCTCAGGAAACTTTTAGTAGATTAAAAGCAAAACTCTAAAACGTTGACATTTGTCAATGTTCATGGTGCTTGAATTGTAGAATTTTGTTTCATCATTCACAATTTAATAACAGACCAATGAAAGAGTACTTACTTTTATTCCGAGATATCAGTGGTGATAATGCCTATATCACTACTCCCCAAGATATGGCAGAAGATATGCCTGCTTGGCAAGCTTGGATCGGCAATATTGCTATGCAAGGCAAGTTGGTATCAACCCAGCCAATAGAATATTATGGACAGGTTGTTAGTAAGCAAGGTATTAGCGAAGGGCCAGACAAAACTGAGCGTAATTTGCTGGTAGCGGGTTACCTTATTTGTAAAGCCGAAACCCTTCAAGAAGTACAACAGTGGAGTAAAACCTGCCCTATGCTAAAATATGAAAATGGCAGTGTCGAAATTCGTCCTATTATTCCTTTTCCAACCATATAAACTTGCAATACCATGGAAAAATTTCTAAATTTAGGTCGTTGGATATTCCCCATTTCCTTTTTGATGTATGTTGGGTTACATTTCGGAAAACCTGACGTCGGGGCAGCTTTTGTGCCAGATTATTTACCTTTCCCTTACTTTTTAAATTACTTTACAGCTTTTTGTATTCTTGCCTTTATTATCAGTGCTTTAATTGGTAAATATGATAAACTAGCCTATACTCTGATGGCAGTTTATGTAATATTAATGGCCATTTTGGTGCATTTTCCCCGAGCGATGGGTCATGAACTTGGTACAGAAATGATGGCTGAAAACCTTAACAGAGAGAAAGAACTAGAAATGGTGAATTTCTTTCGTAATATCATGGTGACGGGTGCTTTGTTGGGTTTTGCTAAATATGTGGCTAAAGACAATAGAATTATTAATTAAACCTTTAATACTGTTAACATGGAAAAATTAAGTGCCACAACCAATGCTTTGAATTGGTTTGAAATCCCCATTATTGATGTGGAAAGAGCAAAAAAGTTTTATGAAACAATCTTTGATATAGAGATGATTCCCCTCGAAATGATGAGTATGCAAATGCTAATGTTCCCCTCGCAAAGTCCGAAGTCTGGTGGTGCATTGGTAAAAAGCCCTTATCATACTCCGAGTACAACCGGTGCTCTTATTTACTTGAATGCCAACCCCGACTTACAATTGGTGTTAGATAAAATAGAAAGTGCCGGAGGTACTGTTACCATGCCCAAAACCAACATCGACCCCGAAACAGGTAATATGGCTTTCTTTATCGATACAGAGGGCAATCTGGTTGGCTTACACTCTGGTCAATAGATTCTGTCGAGTACTTTTCAAAAATAAAACCCTGTGTGATAGCATTTGACATCACACAGGGTTTTGAATAAACTTAACATCAATTTACAATTCAAAACGTTTTCCTTGTTCTGGGAAAATAAGGTTTAACCCCAAGGTATTTTGTGCTATTAATTGTTTTTTGATTTTTGCTTCATTGATTGCTGGAGGTTTTAAATGTGTAATAATCAACTTAAAACCTTTCAAGGCTTCTTTTCCTGTTAAATCACTCAGTTTATTCATTTCTTTCATAATCCAATTTGGTGTAAGGTGCCCAAACAGTGATTTGTCAGGCTGCTCATTAGGGAATGATACTTCAATAAAAATACCTCTCAATTGCTTCTGTTGAATTAGTGGGGCGATTTCTTTCCAGAGTAAAGCCAATTTGTTGCTTTTTTCAACTTCATCTGGACCAGTATCACCAAGATATAAGGCATAATCGTTCTGATTCCTAATTAAAAAAGCTGTGCTTTCATAAGGGTTAACATGGCTTAAAGGTAAAGCCTTTACTGTCATAGAAGTATTGGTGATATTGCTTTCCTCACCAACTTTTAACGTTTGAAAATGGTATTTTTTGATTAGGAATCCTTTGCCTTCATCGCCAAAATTAGCCCAAGTTTGGTCATTAAAATAATGATTTTGCATCATTTGCATACATTTGTCGGTGGCATAAACGGTTTTGGAAGAATCTCCAGGAGAGTTAATGATTAAGCCAGAAACATGGTCTAGGTGGGCATGAGAAATAAAATAACCTTTGATGTATTTTCTTAATACTTCTGTGGCAGTTACTTTAAATACTTTGTTCTCTACAGCTTTCTCTATCCCTGCATACACAGTGCCAGCATCCAGACAGACATAGTCGTTGGTAGCGATAGGAGCGAGCATATAAGCCGAAAGATTTCTTTCATCTGTTCCGCCTTTTACACCCAAGGGAACAACTTGAAAAGCCGAAGGCTGTTTTTGCTGAGCAAAGAGGTTGACAGACAATAAAAGTAAAATTAATAATGAACGATAAGACATATGTGATGGAGTTGATGGTTTGTCGAAAATATGAGCAATCAGTGCATAAAAATACCTCCTTCTTTTGAGAAAGAGGTATTTTGTAGATAAAGATTTAAAAAAATTAAAGTATCTTATAAATATCAACAGAATCAATTTTATCCTTCAATTCCTTGATATTGATACTTGACTTAATGGCCGAATCTTTCTTTTTCTTTTTCGCTCCCAGTTCTTTTATTAAATCATCATAAACCATCTGTGCTGGGCGGTCGCCTACGGCTTCGATAATATTATTGGCTTTAGCTACGCTGATTGCCTGTTTAACTTGGTCAAAATAGCGGTTTTCTAAGTCAAAATATTGGTCATGAATACCAATAAAACGATTGCACAGACTTTGTAAATAATCTAAATTATTGTTTACATGTCTAACGTCCAGTTCTGTTTGAAGCATATCTGCTAAATTTATTTTGCCATCTTTTTGAGTGTACTTGCTTTCAATATCAGCTACTCTTTTCTTTACATAGTCTGTATTAAATTCACCCACCAAATAATTGAAATAATCGTCCAACGATTCATCATTTCTAATATCTCTCGGATTATAACCAACCTTTTGGACGTCCTTCTTGAATTTTTCCAATAAATCTAATTGAAGTGCTTCTAGCAAAGTAACTGTTTGCGAACTTGAATTGGTATTGGTTAAATTGGCTTTATCTAAAGCATTATAAAAACCCGTATAGCGTTGAAGCTCCTTTTCAAATTCACGGATTTTATCAAAATTGACCTTTTTGTCTTGTACTCCAGCTGCATAAGCTACATTCACCGCTGCCGTCGAAAGATTGACAGCCTGCGAAGCATAAGGAATTAGGCCTACGATTGGGCTATCCTTTAAACTCTTTAATACAGTCATGAAACGTTCGTTCTTTTCTTTTTTAGTGAAAATGGCTTTGTTTTGAGCCGTCTTCATGATTACCTCTTCAAAAGAAAATCCTAATGGCCCTTTTTCAACCGAGCTAAGTTTTTTAATATACCCTTGATAGTCTTGGTTAATTACCTGTGATTTTAAATCGATAATATCATCACTTAAAATTTTATATACCTCCGCACTTTTTACCAAGTTAGTTCTAATTTTCTCCCATTTGGTTTTATCACTGAGCGATTGATTCTTAGAAATGTCCGACAGTGAACGACTTTGCATTTCTAAACGGCTTTTTAGGTTTTCGTTTTCGCCTTGAAGCTTACCTATCGTACCTTGGATATTTATAAATACAGAATCTGAGAAAACTTGCGAAAAACCCGTATTAATACAAATTAAATAGCCGAATAAACTTAATAAGATTGATTTTTTCATGGAATAATACAAATTGTTATTTTAGATATAACGCTTATATCTATTTAAATATTGGTTAAAGTTTTCACAAATTTTACATAAATCTGTTTGGTTCTGCAATAATTTTTGAAAAGGGAATCAGTATTGGTATAAAGTCGTTTGGTTTATGTCAGGTTTTAAAGGCATAAATGCATTCCTATGTTGTGTGATAGTATTATTTAAAGGTTAACATTGTAAAGGTTAAATTTTATTTTCTAAAAAAAATGCAAGAAAGATTTGCTAATACAAAACATTGGCGTACCTTTGTGAAAAATTAATACAAAAAACATCCGCACGTCTCTGTGTACGTTTCGTTGGATACGAAACAATTCTTCTCAGGAACTTTTTACAGTTCTAAGTCGGTCTCCCAGAGCTTTAACGGATGTTCGGGCATCATTAAAGCAATTATTTCAAATCAATTACAAATTATTAGTCTCAGGAACGAGTGGAGCATCAGGTCGATGCCCTCAATCTTCTTCATGTCGTTTGATAGGCTATACAAACAAAGGCAACGAAATCTTTGAATACCACATATCCCAAAGAAATTGGTTTTATCCTATTTCTTATTGATTGTGCACGTCTTTGAAATCGTTTTAGAAAAATCATGAGTGAAATCACAAGATTAAGATTCGATGAGCTTTCCGTGTCGGAAGACATCAAAAATGCAGTAAAGGACATGGGGTTCGAAACTGCTTCACCAATCCAATCAGAAGCAATTCCTTATTTATTAGAAGGTCGTGATGTAATCGGACAAGCACAAACAGGTACAGGTAAGACTGCGGCGTTTGGTATCCCGATGATTGACAAAGTTATCGCTTTCGATAAATACGTACAAGGTTTAGTACTTTGCCCAACACGTGAGTTGGCTGTTCAAGTAACTGAAGAAATTAAAAAATTATCAAAATACAAAAAAGGCGTTTGGGTAACTACTGTATTCGGTGGTGATTCAATCGAACGTCAAATCAAGTCATTAAAAGCAGGTGCAAACATCGTTGTTGGTACGCCAGGACGTGTTATCGATTTAATCGAAAGACGTGCTTTGAAACTTGAAAATGTTAAAATGGCTGTTCTTGACGAAGCAGATGAAATGCTAGACATGGGCTTCCGTGAAGATATCGAAAGTATCTTACAAGAAACTAACGAAGACCGTCAAACAGTTTTCTTCTCAGCTACGATGTCTAAGCCTATCATGGCCTTGACTTCTCGCTACCAGAACAATCCTAAATTAGTGAAAGTAGTGAAAAACGAAATTACTAATGCTAACATCGAACAATTATACTTTGATGTAAAAGGAAAAGCTAAGTTAGAAGTAATGACTCGTTTGATGGATTTACATGCTGTTAAATTAGCGTTGGTATTCTGTAACCAAAAGAAAAAAGTTGACGAAGTTGTAGAAGAATTAGTATTACGTGGTTATGCAGCTGAAGGTCTTCATGGAGATTTACGCCAAGCACAACGTACAAATGTAATGGCTAAATTCCGTTCAGGCGTAGTAACTATTTTAGTAGCTACAGACGTTGCTGCTCGTGGTATTGACGTAAGTGATGTGGATGCTGTATTTAACTATGACATTCCATTAGATGAAGAATATTATGTACACCGTATCGGTCGTACTGGTCGTGCTGGTAAATCAGGTAAAGCATTTACTTTGGTAGTAGGTTCAGAACGTAACCGTCTACGCGACATCATGAATTATACTAAAGTTAAAATTGACAAAGGTGTAATTCCATCGTTCTCGGATGTTGTTGGTGTTAAAAAAGGAATGTTTATCGAACGTCTTCAAAATACTATCCAAGAAGGAGATTTAGATTTGTTCGGTGATGTATATGCATCTTTAGAACATTCTGGATTTACTGCTGAGCAAATCATCGCTGCTTTAGTTAAAATGAACATGGGTGTTGCTAAAAACGAATTCGCTGATGAAAACTTAGACGGAGAAGCAGAACGCAATGCACGTAGAAACGAACGTGGTGGAAGTGGTGACCGTTTCGGAAGCAGAGATGCTGGTCGTGGTGGAAATCGTGAATCAGGAAATCGTTTTGGAAACAGAGAAGGTGGACGTTTCGAACGTGGTAATTCACGCGACGACCGTTCAGGTGGTCGTTCAAACGACCGTCAGCCTCGTTCTTTTGAAGACCGTGGTCCTCGTACAGACAAAGCTGGTAAACCATACCGTCAGGATGCCAACATGGTAAGAATGTTTGTTAACATTGGTTTTGACGAAAAGATTTCTCCTGCTAATATCGTAGGTGCTTTCGCCGGAGAATCAGGAATACCTGGAAACACTCTAGGACAAATCAATATCTTTGATAAATATTCATTTGTTGATGTTCCAAAAGAATACGCAACTACTGTTTTGAACCGTATGGAAGGTGCTTCTATTAAAGGCAAAAGAGTAAATGTTGAGATTGCTAAACCAAGCAATTAATCTTAACAAAAATAATATAAAACGCCCCTGTGAGTCTTCATAGGGGCGTTTTGCATTTATATCAGTTAGGCTTTAGCAAGTATTTTAATAGGCTAGAATGTTAAATTACTCAATGCCTATTTTTTTGAAATCGTATTTTTAGGATTTGGTTGAATAAAATAGGATATAATTACTTATAATTATTTGCAAAGGATTATAAAATATTATTTGGTAATAAGTACTAATTGCCATAAGATGAATGGCTATTCTAGTGATATTCTGGTTTATAATTCTGCAATATTAAAATTAAGTAAAATATTACTTTAAAATATTATTGCTAAAAACGCAATAATTTGGTATTAAATTATTTTTTCGTTGGATTTATTAAAGTTTTTTTAATTTGTATTAAAAAAGTTATTGTTTTAACAATTGTTACTGCATATTTTCACATATCGAAAATGTTAACGAAATATTAACATTTCAAGTAATGTAAGTATAAACTATCAACAAACTAAAACTCCATTATTGCATGAAGAAGAGACTTCTACTTACCATGCTGTTAGTCTTCAGTGCGAGCATACTTTTTGCTCAAAATAAGATTACAGGAAAAGTCACAACGTCAGAAAATGGCTCAGAGCTACCAGGAGTAAGTGTATCTGTAATGGGTACAACTCGTGGAACCACAACAAGTGCAAATGGCTCATTCACTATCAATGCTTCGCCAAGCGAAACCCTTGTATTTACTTTTGTAGGTTTTAAGCCTAAGTCTGTAAAGGTTGGTAATCAAAAAACAATCAATGCTCAATTAGATTTGGATATTTCTGAATTGAACGAAGTTGTAGTAGTTGGTTACGGTACTCAGAGCAAGAAAGTAATTACTGGAGCAGTAACTTCAGTTTCTGGAAAGCAGATTGCTTCACAGCCAGTACAATCATTTGACCAAGGTTTACAAGGACGCGTATCTGGTGTGAATATTACAACACCAAACGGTGTATTGAATAATGCTCCTGTTATTCGTGTACGTGGTACATCTTCAATCAACCAAAGTTCTTCTCCATTAATCGTAATTGATGGAATGCCTATCAACTCTGGTGATGTATCTGCAGGTGGTTATACTGTAAACAACCCACTTGGTGATATTAACCCCTCTGATATTGAGTCAGTTGAGATTTTGAAAGATGCTTCTGCAACAGCTATTTATGGTTCAAGAGCGGCTGCAGGGGTAATGTTGGTTACTACTAAAAAAGGAAAAGAAGGCAGAGCTAAGTTAACTTATGATACTTGGGTGGGTTCTACTCAGGCTTTCAGAAAGTTTAAAATGTTAGACGCCCAGCAGTTCATGGACATCAAGAACGAAGCGGCTAAAAACGCAGGTTTGGCTAATCAATTCTTCCCTTCATACAATGCTGATGGTAGCTTAGTAAATACAAACTGGTATGATTATGTTTACCAAACAGGTATTTCACAAAGCCATAACTTAAGCTTGAATGGTGGAAATAAGGAAACAAAGTATTCGTTTTCAGTGGGTTATACTGATCAAGATGGTATGATTAAGAAAAATACTTTTAGTCGTATGACTGGCCGTATGAACGTTTCGCACAAACTGAACGATTATATCACGATAGGTTCAAATATTACTTACGCAAACAGTTTCAATCAATCGCCTAACACAGGAACAACAGGTGCGTTCTCTACAGGTGGTTTAGGTCGTTTACCTTTAGTATTGGCTCCAAACATTGCTCCTTACAATGCTGATGGTTCATACAACATCAACAAAGCAGGAAACAACATGGGCTTAGGTAATAACTTACAAGGCCCTGGTGGATATTATAACCCACTTCCCGATTTGGACTTAAGCAAGTTTACTTCTGAGAATGCTCACTTAATAGCAAATGTTTTTGCTGATGTTAAATTGTACAAAGGCTTGGTATTCAGAACATCTTATGGTATGGATAATACACAAGTGGAAGATATTAGCTTTAGTAACCCTGTTCATGGTGAAGGTGGCGGAAGTAATGGTATTGCTACAAACTATTATACAAGCATCAAACAGTGGAACTGGCAAAATTATTTAACGTATGATTTTGGTGTTGGTAAAAACAATGCAACCATTGTTGTAGGTACTGAAGCTCAAAAATTCACAGTTAACCGTTGGGGTGCTACAAGAAACAACGTATCTGACCCATTCTTTACTAGTTTCCAAGGAAGTTTCGTGAACAACGTAGCGGGAGGTAGCAATTATCAAACTCAAAATGGTTTACTTTCTTATTTTGGACGTTTGAACTACGATTACGACAAAAAATATATCGCTTCATTCACATTGCGTCGTGATGGTTACTCTGCTTATGCTACTGGTAACAAATGGGGTAACTTCCCTGGTGCATCGTTAGGATGGCGTTTATCGGAAGAATCATTCTGGAAAGGATCATCATTGGCTAATACAGTTAACGAATTAAAATTACGTTCTAGCTGGGGCCGTGTAGGTAACACGGGTGTAAGTGACTTTGCTTCTCTAAGCTTATTCGGTTCTGGTTTATATGGTTCATCTCCAACTTGGGTATTTGCTCAAGCAGGTAATCCAAACCTTAGATGGGAACAAAGTACTAAGTTAGATATCGGTTTAAGCTATGGTTTGTTCAATGACAGAATTACTGGGGAAATTAACTATTACAAAAACGATATTACAGACTTAGTATTGGCTGAACCTCAAGCACCTTCGCGTGGTGTACCTAACAACTCAATCAACACTAACGTTGGTTCGATGATTAATAAAGGTTGGGAATTTACATTGAGTGCTTTAGTACTTGAAAAGAAAGGATTTACTTGGAATGCTAACTTCAACATCTCGACAAACTCAAACGAAGTATTGTCTTTAGCAAACAACAATGCTGATATCATTGCTCAAACAGGTGGTTTAGAAAGCTCAAACATCGTTCGCGTTGGCTATCCTGTAGGTAGTATTTTCGTAGTAGAAACAAGAGGCGTTAACCCTAAAAATGGACAACGTATTTTTGTAAATGCTGCTGGTAAAGAAGTACAATATTCACACCCAGGAAAATGGACTTATGTAACTGACGGAACAACTGCTCCTTCTATTACAGGTTCTGACCGTAAGGTTTGGGGTACTGCTTTCCCTACATTCTTTGGAGGTTTAGACAATAATTTCAAATACAAATCATTTGATTTAGGTGTATTCTTACAATTCTCAGGAGGTAACTATATCTACAATGGTACAAAGGCGGGTCTTCGTGACCAACGTGCTTGGAACAACCACACTGACATCTTGAATCGTTGGCAAAAAGATGGAGATATTACTAATATTCCACGCTTAGTATTTGGTGATAATATCTCAAATGGTTCTTCAACGCCAATCTCTGAAAACGTAGAAAAAGGAGACTTTATCCGTATGCGTAATATCTCTTTGGGATATACTTTCAAGAAAGGTTTATTGGAAAAAGCTAAAATCTCAAGTGCTAGATTATATGCTCAAGTACAAAATGCTTTTATCATAACAGGATACACTGGTGCTGACCCAGAAATTTCAACAAACCGTAACTCGAACATTGCTCCAGGTGTTGACCGTAACTCTACGCCACAAGCACGTACTTACACAGTTGGTTTATCAGTTAGTTTCTAATTTTAAAATTGATTTTAAGATGAAAAAAAATATAAATATTACTTTTAAAACTATAGGCAGAACTGTCAAACTATCGATGGCTTCCCTCATCATGCTGACAACCATGTTGTCGTGTGAAAAAGATTTGCTAGAAGTCGCACCCATTACATCATTGTCAGATTTAGATGCCTTTGCAACACCCGATCGTGTTTTGGCTCAGGTAAATGGTTTGTATTCAAGTACAAAGAACGGACAATTATATGGTGGTCGTTATTATATCTATAATGATGTACGTGGTGAAGAGTTTTTGAATGTAACTTCCAATGCTGTAACAGCCTTACAAACTTGGAACCATACAAACAACTCGTCTTCAAATGAGCCAACAAATATGTGGAATACTGCCTATTTGGCGATAAACCGTGCGAATTTATTTGCAGAAGGCTTAGATAAAAACGCAGGTGTTGTAGATGCTACTTTGGCTACGCAATATAAAGCTGAAGCAAGATTCTTGAGAGCCTTGATATACTATGCTTTGGTAAACACCTATGCCCAGCCTTATACGAAAGATAATGGTGCTAGTTTAGGAGTACCTTTACGTTTGATTGGCGAAGTTGGTAGCGGTAACAACAATTTGAAAAGAAGTACTGTAGCAGAAGTATATACTCAGATTCTTGCCGATTTGAACTATGCAGAGCAAAACCTTCCTTCAACGTATTCAACAGCATTGTTAAATACTACACGTGCACATAAAAACAGTGCAATTGCCATGAAAGTGCGTGTAAATTTGACAATGGGCAAATGGGCTGATGTAGTGACAGAATCAAATAAGATTGTTTCAACGAGTGCTCCTTTCAAAGCTTCAACTGGTGTAGCTAATGCTTTACAAGCGTCTGTAGCTTCGGTATTTGCAGCACCTTATACTACTGTTGAATCTATCTTCTCATTTCCAATGGGCGATAACGATTTACCAGGTACTCAAAATGGTTTGGCTAGTTATTACTTACCTTTAATTGGTATTGGTGATTTCTCTTTGAATCCTGCTGGTATCTTGGCTAGTTCAGCATTCTCAACAACGGATGCTAGACGTGTTAATTTTGTAAGAAATGATTTTGCAAGTGATGCAGGACGTTTCCGTTTAACAAAATATCCAACTGGCCCTGTTCACAAGGATTTTGTTCCAGTCTTGCGTTATGCTGAGGTTTTATTAAACTTGGCTGAAGCTAAAGCTAGATTAGGTGGTGCAAGTGTTGATGCTTCGGCATTGGCTTTATTAAATGCTGTAAGAGGTCGTTCTACGGCAGCTTATACTGCTGCTGATTTTGCAACTGGAACAGACTTAGTAAATGCTATATTAACAGAAAGAAGAATCGAATTCTTAGGTGAAGGTTTCCGTTCAATTGATTTGCAACGTAATAATTTACCGCTTCCTGCTAAAGCTAACATTGCTGCGATTCCTGTTACATCTCCAGCTTATATCTGGCCGATTCCACAGTCAGAAATCAACGTTAATAAAGATTGTGTTCCTAACCCATAATTATTAATGTAGCTTTTACTAAAAAAGGGTCAGTTGAAATATTTCAACTGACCCTTTTTAGTTGGAGTTATTCATATTAAACTTCCGAAATAAAGCAATCAATAAGGATTCATTAACGCTAGTTTTGCAAAAAAGTCTTCAAACATTAAATGAGTATCTAAGTGATTATAAACCCGAATCGGTCTTCCTTTATGATTATATTCGTAAGCCCCAAACTTATTGATTTTGGGAGCCAACTTAACTACATAACTACTTGATGAGGGGTCTGCTTCAAAAGATGATTGAAGAGCTGTTAATAATACTAGAGGACTATCTCCTAAAACATAGGTCTCGCCAATATTATAATAAGGTTGGATTCTCTTCATCAAATTTTCTAACACAGTAGTCAAATAATTCCCCACTTTTCCTGTTGGTTTCACCTTTACCAAAAGCTGCGAGTAAGAAACGATACATTGTCGATAGGCATTTCTTGGAATTTGCCACAAAGCAATATTTGATTTATTGAATACAACTGCCCCTGCTGAAATGTCTATTTTAAGGTTGTATTCTGGGTCAGAAAAATTGGGTGGAGGTAATGCCAAATCGTTATATTCAGGGCCACCAATCCAAATTAATGTTAACTTATTGGCTATTTGTGGGTTGGTTAATACAGCCGAAGCAATCTCCGTTAAACCTGCTCCGCAAAGCACATACAAAGGCAATTTAGTATCAGTGCGTAAAGCTTCTTGGATAATAAAATTTACAGCCTCACTTTTCACAGGAGTACTGTCATTCAACATAGCAGTATTTGAACCCGCAAAGACAGGGATATTATTTTTGATAGCCATTACTTGTAATAATTCCTTTGCTTTGTTAGCAGCATTATCAGCTTGTGTTTTAGAAGGGTCGAAGCCATCATTAACACTTAAGTGAGAGCCAATAATACCTCTTATTTCCACCGAGGGTGAAAGTAATAAATGTGCAAGCTGAAACAACCCATCAGGGTCGCCACTGAAATCATTATCGACGATAACTCTCATTCGGGGTATTACAGCATTGTTACTCGTAACATTCTGAGCGCAAGTTGTAGCAGCTACTATTAGCAGAAGCATTAATAGTAGAAGATTGTTTTTTTTAAGCATTGTTTTTCATGGTTTGATAGATTGATTAGAAAGTCAAATTTACATTGCTTTTCCAACTAAATTAAATCCATGAAAAGGTTTTGGTTTTTTCTTGTTGTTTTTACTAGGTCGCAAAGACTAACAAAACGTACATTCCAACGAGAGCGAAGATGTAGCAGAATTGTCAACTTTTTAAAAGTTGACAATTCTAACGAGGTTATCCTATTATGTTGGTTTGTTGCAGACATACGTGTCTTTGGGAATATGCTAGGGCGAATCTATTTACATAAGTACTTCACTTGCAGACTTAATCTGCGTTATCTTTATCGTTCCGATTCAAAAAAAGACTTACAGTAACGTGGGGAATACGATGGTGCAATTCTTTTTCTAATTGTTTAAATATTTATTAGGAACATTTGTAGGAAAATAGTCTATACTATATGCTGCTTTTAATAATAAAGAGACTACTTTATAGATTTGTTGCTCTGTTCTTTGAAATTGTCTAAGCAATCCCATCATTGCATAACTTATTGGATTTACTGATGGAATGAATGTTTCCCATTCATAACCTTTTCCCCATATTAATCCCTGCACTGTTAGTGACAAATCTGCACTTTGTGAAACAAGATATTCAAGTACGTCAAGGCAAGCATTTGCATGTTGATTAACAGTATGGAAAATTGGGCTTTGTCCTCCAAATCCGAAATTATCAACTCCAGCTTTGTTATTGATGTCGATTCCATGATTTACAAGAATTTTAGCACATGACAAATGGTTATATTCTGCACAAATATGCAAAAGGGATACTTGATATAGAGGAGTAAAAGTGCAGTTTAATGAATATTTTTTGTATAATAGTGTTTTGTCATTAGTTAGAAGTCTGTCAAGTGTTCTTGCATCATCAAGTAAAACAGACAATAATACTTTGTCTTCAAATTTTAAACCATAATCTACAAAAGCTTTAATGCAGTCTTTGAATTTAGGGCTTCGCAGATACATGTTTATCATTTCATAAACAAGAGGTTTGTCATTGTGTATTTGATTTGGGTCAATACCATTTTCAAAACATTCTATAATTCCTTCTACTGAGTGAATCTCAAAGTCTCCAATAATTTTATGTAAATAGTCCATTTGAAATGATTGTTAGGTGACTCATAAAATAATGTTCGCCTTTATTGTTTTGTCGCTAACCTACATCGCTTTTTTGATAACTACAATTAGTGCAATCTATTTAGAGAAGTACTTCACTTGCAGACTGAGTCGGCATTTTATTTATCGTTCCAAGTCAAAAAGACATGGAACAGCGAGCGAATTTTCAACATGAAAGTTCAATCGAAGAACGAATGTTGAACCTTGCACAAATGCCTAATCAAAGCCGTACAGCTTCAATTTTAGCAATACCGTGTTAGCAGTTTGGCTTTTAATTTCTGTCAATTATTTCTGATATAAATTGATTATAATCGTCACGCATTGGTAAGTTAAAGTCCGTAAACAGTTCTCGTCTGTCAACTAAAACCTTTTCATTGGTCTTGGGATTATAACCTTCCTTTTTAGTGTCTATCCAATAAACGCCAATTCCTCTTTTTTGCCAATTTGGTAATTCGTTAAAATTAATTCCATATTGAAATAAAAGTTCGTTTTTTTCAGCGATACTTATTCCCTCAATTTTTGCCGTTGCTTCGCTTTGAGAAAAATTGTCTTGTCGCAAACGCCAGTAACAATGCGCATTTAAAGCATTTCGGTGAGCATCTTCATTTCTCCACCTGAAATAATCTTCCACAAGTTGTTTGTTGGGAATTTCGGAAAGTCTGCAATCGAACGCACCAATGTCGCCAAGTAACGATGAAAATTTTGCACTTGCCTCGCCAGCTAAAATTGAGATAAACTTTCTTGTCTTACGAGAAAAAGCTGTTTCGTTGAAGTGAAACAATAAAGAAATTTCGTCACTTTCAGTAAAACCGTAAATTACATTAAATCCGCAGTTCATAAGATGTTTTACCGTTTCAACCATAAGGTCACGAAACTTTTCGTCAAAAGGTGCTTTGAATTTATGAATATCTTTTGTCAGTTTTGTAAAACTTCTACCGTCAATTCTTGCGACGATATACATATTCGGCAAGACACAACGGTCTTGCGAAGTTTCATATACACGCATCTTATTATCCAAGTCGTCAAATTTCATTTTCCCATTCTTTTATTTTAAAATTATTGTCGTCAATTTCGACAAAATATAACTCATCAAATCCTTCGTCAAAAGTAGGGATTTCTAATTTGTTGAATGTTCCTTTTATTCCAACTTCGGGAATATTTTCTTTTCCTAAACGCTGACTATTTCTGTTTAAAGCGTCATTTATCTTGGATTGGAAATAATAACCGACTACTTTAAACTTGTTTGCTTTTGCATCGGAGATATATTTTGCCCTATCTACTTTTGTCGGATTGGTGTTGTCTACCACATAGCGTTGTTGAGTGGCTAAACAAGTGTCAATAAATTTCTGTTCTTTGTTTCGTGTTTTAAGTAAGTCAAGAGAAATACGAATATGTGTCTTAAAGAAATTCTCTTTAAAAAAAGTAGTTTTTCCTGTCGCTTGTATTCCGCAAAATATCACTGTTTCCATTGATTGGGTTCATTTCTGTGTGGTTTGTTAAACTGACCGCTAACTCATAAATATATGGATGTTTAAGTCTTTTTTTTAAAAGTAAATGATTGATATAAATAAACCAATTCTTACTTTTTTGAATGTGTAAATGCTTTATTTTTAAATAATTAAATTTGTTATTTTGATGGTTTTATCTTATGATAATACAAAATGAGCAATATGTTTTTTGTCCTTGTTGGTGTTTTTTCTCCAACAAAGCGTAGGTTAGTAATAAATTAATTCGCTATTTTATCATATTGATTTGTTACTGACGTACTTCTAGTGAAAGATAACTACAACTAGGGCAATCTATTTAGAGAAGTACTTCACTTACAGACTTAGTCAGCGTTTTAAAGGGTAAATTCAATCTCTTTAAACATATTCATTTTCTAACATTTGTGAAGCAATTAAATCAAAATCATGTTTATTGATTTCTAAAAAGCCAAATCTGAGCGGATATCCCCAAGATTTTTTGTTTTGAATAAATTGTAAATCATTAATGAGTGGTAAGATAGAAACGGCTTTGCTCTCAAAGAAATGTATATTTCGCCTAAACGGACAAAACTCTGGTGACATCTGATACTGATAGACCTCTTCATCTTTTACTTGCCCGATGGCTGTAAACTCTTGGCATTTATCATCTTGCCCCATGATGAGTTTTCCTGAATAATAAACGATATAATCATAAGGTCTCATTCTTCTAAGAGGGGAAGACTTTCCGTGACAAGCTTGGGCAATACCTTCAGCAATGCCATTTTGAACGTGGTCTTTAGAAGCCACTATTATCCAATATTTCGTTTCAGCCATTGTAGTATTATTTTGTTGTCATAAATATAATGTACACTACTATAAAAAGCGACAAAAAAAAGATTTTGAAATGTTCACTTATAAATGTTAAATGAGTCAGGGTTAAAAGGGTAATTACTTAATATAATTGGGAGATTCGCATTCTAACCAATATTCTACAATTATTTTTATGGTACTTTTTAATTTTTCAAAAGTATTAGGCTTAACAAAAAAGCCTTGCACTGACTTTGAATAAGCATCAACAACGTACTTTTGTTCGGCACTTGTAGTAAAGAATAAGTACGGAATACATTTTATTCTTAAATCTTCGTTTGTATTAATTTTTTCTCTTAACTCTATGCCGTTTAATTTGGGCATATTTATATCTGAAAGGATAAGGAAAGGTTCTAGTGAGGTCTTAATCAAGTAGTCAAGTGCTTTTTCTCCTTCTTTAAAATAGATAATTTCGTTTTTAAAATTAAGCTCTTTAAAAATTTCATCTAAAATCTCTTGATCGTCTATATCGTCTTCTATCACTATTATTGGTCCAGTTTTATTCATATTTTGGTTTTATATATTTTAAAAAAGCATTAAATCAGACCTTCTTATTCTAATGCTGGCAATAAGCAAAATGTAATCATTAAATACAACTAACATTGAAAGTTAAATGATGTTTTACAAAATCATCTTATAACCCATATCAAAAAATCTACAGTATATTGCAAATAAAATATTAATCCCCAAATGACTTTCAGAAATCGTCTTCAATATTTACTCGTTAAACGTCTCCAAATTGCTAACAAAATGGCTTTGTCGCTGATTCAATCTGGGGTGATTATGGTCAATGGTTTGGTGGTTAATGAGAATGTCATTATCAACCTTGAAGATGAAGTCGTTTATAATAATCAACTTATCAAAGAAGGAAAAAAAATGATTTATCTAGCCTTCTATAAACCCAGAGGCATAGAAACGACATTGAATACAAACATTCCTGAAAATCTGAAAGAGATTTTGCCTTTTGAAGACGCTCTGTTCCCAGTAGGCAGACTAGATAAGGAATCAGAAGGCTTATTATTATTGACCAATGATGGTCGGCTGTTTGATAAAACCCTTCGTAAAGAACACCAAACTGAAAAAGAGTATTTCGTGACTGTCGATAAAGTAATAGATGAAGAATTTATTACTAGAATGTCAAACGGGATACAAATCATGGGTAAAATGACTTTGCCATGCAAGGTAGAAAAAATCACGGATTTCAGTTTTAAGATTATTTTAGTGCAAGGGTTGAATAGACAAATCAGGAGAATGTGCTATCAATTGCACTACGAAGTATTAGAACTTATCAGAACCCGAATAGGGAATGTATTATTAGAAAACCTAACGCCCAGCACATACAGGCATTTATCAATGACAGAAATTCAACAGGAAGTTTAGCCAATGATAGGTATAAGCAAAATGTTTTGCTATTTTCGTCTTTCATTCATCAATTAAAAATCATGAACAAAAAACACTTTACTAAACTATTACTAACCCTGATACTTATTCCAGCAGGATTGTTTGCTCAGGGCATTAATTGGGATACTGATGGAACTTCTTATACAGCATTAGAAGGTAGTCAAATCTCAAGAGTAAATCTTCCTTCTTTACAAAAAACAGTTATTGTTACATCAGATTTATTGATTCCTAAAGGACAGACCTCTGCTTTATCAATCAAAAGCTATACCTTTTCTGATGATGCTAAAAAAGTATTGATTTTTACCAACAGCAAAAAAGTATGGCGTTATGAAACGCGTGGTGATTATTGGGTATTAGACATTGCCACCAAACAACTTAAGCAATTAGGAAAAGGCATGCCAGTATCATCTTTGATGTTTGCGAAGTTTTCGCCTGATGGGTCAAAAGTTGCTTATGTTTCAAAACATAATATTTATGTTGAAGACCTGGCCACCAATAAAATCAAAGCATTGACAAAGGACGGAACTACGAAGTTAATCAACGGTACTTTCGACTGGGTATATGAAGAAGAATTTGACTGTAGAGACGGTTTTCGTTGGAGTCCAGATAGCAAATCTATTGCCTATTGGCAGATTGATGCTAATACCATTCGTGATTATTTCATGTTGAATACCACAGACTCTATCTATTCGCAAGTAATTCCTGTAGAATATCCAAAAGTAGGAGAAAAGCCTTCGGCTTGTAAAGTAGGCGTTGTAGATATTGCTACTGCTAAAACGATTTGGATGAAAGTGCCGGGGGAATCAACCAATAACTATATTCCTAAAATGGAATGGGCAGGTAATTCATCTGAAATCATTATCCAACAATTGCCACGTAAGCAAAACGAAACAAAATTGATGCTTTGTAATGCTAAAACGGGCGTAGCCAAAACTTTTTATAGTGAATCTGATAAAGCTTGGGTAAATGTAAATAACCGCGCAGGAGAGTCTGTAGGCTGGGATTGGTTGAAAAATGGAAAAGATTTTATCTGGCAATCGGAAAAAGATGGCTGGAATCACTTATATATTGTTGGAAAAGACGGTAAAGAAAAGTTGATAACTGCGGGTGATTTTGATGTAATTAGTTTCTTAGCATTCAATGAAGAAACAAATGTAATTTACTTCACAGCTTCACCAGAAAATGCTACGCAACAATATTTATATAGAACTACGTTAGATGGAAAAGGAAAAGCAGAGAGAGTTTCACCTTTGAACCAAGCAGGAACACACAGTTATAATGTTTCGCCAACGGGTAAGTTCGCTCAACATCGTTTTACTAGCTCGACAGTTAGTCCCGTAAGTGAAATGATTACGTTGCCCGACCATAAGCCTTTTAACGAAGCAGAAGGTGTTGATGCGAAAATAGCCAAGCAAAAACCAAGAAAAAACAAGGTTGAATTTTTAAAAATCAAGACCGAAGATAACATCACTGTGGATGCATGGATGGTAAAACCTTATGATTTTGATTCTACTAAAAAGTATCCAATTGTATTTATGGTTTATACAGAACCTGCTTCGGCAACGGTAAAAGATACTTATTCGGCAGGCTCAAATGGTTTATACGTTGGTGATATGGCAAAAGATGGTTATATCTATGTATCAATCGATGGAAGAGGAACGCCATCTCCTAAAGGTCGTGAGTGGAGAAAAGCAATTTATCGTAAAATTGGACAAATCAATATCCGTGACCAAGCAATGGCAGCGAAGGAATTATTGAAAAATAAATACATCGACCCAACAAGAGTAGCAGTTCATGGTTGGAGTGGCGGAGGGTCAACTACGTTAAATTTATTATTTCAATACCCAGAAATTTATCAAACAGGTATTGCTGTAGCAGCAGTAGCTAATCAGCTTTCTTATGATAATATTTATCAGGAAAGATATATGGGTATCCCTCAAGAAAATCGTGAGGATTTTGTAAATGGTTCTCCGATTACTTATGCTAAAAACCTGAAAGGGAATTTATTATACATTCATGGAACAGGCGATGATAATGTACATTATCAAAATGCTGAAATGTTAGTGAATGAATTAATTAAGTACAACAAACAGTTTCAATTTATGGCATATCCAAATCGTTCGCATGGCATTTATGAAGGCGAAGGAACAAGAATGCACTTGAATACTTTGTACACTAATTACTTGAAACAATATTGCCCACCGGGAGGAAGATAATAATAGCTGTGAGTGATGAGCTTTGAGCATTCAGCTGTATTTCAAACAAAACACCCGATAGTCTAAAATCTATCGGGTGTTTTTGTTTGAATCCTTTTTAACAATGCTACAGCACAGAACCTTTTATCCCTTCCAATAGTCCCTTCCAAAGCGTATAGAAAAAAGGCTTGTCAGGTATCCTCTGATAATTGATAATAGCAACTCTTGGAGGTTTCTTTCCTGTTGGATTACTTTTTTTGATGACAAATGTATTAGCTATAAAAGATAGTAATTTCCGTTTTTTAAAGACACCGTCTTCAGGAGGGAATTTATATATCATTACATTTAAGTCTTGATAGAGCATCGTAGTAGAACCCTTCAGCCCGAATTTATTTCCATGCATATCAAAAGCAAAATAACTAAGATATCCTTCTTGAGCCTTCGCCATTACTAAGGCTTCGGTTACCTGATTTACAGTGGCTATTTGCATATTGAATACTTTACCATTACAACTAAAATCTCCTTGTTTATCTGCTATATTGAAGCGAAAGGAGAAATGAACGTTTGCTTTATTAATCAATTTAGATTTCAAAAAAACCATACAATTTGGATTTTTTGCTAAGGGGACAGAGTCATTCGTGAAATTATGTACATAACCATTGGCTTTGTCAAAAATCACGTTGCCCACTAAATTTGTTTGAGGATTGTATTCAGAATACGTTATTTTAAAACGACTTAATTTTATCGTATCAATTAAAAATTTAAGTTGCCATTTCCTAAAAGCTTCATGAGGAAAAGGGCGATAATCCATTTTCTTATGTGGTTTGAAAAGACGCGTGTCTGTAAACACATTTATCTGTCCATTGTTAATGCCAAGGTTTTTCGCATATATTTTTTTCTCCTCAAAAAGCTTGTGTAAATCTATAGAATCTAGTTTGATATTTTTACAAATAATACTGATTCTATCATCCCCATCAGTTTTATTGCCATAGGCAATTTCTTTATACTGAGGTTCATATTCCAAGTGTTCAAGCGATAATGATTTAGATTTAGTAGAGAATAATAATTCCTTTATTTTAAATTTATTCAATGAATCCTCTGTCAGTATTTCTAGTTTGTCTAACTTGAAGACACACTCTTTCATATAATAAAAACGACTTTTATCACGATGAGATGTAGAGTCTATTAATAAGTCGGTGAGTTCAATATCTAAATGTTCAACCTTACTGGTACTAGGCGTTTTCTTTTCAGAATGATTAATAAAAGTAAAATTGATATTATCTAAACTTACCTTTTCTACGGAAAATGATTTTACAAATTTTGAAAGTATCGTATAGAAAGGTGTAATTGTCTTGAAAGAATTATAATATTGCCTGTGATGGTTAATCTGAATAACGGGTTCTTTAATGCTGATTGATTGTAAGTGTAACTTTGATGAAAAAATAATTTTCCAAGGATTAATTCCTGTCAAATGAATTTCATCTACTTGAGCTTGATAAATATTATCAGGCATTTTTTTTGCCAAATCGAGTTGCTTGTACAAAGTAGTATCTGCTTGCCAACGCACGCCCAAAATGCGAGCATCACCACCAGTAATATTATACTGAATGTCTTTGAAATCAATGTGATATAAACTATCAGTACTTTTTAATACTGCATATTGAATCCGTTTTGATAATAAAGGCTTTAATCCCCATAGCCCTACAATGGTAGCGATTGCTAAAAATGCAAGTAATGTATAAAGACTAATAATTAGTCCTTTTTTGAAGCGATTTTTTGGATTTTGTGTCATAGAATTAATGGTAAAGAGTCAACTACTTAAAGACCTAAATTTCTATGCCAGTAGATAGTAAAATAGCGGTATTACTATAAAATAAATGTTTGTTTGTCCAACATACTTAACATAAGTTGATTTACTGATTGATTTTCACGATTTTAATAAAGAATAAGATTGGATGTATTTTAAATAAATAATGGGAAACAAGCAGCATTAAAGAATGTTATCACCCAGCATTCAAATATTTTAATTGTTTAAATAACGTGAATTCTGTAAATTGAAATAAAAAATCAACAAATATGAGGTCAAAACATTTACTTACTTTATCAATCTGCTTAATAGGTTTAGGGGCTTGTAAAACTACACAACCCAACCAACAAAATACTTCTCTTCAAAAACCAGTTGAAAATCAAGGCTTTTATCAATTCAGCAACGAAGACCCCAATGCCTCGCCTTTCTTTGCTAAAAAGGCATCTGTATATGCCAAAAACGGAATGGTAACGGCTACTCATCCAGTTGCGTCACAAGTTGGTGTTGATATTTTAAAGCAAGGAGGGAATGCTATTGATGCAGCAGTAGCTACGCAGTTTGCTTTGGCAGTGGTTCACCCAGCAGCAGGCAATATCGGGGGCGGAGGTTTTCTGGTTTATCGTGATAAAGACGGCAAAACCTATACGTTGGATTATCGCGAAAAAGCACCTGAGCATGCAAGCAGGGATATGTATTTAGATGAAAACAAGAATATAAAAGCAGGGCAACCTAGTTGGCTGGGGCATTTAGCTAGCGGTACGCCTGGTTCTGTAGATGGTTTAGAACAAGCCCATAAACGTTTTGGGAAGCTTACTTGGAAACAAGTATTGCAGCCAGCGATTGATTTAGCTGAAAATGGTGTAAAATTGACTGCGCGCGAAGCTAGAGGATTAAATAATGTGAAAGCTGATTTGCTGAAGTTTAATCCGACAAAAAAGTATTTCATGAAAGAAGACACTGCAAAGTGGGTAGAAGGAGAAATACTCATTCAAAAGGATTTGGCAAAAACACTTAAATTGATACAGGCGCAAGGAAGAAAAGGCTTTTATGAAGGCGAAACGGCTAAATTATTACTAGCTGAAATGAATCGGGGAGGAGGAATTATTACTCAAAAAGATTTAGATAGTTATCATTCAGCTTGGCGTGAACCTGTAGTTGGCAATTATAAAAACCTAAAAGTAATTTCGATGCCACCACCCTCTAGCGGTGGAATCGCTTTATTACAACTCCTAAAATTTGTTGAGCCCTATCCTCTTCAAAAATGGGGTTGGCATAGCGACTCTACCACACAGGTAATGATTGAAGCTGAACGTCGGGTATATGCTGATCGTTCAAAGTGGTTGGGTGACCCTGATTTTGTAAAAGTACCTCAGAAGGAATTATTGGAGGCCGAATATTTAAAGAAACGCTGGCAGGATTTTCAGTTTGCTCAAGCAACTGATAGCAAAATGGTAAAAGGAGGAGATATTACAGGGTATGAAAGTCCTGAAACTACCCACTCATCTTTTGTCGATAAAGAAGGAAATGCAGTATCCATTACTACTACCTTGAATGGCTCTTATGGAAGCAAAGTAGTTGTAGACGGAGCGGGCTTTTTAATGAATGATGAAATGGATGATTTTTCTATCAAACCGGGCGTTCCAAATGTGTATGGATTGATTGGGAATGAAGCTAATGCCATTGCTGCTAACAAAAGAATGCTATCATCAATGACGCCAACGATTGTTGAAAAGGATGGTAAACTTTTAATGGTGTTAGGCACTCCGGGTGGTTCTACTATTATCACTTCTGTTTTTCAAGTGTTTTTAAATGTAGTGGAACATCAAATGTCTATGCAACAGGCGGTTGACGCTCTTCGTTTCCATCACCAATGGACGCCCGACAGAACTACTTTTGAAGAGGGAGCTTTCACAGAAAAAACCTTGATAAGAATGCGTGAAAAGGGATATAAATTAGATTCTCAGAAAAATACTATCGGTAGAATGGATTGTATTTTAGTATTACCAGATGGTATCTATGAAGGCGGGGCAGATGTAAGAGCGGATGATACAGCGGTGGGTTATTGAGCAAGGTTCTTTATCATTAGCGAGGGACTTAAGTCCCTCACTAGTGATGAATGATATTTCTTAATTTTATTCCGCTAAACCAAAAGCTTCTGCAAGTAACTCAAAAGAATGTAGCCTATCTTCTTTATTATCTGTTAACGTCGATACCATTATTTCATCAATATCAAATTCATTGGCTAATAGCGTTAATTTCTCTTTTACCTCATCTTTTGTACCTGATATTATTCTGGCACTATTTGCTTTAATTCGAGCAGATTCTGACAAAGAAAAATCATAATTCTTTATTTCTTCATAACTAGCAAACTGATCAAACTGCCCTTGTTCAAATTTAACTAGTGTATAATCATGGAAGTGTCGCATTTGTCTAGCTTTTTCTTCTGTATCCGCACAAATCACTGATAAGGCGAGTAGTTCTTTGGGCTGAGTAAATTGTGAAGAAGGAGTAAAGCTTTTACGATAATGTTCGACAATATCTGGATTTACATGGCCATTGATAAACTTGGCAACCGCTAAGCCCATTCCAAACTGAGAGGCAATGCCGCTACTTCCTCCACTAGAACTTAAAATCCATTGCATAGGAATAGTAGAGGCCAGTGGAATAGCTAACAACCTTCCTTTTGAAGTACCAGCACTATCAGTAAAAAAATGCTGAAGATGGCTCAATTGCCTTAAATAACTTTCTTCTTTAAAATCATTAGAAGGATTCAGCAAAGAAGCTGTGATAGTATCTCCACCCGGAGCTCGCCCCATGCCTAGGTCTATTCGCCCTGGGAAAAGTGTTTCAAGCATCCTGAAATTTTCTGCAACTTTCAACGCACTATGATTAGGTAGCATTATTCCTCCAGAACCAATTCTAATACGATTAGTTTCGTCTGCGAGTTTTACCATCAATACTTCGGGCGTCGAACCCGCAATAAAAGTTGAATTATGATGTTCGGAAACCCAAAAACGATGATAGCCTAATCGCTCGGCTAGTTGAACTGTTTCAATGGTTTCTTGAATGGCTTGAAGGGCTGTACTGTTTGGGTGTATGATTGATTGGTCTAATATGCTTAATTTAATCTTTTTCATTTGAGCTGAAGTTTATTATTATCATTTCTGTGTTATCAGATAATAACGAATTTGTCCAACCATTGATTCAACTATCTTTTTAATTAATAATAGAGCATTATAGGTAAAGCTCTGTTATTGGGTTAGCCTCTGGCTGTAATCTCATTTCTAAATGTCGTCATATTTATTCTCTAATTATTAAGAAAGCAATAACAGCTCTAGGCAGGGTTATTGAGGCAACAAAGCCTATTAAAAATAAACTAGGAGCTAAGGGGACTAAAAACATCCCAATAAATACTTAATGGTATGGCTGTTATTTTTATAGTATGCTGCTGCAAAATATTGTTCATTTGACAGTTCTTTTAATCCATAAAAGAAAAAACACACTTAGGAAGCGTGTTTTTTAACTGTAATTACATATTGTTTGTATGTTGGTAATAATATTGAATTGCTTGTATGAGACTACTGTGGCGGACAGTAGTCCCATCAAGCCTATTATAATAGCTACGACAGGATAGTTTAATAATGGGTTTGTTAATTAAATAAAGAGATTAGTTGTTCATAAGGTGCTTTCTCAAAGTCATGCTCAATGGTTACTTCAATAATATTGTAGTTTGATTTTTTGAGGAGAGGAGTAGGGTCAAAAGCGTTTTTTGTTTGTTTTAGCTGATAGTTTTTAGCGATATAAATTTCATCTACATGGTTTGCTTCAAGGAAGTTCCTCATGGCATTAGTGTTGTGCCCATGAAATAATTCTATATTGATGTATTTGATTTTACCCTCAAATCTATTACGAATTATTTCTAGTGCTTCCTTAAACTCGTTGGTCATGTATGACGATACTATCTTTTTTGGGGTATAAAATAATAATTCTGTGATAGAATCATTCAGATATTCAGCATGTAATAGTATTACCTCAATAGTATCTTCACTATAAGGCTCCAACGCAAGTTTCAGCGTATTGAGCGATGCAACACGAAAATCAATCGGAATTAAAATAGTTTTTTTCATCACTTGTCTTTTAGATGTTGTGACAAAACTATTTTGAGGAGATTATAAACTTTTAAGAATGAGATTAGAATTCGATTAGAGAAGATATGAATCTTCCATAAGAGGGATTTTGATTTGAACTTTCGTTCCTACATTTACTTGTGAGCTAACGATTAAGTTGCCTTTGTGCAAATGAATAATGTTTCTAGTAAGGGGCAAGCCGATGCCATAACCTTCAAACAAGGTCGTATTGGATGCTCGGAAGAATGGGTCATAAATAAAGGTAAGTTCAGCATCGGGGATACCAATGCCTTGGTCTTCAACCATGATAATTACTTGCGAATTGCTCGATGCAATATGAACAGTGACGGGTTTGTTGTTAGAATATTTGCAAGCATTATTCAAGATGTTAGCAAACGCAAGGTGTAATAATTGTTGATTGCCCCTTACTTTTAGTTTTTTGGGGTCTTCGGGCAAGAGACGTAAATCAACAAGGATTTTGTTATTAGGGTTTAGCTTATCAATCAAGCTTTTACTCACCCATATTATTTCATCGATACGAACTTTCTCAAAAGTTATTGTTTTGCCTTTATACCCCGTTTGCGCTAAGAAAAGTAAGGATTTCGTGATTTCATTTAACCGTTCGGCTTGTTGAAGGATATTTTTGAGGGCAGTAGAATATTCTTCAGAAGTTCGAGGCTTTAATAAAGAAAAATCTGCTTCGCCGATAATGGTAGTGAGGGGAGTGCCAAGTTCGTGTGAGGCGTTACTGATAAAATTCTTTTGTGTTTCAAAAGCCGTTTCAATACGGTTGAGAAGTTCGTTGAAAGTATTAGTTAATTCGCTAATTTCTATGCTTTTATTGATGTTGTTTTCAAGACGAAGATGGATGTTTTCAGTGCTGATTTGTTTTACCTTATCCGTGATTTCTTTGATGGGGTCGAAGATATGTTTTGAAAAATAGAACGAAAAGATAACCACAATCAAAATCACCATTGAAATTCCTGCAATCAATACAGACCTTAGAAAAATCAAATGGTTCAATGCATAATAATTTTCAGCAGAAACAATGACAAAGTATAGTTTATTGCCTTTCTTGTATTGCGAACCAGCAATGAATAAATTTCCTTCTTTTTCCTTGTAAGTGTATGCTTTAGAAAGCGAATTCAAAAAATGAATTGGCAAGGTATATTTATCTGCAATTTGTTCAAAATCACCATTAGGTGTAATTTCAATCAGGTATTCCTTCTCTTTTTCAAGCTTCTCTAAATGTTGATTTCTTAGATTTTTTAAATATTTAGCATTGAGCGTTCCAGAATTCAAACTGTATTGAGCAGATATTCTTACACGAGCTTCGAGCCTTTTATAAAAATCCACATAAGAATATTTGTCCAGAAAATAGTAAATAGAGAGACCAAACACAACAACGATTGTGCTACTCAACAGCCCTAATATGATTGCTAATTTGGTTTGTGTTTTCATTTTTCTTTGAGTACATAACCCATTCCCACAACGGTATGAATGAGCTTATGTTCGAAATCGCCATCAATTTTTTTCCTGAGGTAATTAATATACACATCCACCACATTAGTACCCATATTAAAGTTGATATCCCAAGCACTTTCCAAAATGTCTATTCTTGAAAGTACTTTGCCTTTATTTTTTATCAAAACCAGCAGTAAACGATATTCCGTTGCCGTCAATGATATTTTCTGGTCACCTCGCGATACCGTTTTGGCATCATCGTCAATGATTAAGTCTCCGATAGTGTATGTGACTCTTGCCTTATCGTCTGGAATATTATCGATATAAGAAGTCCTTCTCAGAAGTGCATTGATTCGGGCATATAATTCGATGAATTTAAAGGGCTTTACCAGATAGTCGTCGGCTCCAGAGTTTAAACCCAAGGCAATGTTTTCAGAAGTGCCAAGGGCTGTCAGAAAAAGAATGGGTGTTTTGATATGGCGTGAACGTAATTCTCTGCATACTTCGATTCCATTTTTATCGGGCAACATAATGTCTAAGATGATGAGATCAAAAGAAGATTCAGCAGCCATGCTAAGAGCAGTATTGCCGTTTAGGGCTACAGATACTTCAAAGTTTGCTTCGTCTAAGCCTTTTTTCAAAAAGTCAACAACGTTTATTTCATCCTCTACTAAAAGTATTTTTTTATTCATGGTTCATTTCATTCAGCCTAATTATAGCCTATTTCCGAAGCATTACTTTCTTCGCTTTTCTGATTTTCATCGTAGCATAGAAACGAATTTTCTCGTTATGAATTATCCATCCGCCAAAAGCACCTATTAAGCTACCGATAGAAATATCTATAAAACGTGTTACAAAGAGTAAATTTGGCTCTTGTATTAATGGATTTGCGGCCTCAGCTAACAGTATCGTCATAGGTGTGATAAAAATAACAGCCAAAGCGTAATGTCTTACTATTAATACCTCAATAATGAATTGGAGTAGGATAATACTAATACAAATACTAAGAGGAGCATTAACAATTGAGAGGATAACCCAGCAAAGCCCTAAGCCCAAAAAAGTACCTAAAATACGATGGACTACTCTTTCCCAGATATGGTAGAGCGTAGCACCTTGCATGACAGCAAGGCAAGAAATGGGTATCCAATAGGGATTTTGAAGTTTTAATACATGTCCAATCAACATTGAAAAAAACATAAAAAATCCAATAATCAATGCTTCAACTAAATCGGTGTATTTGCTTTTAACTAATAGCTCAGCAATAAGGACAGCGTCTTTTTTAGATCGTTTATTTTTCACTAAAAGGCTATAAACCAGTGCTAAAGTGCAAGCCAACATTGTTCCCATTGCTACCAAGCCAATTTTTTCTGGAATGACTTTTAAGTCGTGAGGCATACCACCTGCTAGAGAGGCTATAAAAATAAAAAAGAAACTTGCAGGCGGTTTTGTTTTGAAGTAAAGGTTAATCCAATAAACTATCGTAGCGTATATACCAAAGACAATTGTCGAAACAAGAGGATTAAAACTAAAGAGAAGCCCTACAGTATAAGAAACCAAGAAGCCGAAAGAACAAATTAACATAGTAGCCATGCGACTAACAAGAGAATTAGCTATCGGAATGTATAATATCACAATGCCAGAGAGGCTTGCCAATAAACCAGATTTTATATTGTCAACGTATAAACCTATAAGCAATGGAATGCCAATGCATAATGCAGCCAATACAGGAATATGCCACAGCCTATCACTCTGTTTTATTTTAAAGAAACCTTTAACCTCTTGGTAAAAAAGCTGTTTAATAGATTGCTCTTGCATTTCCTTGCTTGCTTATCATGTTATTGATAATAAATCACAATACCAGAAACCGTTATCAAATGGATTGTCTTGGTTAGCATCATCACAATCATAGCTATCATTGTCTTTTGGCTTTGATGACGTATATTTTCGATACACGATTTCTCCTTTTTCAAACGCAATGGGTTGGCTGAAAATCGGTCCATCAAATACAAAAGTATGAAACTCTCCATTCTCTCCACAAGGGTCAACATTTTCTGGTAAATCGTTTAAAAAACTTTCATCTATAATTCTGCCTACAAATCTTTTATCCAGATACTTATCATTGACACATGTAGTGATGGTTTTAAAGCCTAAATCTAGAAATTCCTTGATAATATCTTTGGTAGGTATTTTCCATAAAGGAAAAACACCTTTTAAGGCTATTTCAGATAATTTGTTTTCTCGGTATAAACGCAAATCTTCTAAAAAAATATCGCCAAAGATAGAAGCTGTTGCTCCTTGAGTCTTTAAATCTGTCAAAGTCGCTTTCATGACATCTTCATATATTTCCATCGTAGGCATCTCAGGTAGATACATTTTTACGAGAGGAATCCCAATACTTTCAGCCTGTTGTATCAATAAATCTTCTCGAACGCCATGCATTGATATTCTACGGTACTCTTCATTGATACTGGTTAGTAAACAATTAACGTCATATTCTTGTGACTGTAGGATTTTGTATAAACTCAAAGCAGAATCTTTACCTCCACTCCAATTAAAAATTGCTTGCTGTTTTATCATGCTGTAAAAATAGGTTTTTGTGGGGGAATTACTTTGAACAATATTCCGCAAACTAAGGTAGATTAGTCCAATCAAGTTTGGGATTGTCAAGTAATGATTGCAAATATTGTCTGTTGCTACTTATAATAGTTCCATAGTCTCTTGCTGAGGGTATATCTAATTCAAATAGATAATCACATTCTTTAGTAAGTAGTTGATACCGTGTTTTGCCCTTTATTCTATCAATAGTAAGATATTCTTTTGGAGTTTTGTTCATTTGAATTAAATGGATACCATTATCTTTCTCGATTTTTGGCAGTAATTCTATAAAATCTTTTGTAGTTAATATATAATCGAAATTAATATTTCGTGCTAATACTTTAATATTGTTTTGATTATTGAAAAGAGGTAGACTATACTCTTCCCAAATTAAACTTCCTTTCAAATAATGATTGCTAACCCAGACATATTTATAATTTAAGTCTAGTGCATATTTTATAAAAGAAGAGGTTGCGAAATCTAAAATAATTTGAAACTGTCCAGGATAGATTTCTTTGATTGTATTGATATTATCTAGCCAACTCATAAGGTATTGTTATTAAATAATATAGTTGATGTATAGTAAGAAACCTCTAATCACGCTTCATTTAATCAACCTCCAAACATCTTTGCCACAAAATAAGCAGCACCAGCCGCTGCCGCTCCGATTAGAGTTACTTTTATAGCTCCTGTCAATGGGTTTTGCCCTGTTACTTTGCTTTTGAAATAGCCAAATATAAATAAGGTGATTAGTGTGACAACCATAGAATACAATAATCCTTGATGTGCATCCTCTACAACAAAGTAAGGTGAAAGCGGAATGATTCCGCCAACGATATAGGCTAGACCGATTGTCAAGGCTGAGTTTCTTGCACGATAAATATCAGGTTTTTCTAACCCTAATTCAAATTTCATCATAAAATCTACCCATTTCTTTTTGTCTTTTGAAAGTGCTTCCACAATAAGGTTTTGGGCGTTTTCATCTAAACCATAATCTGCAAATACTTCCTTGACTTCTTCCTTTTCTCGTTCAGGCATCAGTTCTACTTCCTCGTATTCACGTTTTAGTTCAGCGTCATAGTGCTCAACTTCGGTTTGCCCCGCCAAATAACCGCCTAAGCCCATAGCGATTGAACCCGCCACAATCTCAGCAATACCAGCCGTTGTAATGATCGCAGTATTAGCAACAGCACCCGATAAACCCGCTGCCAAAGCGAAAGGAACTGTCAATCCGTCAGACATTCCGATAACGATATCTTTAATAAAATCAGAGCTCTCCAGATGCTTTTCTTCCATGTTTTCTTTAGTAAGGGTTATTTATTGCAAGGTAGTTTTTTTGCTTTTAAATAAAAAAGAAGAACCAAAGGTTCTTCTTTTTTATTATGGACTTTAGGACTTAAAGACGCAAGATTTTAGACTTATTGTTTTTTTACAGCTCACAGCTCAATTCTCATAGCTACAAGCTATTATTCCGCTACCCCTACATACCGTGTTTCCTTCATTTTAGATGCGATAGAGATATAAATCAAGAATGAGATAAACATCAATCCTGCAAAAAACCAGAAATACTTGGCACCATCTAGTTGAGCAAAAAGCCTTTGTTTACAATGTTTTCATTGATAAGACAAACCCTCGCTCCTCGAAGTCTCTGACTTCGAGGCTCAGATAATGACAATCTCTGATTGTTCAAGCCAATTTTAGAAGATCAAAAAAAGTTATTGGGAGTAGGTATTTTGTTTATAAAACGATTAAAATCAAACTATTACAAGTTTATCAGTTAAGAATCTACCTCGCTTCAAGTAATATTTCAATTCTCCACAAAGTAGAGAAATAATAGTTCTACTACCGTATAATAAGTTATTTAATTTTAAAAATATATTATTTGAAAAACTTAATATATTTGTTACTCATTACTTTAAACAATAAATTCAACACGTATTATGAAAAATTCAACACTTACTTCTTCTCGTTTTAAAGCAGCTACATTATCAATCATTTTAGTTTTCGCAACAGTCGAATCTACCTACGCAAAATTTTGGGGATGGGAATCTTCTGGAGGACGCGCCGTAGCATGTGGCAATTCAGGATACACAGTCAATCATGAGACTTACTATGTATTTGGTATTGCAGTATCTGACAGAAATGTCTGGAGAGATGCTAACAATAATGTTGTAGATCCACCAGCTTGTGCTGATAATATTAACTCAATGCTTGAATAGTCGTTTACTCAAGCCCAATAATAAAACTATTTTTAATCGAAGATTACACTAAATTACAATGACAAGTGAAAAACATTCGTTCTTGTAATCAGTGTAATCTTCGTTGTTTTTAAATTCCTTTAAGAAATAATGCATAATCGTCTTTATTTAATTTTCCTGATTTTTATCTTTTATTTTACCAATAACAATACTTTTTCTCAAACGGTAAAGGGACAAATTATTGATGCTAAAACCAAGGTTGGTATTCCGTTTGCTACCGTGTATCATCCAAAATCTTATGTTGGGCTACATACTTCAGAAGAAGGTGAGTTTAATTGGAATATCAGAAATATGAATGATACAATCATTGTTTCGAGTGTTGGTTACAAAACCTTACAAGTACCTGTAAAGAATTTTCAAAAAGATATCATTAACCTAATAACCCTTGATGAGCAAAGTACAGCATTAGCCGAAATATCCATCAATGCAACAAAACCCAAAAAAAACAAAAAGAACGTAGATGTAGAAATGGGGTACTATTACTTTAAAAAAAGTGGTAAATCGGTAATGAGACCCGGAGGAATAACAAATCTTGAAATTTATGCTACTTATTTACCCAATCAGAACAATATAAAAGGTTTCTTGAAAGAAGTAAAGTATGATTTAAGTGGTTTTTCTAAGTTTGGCGAAGCCCCAAGAGTAAGAGTTAGGATATTAGCATTTAACAAGCAAAGTGGTATTCCAGACAAAGATTTATTACAAGCAAACTTACTTTTAAAGGTAAACAAACTATCAAGTAATATAATTGTTGACCTCAGTGATTACAACATAGATTTCCCAAGCGATGGTTTATGTATTGCCTTAGAATTCTTTTGTCGTTCAACATGGGAATTAACCAATAAGAATCGTTCTGAAGAACATTCAAACTGTCCATATTTACCTTTAACTAAAATAGATAACAGCTCTGATGATGCACGAAGCTATTACTGGACTTTTCATAGTGGCAAGTGGAAATGGGTATCCATAACCGATGGCACAGTATTTAGACCAGGTTTAATGTTTAAATTTGGTGCGGTTATAGCAACAACTGAGTAAATATTCCAACCAGTACAAGTGTTATGAGAAGCGTCACTTGTAATTAAATAAATCATTTCAGTTTCAAACTGAAATGATTTAAAAGACTAAGACACAGGATTGTTTTTTGATTTCTCAAGTCATTTTTCATATCTGAAAATATAGGTTCACAAGTAAACGATTGATAGGACGAATACAACTCGAGCCTACCTGTAGGGGCAACCCCTTGAGGTTACCCTTCGTAGTCCGAAATATTAGGACTAAAATAAACAGGATTTAAGACTTTTTTAAATAGACTTTCAATAAATCATACTGTTAAATTCTTGTGTCTAACGTCTTGTATCTAGCGTCTTTAAGTCTTATTGAAATTTATTCCGCTATCCCTACATAGCGTGTTTCCTTCATTTTAGATGCGATAGAGATATAAATCAAGAATGAGATAAACATCAATCCTGCAAAAAACCAGAAATACTTGGCACCATCTAGTTGAGCAAAAAAGCCTTTGTTTGCAATGTTTTCATTGATAAGAGAAACCGCTAAATTACCAATAGAAACAGTTGAATAAAAAATAGCAGTCATCGTAGATTTCATTGATTTTGGCGAATTAGTATAAGCATATTCTAATCCTGTAATTGAAACTAAGATTTCACCCCAAGCTAACACTAAATAAGCTAATATTTGCCACCAAACAGAAGGCTTACCACCACCATCAATACTTTCTTGAATTAATGCAATAATAACAAAAGACAAAGCGGTAAGAAAAAAACCAACTCCTAAACGACGTAATGGCGTAGTTTTGATACCTAGCTTGTCAAAGAAAGGATACACAAAATACGTAAAAACAGGAATAAAGCTTACTAAAAAGAAAGGATTGAATACTTGTACTTGTTCTGGTAATAAAGCAAAGCCTAAGCCAGTGTTTAAATCGATTTTTTGAGCTTGTAAAACCCATTCCGACAAATTTTGATCCCACAAAGCCCAGAATATTGGAATAAAAGCAAATACAATGATTAAACGATAGACAGCTTTTATATCGTCAACTTTTTGTGGGTCATAATTAGCCTTAGCAACGTCTAGCCAATGGTCACCCTTTTGTTTTTTACCAATATTAATTAGAGCATAAAAAGAAATAAAAATAAAATTATTCCTATTAATTCCCATCGGTGGCACTTTTACATATTTATTTCTACCTGAGAAGAATATTATCGTAGCCAATACCATTAAAATACCAGGTACACCAAAAGCCCAAGCAGCACCATAATTCTTATAAATTATTGGAATACAAATGTTTGATACTACTGAGCCAGAGTTGATTGAGAAATAAAACCAACCATATACTTTAGACATAAAGTGCTCGTTGGTTTTGTCAAATTGGTCACCCACGTTAGCAGATACATTTGATTTGATACCTCCAGCACCCGCAGCAATTACAATTAATCCCAACGAGAATAATGCTAAGTTAGTGTCAAACATTGCTAACATTAGATGTCCAAAACAATATAAAATAGACACGTATAATATCACTTTATATTTTCCAAAAAACCAATCAGCTGCTATACCTCCCAAAATGGGCATGATGTATGCCAAGGCAACAAACATGTGCACTTTTTGATTAGATTGGGCTTCGGCAGTTTGTTGAAGAAGTGGATTGAAAGTAGGGTTGAAAAATTGTGCAATCAAAAAAGTAGGAAGAATAGAACGCATCCCATAAAAACTAAATCGTTCGGCGGCTTCATTTCCGATAATGTAGGGAACAGCTTTGGGATAGCTATTTGATTTCTGAACCACCTCGGTTTCAATGGATTTTGATGTCATAAAATAAATGTGTTAATAAAGTATGTGAATGAAATGTAAAGAAAATGTTAAAATTAAGCTTAACAAAATTACGCTAAAATACATTCTCTGAGTTTTAGAAACAATTTTGGCTACTTAATGAAAAGATTGTTAAATATACAATTTTTGTACTTTACTGCTAATTATATTTAAAAATCTTCACTTTTATTGTCTTAATCTAATTTTTAACCAAATAAAAATAATCATTTTAACTTATAAAACTAACACAAGTATTGATAGTTAATACTGAATCGGGCTAGTACAAATCCTTATAAATTACTATTCGTGAAACATTTTGTGGAACACTCTTTGCTTATATGGTGAGAAAGGACGATATTTGAAGTCTGTTATTTGAGGTACTGGGAATTGAGAATTAACTTTTAGTAATAAAGAGGTAAGAATTATCAAAAATACTTTTTATAGCTTCTTTTCACTATTTATAATTTAATAACCTAGCTTAAAAAAGACTGTAACTCAGAAAAATCCAAGATGGGGAAAATAATTGCCATAGCCAACCAAAAAGGAGGAGTTGGAAAAACGACAACCACTATTAACTTGGCGGCAAGTTTAGCCGCTCTCGAATTCAGAACACTCATTGTTGATGCTGACCCGCAGGCGAACTCTACCTCTGGTTTAGGATTCAACCCCAAGGAAATCGAAAATTCAATTTATGAATGTATGGTCGATGGAGTAAATGTACAAGATATTATCATTGCTACAGATTTACCATATCTCCATATTATTCCTTCTCATATCGATTTGGTGGGTGCCGAAATAGAAATGATTAACCTTCGTGACCGTGAACAAAAAATGAAGGAGTCGTTAGGGGTAATTCTCGATAATTACGACTTTATCATTATCGACTGTTCGCCATCGCTCGGTTTAATTACGATTAATGCCCTCACTGCCGCAGACTCAGTGATTATTCCTGTACAGTGCGAGTATTTTGCTTTGGAAGGTCTTGGTAAATTATTGAATACCGTTAAAATCATTCAATCTCGTTTGAATACCAATTTAGCGATTGAAGGTATTTTATTGACAATGTATGATTTAAGAGTTCGTTTGTCAAACCAAGTAGTTGCCGAAGTAACAGCCCATTTTCATAATATGGTATTCAATACCATCATTCCTAGAAACATCCGTCTTTCAGAATCGCCAAGCTTTGGTGTACCAGCCATTGCACATGACTCAGAAAGCAAAGGGGCAATTAGTTACCTAAACCTTGCTCGTGAGGTTTTGGCAAAAAATGGATATGTCACCCAAGAGTAGATTTTTCTTCATAAGTTGATGTTTATTTCAGAAGAATCTATTCTTTATTTATAGTAGAAGAGATGAGTAAAGTAGAAATCCCAGCAGTAAAAAAACGTGTCGGACTTGGTAGAGGCTTAGGAGCTTTACTTCAAGATTCTGACGAGGTAAATAACACGCAGAGCCGTCACCAACCGGCTACGCCAATCGAACGTCCTACTCGTTTAGAGCAAATTAGTTCGATGAATGAAATATCGGTTGATTTGATTGAAACAAACCCTTATCAACCAAGAACACATTTTGACGAAGAGGCCTTGAATGAATTAGCAGATTCAATCAGAGTACAAGGTATTATTCAGCCAATTACTGTTCGACAGATTGCACCTAATAAGTTTCAATTAATTTCTGGGGAACGTCGTTTACAGGCTTCAAAAAGAGCAGGCTTGAAAAGCATTCCTGCTTATGTAAGAACCGCCGATGACCAACAGATGCTAGAAATGGCATTGATTGAAAACATTCAGCGTGAAAACCTGAATGCGATTGAAATTGCTTTAAGTTACCAGCGATTGATTACGGAATGTTCTTTAAAACAAGAAGAACTAGGAGATAGGGTAGGGAAGAACCGCACAACAGTTAATAACTATATCCGCTTACTGAAATTGCCAGATGTTATCCAAGTAGCACTCAGAGATACTAAAATATCAATGGGTCATGCACGTGCCATCATCAATATCCCTGATAGAGAACAACAATTAGACATTTTTCAGAAAACGATTGCAGATGATTGGTCTGTTAGGAAAGTAGAAGAAGCCGTTCGGGAATTAGCCAATGCTTCTTTGGTGAACACAGCTAAAAAAGCTATTGGAGGAGGAGTAAAGCAAGAAATCAGGAGTTTACAGTTTCGTTTACAAGCTTATTTTGGGGCTAAAGTAACGGTAAAAGCAGATGATAAAGGCAAAGGAGAAATTAAAATTCCATTTACTTCTCAGGAAGAACTTGATAAAATATTATTGGCTATAAAAGCTTAGTTGAGAATCCAGTCCTTCTACATTTCAAAAGAGGACTGGATTTTTCTCTTAAAAAATCTTAATTACCCTTCACCAGACGGAATATTAGCGGTAATTTTGCGTTGAAGTTCAAAAACTAAAATGAAGAAATTACTATTTGGCTTATTTTTTTTTCTTGGCTTGTTGCTTGAAAACAAAGCACAAGTTTTGAAAGGAGGTAACGTAGAAAGTCTTAAAGACTCAGTAGAAACTGCCATTGCAAAGAAAGATTCTGTAAAAAAGCCTTATAAAATCATTCCTAGAGTTTCCACTATCCGTTCGGCAATGGTACCTGGATGGGGGCAAATTTATAATAGACAATACTGGAAATTGCCTTTGGTATATGGCGGATTTGCTGTAAATATTTACTTTATTGTAACGAATCATGCTAGATATGCGTATTATAAACAGCAATATATTGATAACTTCCAAGTAACTACGCCACCATCTAGCGCTAAAATTACGTTATATGGAGACAATAGTGGAGTACAAAGAGAATACACTTCTGCGCAACTCAATACGATTGTAAATGGTTATCGTAGGAACAGAGATGGCTCATATCTGATTTTAGCCGTCGTGTGGGCTGCTAATATCATTGATGCCAACGTGACTGCCCACTTAAAAACCTTTGATTTGACGGATGATATTTCACTGAAAATTCAGCCGACACTTACAAGTCCCGATATGATGAATGCGGTGTATGGTGCCAAAATTACTTTTGCTTTTAAGTAATAAAATTTAATAATAAATCCCGTTTGGGAATATTCAATTATACAATCAAACTTTTAATTATGAATATTGTTTTACTCGGTTATGGAAAAATGGGAAAGGTTATTGAGAAAATTGCCTTAGACCGAGGTCATCAAATAGTTGCTCGTATTGACATCACTAATCGTCATGAGTTTGAAGCCTTAAGTCCTTCACAAATTGATGCAGTCATTGAATTTAGTCACCCTTCTTCTGCTTTTGAAAATGTTAAAGCATGTTTAAATAAAGGTGTTCCTGTAGTATGTGGTACAACTGGCTGGCTTGAAAATAAACCAGCAGTTGAAGCCTTAGCCATTGAAAAAGACGGCGCTTTCTTTTGGTCGTCCAATTATTCTATTGGAGTAAATATTTTCTTCCAATTGAATAAAATGTTGGCAAGACTCATGAAACCGCAGAAACAATATTCGGTTTCGACTACAGAAATTCATCATACTGAAAAGAAAGATTCTCCATCAGGAACAGCCATTACGATTGCTGAAGGGTTGATAGAAAACCTTGAAGGCAAAAGCAAATGGATAAATAATGAAAATCCTGCTGATGACGAAATCGCTATTTGGTCGGCACGCGAAGGAAAAGTACCAGGAACGCACATTGTAAAATATATTTCAGAGATTGATCAAATAGAAATCTCGCACATTGCTCATGGTCGTGAAGGTTTTGCTTTAGGTGCAGTCATTGCCGCAGAATGGATTGTTGGCAAGAAAGGCGTTTTTGGAATGAGTGATTTGTTGGCTTTTTAGCTTTTTTTAGCTTTGAGCTATCAGCCGTGAGCAATCAGCTAAAAAAACTCATAGCTAAATGCTCATAGCTAAACTGTAATTCTATTATAAACTATTCGATAATAACTATAGGAAAAATATTTCCAACATATATAAAATGTCAGAAAAAAAACAAATTAAACAAAAATCAGCTTTTCGCGAATGGATTGATTCTGTAGTATTTGCAGTAGTAGCGGCCACATTAATACGTTTCTTCTTTTTTGAAGCCTATACAATTCCTACACCATCAATGGAAAGTTCACTGATGGTTGGTGATTTCCTTTTTGTAAGTAAATTACATTATGGCGTTCGTACACCCAAAACACCTCTTCAAGTACCTTTAACACATCAGAAAATATGGGGAACAGATATTCCTTCTTATTTACGTTGGTTAGATTTACCTATCAAGCGTCTTCCTGGATTCTCTGATGTAAAGCAAGGTGATGCTGTAGTGTTTAATGTACCTAACTACACGCCTGACGGAGATGCCCCAGTTGATTTAAGAACTTATTATATCAAACGTTGTATCGGAACTCCCGGTAAAACATTAGAAATTCGTGATACACAGGTATATATTGACGGTAAACCGATGGAAAACCCGCCGAAATTACAACATGAATATATCTTAAAAGTAAAAGAGCAGTTAACAGAAGAGTTCTTTGAAGAGCATAATATTTTTAATGGAGTAGATGCTACAGGACAGTCGAATGCTAACTGGATGGAAGTAAACTTGACTGCTCAAGATTCCTTAGTAGGTGGTTTGCACGACTATATCGTAAATACTTATCAAGGAAATATCGATGAGTTCAAGAAAATGAAATCATTTGTGAGCGTAGATTTGTTAAAAGCAGCGAAAAATACACCTGACGGACAAGATGGCATGACCAACGACGATGGTGCTACGCCAATGTTTGGTAGTTCGTATATCTGGAATAGAGATAACTATGGGCCTTTATTGATTCCTAGCAAAGGATTAACTATTAAGCTAGACTCGGGTAATGTAGATAAATACAAATACATTATTAAATACTACGAGGATAACAAAAATGTAGTAATTGATGGTCATAGAATTATGATTGATGGCAAAACAATCACTTCATATACATTTAAGCAAGATTATTACTTTATGATGGGTGATAACCGTCATCATTCAGCGGATTCACGTTATTGGGGCTTTGTGCCTTCTGACCACATAGTTGGTAAGGCGGTATTTATTTGGATGTCATTAGACCCAAATAAGAACTTCTTGAGTAAAATTCGTTGGAACAGAATCTTTAGATTTGTTAACTAGTAGGATTTATCCCACTATCAAAACGTGTAAATGATACTTTTATTCATTTACACGTTTTTTGTTTTATCGCTAGTCTATCCACTCATAGATAATTGATAAAATTCTTTTCAATTACTGTAATTGATTAAATATTTTTCCGACTAATGATAAGAAACATATTTTCAAGACAGATAAAATGACAGAGAAAAAAGAACCTATAACAAAATCGCCTTTCCGTGAATGGATTGATTCGGTAGTATTTGCAGTAGTAGCAGCCACTTTAATACGTTTCTTCTTTTTTGAAGCTTATACAATACCTACTCCTTCTATGGAGAGTTCTATGATGGTGGGGGATTATTTATTTGTAAGCAAGCTACACTATGGTGTGCGTACGCCTAAAACACCCCTTCAAGTACCCCTGACACATCAGAAAATATGGGGAACAAATATTCCATCATATTTATCTTGGATAGATTTACCAATCAAACGTTTACCGGGATTTTCGGAAGTAAAGCAAGGAGACGCAGTAGTATTTAATGTACCCAATTTTACGCCCGATGGCGATGCTCCCATTGATTTAAGAACGTATTATATCAAACGCTGCATCGGTACCCCCGGCAAAACCATTGAAATACGTGATACACAAGTATACGTTGATGGGAAACCAATGGAAAATCCTGTAAAAATGCAACACAAATACCTGCTTTATGCCAAACAAGATTTACAAACCTTAAGTGCTGAGGAGGCAAGTATTTTTGAAGAAATGGGCATTACAAATGGTGTTGATGCTGCTGGAGACCCTAATGACAATTTTACTATTCCTTATACGATGGATGAAATTCAAAATATTGATTCTACTAAAAGTAAATTTAAATACGTTATCAATACATCTCAAGCAAACGTAGATGCATTAAAGCAAAAACCTTGGGTACAAGACATCAAAAAAGTGATTATGCCAAAAGGGATGGCTGATTCTCAGGATAGTAGAACAAATGATGACGGGGCAACAGCTATGTTTGGTAGTTCTTATGTGTGGAACAGGGATAATTTCGGACCGTTGCTGGTTCCTAAAGAAGGCTTAACTATTCCCTTAAATGCTGTTAATGTTGATAAATATAAATACGTCATTAAATATTATGAAGGTAATAAAAATGTGGTGATAGACGGACATAAAATCACGATTGATGGCAAGGCAATTACTTCTTATACCTTTAAACAAGATTATTATTTTATGATGGGTGATAACCGTCATCATTCAGCCGATTCACGTTACTGGGGGTTTGTACCTGCTGACCATATCGTTGGTAAGGCCGTATTCACTTGGATGTCATTAGACCCTAACAAGAGTTTCTTTAGCAAAATTCGTTGGAATAGGGTATTTAGGTTTGTGGATTAAAGCTATTCTTCTTTAGTAGCATCGGGGTAAATCACTGTTTTTAATAGTGATTTACCCCGATTTTTTTGATAAATATTATTTCAGTACAATTTACAAGCTGAAATACATATTTTATTCATAAGCCTAAATAACCACTAATTCGCTAATTAAAGACATTCAGCGAAATTCTTGAAAATAAAAAAAGAATAAGTTTGTTTACAGGGCTAATAATTTATTTTTGTAATAAAAAATAAGAAAATATGAGAAAAATATTCACAGTAATCTTTGCATCATTTATTACTTTTCATGGTTTTTCACAAGCGGGAATAAAAGAGAATGAAGTAGCAAGAATCATTAAAACCCTTAGTGCCGATGATATGATGGGTAGAAGAACTTTTACGCCTGGTATCGAAAAGGCTTCACTATTCCTACAAAATGAATTTAAGAGAATTGGATTAAAACCTTTGACTGGGCTTACTTCATTTGAGCAGAAGTTCAATATGTATTCATTGAAGCCACAACAAGCTGCTGTTACTTTGAATAATACAACTATTGAAAATGATAAATATTTTTTTGTGACAGCTAAAGAATCTTTGTCATGGACAGACCCTTCTAAAGTATCCGTTTTCTATGTTAACGAAAATGATAATTTAAGAAAAGCTTATGGCGAAATCAAAAAGAAAAACCTAGATGCTATTGTACTGGTTAATCCTAAACATCAAAAGATGTTTGCTAACTATAAGCGATATTTGGGAAGTGGCTCAATGAGCGAAAGTGTAGGTAAAGGAGAATCACAATTATTCGTTTTAGCAGATTCTAGCCAATTGAGTTCAATAAAGGTAGCATTAAAAAATAGTATAGAGACACTTCCACTTGCGAATGTGGCGGGAATGATTCCAGGAAAAAGAGCCAATGAATATTTGGTATTCTCTGGTCATTACGACCACCTTGGTTATCAAAAAGCCGTTGAAGGAGATTCAATCGCAAACGGAGCGGATGATGATGCCTCTGGTACTACTGCGGTCGTTACTTTAGCTGATTATTATAAAAAACTAGGCAAACCTGAACGTACTCTAATTTTTGTATGCTTCACTGCAGAAGAAATTGGTGGATATGGCTCACAATATTTTTCAAAGCAATTAAATCCTGATGAAATTGTAGCAATGTTTAATATTGAGATGATTGGTAAACCGTCAAAATTTGGCGCTAATTCAGCTTTCATTACTGGATTTGAACGTTCTGACTTTGGAACATTTCTACAAGAGGCTGTAAAAGGTACAAACTACAGTTTTCATCCCGACCCATATACTGAGCAAAACTTATTTTATCGTTCAGACAATGCTACTTTAGCAAGATTGGGTGTACCTGCTCATTCTATTTCATCAGACCAAATTGATATTGATAAATTATATCACTCTGTTAATGATGAGTTTGAAAGTTTAGATATGCCTCATATGACTAATATGATTAAAGCCATCGCAGTAGGTTCGAAGCCAATGGTTGATGGAAAGGTTACTCCAAAAAGAGTCAATAAAGCGGAGGTTGATTAATTTTTGTTAATAAACACGAAAGACAATCTAATCAGATTGTCTTTCGTGTTTAAATACTATACATCTGCAATTTTCCAGCCTTCACGATACTCGCGACCAACAAATTGGTTGGCATCATCAAAGTTAGTGATTTTCATATCGCCACCATTCCATATCAATTTGTTTCTTCCGTAGAAATCAAAGTTCCCTTTTTCATTTTTCTTACGAAGCATATAACTACGAATAGCTAAATTACCCATCAATACCGTTTCAGTAAGTGGACCAGAATAATCAAATGATGATGTCAAAGCTTTATGTGCCTTACTATCATAGCCTGCTTTACAAGCTTCTGTCCAACTAACCTGATGGCCATATTCAGGTAAAGGTTTTACGTCAGTCGGGGTTACTTTAGGGGCTTCAATTTTCTCTCCTGAATTTAGGTAAATTTTAGGGTCATTTCCATACATACCTATGGTCATTATACCTTTTGTACCCGTTAAAATAATTCCATTTGCTCCACCGTCATTACTAATGGCTTCGTTGGCAGGAATTAAATCTGGGTGCATTGGTCTAATACCACCATCCATCCAAATCATCTTCATTGCTGATTTGTTCTTCTTTGTTGCAGGGAATTTAATTTCAACGTGTGATGAAGGCGGACAACCCTCAGGAATATATTCAGGAGTCCAATCTTTGATAAATACAGCCCCTACGCTACATTCTACTTCAGTTGGGTATCCTAAACCTAAAATTCTAAAAGCAGAGTCAATCGTATGGCAACCAATATCACCCAATGCCCCAGTACCAAAATTCCACCAACCACGCCATTTGAAAGGGTGATAAAGTGGATGGTAGTCTACCCACTGTGCTGGACCAACCCAAGTATCCCAATCTTTTGGTGACATTGATTCAATCAATGGTGGCTTGTCAGTAGGAACAGGAATTCCTTGTGGCCAAACTGGGCGGTTTGTCCAAATATTTACCGTATGAACAGCCCCAATTTTACCTTCGTCAAACCATTTAATCGCTGTATTCTGAGCAGGGTTAGATGAACCCTGGTTGCCCATTTGGGTTACGACTTTGTATTTTCTTGCAGCCTTAGTCAGCATTCTAGCCTCTGCAATGTTGTGTGTCAATGGTTTTTGTACATATACATGTTTTCCCATCTGCATACATTGCATCGCTGCATAAGCATGGAAATGGTCGGGAGTAGAAATAGTTACCGCATCAATGTCTTTAGACATTTCTTGTAGCATCACCCTAAAATCACGGTATTTTTTTGCATTAGGAAATTTCTCAAAGGTTCCTTTGGTTCTGCCCCAATCTACATCACATAATGCTACTATATTTGAAGTCCCATTATTATAAGCATTAATAATATCGGACTGCCCCTTGCCACCTGCACCGATGGCTGCAATATTGAGTTTGTCGCTAGGAGCAATATAGCCTTTGCCTAATACATGACGGGGTACAATGAAAAAACTACCCAACGCCAAAGAACTCGTTTTAAGAAAATCTCTTCTGGAGTTTTGTTGTTTAGAATCTGACATAGTTAAATTGGAATTTGTTTTAGAATAATGCCACAAATTAGGTTTATTATCCCAAATAATTGTCCTGATTTAATAATAAAATAGTCAGTAGAAATATATTATTTACTTAATTTTAAGTGATAGCCTACACTAGGAATTAAGAAAATATTATTATCAATATCAGTAATCCCGACAGGTACAAGAATATTCAAATCAAAAGCATGTCTTGCTCTATCAAAACGTAAACCACCAGAAATAACAAAGCCATTGTCAATACTTATTTGTTTACCAACTGCAAAAAAGTTTTCTGTAAAAAAAGTAAGGTTAGGAGAAACTTTTTTCATATATCCTACTGAAAGACCAAAACCACCGTTAGTATCTTCTGTAAAAAATATTGGACTAACATTTAAAAAACTCTCTTTTTTACCAAAGCTAAAGGAAGGAATAATGACAAAAGTACTTCCTATCTCTTTACCTCCTAAGTGATTTCCAGTAACAGAAAAATTAAAATTTTCTTTCGATATAAAGTTGACTTTTGCTTTTAGTGAATAAAATTGCGCAGGAATAGGTGTGAAGAACCCGAAACCTAGACTAATTCTGTCGCCTAAGGCGCCCACGAATTCACTATAATAAAATAAAATGTTGTGAAATTCACTAGTGCTTTTTTCCATTGCAAAGCCAGTAGGAGCAACAAGCAGGCGATTAACAAAACGGTTTGGATAATAAGGTTTGTTACTGATAGGGTTGTTTTTATCGTACAATTCAATACTTACAATCTGAGAGACATCTACTGTAATTAACCCTAAATTATCTGTTTGAATTTTGCTCTGTACTGCATTCTGTTCAATAACTCTTCCTAATAATTGTGTGCCATCTTTTAGCCGAATAATATATGAATTTGGCTTCGTTTTAGTAGTATCTGTTTTGTAGTAATCTTGAGCAGTAATCGTAGAACATACTGTAAGAAGGCAAAGTAAAAGTAATATTTTTTTCATTAGCTGTAGTTAAATGGGAGGTTTATAATGGTAATGTTATTATCAGAGGCTTTTAAAATATGCTTTAAAATATATGTAGTTCAAACATTAGATTTCTTGTAGCAGGCTAGGAAAGAAAACGTATTTTCCACGATAGCGTTTATCAACAGCATCGTTTAAATCATCTAAATAATCATTTTCAAATACTTCAAACCCTTCTATACTATCAAAAACGTATTGGAAAGAATATGTTACACCTCCGTTATCGATTTCAGTCAATAACTTCAAGATTTTGAAGCTTTTTGGGAAACCAGTAAGCATTACTTTCGGAACATGAACTGTTCGCATCCAATCAAGAAAATCTTGTTCCGAGTTGATATCAATATTGTATGTGATATTATGAAAAAGCATAAAAGATAATTGTGAGTTATGTGGTAATTTGTGAATGAGTGAGTTGTGATTTAGTGATTGTTTTTAGTTGTGAATGAGTGATTTGTGGGTTAGTGAATGAGTGATTTATGATTTAACAGCTTTGTGTCTTTGCCTTTACAAAGTCTCAAAATCCTAGCGTCCAAAATCTAGTATCTAGCGTCTTTCAATCTTAAAGTCATTCAGTCCTAAAGTCCAAAATCCTAAAGTCCTAAGTCTAATATCTTCCAGTCTTTAATCTTTAAGTCCTAAAGTCTCCAAATCCCAACAATCACCTAATAGTTGATAATTTAATCTTTGTTCCCCAAAGTGCCAAGAAAATGACAGATACAAAATAGATAACGTTTCTAGAATCTATTAGCCCTCTTCCAAGAGCATCATATTGGTAATCGAGTCCTAACTGAGCAAAAATATAGCCAAAATCACCTAAAAATGGCAATTGAGCCAGTTGTCCTATTCCGTAGTAAAGTACTAAACAAATTGTAAAAGCTAAGATAAATGCCGTTACTTGGTTATCTGTTAGGGAAGACGTGAAAATACCAATAGCCGCAAAAACACAAGCCAAAAAGAAAAGCCCCAAGTAAGAACTCAACACAGCAGCCGAATCGACATTGCCTTGTGGATTACCTAGTTGATATACAGAATAATAATATAAAGTTGTGGGTAAAAGTGCTAATAAAACTAAATAACAACTAGCGAAATACTTACCTAAAATAATTTGCCAAGTAGAAAGTGGCTTAGTAAATAATAATTCTATCGTACCCGTTTTTACTTCTTCCGCAAAAGCCCGCATTGTAGTAGCAGGAATCAAAAATAAAAAGATAAAAGGAGCAATCTGAAAAAATGATGATAAATCTGCAAAGCCAAAATCAAGAATATTATCCTTAAAAAACCATACGAATAAACCAGTTGCTGTGAAAAACACACCAATCACAATATAACCGACGATTGAGCTTAGGAAAGTATTTACTTCTTTTTTGAAGATTTGATACATGGTAAATTAAAAATTTGAAATTGAGTTTGCTAGCTTGATTATGAATGTTAGCTAATGTAAAATAAACGTTGTTATTGTGTGAATTAAAGAGAGAAATATTCGTGTCTTAAAATCACAACTCTTACTTAACTCAATTATTTACAAAACATTATTCAAAAATCGACTTTTCTTTTTTCAGAATAGCAGAGATAATTAAAGCAACAATTAACCCACCAATAAAGCCAGCTATAACAGTGATAATAAATCCAATACTTGGGTCTGTGGCATAACTAATGATTTTTTCATTTACTTCCATCTGCGCATCCGTAGCTCCTTGTTCTTCCATTTTTTGGCGCATCAGATTAGCCTGTTTAATCATTTCAGAGTTATCAATGTACTTTAGATAAAGAATATTAAAGCCACCAGATACAACACCCCAAATAACCCCAGAAAGTAAGCCTATGCCCAGACCCTCGCCATAGCTCATAAAACCATTATTCTGGCTTTTATAATCATTCATTGCCAATACTTGAATCAAACAAGTAAAAGCCAGTCCTATTAAAAATAAAAAGAAGCCAGTAGAAACATCTTGACTATTTTTTAGTCCTAAAAGTTGAGTTGCTACTGATAGAATAATAGAGATAATCCCTGCGATAATTCCCCATTTTAAAGCAATTCTTGTGGTAGTAGTTTGGCTTTCCATCGATTAAGATTTTTTTACATATTGATACTGACGTCTGAAAAATAGAGAAATCATGATAGAAACTAATATTCCGAGGGGCACTTTGCCTTTCAATCCAATAATTTCATCAATGGCGATATCTTTAGGAGATAAAATTTTAAAAGCTTCTAAAATACTATTGAAAGATGCTACACCCATTTCTTGGATATATCCATTCCTTACTTTTGGCATTTTAAGCATAGCAGTTGTTTGTTCAATATATTCGGCTAAAATAGTATTACCATTAGCACTCAACCAAAAATAAAGTCCTAAAGCACTGATGCAGGCTCCAACAATATTAGTAAGATTAGCTACAGCAAAACCCTCCCAGAAGTGTAATGTATTATCTGGATTGTTTTTACGATAGTTTTTTACCGCGAATACCATCACTACAATGCTGAATAATAAAGAAGGTGCTTTTTTACCATCTAAAGGAATCTGCCCTATACTTTTTATAACAAAACAATAAGCTAAAGTCAGCAATCCAGCAATGATACCGTATATGATGATTGTTTTTGTAAACGATTTATTAAACATTCTTTTGTTGGTAAGATGATGATTTAGTGATGAGCTTTGAGTAGTAAGCTGTGAGTTGTTTAATTGTATTGTGCAAAAACTCAAAGCTTACTGCTCAAGGCTCACAGCTAAACAATTACTTTTATCGCTTTTCCTCTCAATGTTTTTCCAATAAATGGAGAGTTTTTTGAGGCGGAGATGATTTTTTTCTCACGATATACCCATTCTTCATCTTCTGAAAAAACAGTGAGATTAGCTTTTTCACCTACTTCAATTTTCGGTATGCTAAGTTGAAGAATTTGTCGTGGATTTACAGTAATTTTCTCAATTAAATCTTCTAATGAAATTTTTTCATTATACGTATTAACGGCTGCGAAAAGGGTTTCTAAACCAATCACCCCAAATTCTGCCATATCAAATTCTAATTTTTTAGATTCTTCATCTTGTGGATTATGATCTGATACAATGGCATCTATTGTTCCATCTTCTAAACCATCCCACAGGGCATCAACATCTTCTTGTGTGCGGAAAGGAGGGTTTACTTTAAAGTTGGTATTAAATTCTGATAAATCATTTTCAGTAAAACAAAGTTGATGCGCATACACATCACAAGTAATAGGAAGCCCAATATCTTTACCCATTCGGATTAAATTTACTGATTCTGCCGAAGATATACCAGAAAAATGTAACACACTTTTATCAACAGGCAAGTCCGTAAAAGGAGTATTCAATACATATTCCAACAACTTCAAATCACGCATGAGCATAATTTCTTCAGCCATTTGTGGCATTCCTTTCATTCCTAAAAAAGTACTCATCATGCCATCATGCATTTGACCAAAATGAGTGAGGTTAGTATCTTCAGGACGATTGATTAATACGCCACCAAATTGAGAAAGATATTGTAACGTTTTTAAGAAAATATCTGGATTTTGAATAGGGTTTTCACCATCAGTAAAGGCGATAGCTCCTGCATGATGAAGGTCTATCATTTCAGTAAAATCGTTTCCTTCACATTTTAAGGTAACAGCCGCCATCGGATGAAACTTTACTTTTTCTCCAGCTCGTTTTAAATAATTCACACTTTCACGTGTTTGAATTACGGGCTTGGTATTGGGCAATAAAGCAATTTCAGAGAAACCGCCAGCTAGGGCAGCAGCTTCCATCGACTGAAAACTCTCTTTATATTCGTGTCCTGGTTCTTTAGGGTGTACGCGTAAATCGAACCAACCGATTGATACGCAAATATCTTTACCTTCAATAATTTCATCGGCATCCAAATCGATTTCATCTTCAATTTTTTGGATACTGCCATTTTCGACAAAAATATCTTTAACCTGACCATTCAGGTCGTTGTTTTTACAAATTATTTTAGCGGAACGAATAAGAATTTTCATATTTATGTTTTACCACAGGTTGAAAAAAGAGATTGTTAGATATGATTAACACTGGGCTTTGTACATCAAAAAAAAGCCCTGATTGTCAGGGCTTTATAAAGTATTTGTTTTGGATTAATATCCAACGTGTTCTTTGTAAGAATCAGTATCCATCAAGGCTTCAATATCAGCAATGTTAGCTACTTTCATTTTAATCATCCAACCTTCACCGTAAGGGTCAGAGTTTACTAATTCAGGAGCATTGACTAATGCTTCATTGACTTCTAAGATTTCGCCGGCAATTGGCAAAAATAAGTCAGAAACAGTTTTAACAGCTTCTACCGAACCGAAAATTTCGTCTTGTGCTAAGGTTTGTCCTGCTGTTTCAATTTCTACATATACAATATCTCCTAATTCACTTTGTGCAAAATCTGTGATACCTACTATAGCAATATCACCTTCTAATTTCACCCATTCGTGTTCTTTTGTATAACGAAGCTCTGCTGGAAAATTCATCTGTGTTGGTTTTGTTGATTTTTTGAATTGGGTCGCAAGTTAAATTAAAATTAGTAAAGTTCAAAAAGCTTATCAAGCAAACTATTGATGATTTATTCTGATAAACTAAATCTTACTTGGAAACCAGCCGCTATCGTAGAACGATAATATGAATTTGAAACAAAAGGATTATTAAACATTTTATCAAAATAAACATTCACACTGAGCCTTTTATTGACATTATAACTTGCTTGTGGACGAAATTGAAAATTCATAAATCCTTGAGTTACTACTGTTTCAGCATCCAATTTCCTTTGTATCGTTCTTGTATCACGAATCGTTAAGTTAGCACTAAACTTTAAATCATTAGGCAAGCGAACTCTTCTGCCTTGTACCCTGAAAGGAATAAGCATATTTGCTTTTGTAAAGCCCATTCCAACCGTTAAATCTTTATTCGTAAGTTCATTTACTTGTGAATTAGCTAGGTTCAAGCCTACATTTCTATCCTGATTATACTCTATTTTCAAGGAGATTTTACTTTTTGTAATGGCATTAAAACCTATAAATGGCGCAAATCTTTCTTCAAATTTTATGGTACTCATCACAAATACTGGAATCAATGTGCCATCTTGATTTACTTTTGATGAAAGCGGATACATTAAATTATTCAAGTTCAACTGGAATGGGTCGGTATATTCTAATGATGACACAAAATTACCTACGCTATAAGTGGACGTATAGGCATGTGTAATAGAAATATTAGAAAACGTTCTTTTGAACCAACCAATATTGGCTAAGCCATTGTAGTCAACTCGCCAATTGGGAAGGGGCAAATTCACAAAAGGAGAGAAGCTCACCTTGTTGGGTGAAACGCCGCTATATGCTGCAAAAAATGCTGGAATCAATACATCTTGCGAATTAATATTATATTCTCCTGTGCCTTGTTTTTGTGCATTAAGGCGGTCTAAAATAGTTTGACGATAACTTCTAAATCGGTTAAAAATTACAGAATTATTGTCAGGTGAATTACTATCAAAAGTCGTCAGGAATGATAGAAACGACATACTGTAATTCCCTGAACGCACTGGACTTTGGCTTTGAAATTCTCCACCAACAGTGGCAGGTCTGAAAAACTCTTGATAATTATCTGACCTACTCCATTTCCCTTCAACCTGTATTTTGAAATCTCTGAAAGGTTCTAGCGCACTTCTGTAAGTGAAATTTTGTGTCCTTGTTTGTAAAAAAGGTACATTCTGGACAGTACTTTTTGTAAGCCAACCATTTTCGGCAGCTCTAAAACGAATATCGCCATCTTGGCTACCCGTAATAAAGCCTATGCCCGGAGCAGAACTCTGATTATTCATTCCTAACAAACCCGGATTTGGCATAAAACCAGCAAGCGTAGTAGATTCATCAATGTTGTAATTGATGTTAATACCACGGATAGTCATCAATAAGCGTGTAATACTTTTCAATACATTCGCCTGTGGCTTAATGATATCTTCATCATCACCGGGGCTTCGGGCAATATTTTTACGTTCTACCCTTGGCTGATTCGCTATTCTTAATGCCCTAATTCTGTTATATAGCGCTACTAAGTCTATCTTACCAGTAATCCCTCGGTTTCTAGTATTTTTAATAATATTACCAAAAGGCATATCCAATGAATCTTTAATATTATATGAATTGGCGGCATAAGTATAACCAAATCGATGGTTATAGTCGGCTGTCATCCAATCAGTCAATGGCGATTTATTCAAAGGTAATCTCCAAACAGTGTTTAGTTGTTGGTCATAGTTTTTGGTTCTACCAAATCGCCTTAAATTCGCAGCGACTGAATCTCTATCTTTCTGCGTTTCCAAACCACCATACGGCTCGTCAATGATAGCGTTAGCCGTAGCGTTGTAATTGACAGTAACGTTTTTAGTTAAATTCCAACCCAAGTTATAATAACGGTTGAATAACCAATATTTCTCAAAAAGTGGTGCAACTCCATCAGTTGTGAGTGTCGGTATTCCACTACTTCCTGTCTGCGTTATTTCGGCATTTCGCAATTGCGTTTTGATAAAACTTCTGTCCATATCTGCTCTGATGGTAACAGAATTTGGTAAAGGAGAGAGGTTGAAATCTTTTACCCAACGCAATAAAGGATGATTACTTTTCATTCCCTTAAATGGCTCAATTGACTTCGGATTTCCTGTAAAAGAATAAGTAACGCCACCACGGTGTGATGTTTGTCTATATTCATCAATCGTCGTATTGCTTCTTTTTAATTCAGCGAAAGCATAGGTAAATGTCAGGTTCTCTACATCCCACGCATGCGACTTGGCAGTCGGATTGGTTTTTATCTTTCGAACATTGGTAAGGTTCAACCCTTTTCGCTCAGAATTATCCTGTACCATCCTACGGTACCGCTCTCGTTCTACTGGGTCAGTAATACTAGCCAATGTACTGTCCAGTAAAATATCTGGGTCTAATGGGTTAAAGGTTGGGCTGATATTCCTTTTGTCGTAACTTACATATAATGGAATTTTTAAACCCCATTTTTCAGGTAAAAGCTTGTCAACATTAATGTTTGCGGCAATACCATATTCAATGGTAGTTTCTCTGGCACGTTCCGAAATTTTAGATTGTACGCCACCAAAACCATAATTTTTGAACGAACCGCTCATCGTTACGTTGGCAAAATCAGCCAATTTTAATCCTAACTTTCCAATGGCTGCTTGCCCTGAGGTTTGGTCAAAACCAGAAGCCCTTAATTCATCCACCCAGATACAAAAAGTTTTAGGCTGTTCATCTGCTGATTTTGGATTCCGAACCCCAATCATCGTAGTCAGAATAGCACTTTGGTCAGGTCTACCCACAACGGTTACAAAATAAGTATGACCATTATTCCCTAATACTTCTTTGCGGTATGGAGTATTCAAGCTAATACCAAGCCTATCTCTTTCTATTTTTACACTTTTGATAATAGCAAAAGGAATATCAATTTCATTTTCTTCTCGCCATACTTCTTCAGAAGTAACCGAAGTGGCATAATGAGTTTGTTTCAAACCTTTCGTTTCAACTTCGTAATAATTGTCTGTCAAGTCTGTACCAATTCTTATGAAAGCAGATACATTATTTTCAACATCATTATTTGGGCTGTCCATGTGGACAAACATCTTTAGGTTTTTGTAATTGATAAAATCAAATAACGTATTTTTAAAACCTGCTCTTGAATCACCATCTCTCAAGCCATCAACGCACATACTCAATGACTGTTCGTTTAATTGTGCATTGCTAATCGTAGTAATATCTCTGTCACGAACAAAACCTGGAGGTACTACATACGGAACCGTATTCGTGCCTTTGTTGGCAGGGCCGTTTTCTTCAATGTTAACGGTCGTAATTCTAAAGTTAGCATCATAAGGTTCTGGAACATCCTGTAAACCTCTAGGAGTAAGCTCACCTGTATATTTACGGTATTGAAAACCAGAAAGCTGGAAGGCCGCAAAACGAAAAACTACTGGCTGTTCCCAGCCTGTCAGGAAAGTACGGATAAATCTCATTGATTTAAACCCATTCACATTTCCTACTTTACTCGTATAGTCTTTGATAGGGATTCTGAACAGAAACCAATCAACACCATTTTCAGTAATTTTGTCAACGATATAATTCTGTCCCACTACCATTTTCTCTTGTTTAATATCAAGTTCGTATTGGTAATAAGCTTGGTTATCGTTTACGGTATTATCATTGTTCAAATCCTCACGGTCGGGCTGTTGATTACTTGATTCTGTGTAGCCAGAATTAGTATTAGCTGTTGCCGCAGTAGTAGGAGAGTTGTTCTCTAACCCCATATAATTCTTATAGCGGACAATAAGACTTGAGGTGTTATTATATTTTTCATTTAAGTAATGCACAAAGTCGTCACCTGCGGGGTCATTCTCAAATTCTAGTAAGGCAGTTTGGTCTGTCACTTTTGAACGAACATCATTCAAATAAGTACTAAAAAAACGTTGTTCATCAAATTCATCCGTTGAAGCAGCAGCTTTGTTCGGAAGACCGTCTAACCCAATATCTTGTAAACTTCTATCACTATTGTTTGAAAAAGCATTGGTTACAAACTGTTGTTTTGGCGCTAAACCCCAAATTGTTCTTTCAACGTTTGATGAAGTACCCGTCACAATCTTTTCACCTGCTGGAATGCCATTTTCAAAATTCGAGAATCCATCTGGAATAAAATCTTCTGAAATATCCCCTAAGTTGAAAATTAATTTTCCTCCTGTTTGATTACGTCTTTGGCTATTTTGACGGTCAACATCTGCATTTCCAGTAGCCCTTACAACGCCCGTTTCACCTTCTACTAATGGATTCATCATCCAAAATTCAAGGGTTTCAATATTGGCATTATCAAAGTCGGTATCTGAAGTAATCGCACGAGTAATCGCTCCAAAATTTTGTGTCGGATTGTTTAATAATCCTTTGTCATTCAAATTGGTCGAGAAGTTATAAACCCCTCTTTCAGCAGGGAAATAAGAAACATCTAATACGCTTAATGGAATACCTGTAATGTTGTTCGCTAACTGACGATTTGGGAACAAACTTGTAATAGATACAGCTCTTTCATAGGCATATTTATTAGATTCCTCTGAATTTACCCCCGGTACATTTATATTTGAACCATTATTTCCGTATAAACTAAAGTCTGCAATATAGGTTGAAATTTTGGCTCTTCGAAAACCACTCTCTAAGCTATTGGGCGAGCCTTGAGGAAACATCAGAGGGGTAGCACCTGGTTTCCAGGCCGTTGCTTGGTTACTTAGGCTAAATACATTTCTAGCTACCTCAAAATCATCAATAAAAGCATTGCCTTGAACATCTTTGTTAACAGACGGAATAAGTTGTGCAAACTCACCTTGAAAATCAATCCCAGATGTTTCTTTGGTAGAAATTAAAGGCAAGGCATCAATCAGTTTTGTTAAGAATTTTGAAGGACGTTGAATCGCTGCATCAAAACCAAAAATGGTATTATTAACAGGTTCGTTCCCGATTTGTACCCTTGTCAAGAAGTTAGGAGGACTCTCTTTCATGTGCTGAACAGTAGCTCCCAAATGGAAATTTTGTCCAACGGTATAATCCAAATGAGCCCCTAGCAATGTTCTGATTTGATTATTAAACAAATCAGGTTTTTCGTAACAGATTTTGATTTCTCGCCCTGAATTTGAAACCCCAACATTTAATATCCTCACTCTACCAGATTGCGGTTCAACAATATAATCAGTTCCAGCCGCTAACGGTACGCCACCCGCTGATACTTGTACCGACTTGGCATCTACACCAATGGGTAAAGAGACATCCCCTCCACCAGCAGATTGATAACTTCCTTTCAAGAAAAATTTATCCTTGCTGGTCAACTGTGCGGCATCGGTTTGGGTACTTCTATATAAACGATCAAAAACGTATTTATCGACTAACTGAACCTCATCTACATCAAATTGCTTTTGTAAAGTTGCACCAAAAGGTTCTAGTACTGGAAATATTACTTTTGCATTTTTACTGTCAATGGTTACCCCTTCAACAAAGTCAAAATTTCCATCCACTTGGGCATCACCGTTTTGGTTTAGCTTGTCTAGTCCCAAAACCCTGATTAATGGAATATCCTTTAGTTTCCTACCTTCTTGTAAATTCGGATTATCAACGCCAGTTTGGTCATCTTTATAAACCACTCTTAGTTGAAACGCCTGTTTTGCCAATTGCTGAGTATTCAATGAATAAATGTTTTTCATCATCAAATCCCACATCGGATGTTCCAGATTATTACGCACAGTAGATGATTTTAACATTTTTAAAATCAATACTTTATCGTCTGCTTGGTCTTGGTAATCTTCTGTAAGTTCACCAACTTGGTGTCTTTGACCATTCAACGTATATTCGTATGACACTGCCAACACTTCGTCATTACGAAGAGGTGTAATCAATGAGATATAACCAAGCTCTGGGCTGAACTTAAATTCTCTGTCCGATAAGCGTTTCGCTCCACGAAGTAAGTCAAAGTCAGGACCTTTGGTTAATCCAAATTCGCTTTGTAGCCTAAAAGTTGCTTGGTCAGCCTTTCTTACCTCTGCGTCTGCTCTGGCTGCTGCATAAAGCCCATTGTTAGCATTATCAACAGGTGTTTGGGTGCTTCCATTAAAAGGCTGAATATGTTTACTTGTTTTATTATAAGGATTAGCCTCTCCTAAATCCGAAAATGCTACTAGATTTCGGAGTGTTTCAGGACTTTGGGTTCTGTTGGTTACGTATACTTCTACACGAGTAATTGTAATCCCTGATGTAATGATTGGGAGGTTTTTAAGCGAGCGTTCATAATTATTTCTAAAGAAAGTAGACAAGAAAAAGTGCCTGTTTTCATCATAAGCACTTGCTTTTATTTCAAAGCTTTTTCCTTGACTTCCTCCTCTTAGGGTGATACAATCTTGTTTTGAGCGTTGTTGGGCCAATACCGTGGTAACATCCAAATTACCAAAACGCATTAACGTTTTTAATCCGAATAGGTTTTGAACCCCCGGAATGAGTTGACTATTTAACTGCCAAGATGTATTACCTACTTCAATGTTTTGTAAAATGTCTTCTTCATTTGTTCGCCAATTTAACTTTAGTTGATTTTGAAAATTGAAACTTGCTTTTGTATCAAAATTGGTATTAATATTTAATTTATCACCTATCTTACCCTGAAAGTTTACTTGTGCTTGTTCTGTAAAATTCAAGTTACCAATATATCTTTGCTGGACAGGAATGGCTGGATTATCGATAAATTGACCAATGTAACCTATATCTAATAAAACATTTCCATTTGGTTTGAAATCTACTTGGGCTCCCCCAAAAATGCGGTCGATAGCAGGCGGAAGTTCTATTTTGGGTAATAAGCCTCGCCCTTTGGTATCATCCTTTCCATCTTGCGAAGCCGCATACTTTCGCCAGTAGTCTCGCATAAACCTATCCTCTTGTAATCTAGAATAATCCTTTATGCTAATCTGCTCGGCAGGGCGATATTGGGTATTATCAGAAAGACTTCTTAGCTTTTCATAAATAGAAATTTTACCTGATGAATCTAGCCTAAATTCAGTATTTAAATCTTTGGAGTCTTTTGGAATAAAGGGTGAGCTTGCTGTTTTTCCTGTAAAGCGATTTGCGTAACGATCTTTTAATTTGAAACGAGGGCGCCTCCCAGATTTTTTTAGGGTATCAGCTAGGTAAGAAGAAAGAATGCCTTTTGGATTTTTTTTGGTCAGATAATAGGCGGTACCATGCATTGGTGAAACCCATGCAAGAGAAGCAAAAACTGACAAAATTAACCCTCCAGAAAGTAAGTAAAACTTTTTTCGTTGCACAGTTAGTAGCTTGATGTTCAAAAAATAAGGTATTTTAATTGATGTGGTATTTTTAAGAACAACTCGTGAAAAACAGGTCAGTAAACCCGAATTTTCAGAAAATGTGCTTAAAACAGTATTAATTTTTTAATAGGTAAGTTTAGCAAGTGTTTTTATGGTAAAGTAATAAAAGCATCTTGCTGAACTTCAAACGAGAAATAACCCCTCAATATTTCTTAATGTGATTAATTTTTGAAGTATTGAGTGTTTGACGTGAGTCTTCAATGACTATGAAGCTGTTTAAACTTTCCGTTTCTGAGGTGAAAGTATTGTATTTTAGAATTGATTTTTTCAAAATTTGGGAAGCATAGCATAGCATCGCTACGTTGAGTAAATTTTGGGACAAGCTATTCTAAAAGACTTAGTTTAACCCGAAAGGGAAAGTTTAAACAGCTTCTATCGTAAAGCCATTTTGATTAATTGTTCTACCGTGATATCTGTTCCTTCTTTTTTCAAGATGGCATCAATACTTTTCTCAGCAACATTTTTAGGAATCCCTAAGGTAACCAAAGCAGCCAAAGCTTCGTTCCTTACTTTGTTGTTTTGTGTTGGGAAAATTGAAGGCGAAGCAGTTCCTAACATTTGCTCTTTTCTGAGTTTATCTTTCAATTCGATAATGGCTCTTTGAGCTGTTTTTGCACCAATCCCTTTAATACTTTGGATAGTCTTGACATCTTCGTTGATTAACGCATGACGAATTTCGGCAGAGGACATCGAAGAAAGCATGACCAACGCAGTGTTTGGACCAATACCTGATACACTTAGCAAATCAAGGAAAAGTATTTTTTCTTCTGGGTCTTTAAAACCATATAGAATGTGGGTATCTTCTCGGATATTTAGATAGGTGAATAGTTTACAACGCTCCGTACCATCTTGCAAGGCACCGTATGTTTGAAGCGAAATTTTAATTTCATAGCCAACACCGTTTACATCAATTATAACGTAAGCTGGGTCTTTGTATGTTAATTTACCGTCAATATAGGCAATCATCTAATATGTGGAATTATTGTAAAAAGCCAAAGCAAGCAATTTTGCTATACTTCAATCAATTCATAAATGAAAGAATTGATAACTTCAAAAATACGCAAAAGTCCGCATAACTCAAATGTCATGCGGACTTTTATATATCTTGCTATTTTTTAAACTACTACGAAACTCTTAGTTTCATGCCAGCTTTTACAACATTGCTTTTGATTCCATTCAATTTTTTCAATTTATCAATTGAAATTCCTCCGTAGCGTTGTGATATATTCCAAAGGGTGTCGCCGTCTTGCACATTATGAAAACGAACTTTGCCTTTGCTAGCATTTTCTTTCTCTTTTGTATTGGTACGAGCATACTTTACAGTACTCGAAACCGCAGATTCTTTGAAAATAGTCAATTTCTGCCCCGGTTGAATCGTTGAGTTATCAAGATGATTCCAGTGCTTAAGGTCATAGACATCTACATCAAAATGGTCTGCTATTTGTGTTAAATTATCCTTTTTCTTAACGACATACGTTACTTTCTTTGGCTTTTTATTAATTACCACATCTTCCATGTCATCCTCTACGATTTCCTGTCTGGTAAACACCGTTCTGTTTTCATTAGGAATAGAAGCCAAAGTTTGTTGGAAAGTATTAGTTGTATCTTCCGTTTTAGTGCTACTAGCCAACACTACCCCAGGAGTTTGCATCGCTTTTTCAATAAGAGATGAAGGCATTTTAGTAGCAGAATCAAGAATTGACTTACGGTTTTCTCTGAAAAATGCCATTTCGTCTTTAGGCAATCTTAGCTGAAAATTACGCGTACGAGCAGGCAAAATATGCGTCAAAATCTGAGGGTTCATTTTTTGAATTTGCTCTAGAGAAATGTTACTAAGCGTTGCTAATTTATCCAAATCAATGTACGAATTAACAAGGATAGTATCATGAGGAGTAGCAGTTTCAATATTTTCAGCATAAATATCATGCGAATCTGCATGGTGCATCATATAAAGAATACCAATATATTGGGGAACATACGCCCTAGTTTCGCGTGGTAAACAATTGTAGATAGCCCAAAATGTTTGTCCGCCACCACATTTACGAATAGCTCTACGCACATTGCCTGGACCAGTATTGTAGGCAGCTAATACCAAATGCCAATCGCCAAAGATATTATAAAGCTGACGCATATACTTACAAGCAGCTTCAGTAGCTTTTTCTGGATCAAAACGCTCGTCAACATACTCATCCATTTTTAAGCCAAAATCCAAGCGAGCCGTTTTAGGCATAAATTGCCACAGACCGCCAGCACCTGCTCTGGAAATAACCTTAGGATTTAGACCTGATTCAATCAATGAAAGATATTTTAACTCATCTGGCAGACCATACTTTTTCAAGTATTTCTCATAAAGAGGAAAAAATACCCCATTTCTTTCAAGCATAGTTTTTGTGAATGAAGGTTTGCGATAGGCAAAGTACTCGACAAACTGATGGGTTACAGAATTATATGTAAGAGGAATTTCTTTTTCTAAAGCTTTTAGCCTAGGCTCAACCATCTTTGGGTCGATAAGCCAAGTAGGCTCTGGAGTTGCAATTTGTTGAATCGTTACCGTAGCGGTATCCGCTGTAACAGTTTGCTGGTCTGGACCTGCTGTTATTTGGGCATTTGTAAATGTGCTTACTGAAAGTAAACAACCGATACATAATGTTCTAAAAGTGGCGAGTGTCATACAGTAAGGATTAGTCTATCTTTAATTAAGGGTTAACACAAAAAAATACAATTACAAAGCTAAATGTTTTAAACTAAAAAAACGAATGATTTATTGTGTTTATAAAAGAAGGTGTTGAAATATTATAAGAATTGGGCAATGTTCTTTGTGGTGATAAAAACATTTATACCATTATAAAGCTACTTAGAGAAATCAATTTTAGAAAAAAAAATGTACCGCCTATCCTTATTTGTAAAGGTTTGTAGGCGATACTTTTTTTGTGATAATATTTAATATAATAAATATCTTATGCTATTTCCTTGGCAAAAGCTAATAATTCAGCTTCTTCAAAAGCTCCAGCCATAATCTGAAATCCTATTGGCATTCCCTCATTATCTACTCCGTTAGGAATAGAAATAGCAGGTAAACCCACCACATTTGCTTGTACTGTAAACAAATCCCCTAAATACATTTGGATAGGGTCGGCTGTTTTTTCTCCTAATTTATAGGCAGTTGTTGGCGTAGTCGGGCAAATTAAAAAATCATATTCAGTCAATAAATTATCTGTATATTCTTTGATTAGTCTTCTTATTTTTTGTGCTTTTGTATAGTAAGCATCATAATAACTTGCACTCAATACAAAAGTTCCCAACATAATTCTTTTACGAACTTCTTTACCAAAACCTTCAAAACGGGATTTTTTGTAAAGTGACATTAAATCAACCGCTTCAGCGCTTCTATGTCCAAAACGAACGCCATCAAATCTTGATAGGTTTGAGCTAGCTTCGGCAGTTGTTAATGTATAATAAGTTGGTAAAAAATATTTAATCAACGGAAATTCTACGGCTTCTACTTGATAACCTTTTGCTTTTAAATAATCTAATTTGGCTAAGGTAGCTGCTTTTACTTCTGGCTGTAAGCCTTCGCTTTCTACGGCATCTTTTAAATAACCAACTTTATACGTTTTTTTATCAGTTTGGAAGGTAGAATAAGCAACTACCTCTTCGTTTGAAACAGTACTATCTTGTTCATCTTTCCCTGCGATTACTTCTAATAAGATGGCAGCATCTTCCACTGATTTGGTAATAGGACCGATACAGTCAAATGAAGAAGCATAGGCAATTAAGCCCCAGCGAGAAACCCTTGTGTACGTAGGTTTTAAACCTACCAAGCCACAAAACCCTGCTGGCATTCTAACAGAACCACCCGTGTCTGTGCCTAATGAAGCAAAACACATATCTGCTTGTACGGCTACTGCCGAGCCTCCTGATGAACCACCCGCTACTCTGTTTTCACCAACTGCATTTAAGCATGGACCGAAAGCAGAGTTTTCGTTGGTTGAACCCATCCCAAACTCATCACAATTTTGTCTTCCTATGATAATGGCATCTTCATCTATCACTCTTTGAACAGCAGTTGCTGTAAACTGAGATTCAAATCCATCTAAAATCTTACTTCCAGCTTGTGAAGTATGATCTTTATAGCAAAGTAAATCTTTGATACCCAAAACCATTCCTGCTAATTTCTTGGCCGTTCCTGCTTTAATTTTGGCATCTATTTGGTCTGCTTTTTCCAAGGCTTCTTGGTCAAAAACAGATAAAAAAGCATTTAATGTGTTGTTCTTCTCCTCAATATTTTTCAAATAGAACTCTACTAACTGACGACACGTAATATTACCTGCGTAAAGGTCTGCTTGGATATCTTTTAAGGTTGAATATACTTTCATGAATGGTTTAATTTAGTGTAATTACAATAGCTTAAGTAAGCGAGTTAAGCTACTTGCTATTGAACTTAATTAGATGGTTTTATGATTGAACCCTATCTATTAACAAAACAAAAGCATAGCTGAGATAATAAAATCACCTCAACTATGCTCTTGCTAAAATACCTTAATACTATTTTGTATTTGTATCGTCTTCTAAGCCTTTTGTAATTTGGTCAGTTACGTCCTTTTGTGCTTCTTTGAATTCTTTGATGCCTTTTCCCAAGCCTTTCATTAATTCTGGTAATTTTTTACCGCCGAAAAATAACAACACAGCTAAACCCACCAAAATTAATTCTGGACCGCCCATGTTGAAAATTAGATAAATTGAAGTAAGTTCCATGTCCTTAGTTATTAAATATTTGCGTAAAGATAAGCAATGATTTTAGATTTTAGTTTTTACCATTTAGTTTTTCTTTCTCTACAAAAGCATACAGAGCCTTGCAAACCTATTTTAGTGGCAATAATTCTCCTTTTTCCCATGCAATAAAATTATCTACATCTGTTTTTAAAGAATTAAATAACCACATCACTAAAGCCAAATCATCAGATAACCCTATAAAAGGTAAAAAGTCTGGGATTAAGTCGAAAGGAGAGATAAAATAAATCAAACTGGCAATAATTTTCAGGATACTAGCCCACGGGATGATTCTGTATTGCCCCGTAGCATAAGCCTTTACCATTCTACTTAACGTTGTGATGCGCTCTGCAAGTACTTGTCCTACGCCTTTATTTTCGTTATTAGCAATATCTCTGGCTTTGATAAGGGCTTCTCTTAATAATTCAAGGACAGCCAACCCCGTTCCAGCATATTTCCCAGCCTTTTTCGTAGCAGCTTTGAAGAATGTTGATTTCAAAACTTTGCCTACTAAGTCTTCATTAGTCATATTTTATGATATTAATTTAAGGATTCGATGAATGAACATATGTCTATAACGTAGCAAATATACAATTTACCAAACTTTTACTAAGAATTCTACAAAAAATACTTAATAAACCGTTAGTGAATAAGCAAATGGGTTACATTTGCGTTAGATTTTAAACGTATTTACTAAAACAATTAATTTACAATCGATTATGTCAAAAATAACTGTCGTAGGTGCAGGAGCGGTGGGAGCAACCACTGCTGATAACATTGCCCGTAAAGAATTAGCATCGGAAGTAGTATTGCTTGACATTAAGGAAGGCTTTGCTGAAGGTAAAGCCCTAGATATGTTTCAAACTGCTGCAATCTTAGGGTGGGATACTAAACTAACGGGTGTTACTAACGATTATTCTAAAACGGCTAATTCTGATGTCGTTGTGATTACTTCGGGACTTCCACGCAAGCCAGGGATGACTCGTGAAGAACTAATAGGGGTAAATGCAGGCATTGTAAAATCAGTCGTTGATAATATCCTTAAGTATTCTCCTGATGCTATTTTTGTGATTGTATCAAATCCGATGGATACGATGACTTATTTAGCATTAAAAGCTTCGGGCTTGCCTAAAAACCGTATCATTGGTATGGGTGGAGCGTTGGATTCTGCACGTTTTAAATGCTATTTATCTTTGGCGATGAATGTATCACCAAATGATTTACATGGTTCGGTAATCGGTGGACATGGTGATACTACGATGATTCCACTTACGCGTCTAGCTACTTGGAACGGAACACCTGTTACTGATTATTTAGACGAAGCTACGTTGAGTAAAGTGGCTGCTGATACGATGGTTGGTGGTGCTACACTAACAGGCTTATTAGGCACTTCGGCTTGGTATGCACCGGGTGCTGCAAGTTTATCAGTGGTTGAGTCAATCATTCGCGATGAAAAACGTGTAATTCCTTGTTCTGTTTTCTTAGAAGGAGAATACGGACAATCAGATATTTGTCTAGGCGTTCCTGTAGTATTAGGAAAAACAGGATGGGAAAAAATCATTGATTATAAATTAAATGATGCAGAACAGGCTTTGTTTGCTAAATCAGCAGATGCTGTTCGTAATATGAATAACGTATTATCTACGTTAGATTTATAGTTTACTAAGAATAGTGAATAGCTTTTTAAAGCTATTCACTATTTATTTCAAGGGTGCTTCATCTACTTTGTCAACAAAATATTCAGTATCGCCCATCCACGAAAATTTCATATACCGCTGTTCATAATGCACACGGATTCTTCTGCCAGTTAGCATGGCATCTTCTAATTTTTGAATAATTGTTGGGTCGTCAGCATCTACTGTAAATGCCCATAATCTATTGACCATATTGCCCATTTGTCCTTGAGCTCCTTCGTTAAGTTCTCCTTCGTAAGTCTTGAAAACCACTCCCTTTTTAGAGAATTTTGAAATTACTCCCGCTCTTTCTCCTTCCGAATAAGCAACTCTCGTTAATAAAAAGCTGAACATGATTACAAGCACAGCTAGCGTTAATATGCCAATAAACAGTCTTCTAAAAAAGACCATCGTTGCTTGTTTTGCTGAATTCATTCGTTCGTTGAAAGCCATAATAAAATTGTTTAGATGTATAAAAAAAAGAATTGAATATATACAAAGATATTCAATTCTTTCATTTTTAATATATGTTATTATTATTTTGAACGAATAGCAATCACAGGGTCTAGGCGGGCAGCTACCCATGCAGGCACAATACCTGATAATACACCAATAAAGGTAGATACAAACACCCCAATCATGATATTACCAAAAGTAAGCACGAGCTTTAACGAACCCAAACTGACATTAGACAATAACCAGACAAAGAATATGCCCACAGCACCACCAATCAAACTCAAAAATACGGCTTCAAACAAAAACTGGAATAGAATAAAATAATTTTTAGCCCCTAATGACTTTTGGATACCAATAATATTAGTTCGTTCTTTTACAGAAACAAACATGATATTAGCTATACCAAAGCCGCCTATTAATAATGAGAAAAAAGCAATACAAGCGCCACCAACGTTCATACTGGCAAATATAGATTCGAAGAATTTTACGGCTCCATCTAAACGGTTGATAGAAAAATTATTGTCTTGTGTAGGTTTTAGTCCTCTTCTGCTTCGCATAAGGCCTGTCACTTCGCCTTCCAAAGTTTCTTGACCTTTATCCCAGTCATACGCTTTTACCGCAATATCAGGTTCTGGTTCGTCTTTTTGAAAAAGACTCGCATATGTTGTGTAAGGAATAAAAGCTCGTTCATCTGGCGACCCACCCAAACTAATTAAATCTTCTCCTTTTTTCTTCATCATGGCGATAACTTTGAATTTAATGCCATTGATTTTAATCGTTTCTCCGATGACATCACCACGATCAGGAAAAAGAGTTTCTTTGACTTTCGCTCCTAAAATAACTACAAAGGCGGAATTATCTGTTTCATTATTCAAGAAATATCTTCCCGTTTCAACAGGAACATCCGTGATTTTATTATAATCCTGACTAACACCTGCTAAATTAGTTTCCATACTATTGTTGCCATTCTTCAACGTAGTTCTTCTACCATCCATAATAGAAACAGCCTCAGAATTTTCGAGGTTATCGGATAGATATTTGAACTCGTTGTACTTCATACTTGGGCGATTGATGTATTTCCACCAAGGGTAATTGTTGCTCATTACCCAAGGCCATTTGCCTACATAAACTACACCTTTACCGAATGAATCGATTTGTTCGCGAATACCCATGTTCATAGAATCAACAACGGTAAAAACAGCAACAATCGAAAAAATACCAATCGTTACACCCAAAAGTGATAAAACGGTTCGTAATAAATTAGATCGTAGGGCTTGCCATGCGAAACGTAAGCTTTCAAATAGTTGTCTGAGGAATTTCATACAATGAGATTAATATTTAACAAGTTAAATTTAAAACTACAAACTTTGACAAACAACTACGAAATGACAAATGGAGTTTATTGATAGGTTGAATGGTAAAATGTGGGTAAGACTGGAAAAAACTTTTCATCAATACCTTTAATAGTTTTTTTATGCCTTAATTTTACACTCAAATTACCAATAAAAGATATGTCTTCTAAAATTACCATTTCCGATTTTAAGTATTTTCAAGAAAGCTTTTCTGGCGAACTTTATTTTGATAACTCATCGCTACACAATGCACAAAAAATGCTATATTCTACAGATGCTTCAGTGTATCAAGAAAAGCCCTTAGCAGTGGCTATTCCTAAAAACATAGCAGATATTAAAGCGTTGATTAAGCTTGCCAACGAGTTCAATGTTACATTGATACCTCGCTCGGCGGGTACTTCTTTGGCTGGGCAAGTAGTAGGAAAAGGTATCGTAGTGGATATTTCAAAATATTTTACCAATGTGTTGGAAATCAATCAAGAAGAACGTTGGGTGAGGGTTCAGCCTGGGGTAATCAGAGATGACTTAAACGTAATTTTAAAACCTTATGGCTTGCTTTTCGGTCCTGAAACATCTACCTCTAACAGAGCGATGATTGGAGGAATGATTGGGAATAATTCATGTGGGTTACATTCAATCGTATGGGGAACAACCCGCGACCACCTAATTTCAGCTAAAGTATTATTAAGTAATGGTTCAGAAGTAGAATTTGGAGAGTTGACCAAAGCTGAATTTTTTCAGAAAGTACAAACCAATACTTTAGAAGGTAAATTGTATGGAGAAATATTCCGCACCTTGAATAACCCATTTAATCAAGAAGCCATAGAGAAAGCGTATCCGAAGAAAACATTGAAACGCAGAAATACTGGCTATGCATTGGATATGCTAATGGAAAGCGAAATGTTTTTAGCAGGAAATAAGCAGGGCTTTAATTTCTGTAAATTATTGGCAGGTTCAGAAGGAACCCTTGCTTTTGTAACTGAAGCCAAGCTGAATTTATTGCCTTTGCCTCCGCAAGAAACTGCTTTGGTTTGTATCCATTGTAGTTCTATTCAAGATTCTTTACAGGCAAATTTAGTAGCGCTCGAACATCGACCAATGGCTTCTGAATTAGTTGATAAGTATATTTTAGATTTCACCAAAGGGCATCATTTGTATGAAAAGAACCGCTTTTTTATCGAAGGAGACCCTGCGGCTATTTTGATGGTGGAATTTATGGAAGAAAGTGATGACGCTTTGAACCTGAAAACCTCAGCACTTATTGAAGACTTAATAAAGGCAAATGTTGGTTATGCCTATCCCATTGTAAAAGGAGCAAATACCATTCCTGCTTGGGACGTTAGAAAAGCGGGGTTAGGATTAATCAGAAATCTTAAAGGCGATATTCAGCCCGTTAATTTAATTGAAGACTGTGCCGTTGCACCAGAAGACTTACCTGCCTATATCGCCGATTTACAAGACCTTCTCAAGAAACACGAAATCAATGCGTCTTATTATGCTCATGCTGGTGCTGGAGAATTGCACGTTGAACCAATGATTAATTTAAAAACGCAGGAAGGCAAATTATTATTCAGAACGGTTTTGAAAGAAACGGCTGAATTGGTGAAAAAATACAATGGCTCATTAAGTGGAGAGCATGGTGATGGACGATTGAGGGGTGAGTTTATTGAAAGTGTGTTGGGCAAAGAAGTATTTACTTTATTAAAAGAAGTAAAAACACTTTTTGACCCTAAAAGTATTTTCAATGCTAACAAAATTGTGAATACGCCTCCGATGAACCAATTCTTGCGGTATGAAGCAGGGAAACAGAATCCAAGTATTGAAACCTATTTTGATTTTTCTAACCAAGAAGGAATCCTTCGTTTAGCAGAAAAATGTTCTGGTTCTGGCGATTGTAGGAAGACAGAAGTAACGGGTGGAACAATGTGCCCTAGTTATATGGCTACGCGCATGGAAAAGGATACAACACGTGCCAGAGCCAATATTTTGCGTCAGTTTTTGACAAATTCAGAAAAAGAAAATCGTTTTGATCATCAAGAGGTGAAAGAGGTAATGGATTTGTGTTTGTCGTGCAAAGGCTGTAAATCTGAATGTCCTTCCAAAGTAGATGTTGGTAAAATGAAGGCTGAATTTCTACAACATTATTATGATGTACATGGTGTGCCTTTCCGTACAAAGATGATTGGAAATTTCACCAAATCGCAAGCGATGGCTTCAATGTTTCCATCATTGTATAATTTTATTATACAAACACCATTTACTGCTAATATTACGAAAAAGGTGTTAGGTTTTGCTCAGGAGAGGTCTATCCCCACCTTAGGAAAAACAACCTTGAGGGCTTGGGATAAAAAAAGACAACCACAGAATATTTCAGACCCCACTAAAAAAGTCTATCTGTTTTGTGACGAATTTACCAATTATAATGATGTTGAAATTGGGAAAAAGGCAATATCACTACTGACAAAATTGGGGTATGAGGTAATTCTTCCCGAACATTTGGAAAGTGGCAGAACCTATCTCTCAAAAGGATTAGTGAAAGAAGCTAAACAAATTGCTATTCAAAATGTTAAAACGCTTTCGGCTATTATCAACGAAAACACACCAATTTTGGGTATTGAGCCATCGGCTATTCTTACTTTACGAGATGAATACCTTGAATTAGTGCCTGCTGAATTATTGGCAGATGCTGAAAGAATAGCCAAAAATGCCTTTTTGATTGATGAGTTTTTAGCACACGAAATCGATAAAAAAGTACTGAGTAAATCGCTGTTTACGGATGAAAAAAGACTGATTAAATTACATGGACATTGCCATCAAAAGGCATTATCATCTTTAGTAGCTACTAAAAAGATGTTATCCTTACCCGAAAATTATGAAGTACAATTAATTCCCTCAGGCTGTTGCGGCATGGCAGGTTCTTTCGGGTATGAGGAGGAACACTATGAAGTGTCAATGAAAGTAGGAGAGTTAGTACTTTTCCCAACCATTAGAAAACAAGCGGATGATGTAATTATTGCCGCACCGGGCACTAGCTGTCGTCATCAGATAAAAGATGGAACTGGTAGAATAGCACAGCATCCAGTTGAGATTCTGTGGGAGGCGTTGGTGAAGTAATCATAGAGCCAACGTTGAAATTTATTCGACGTTGGCTTTATGATTTTTAAAGCTTAATAATTTTAAAAGTTGCCACTTGGGCTTCTTTCAGTACACGCAAGAAGTAAGTTCCTGCTGAAACTTTTGAAATATCGATTTGTTTTTGTTCTCCACTTAAAATTTGTTCTTGAATAATCTTCCCAGAAAAATCTACCAATTGAATACTTACCTCTTTATCGTTAGATTCAATATAAATCATGTTCGAGGTAGGATTTGGAAAAACATTTATCCCTAATTTCCCTAATTCTTCTAAGGCTGTCACTAATTCAATTTTTACTGTCGATGGACTCACCACCGTTCCTGTTCCACAAGTATTTACGTTCCCTACCGAAAACAGATGGAGAGAAGTATTAGCCAATGGATTTAAGGTTATACTATAATTAGTCTTTTCAGAATAGAATATTTTAGTGTTTAATTCATCACTACCAACTACAAAGGTAAAAGGTGGTGTACCTGTAAAAGTAAGATTGATTATTATAGGTTTATTTTCATTAAAATAATAAGATTCAGTATCAAATCGAGCCGTAATAGCTTCTAAAATTGTGATGGGAACATTAGAACTTGTTGCACTCGCATCACTATCACTAGCAAGTACTCTGATGTAGTATCCGTGCCCTAATGGCAAATCCATTGGGATTTTAGCCCTCAATGGGCTTGTATTCCCTTCGGTAATAAGGTTTTGATAATTTTTACCAGTACTATCAGAGATTTGAACAGTAAATTTATTTTGTGCTGAATAAGAACCTGTGGAAAAAAATGGAATACTTACTATCGCTCCTTGACAATAAGAAGTAGAAGTGGATAAAATATTAGAAAGACTGACCTGTTTATTAGCATAAGGATTGACAGTTACAGTAGCGCTTCCCTTGATTTTTCCAGGACCACAAACATTATTAATTGATTTTAACGTATAAGTAGTTGTATTGTTTGGAAAAACTAAAATAGAGCTTGGCCAATTGGAATTCAAATAGAAACTTCCTGATGTTCCATCGCTTAATTCAAAACTTACATCTTCCTTAGACCCGAAATTATTTTTATCTGGAATTGCCGAACCTTTATTATTTTTAAATAAAATATAAGCAGGGTTACCTTGATTGATAATAGGATTTCCCAAGATAGTAACATCAAGTAATTCTCTAAGGTTTATGTAGCTAACATCCTTCAATTGATAAGGATTACTACTTTCTATCTGTATTTTATAACTACCGCTTTTCAGTTGACTATTTGGCTGTATAACAATTTTTCCTGTTTTAGACGTCGTTAGTAATGTTGTAGCTACTCCATTATAATTAGTTGCGATTATTTTAAAAATATTGTCCGTACCAAATGTTCCTAAAGCCGTGATGTTAGCTTGAATATTTTTATCACTACAGAAAAGATTAGTATTCTCAAAAGTCATAGAAACAACTGGATTTACCGTAATCTTAACACTACCAGAAGCCTTACCTATACCGCATTCGTTAAATACAGATGTCAAAGTGTAAATAGTATTTTCAGTTGGTTTTTTAATTTCTTCTAAGGTCGTGCTACCATATGAGATTTCTCCGTTAGTTTTATTGTTTTTATCATCAATAATTAAATATCTTGCTACTCCATAATTTTCATATTTCAATTTTGTATAAAGAGTAATACTTTCACCTGCATTAATTGTTGCCTCAGAATTTCCATTACTCAATTTTAAAGTTAATTCTGGTGAATATTTTAACCTTAAGCCAACAGGTTCAGACTGTACTAAGTTATCACTACTAATAATACGGATATTATAATCCACGTCAGTATAGGATTCTGGAATAGAAATCAATGCAGGACTTTGTTTAACACCAAAAAGAATTGTGGTATAATTGGTGTCTCCAGGTTTTGCAATTTGTACAGAGAATGTTGTTGTACTATCAACTTTTCCAACAATATCAAAAGGAATTGGTATTTTAAAGTTTCTACAATAATACCCTGATATATTATTAGCATAGTTATAATATCTATTTATAATATTGTAGTTTTTTACTTTCACTGTAACAGTATTGTTTTCATCTATTTTCCCAATACCGCAAATATTGCTCAAAGACTTAACAGCAAAAGTTCCTGTTTGGGTAAATTGTCTAATAATAGTTGTAGAATAATCATAAAAACCAAGTCCGTAACTTTCATTTGTACCATCTGAATAAGCTACTTCTACATTTCCACCTCCTGATATTTTAATATCAATGGGAGCTATTTCCCCGAGTAGTATATTCTGTGAAGCACTATTTGATATTGATATGGTTGGAATATTCATAACCGCAATAGTCAGTTCGTTACTATAAAAGAAAGGATTGCTTGAAGATACTCTAAGCGAATACTTTCCATTTTTTACGTTTGAAGGAATCAATAGTTGAGTTTGATCAGCTTTTATTGTTCCTAAGTTTATTTTTGGTAAACTATTATTGTCTGGAATCAACTCTGCTGAATATTGATTATCCTGTTGGAAATTACCCTTGATAAGTAGATTTATATCAATTTTTTTTCCTGCACAAATTTCAATGGGCTGAAATTCATTGGTTGATAATTGTATAGAAAAATTATTATTTTCGACTATTACGGTTTTTTTATCAGGATTGATGCTTGAATTTGTGCCACAAATATTTTTAATGGAAGAAATCCAAATTTCTTCTGACTTAGGAAAGTAAACACGAGTAAAGCCAGTCATACCCCAAGTAACGTAATTGTGTTCAATTTTGTATTTTTGATTATTAGATAACGTTATTTCATAAGTTCCAGCACCGTTCAATAAAAGTTGGATACCTAAAGTTTGTGGAGAGGCTAAAGTTACTCCACTTAGATTGGTAATCAAGGCTGAAGGAAGGGATAAAACATAAATGGAATTTGGGCTGACTGAAACGTTTTTTAATTCATCCGTAGCAACACTAACATAAAAAGTATTATTGCTGAAACTTTCTGGTAGATTCATCGGTAGGATAAAAGAAGCAATATTCTCTCTGATAACCGTTCCAACTACATCTCTGTAAGGGAATCCATATATACTATCTACAATAAAAGGGTCATTTAAAAGTCTTACTTTTATCTTGCTACCAATTTTTATGGCTTTGTTACTAGAAAATTTAACTTCCACACTACTTCCTAAGCAATATTTTCCTGCTTTTAAAGAGTCTGTTTTAATACCATCATTTACAGTAACAAGTATAGATTTACTTCCTTTACCCACTCCGCATGAAGATGAAAATGATTTAATGCTATAGTGTGTTGTACTTTTGGGAGATACGCTTATGTAAGAATTTATAACATCATCAAGAACATCTGTTTTTTTGATGATTTGTCCATTATTCAATTCAATCAAAAAAGAACCATATCCCGAGATTGAATAGTTTAAGTTTTTTGTCTCACCAAAACTAATAGAAGTGCTTTCAGCAGTGAAATCTACTTTCAATTCATTATGGATTGAAATATAACTTTGAAAATAAGGAGATTCGATAGCAGGACCATTTGCTGTTATAATTTGAATATTATAAAACCCTATTGGAATAGCGTCTGAGATTGTAGTTGATAAAACGCCATTTGTTTCACTTGCTTCAAAGTCATAAAATTTTGAACCGTTAAATGACATATCTACCAACCTAATTCGGAATTTATTGTTTGCGTCCCAGTTTCCTGAAGTAGAATAGTAAATGTCTAATTTACCATTTTTGCAAACATGAAGATTTGAAAGTCCAGTTATTTGTAATCGTTTGTCTATAACAGTAATGTTTGTACCACCTTTTACTATTCCTTTTCCACACATATTCGAGGCTTCAATAATACTATATACGCCAGATTTGCTTGGATTTACATTAAATAGATTGTTGTCGGAGTTAGCATTAAAATAAGTTAAAGAGATTTTAGAACTATCACTAGTAAGCAGGTTCATAGGTGTTGAACCTGATAATTTAAGTCCTATTGAAACTGACTCGTAGGGGAAAAGGACTTTCTTTTGAATATTTGTAAATTCAACAACAGGTAAAGAGAATATAGCCTTGTATTGTAAGGTATTGCTGTTAACTTTAGGTGAAGATGTTACAACTCTAAAATCACTATTAAAATATCCGCTGTTACCATAAGTGTAATTAATAAGGCTTTCTGGCAAAGTAAAAATTAAAGTTCCTGAAGAGTCTATGGTATTTACACTTTTCCATGTGTTTTCACCATCATAGCTTGTTTTTACTTGAACTGTAAGTACATTGTTACTCGTAAAATTACCTGTTTTTGTGTATTTAATGAATGCTCTTTGTCCTATGCATAAGGTGTTGGACGATCCATATTCGTTATTAATAGAAGAAATTAAAATTGTTTGTGCTTGTAATTGAAAGGTGAAAAAACTAAGTAGTAGTAAATATTGAAGAGATCTAAACATAGGTAGTTTATATTATAGTGTTTAAATTTATATTTGACAAAAATATTTCATTTTAACTAAATATCCCATTTTGTTCTTTCTAGTATTAGACTTTTTTTTAAAAAAAATACTTGTATTTTGTGACATATAGTTCTACAGCTTAGTATCATATGCAAATAGATTTGGTTATGGCACTAAGTGAGAGTTGATTCTAGCCTATGCCTTTAATATATTTTTCTTTCGAAATCTTTCTTTTATTCTACAATTAGTATTACTCTTTGATAGCGAATCAATGCTGGTGTGCCTTTATCTTTCCCTTCAACAATAATATGAATGGTATGTCCGCTTTTGGCTGTTGCGGGAATGGTGATACTAGTAGCATTAGGCATCGTTGGTTCTATTTCTACTTTTTCAGGCGATGTTCCTGCTTCTAGATATTGCCAAAATTTAAAATCTACAGCATTGCCGTCTGGGTCAATAGCTGATGCTTCTAAGATGATTTTTGTGCTAGCTTTTACTTTTCTGAAATTGTTACCTTTTACGATAATTTTCGGAGCATGATTGGCTTCCTTAAATGATTTAATACACCAATCGGCTCTGGCAGCGAAGTCTAATTGCAAGGCTTCAATCCAACGTGTTTGCTGAAAAGAGGCATCATGTTTTTGGGTGAAAGGGTTAAAGTCCATTACCTGTTTGCCATCTTCCCAACGCAGAGGATTTGTTTTTGATTGAACCATTCTACCACCCCAACCCCCATATTCTGGATGGTCTTTGCTCATTAACCCTACGTCAAGTAATTGGAAATAAGCAGGAGAGTCACCTTCCGAAATAAAATCATATTGGGTCATTTTGTATTTCAGTGCATCTGTCATGTTTCCATGTGTATGTTCTTCATCTCCTGCTTGTTTTTGTCCATCACCCCAAGCGTAATATTTTGCCAGTAAAGGACCATGATGTTGGATGATGTTTTTCCCCATAAATTCACCTCTTAGAAATGGCTGTAATTCATTCGGAACTACTCTTGGCCAAGGATAAGCAAAACACCAAAACTGGTCAGAATTATAAAAAACCTTGATGTTTGGCCAGTTCGGGGCTACATATTTTTGATAAGTAGCGTCTTGGTCGAGCACGGCATAAATAATGGCTTTGTCGGATACTTTTTTATAAATGCTAGCCCACTGACGCGTATTTTTATAAGTATCTTCAATAGATTTCAAGGCACGTGCTACAGTATTGGTTCCTCCCCAGATTTGTAAATAAATGGGCTGAGGGTTGTTATCTAGCAATACTTTTTTAATCCATTCCGAACCCTCAGTATCTTTATTCATTTCACCTTCAAAATCAATATTGCCTACCTTTATTAATTTCCTTAAAGTATTAGCAGTTGGATAATACTTATCATGTTTTAATAAATTTGGCTGAACCTTTTCATATTCGTTTAGTAATTCTTGTATCCAACTAGTGCCTGCCCATCGTAAGTCAGTACGTTTGCCATATCTTTTAGCTGTATTTTCCATCTCAGACGTAAACGTTGTGCCTTTGCCATCGCCCTTATAATGCCACTGCGAGCTACTGTAAACCAGTCCTTCGATGTTGAATTCATTCGCATATAACAACATTCGGATGAAGGAATCAACATCATCTATTTCACCGTCGGTTGTAATGATAGTACGACTTTTTGTGTTTATATTGCTTTTTTGTGACCAAGCGTCTGAGGAAGTCTTTAAAATAAAAGAAAGACTCATTAAAAAGAAAAGAATTACTTTTGTTTTCATTTATTTTATGATTTTCTTGTAATTGTATGAATAATAGAAGATTTTATTGTTATTAATTTATTGTACGAAGGTAAATGTAAAATAAATATTTACGAATATTTTTTATATTTTTCTTTTATTTTTGTTTTATTTCATTTAGTTTTGTTTCAACAATCAAGAATATGTTGCCAAATCAGCGTAGAGAAAAGATTTTAGACCTCTTAAAAGAAGATGGTTTAGCCAAAGTAACCGATCTTGCCAGACTGTTTAAAGTCACAGAAGTGACTATTCGTCAGGATTTAGAGAAATTAGAAAAAGATGATTTAGTCATCAGAGAGCACGGTGGAGCTTATTTGAAAAATATTGAAGACCATGTTCGTGAATTTACTGTTGCACATAATGACCTAAATGTTCATCAAAAAGAAAAAATTGCGTTGAAATGCCTTGAGTTTATTTCAAGCGGTGATACCATAATTTTAGATTCAGGTTCTACAGTAACCGAAATAGCCAAAAAGCTGAAAGGCTTTCGAAACCTTACGGTAATAACCAATGCCTTGAACATTGCAATGATGCTAGGTACTGAGCCAGGAATAGAAGTAATTATGACTGGCGGAGAGTTTAAGCCACCTACTTTGTCGTTAACAGGACAAAAAGCTGCCGACTTTTTTAAAGGTATCAATGTACAAAAATTGTTTTTAGCCACAGCAGGAATATCCCTAAAAGCTGGTTTGACTTACCCAAGTATTAGTGATATTGTGGTGAAAAAAGCGATGATAGATGCAGCTGAGACTACCTACTTAGTGGCAGATTCTACCAAATTTGGGAAAAGTGCTTTTGCCAGTTTAGGAGCGTTATCATTGATTGATTACATCATTACCGATAATGAGATTAATCAAGAAGATAAATCACATTTTGAAAAGAACGAAATAGAAATAATAATTGCCGATTAGTTGAAAGATAGAATATGATGCCTTGAATTCTCGTGAATTCTTGATGGATGACGTATGACTTATCGAGTAGGCTAGTTGCATAACTGTAAGTCATCGCTATGGAAAAAAAAATCACATTGGGAATTATCATCGGAAACAGAGACTTCTTTCCTGATAGTTTAGTTGAAAAAGCTAGGGTAGAGGTAATAGAACTTTGTAACACACTCGGGATAAATCCTATTGTTTTAGACAGCAACACGACCAAATTAGGAGGAGTTGAAACTTTTCAGGAAGCTCAAAAATGTGCTAATCTTTTTAAACAACATGCCGAAGACATTATTGGCGTATGGGTAGTGCTACCAAACTTTGGTGATGAAAAAGGAGTAGCAGACAGTTTGAAGTTGGCAAATCTTAATGTACCTGTATTAGTACAGGCTTATCCAGATGATTTAGACAAATTGGATGTCGCTCGTAGAAGAGATGCTTGGTGTGGTAAGATTTCGGTATGTAACAACTTATACCAATACGGAATTAAATATACCCTGACCACCAAACACGTAGTTCGCCCTAATGATGAAGGATTTATAACAGACCTCAAAGCTTTTTTATCAGTATGTAAAGTAGTGAGAGGTTTAAAGAATGTACGTATAGGGGCTATCGGTGCCAGACCCGGAGCATTCAATACGGTAAGATATAGTGAGAAAATTTTACAAAGAAATGGTATTTCAGTCGTTACTTGTGACCTTTCAGAGATACTAGGTAACGCGAATAAACTAACCAAAGATGATGCCATTGTAAAAGACCGTCTGGATAAAATATTAGCTTATACGCCTATCGGCAAAACTCCTAATGAAGCCATGATTCAGATTGCAAAATTAGATGCAGTCTTGAATAATTTTATGTTAGAACATTCATTAGATGCTACTGCTATTCAATGTTGGACGTCCCTACAGAAAAATTATGGCTGTAACGTATGTACCAGTATGAGTATCATGAGCGAAAATATGTTGCCAAGTGCTTGTGAAGTAGATGTGACAGGTACGCTAAGTATGTATGCTATGCAATTGGCTTCAGGTTCACCGAGTGCTTTGGTTGACTGGAATAATAACTATGCTGATGATGACGAAAAGTGCGTTTTATTCCACTGTGGCAACTGGGCAAAGTCTTTCTTGCCTGATATTCAGATTAGTAATGCACCGATTTTGGGTACGTCGGTAGGAGTAGAGAATACTTATGGAGCATTGGACGGACGTACACCAGCCATGCCGTTGACCTACGGAAGAATCAGCACAGATGACCCTAAAGGTATCATTAAAGCATACATCGGTGAAGGGGAATTAACAGATGATGCGCTAAAAACATTTGGTAATAGAGCCGTTGCGCAAATCAATGATTTACAAGGATTGATGCAATATGTATGTAGAAATGGATTTGAACATCACGTAGTAATGAATGCCTCAAAAACTGCTGGAATTTTAAAAGAATCTCTCGGTAATTATATGGGCTGGGAAGTTTACGAACACCATTGAGGAGGGGAATAATTGTGAGTTAGTGAATGAATGAGTTGTGAGTTAGTGAATTGTGAGTGAGCGATTAATAAAAAATTGTTTTACCCACTAACTCACAACTCATTCATTCACAATTCACAACTATATCTTACGACAAATGTGGAGGAATAGTTGTGAATGAGTGAATTGTGAGTTAGCAATTAATAATAAATTGTTTTATTCACCCACAATTCACTAACTCACAACTCACTCATTCACTCACTTACAATTCACAATTATATCTTATGACAACCAAGGAATTACAACTAAAATCGGTTGAATATCGTAAAAAAATTCTTCAATACATTTATCAAGCCAAGGCAGGACATACGGGTGGGTCTCTTTCTTGCATTGATATTCTGAATGTATTGTATAATGATGTGCTGAAAGTGAGTCCCGAAAACTTTAAGTCGGCCCTTCGCGACAGGTATATTCAAAGCAAAGGTCATTGTGTGGAAGCTTTGTACGTAGTGTTAGCAGATAAAGGTTTTTTCCCAGAATCAGCGCTTGAAACACTTTGTCAATACAAGTCATATTACATTGGTCACCCTACTAAAAAAGTAAATGGTGTCGAACAAAATACTGGTGCTTTGGGGCATGGACTTTCAATGAGTTGCGGAAATGCCTTAGCTGCCAAATTAGATAATGCTGATTATAAGGTGTTTACTTTGTTAGGAGACGGAGAATTGCCAGAAGGAAGTAATTGGGAAGCCGCTCTTTCTGCTTCACACTATAAGCTAGATAATCTATGTGCTATTATAGATTTAAATGGTTTGCAAATTACAGCACCCACTAAAGAAGTATGTAATACAGAACCTTTGGATAAAAAGTTTGAAAGTTTCGGTTGGGCAGTACGCATTATCGACGGAAACGATATAGAAGCCTTGCAAGAAGCCTTTAATGCCTTGCCTTTTGAAATAGGAAAGCCAAGTGTAATTATCGCTCAAACGGTAAAAGGCAAAGGGGTAAGTTTTATGGAGAATAATTTGAAATGGCATCATGGTGTACCATCGCCAGAACAATATCAGCAAGCTATGGAGGAATTGACGACTGTTCAAGAAAGTCTTTTAGAAGTAGCTTAAAACCTTAAATCGCTTAAGAACTTGGGAGCAACGATTGATAACATCGCCACGACAGACAAAGCCAACTTGGATATTTTTTCAGAAGTACTCCAGACTTTGGCTGAAACCGACAAGAATTTATTGGTAGTAACCAGTGACTCAAGAGGTTCGGGAAAGTTAGTCCCTTTCGGACAAAAATATCCTCAGCAAATAGTAGAAGTAGGTATTGCCGAACAACATTTGGTGGGTATGGCAGCAGGATTGGCGTCGTCTGGCAAAAAAGTTTTTGCCGTTTCACCTGCTTGTTTCCTCACAGCCAGAGCTTTAGAACAAATCAAAAATGATGTTGCTTATTCTGACAATCCAGTCAAGCTTATCGGAATCAGTGCAGGCGTAAGTTACGGAGCCTTAGGAAGTACACACCATAGTTTGCATGACTACGCTGTGATGCGTGCTATCAATAACCTTACGATTGTAGCACCCGCCGATAATTTTGAAACGGCCGAGGCCATCAGACAAGCTGCCTCTATAGATACGCCATTTTATATTCGTTTTGGGAAGAAAGTAATGCCTCTTTTAAGTGAAACAAATACTGAATTTGAGTTTGGTAAAGGCAGAGTTATCAAAGAAGGAAAAGACGTCGTGCTGATTGCCACAGGCGAGACCGTATATCCTGCTTTGCAAGCAGCACAGGCATTAGCGAAAGACAATATAGATGTTGCCGTAATCAGTATGCACACAATTAAACCACTCGATACAGCACTTATAGCCAAATACGCAACGCAATGTAAGGCAATAGTGACGGTGGAGGAACACAGTATTTATGGAGGTTTGGGCGAAGCGTGTGCTTCATTTCTATTACAAAATCAATTTAATAAGCCTTTTAAAATCATAGGATTACCAGATGAATACACGGTAAGTGGCTCACAGAATGAGATTTTTAAGCACTATGGCATTTCAGAAGCTGGAATTATAAATGAGGCTTTGAAATTGTTAGCAAGTAATTAATTTTTTATTCATTAAAAGCATGTTTATATTATCAAACGATTTGCCAATCAAAATTAAAATTAAACTAGCGTAAGCATTTTACGAAATTCCGCTGTTTGAGCGAAGCGAGTCGGTTCGCCGATGCGATTCGGAATTTCTTGACTTTCTTTTGTTACTTTTCTTGCGTCAAGGCAAGAAAAGTAAGACGTAGCGAAAGGAAAGTTCTCTTTTGATACAGACCCAATAAATTTTAAAACATTCGCTTATACTATTCAAACAATGAAAATGCTTATTAAACATCTTTTTGTTTACGGTTTATTGTTCATTATTCATCATACTGTTCATGCTCAATCAACGGTTGAACAATGGGGAAGATTTGAATTAACTTTAAAGCATAAGTCGAATGGAAATGCTTTCACAGATGTAAACCTCAAAGCAACATTTATTACTAAAGATACTGCATATACAGTGGCAGGTTTTTATGATGGTAATGATACTTTTATTGTTCGTTTTATGCCATCTAAAACTGGAGTTTGGAAGTATGTTACCCAAAGTAATATTGCGGCGCTAAATAATAAAAAAGGGCAATTTGAATGCATCAAGGCTACCGGAGATAATCATGGAATAGTACAAGTGGCTGATGTTTATCATTTCAAATATGCTGATGGCAAAAGATATTACCCACTAGGAACAACATCTTACGCTTGGACACATATGTCGAATGAAGTGCAAGAAATGACACTTAGAACCCTGAAAAATACAGGGTTTAATAAAATTAGAATGGGGGTTTTTCCTAAAAATTATGATTTAGTCAAAGAAGAACCAACGCTTTATCCTTATGTAATTAAAGAAATAAAAAAGGATTCTACAGGCAAGGAAATAAAGGTATGGGATTATTCAACGTTTAATCCCGCATTCTTTCAACATTTGGAAAAAAGGATTGATAATCTACGTGACTTAGGCATACAGGCTGATTTAATTATTTTTCACCCATATGATAAAGGTCGGTGGGGATTTGATGAAATGCCTATGGAGGCGAATCTACAATATATTCAATATTTAACTGCCCGCTTGTCATCTTTTCAAAATATATGGTGGTCGTTAGCGAATGAATATGACTATGTGAAAAGTAAAACAGATGCAGATTGGCTTACGCTTACTAAAGCAGTTATAAAAAATGACCCATATCGACATTTATGTACTATTCATGGCAGCACAGCCAAATATTTCGACTATTGGCGACCAGAATTTACCCATGTGTCAGTACAAGACGAAGCTCCTGTGATGAACTGGGGAGCAGCATCTATTGCTAGAAATATATACAACAAGCCCGTTATTTATGATGAAGTAGGTTATGAAGGAAATCTGAAACACCGTTGGGGGCGTTATAGCGGAGAAGAAATGACTCACCTAATTTGGATGGGAGTAATCGGAGGAACCTATGTTACGCATGGCGAATCATATATGTTTAAAGACCTGAGAGATACCATTTTTTGGGCAAAAGGGGGTGAATTGAAAGGTACAAGCTGGAAAAGAGTAGGTTTTCTGAGAAAGATTTTAGAAGAAACAGATGGAGTGCTTGAGCCATCGGATATGAGCAGAGATGCTAAGACCACTACTACTGGAAAAGGCATTTACATTGTTTATCTAGGTAATGAAATAAATAATAAATGGTTGTTTAATCTGCCCCACAAGAATGCCAATTTTGAAAAGCGTCCTGTAAAGGGGAATCGTTATAAAGTAGAAATTATTGATACTTGGGACATGACCATCAAAGTAGTTCCAACAACTTTTGAGCTTTCAGAGGTGAATGATTACCGTTTCTATGACAAAGACATGAAACAGGTAAGAATTCCCTTAAAGCCATATTTAGCATTACGGATTACAGAAATTCCTAAACTATGAAAAATTATATATTTATATTATTGTTGTTTCTACTGGGTTGTCAGGAGAAAAATCCTTCGAATGGTCCTAAGAAAATGGCGATTGTGGTCTCGACACTCAATAATCCTTGGTTTGTCTTTCTGGCTGAAAACGCCGCTGCAAAAGCCAAAGAATTGGGTTATGAAACAAAAATATTTGATTCTCAGAACAATACTGCCCTAGAATCAGACCACTTTGAAAATGCCATTGTATCGGGTTATCAAGCGATTTTGTTTAATCCTACTGATGCCGATGGAAGTGTAGTGAATGTTCAAAAAGCCAAAGATGCTGGTATTCCTGTATTTTGTATGGACAGAGAAGTGAATTCTCCAGATGCGGCTACTTCACAAATTTTATCAGATAGTTTTTCTGGAAGTGTAGCCATTGCTAAATTTTTCGTTCAACAATTGCATAAAAAAGGCAATTATGTAGAACTGCTTGGTTTGGTAGGCGATAACAATACGTGGGCTCGTTCAAAGGGCTTTCATAGCTTAGTTGATAATTACCCCGAACTTAAAATGGTCGCTCAGCAAAGTGCCGATTTCGACCGTAACAAAGCGATGGAAGTGATGGAGTCTATTTTGCAAGCACAACCAAATATTGATGCGGTGTTTTGTGGAAACGATGCGATGGCCATGGGGGCATATCAGGCATTAGCAGGCGCAGGCAAGGCCAATAAAGTAAAAGTGTTTGGTTTTGATGGGGCAGACGATGTCGTTGCGGCCATAAAAGACGGAAAAGTGGCAGCCACAGGAATGCAATTCCCGAAAGTGATGGCACAAATGGCAGCCGTTTACGCAGATGAATATTTAAAGGGGAAAAGAGATTTTCCAGCTAAAATCCCAGTGGCAGTAGAATTAGTGACCAAAGATAATATCAGTCATTATACTGCTTTTGGTAAAAAGTAATTGAATTTTCAGAATAGTGAATATTATCAGCTATTCAGCCTCAGTAATCATTTAACCTTATCACTATGCGAATCGTCAAAATTGTTGTCGCTATCATTGCATTACTTTTTATTGGTTACCATTCTATCGAAATCAAAAAACTAGATGAGGTAAAAAGAGCCTCCGCTGAAAAATTTGATGCCTCAAGTTTTGCCCGTAATTTTTTACAAAAAACGCTTCCTCCAAGTTTTATTAAAGCACCCGATGTTGGTACGTTGTTAGAAGCCCTAAAAACAGCACCTAAAGAAGCATTTCAAAAGATGTCTAATGCGGTAGCCATCGGAAATATCAGGTATTTTTTAGTGAAAGGGCAAGGGCAAATCACAAAGATTCAGGATGATGAAGTACAGGTATTATTAACCAACAATAATCAACCTGTTAGCATAACACTTGCTACTGAATTTATTTATGGAAATGCCATTCGTGATGCAGCGGGCGTATTTGATATTAAGCCTTTTACGAATACTACAGACATCAATAATATTTCATCAGAGATTAATAAAATCATTAGAACCGAGCGAGTACCAGCTTTTAGAAAGCAAATCAAGGTAGGAGACGCTATTCAGTTTATAGGAGCTTTAGAAATAAATCAAGAATATATTAATCTTCAGCATCTTGAGATTTTGCCAATAGAATTTAACAAAATATAGAGTTCAATGACATTATCGGCCAAAAATATCACAAAAAGGTTCTCGGGTGTTACTGCACTTGATGCTGTTTGTATTGATTTGCAAGCAGGGAAAGTAAATGCTATCATCGGTGAAAACGGAGCAGGGAAGTCAACATTAATGAAGATTTTGAGCGGTGTTTATACAGAATACGAAGGCACGATTTATCTGCAAAATAAACCCGTAAAGTTTACCAATACCAAAGAAGCCGAAAATGCAGGCATTGCTATCATTCATCAGGAATTGAATATGATTCCTTACCTGAGTGTGGTAGAGAATATCTTTTTGGGCAGAGAAGTAATTAATGCTTTCGGACTGTTGGACAAAGCTTTTATGCTTAAAAAAACACAAGCCTTATTGCAAAAGCTCTGTCTGAATATCGACCCCAATACGCCTATCAGGAATCTTAAGGTTGGGCAACAACAGCTTATAGAGATAGCCAAAGCATTGTTGGTAGATGCCAAAGTAATTATCATGGACGAGCCCACGTCGGCCATTACGGGAGCAGAGGTTGATGTTTTGTTTAGAATAATAGATTCTTTAAAAGCAGAAGGTAAAGCCATTGCTTATATCTCACACAAACTGGACGAACTCTTTAAAATAGCTGATACTTACACTGTTTTGCGGGATGGGAAAAGTATTGAGTCGGGCGAAATGAGTGCCGTAACCCGCGACAATATCGTTTCAAAAATGGTAGGACGCGAATTGGTCATGATTCCCAAGAAAAAGCAAGATAGCAATAAAACAGAATTATTAAGGGTAAATCATTTAGGAATAAAACATGAGTCGTTTAAGAAAAATGATTTATTGAATGATATTTCTTTTGTATTGCATAAAGGTGAAATCTTGGGCATTTTCGGATTGATGGGAGCAGGTAGAACAGAATTGTTTGAAGCCATTTTTGGCTTAGCTCCCCGCAAAGTATCTGGCGAAGTATTGATGGAAGGCCAGCGACTCCATATTCACTCACCATCCGATGCCGTAAAAGCAGGTTTGGCATTAGTGAGCGAAGATAGAAAGAAAGATGGTATCGTTCCAGAGTTGAGCGTTAAACAAAATATTTGTATTACAACCCTGCCTGATTTATTAAGCAATGGGGTATTAGATAACAAGAAAGAAAATAATCTAGCAGATAAGTACATTCAAGAGCTTAGAATAAAAACATCATCTTCTGACCAGCTTATTAAAAACTTAAGCGGAGGCAATCAGCAAAAGGCTATCCTCGCCAAATGGTTAGCTACTAAACCAAAGGTGTTGTTGTTAGATGAACCCACGCGCGGAATAGACGTAAATGCCAAAGCAGAAATTTATAAGCTTATCAATCAACTAGCAGAATCGGGTTTGGGCATTATCATGATTTCATCTGAATTACCAGAAATTTTTGCGGTAAGCGACCGAGTGATTGTGCTAAGTGATGGAAAGGTAACAGGCGACTATGCCATTAATGATGCATCTGAAGAGATTTTATTAAAAGCAGCCATTGCCTAAGTAATAGTTGTGAATTGTGAGTGATGAATTGCGAATTGTCATTGCTTAATATACAAAAAGCCATAAACATGAATTTGATTATACAAAAAGAAAAATTGTACAAATTGCAATCGCTCATTGCCCTATTTGTACTATGTATTATTATCAGTATTTTATCAGATAAATTCCTGACGGTTGCTAATGGATGGAATGTATTAAGACAAATTTCTGTAAATATTTGTATTTCTGTCGGTATGACTTTGGTAGTACTTACGGCAGGGATAGACTTATCGGTTGGGTCTATTTTAGCATTATGTGGTGCCATTACAGCAGGTTTATTGAAAAATGGCATCGAGATTCCTTCTCAGAATATATTGATAAGTTTTACTTTATTAGGGGCTATTATTGTAGGCTTGTTTTTTGGGGGAGTCTTAGGTTTTTTTAACGGATGGGTTATTACCAAATTCAAAGTCCCTCCATTCGTGGCTACCTTAGCCATGCTTACGATGGCTCGTGGGCTTACCATGCTCTGGACGAAAGGTTTTCCTATCAGTAATTTAGGAGCAAAGTTCGATTATATTGGTACAGGATGGTTTTTAGGCGTACCTGTCCCTGTTTGGATAAGTATTTTTGTGATTATTGTAGCCTTGATTGTTACGACAAAAACACCCCTCGGGCGATATATTTACGCCATTGGAGGAAACGAAAATGCTGCCAGATTATCAGGCATTAAAATATATAAAATTAAGTTGATTGTTTATACCCTTGCTGGAGGTTTGGCTGCATTAGGAGGCTTGATGGTAACAGCCCGCCTAGATTCTGCCCAACCCAATGCAGGAACAGGATATGAATTGGATGCCATTGCGGCAGTAGTAATCGGTGGTACTTCTTTATCTGGGGGACGTGGCTCTATTTTAGGGACAGTCCTTGGGGCAATCATCATTGGGGTGCTCAATAACGGATTAGTATTGCTCAATGTATCGCCTTTCTGGCAACAAGTAGTAAAAGGAATGGTGATATTGTTAGCAGTAATCATCGACCGTGCAAATGCTAAAAACGACTAACCGCTATGCAATATATACTCGCTATTGACCAAGGTACTAGTAGTACCAAAGCATTGATTTTCGATGAAAAGGCTAATGTAGTAGCTAGGGCTTCTGAAGTGCTACAAACCCAATATTTAGCAGATGGTTTTGTAGAACAAGACCCTGAAGGAATTTTTGAGAATGCCATGACTGCCGTTAAAAATTGTTTAGCTCAGTTTGTCGCTAATGGCGGAGACTTAAAAGATATAAAAACATGTGGTATCAGTAATCAAAGAGAAACCTTTGTGTTGTGGGATGAAAATGGCAAACCATTGCATAATGCGGTCGTTTGGCAATGCAAACGTTCTGTACAGGTATGTGATAGATTGAGCCAAGAAGGTTTAGGTAATACCATTAAAGAAAAAACAGGGTTATTAATCGACCCCTATTTTTCGGGAACTAAGCTGATTTGGTTATACGAAAATAATCCTGGAATAAAGCAAGCGATAGACGAAGGCAAAGCCTTTTTCGGAACAGTAGATACATGGTTATTGTATAAACTTACAGACGGGAAAGTTTATGCCACAGACTATACTAATGCTTCTAGAACATTATTTTTTAACCTGCATACCCTCCAATGGGATAAAGAGTTATTGTCAATTTTCAACCTTTCAACAATCAATTTGCCCGTAGTTAAAGCATCTTCTTCAAATTTCGGTACAAGCACTTTTGGTGGAATTTTTGAGGAAGCCATCAACATTTCTGGTATGATTGGTGATAGTCATGCAGCCGCTTTTGGAGAAGGGTGTTTTGAAGCAGGAACCGCTAAAGCTACTTTAGGGACTGGCTGTTCTATTCTGATGAACATCGGAGATAAACCACAGCCTTCGCAAAATGGCATGATTACGACTATCTGCTGGAGTACCGAAGGAAGAATAGACTATGCCCTTGAAGGAGCCATTGTAAGTTGTGGTGCAACCGTAGAATGGGTTAAAAATGAGTTAGGATTGTTTTCTGAAAGTAAACAAACACAAGCAATGGCTACGGCTGTTGAGGATAATGGAGGTGTTTATATCATCCCTGCCTTTAGTGGTTTAGGTGCACCCTATTGGGACATGAAGCGAAAGGCATCCATTCATGGATTAACATTTGGTAGTAACAAGAATCATATCGTTCGGGCGACGTTGGAATCTATTCCTTTTCAGATAAAAGATGTGATATTAGCCATGGAGGAGGATTCTCACATACATTTAAAAGAATTGATGGTAAATGGTGGAATGACTTCTAATGGTTTCGTATTAAGTGCAATAGCTGATTTACTTGGTATTCCCGTAGTCAACAAAGGAATGCCCGATGTATCTGCTTTAGGAGCAGCTTTAATGGCAGGTTTAGGCATCCAAATTTTTGAATCAGTAGCATCTTTAAAAGCATTATTTCAAAAGCCACAGTCAGTCCTCCCTCAGGAACAAAATCAAATTAAAATTCATAAAGCCTTTAAGGCTTGGAAAGATATTATTTAGGAAAATTCCTATTCCTTTCACTTACTCTTCATATATACCTTTATTTTCTTAAATTAAAAATAAGAAAATAGGGTATGTATTTTATTTTTCCTCTCTTTCTTCAAACTGACACACTATTTAATCTTTTTGTGATTAATCGATTAAGTATGAAAGTTACTGCATGAACTTTTATAACAATGCTTGGTAAAGAAGTACTAAATATACAGTTGTAATGCTATCAATTGTTTTCTAAAGATTAATCTTTCTAATTCATTGAACTTGAAAATACGCTCTGTTACTTTACCAATTTCAGTTTTACCAATGATTGCGCCATCAATAATATCAAAATTATCTTTCCAAGAATCTTTTCTTGGATTGAAAAATCTAACTAAAATATCGTGTTTTATAATACTAGCAATGTCACTTCCTTTCGCATGATTGCAATCTGGACAACAATAAGCTAAGTTATTGAGGTAAGAATTACCTCCATGTTTTATACTAATAATATGGTCGATATGAAAAGAGAAAAAAGAAACTTGTTCAGGTTGGAGGCAATATTCACAATGAAAATTTGCACGCAGAGCAACTTGATTTTTAATATGTGTAGAAATGGTTTTTCTCATACTGATAAAAGCTTTAAAGCACGAGCCTTGGCAAGTCCGATAATTCGATTTAACACAAGATAGTGGTCAAGTTCCTCTTTTTCAGCATGGCTTAATCCTGACTCTATTTGTTTATCTAATAAAAAATCAAGACGCTTTTGATTGTTTGGAGTAGGTTGAAAGGCTATCACCTTACTTGGATCCATGCTGGCGATAAAATCGGCAACATCATCATAAATCGTTTGAGATGATTTCATAACAGTAAAGACATTTTTTATCAAATATAATTTATTGATTTCTAAAATGAAGAAACACACACACTTTTTTATCATGCTGCTTTCATTCTTTCAAGGGAGCATTTTTGCACAATCGCACTATCCCGGTCAGCATACTGACAAATTTACCTTACAAGATAAACTAAAACCCGCAGTATATAGCTTTGATTTATCTGATGTACGACTACTGGATGGACGATTCAAAGAAAATATGCTACGTGAACAAAGTTGGCTTTTATCGATAGATGTCAAAAGATTATTACATAGTTTTCGTAATAATGCAGGTATTTATGATGCCAATGAAGGGGGATATTTTGAAGTGAAAAAATATGGAGGTTGGGAATCGTTAGATTGTGATTTACGAGGACATTCTACGGGACATTTGCTTTCTGGGCTTTCATTGATGTATGCGCAGACTGGTGACGAACGCTTTAAAGTTAAAGCAGAAAGCATCGTTGCTGGATTGGCAGTTGTGCAAAAAGTATTAAATCAAGACGGTTATTTAAGTGCTTTTCCACAAGAATTGATTAATAGAAATATCACAGGACAAAAAGTGTGGGCTCCTTGGTACACTTTGCATAAGATAATTGCTGGACTAATCGACCAATATCTATATTGCAATAATCTGCAAGCATTAGAAGTTGCCCAAAAGATGGGAGCTTGGGCATATCAAAAACTTCAACCTGTAACCCAAGCACAACGTGCCTTGATGCTTCGCAATGAGTTTGGAGGAATTAATGAATCTTTTTACAATTTATACGCGATCACTGGGAAAACTGAATACAAATGGCTAGCTACATTTTTCTATCATAACGAAATGCTAGACTCTTTGAAAGAAGGCAAAGATATTTTAGAAAAGAAGCACGCCAATACCTACATACCTAAATTATTGGGAATGACGCGTGAATATGAGTTAGAAGGCCAAGGACAAGGAGATGCTGTTGCTAGTTTCTTTTGGAATACTGTTATCAATCACCATTCATTTGCAACGGGAAGTAATAGTGATAAAGAAAAATTTTTCAAAGCAGACGCACTTTCAGAACACTTGACGGGCTATACTGGCGAAACGTGCAATGTTTATAATATGCTTAAACTGACTCGCCATTTGTTTTCGCACACTGCTGATGTGAAATATGCGGACTATTACGAGAAAGCTCTTTTCAACCATATCCTTGGTCAACAAGACCCACAAACAGGAATGGTAGCCTACTTTTTACCCATGTTAGCTGGAGCACACAAAGTATATAGTACTCCGGAAAATTCCTTTTGGTGTTGCGTAGGCAGTGGATTCGAAAACCATGCAAAGTATGGTGAAGCCATATATTATCATAGTGCAGACGCTCTGTATGTGAATTTATTCATAGCTTCAACCCTTAATTGGAAGGAAAAGGGGTTTAGCATTAAACAAGAAACCGTTTTCCCTGAGTCTGGTAAAACAGTGTTTACGATTGAATCTGCTCCAAATCAGTTACTTACTTTAAATGTTCGTTATCCATCATGGGCAAGGAATGTGAGTGTTACGGTGAATGGCAAGCCTTTGAAAATCAAACAATCTTCGGGAAGCTATCTCTCAATTGCTAGAGTCTGGAAAGCCAATGATCGGGTAGAAATTATATTTCCTATGACCTTGACTACACAAGCTACCAGTGATAACCCTAATAAAGTAGCAATATTATATGGGCCAATCGTATTGGCAGGAGAAATGGGTACGGCGCAAATGGAATCTCCTGCTCCTTATTCTAATCCATCACTGTATAACGATTATTACACTTTCAATTATAAAGTACCTTCGGGCTTAGTACAAGCATTGAGTTTAGATAAAAGTAACCTGAACAACACCATTAAACCTCTCATTGGGAAACCCCTGACCTTCAAAACATTAAATGAAGGTATTACACTTCGCCCTTTGTACGATATTCACCGAGAACGATATGTAGTGTATTGGAATGTGAAGTAGAAAGTACCATTTCACTAGCCACACAATATTAAAACAATTAAGCAACCTGTGGAAGAAATATAAGGATACTAACATAAGCATAGTTGACTAATGAATGCTAAAGCACTAAAAGTAAGTACTATTTTGTACTTGTTTTTAATGTTTTAGCATTTTTTTGTGATGCTTGCTACCTCTTTTACTATTTTTTACACACATTTTGTAGAGTTATTTGCTCAAATGACCTCCTGAATGTTAGTTTTCTGCTACTGGTACAAATGTTTTAACCTCTTTAATGTAACCTATAAAATAATAAGAACATGGAAAAAGCTGATAGAGTAGATAAGGAAATGCGTTCTGATATTAAAGAACAAAAAAAAACGAAAGCAGGTAATATGTTTATCTATACTGTTTTAATTGGGATTGTCTTAATCTTGATTTCTATAGCAGGAGGATATTGGTCCACTTCTGATAACGAAGGCCAGCATAACATGGGTAAAGTGACCTCTAAAGACACATTGATATTAAATAAATCAGACACTGTTAAATAATTTATAAATAAAATAAAGCCATGGGAACTACAAAAATCGAAACTACAAAGAAAAAAGTTAAAAAAGAGGCTGCTGAACACAAAGCCGAAACCTTAGAAAAAAAAGGAGCTGTAGCAAAAGCAGAAGCTAAAGAAACTATCGATGATATTAAACTTGGTGCTTTGAATTTAGCTGAAAAAGTAGCTGATAAGTTTGACGAAGTGAAAGCTAAAGTGAAAAAAGCAATTTAGTGACACGAGATTTTTCAAACTTAAAATTCATAAACCTTCTAAAAAAGAATCAGGAATTTTAATTATAACTGATTCTTACCTTTAATTATGCAAAATCAATATGAAATTCTCTTGAAAGGTCTGAATGAACTAATAGAGATTAACTATAATCGTATCGAAAATTATAGGAAAGCAGAACAAAACATGGATGGAGGGGACTTGAAAAATCTTTTTCACGGAATGTTGAATGAAAGCGAACACTTTGCAGAAGCATTGGCTGAACATGTGGTAAAATTTGGTGGAGAACCTGCTACGTCAAGTACACTGATAGGTAAAGCTCATCAAATTTGGGTAGATTTTAAAGCTTCAATTGTATCTAATAATCGAGAAACTATTTTGAATTCTTGTGAATCTGGCGATAAAGCTACACTTGAGGCCTATGAAACTGTGTTGGCTTCAGATAAAGTACAAGCATCGCCTGATTTGTCGCAATTATTGAAATCACAAATTTCTTCAATCACTGAGTCATTAAAAATTATTCAGTCATTGAAAAAATCGCAGCATCATGCAAAGGCAGAACAGGAGGTATTAGATAACCAACAAGAAGTATTCGATAAACCAATGCCAGTATCATAATTTTTGATTTGTTGACGGAAAATGCCATGACATTGTTATGGCATTTTTGTTAGAAAAGCTAAACAAAAATATTGTACTGTTCATAATACCAAAACAATTAAATTATGAGAACGATAAATATGTATACACGGAGTATTAGCAAAATAGTTTTGTTATTACTTGTTTTAGCACCGAGTTTTTATTCATGTAATTCATTTAAAAAGCTTAATAATGCTCAGCGAGGGGCCATCATTGGTGCTGGTACTGGTGCAGCCATGGGTGCTGCTATCGGACGAAAATCAAATCCAGCTGTTTATGCGATTGTAGGCTCAGCTGTCGGAGGAATTGCAGGTACGTTTGTAGGGAAATACATGGATAAGCAAGCTGAAAAGTTAAAGAAAGATTTAGATGTAGTAGCGGATGTAGAAAGAGTGGGAGAGGGCATCAAAATTACGATGAAGTCGGGAGTATTGTTCGATTTCAATTCGTCCAAAATTAATCCTACTGTAAATGATAATCTAATTAAGTTTGCTGAAACCTTAAAGCAGTATCCTGATACAGAAATTTTAGTAGCTGGTCATACTGATAATGTAGGGACAGAGGCTTATAACATGAAATTGTCTCAGCAAAGAGCAGATGCAGTAGCAGCTGTTCTGAAAGCTAATAACGTATCAAGAAGTCGTCTGACAGTATTAGGTTATGGCGAGAAAGACCCTGTAGCAGATAATACATTGGAGTCGGGCAGAGAGCAAAATAGAAGAGTAGAATTTGCTATTGTTGCTGACGATAAGTTGAAAAAAGATGCAGTTAAGGCTAGCGGTAATGAAGTAAGTAAAAAATAAAAGGTTTAAGCCCTAATCAAGGTATCGTAGGTGCAAGGTAGAATTGCCCGTTAGTCTCATTTCATAGATTAATGGGCAATTCTATTTTTTTACTTGTTAAAGTAGCAGGAGAAGTTTTGTTTTTAGTGTGACTATCAACTCTGTTGTCTAAAAATTATCTTCAATAAAAAAGTTGATTAAACAGGCAGAATTATGAAATATCGCATTGAAAACTTCATGATAAAGTCTTGCGTATTTAAAAAAACGTTATGCTTAATTTTTAATAAACTAGGTATTTAAAAAAATAAATTTGCCCTTCAACCTGACTTTTCTGGATTGATGGGCAAATTTCTTTTTTTGCCTTTATTTTCGTTTTTGGCTCATATTTTGTTTAAATAAAATAGCTTAATTTGGTAAGAAAACAAGCTAAGCATTGAAGAAAAGCTCTAAGAGTTTTAAGCAACAATATACTTGATTTATAAAAACCACTATTAACGACCAAAGAACCATTTTAAGTTATTGATAACTTAAAAAGATATTTGGATTATAATAAATATGAAGAAAAGGGCTTTTTGTGCGCTAGAGATTTACAGCAAATACACAGGTATAAAAACAATAGTTACTATTATTGGATTAATAATTTATGCATCTTCACTTTCACTAGCTCAATCAGATCGGCTGCAACTTTTGAATGATAAACTTAGCGCTGCTAAACATGATACCGATAGAGTAAATACGTATTATGCCCTTTCAAGATATTATTGGAATAAAAATTCAGATAGTTCACTTTTTATGGCACAAAAGTCTTTGGATTTAGCCAAGAAAATCCATTTTGAGAAAGGTGTTGCTTTAGCATATCTTACTAAAGGCGTGTCATTGGTTTCAAAGGGAAGATTGCCCGAAGCACTAGAATGCCATTTCCAATGTCTACGCATTAGTGAAAAGCTAGGATTAACAGGACTTTCAGGAAATGAATATAATAATATAGGTATTGTTTATTCAGATATGGAAGAGTATGACAATGCCTTGTTTTATTATAAAAAAGCATATGATATAGCCCTTAAACAAAATGACCCAACAAAGTATGCTACATTTAGCTTGTTAGTAAATATGGGCGAAATCTTTAAATATAAAGGAAAGCCAGATTCAACCATAGCTTATAATAAAAAAGCTTTGCCCATAGCTCAAGGAGTAAAAGACAGCCTTGGTACTACTATTACGCTCTATAATATTGGAGAAAATTATATTGCGCTCAAAAAATATCAATTAGCAAAAGAATACCTCAATAAAGCGTTGGCATTAGCAATAAAAATTAAGGATGATGAAGATATTGCCTATTGTCATAATGCGTTTGCACTTATTTATTATTATACTGGTAATTATAAATTAAGTTTACATTTTGCCAATATGGCTTTAAAAGAGAATAAGAAACTAGGTATTGAAGAAATATCGACTCAGATATACAATACATTGTACCTGAATCATCAAAAATTAGGAAATTATAAAGAAGCACTAGTTTTTAGAAATTTAGGAATAGCGTTAAAAGATAGTCTAAGTGGTATCGAAAAAACAAGAGCCATTACCAGAGTGCAGTCGAGCTATGAGCTTGAAAAGAAACAACAACAAATAGATTTACTGAATAAAACTGCTCGTATCAAACAAGGAGAATTAAAAAACCTTGAGTTAAAGCGAAATCTGATAGCTGGAGGAGCCTTGCTTTTATTAATGATAGCCGTCCTTTTATTTAAAAATCATCATGAAAAGAAGAAATTTATCAAACAATTGGAGGAACAAAACAAGGATATTATTGATAAAAATGAACATTTAGAAGAATTGATATTGGTAAGGAATCGATTTTTTTCAATTATCAGTCATGATCTCCGTGGGCCTGTTAACTCTGTTAAAGGAATGATAGACTATATGATTGATGATAAAATGGTTGAAGAAGAGGTAGCGTTTTATGTGGGACAAATCTCTCAAAGTCTGCATGCTACATCCAAGCTATTAGATAATCTTTTATACTGGGCTAAAAGCCAAATGGATGGTATGCAAGTAAATCCGCAATTGTTTGACATACAGGAAATAATCCAGCAGAATGTTTTATTAATAGAAACAAGAGCTACAGAAAAGAAAATAAAAATAGTTGCCGAAAGGCGACAAGTACCTCAATTGGTTTTTGCGGATTCAATCATGATAGATATTGTTATTAGAAATATTGTCGAGAATGCAGTAAAATTTTTAAAAGCATCCAATAGTGTTATTATTGATACTGTAGAAAAGGAACAGGTAATTGTTGTATCTATTAAAGATGATGGACAAGGGATTCCATTGGAGGCTCAATCAAAAATATTCAATAAATATACTTCATATTCAAGTTTTGGGACAGCCAAAGAGAAGGGGAGTGGTCTTGGGCTGTTGTTATGCAAAGAACTGATAGAGAGAAATAATGGAACAATATGGTTTGAAAGTGTGCCCGACCAAGGTACTACTTTCTACTTTACACTACCATTAAGTAAAAAGTAAAATTAGCTTTCTTAAGAACGATAATTGATGCCCTTCAGAAAGCTAATATTCGCATAAATCTTTATTCTACATAAAGCACTAAGCCTTTTAGATAACTGCCTTCTGGGTGAAAGAAATTCACAGGGTGGTCAGCAGGCTGTGTAAGGTGATGTAATACTTTGGCTTGTCGCCCAGCTTCTAGCGCAGCAGAAACTACAGTATTATAAAATAGCTCTCTGTCAACTACCTGTGAACACGAAAACGTAAATAAAATTCCTCCCTTTGCTAATCTTTTAAAACCTTCGGTATTCAGTCTCTTATACCCTTGAATAGCATTATGACGCGTAGCTACGTTTTTGGCGTAAGCAGGCGGGTCAAGTACGATTAAATCATAAAACTGGTCGTTAGCTTTCAAGTACTTCATTACATCTTCGGCATAAGCCTGATGATTTAATCCTTGAAAATTGTTTGCTTCGATATTTTGAGTAACCAAGTCGATTGCTTTCTGAGAAACGTCAACAGAATGTACTAATTCAGCCTCAGCTCCTAAAGCATACATCGAAAAGCCACCTGAATAACAGAACGAATTCAATACTTTTTTACCTTTTGAATATTTCGCTAACAAGGCTCTGTTATCTCTTTGATCAAGGAAAAAACCAGTTTTTTGTCCAGTCTCCCAGTTAATCATAAACTTAAAACCATTTTCAAGGACAGGATGTGGTACTGTACACGCACCAAACAAATAACCATTCTGAACCGTTGAGGCAAACTGGTTAGGAAGCGTTTCGTGCGATTTATTATAAATAGCGGTTAATTTATCTCCGTATACTTTTTGTAAGGCTACCGTAATTTTCTCTTTTTCAAGATACATACCGATGCTATGGGCTTGAAAAACGGCAACGCCATTGTAGAAATCAATGATTAGTCCAGGGCAACCATCACCCTCGCCATGGATTAAACGGTAACAATTAGTTGTTTCAAAATCAATTAGTTGACGCACCTGATAAGCCTTTTGGATTTTATCAAACCAGAAGTTTTCATCAGCGTTGGTTTCTTGAAAAGAAAATATTTTTACAGCGATACTTCCTTCATGATAATGTCCAGTAGCCAAATAGTTCTTGTGCGAATCAAACACATCAACGGCTTCCCCATCTGTTGGACTGCCAATAATTTTTGCAATAGCACCCGAAAAAATCCAAGGGTGAAAACGTTTCACAGGGTTTTCCTTACCTGCTTTTAAAATAATTTGTGATTTCATACTACAAAATTACAGATGAAAATCGTTTTAATACTTATTCACCCTTCATTTTCAAAGGAATCAATTTTCATCTCTTGCTTTAAAAAGTTTTTGAAGCCATGTTTTCTGTTCTTTTTCATCGGCTTGTTTTTCTTTAGCGGATGGGACAAACTGTATGTTGCTTAAATCTGGCTGACCAGCATCTATCCATGCAGTGTACCAAAAATCACCAGTCATTTTGATAGACCTCCTCATTTGCCTTTCTACTTGTCCCCTCAACGCTTCATGGTATTTTTTTGAATAGTCCTTCGCATACATCTTGATATTTTGCCCATTATGCTCTTCGATACTATACTTTTTACTTGGATTAGTGGAGGCGTTTAGGTGTTTTTCAAAAGCAAAAACGGAATCTAAACACGCATTTGCATGGCTGACGGCTTCCCAAGTTCGTTTACTGACAGATTTTTCATAAGTAGCTGAGCCTACTAAGAAATCGTAGTTACTAGCAAATAATTCTGGTAATCGAGATTCCCAAAAACCATGAATACCGACTTGATTAGTTTTTTGTCCGTTGTAATTAGACGAAGTATGAAGCGGTACATTGGCATCAGCGATATAATGACCAATTTCAGCAGAGACTTTGAGAATCTTTTGAGCATTTTTTTCTTCAAATGCCTTCGTCAGTTGAAACTTCATAAACTGGATATGCCAAGGAACGATACCATGTTTGAATAAACTATCTTCTGAAAACTTTTCAACAGCGTCATTCCAGTAATGTGGCAATTTGTAAATGGCACTATCACCATAGCTATCCAAATCAATGTAATGTTTTGGGGCTTCATCCTGCACAGCATACCTTCGACGGTCGGGAGCAACCGAGTGTTCTACAATATAATATAAGTTTGTTTTATAGAAAGAAATCATCTCGGGCGGTAAAGTAAAAATGGCTAATTGATTAATGCGTTGATGTGCGAAAAATCCCCATTTTGTGACCTTATGAGCATTCAGGTAAGGTTTTGGGTTAGAATAGCCTGCGCTTTTAAAAGCAAATGAAGCTGAAATGTTGGAAAATAAACATAAAAATAGGAGTAAAAATGTTTTTCTCATGGCGATATACTTTAGGTATAAAAAGCTAATTCAAGCTAATTTGAAAGTTTTTGTAAATATGCACTTGTATTATCTTAAAAAAGATGTACCTTTGCACCTCAATAATAGAAAATCAGAAAACCAATATTATTCGGGAAATAAACATGGCAAATCACAAATCATCTTTAAAAAGAATCAGAGCAAACGAAGCAAAAAGATTACGTAATCGTTATCAGCACAAAACTACACGTACAATGGTGAAGAAATTGCGCTTGACACACGATAAAGTAGTTGCTACTGATCTTTATCAAAAAGTTTCTTCTGCTCTTGACAAATTAGCTAAGAAGAACATTATTCACAAGAACAAAGCTTCTAACTTGAAATCTAAGTTAGCAAAGTTAGTGAATAAAATAGCTTAATATAGCTTTGAAATATTCATAAAAAAATGACCTTTCTGAAAAGATGGGTCTTTTTTTATGCCTAAAATTTTGCAATAAAATATTTTAGTTTTAAATTAATCTTTATAAAATATCGTTTCTACAGAAATACGATAATAGTTAATTTTGCCAAAAAAATAATAAAATACATACACTATATTAACACTATAAAACTTAGCACCTAATGAAGACCTACGAGAACACCCATCTGAATATCAAATCTTGGGCAGAAGAAGATAGACCTCGTGAAAAACTACTTATCAAAGGCAAAGCAGCCTTATCAGACGCAGAATTGCTAGGAATATTAATTGCTACAGGCATTCAGAACATGACAGCCATTGATATTGCCAAAGTAATACTCCAGAGTGTAAACAATGATTTGAATCAACTAGCGAGGCTCTCTGTGAAAGATTTAGCTAAGTTTAAAGGAATTGGTGAAGCCAAAGCCATTACGATAGTCAGTGCCTTAGAATTAGGGAGGAGAAAGAAAAACACAGAGAAAACAGAACGCCCAAGAATTAGGTGTTCGGCAGATGCTTATGAAGTATTAAAACCCTACCTGACAGATTTACAGCATGAAGAATTTTGGGTTATCTTGCTCAACCGTGCCAATGATGTAATGAAATGTGAAAGAGTAAGTAGCGGTGGTGTTTCTGGTACAATTGCTGACCCTAAAATGATATTTAAAGTAGCTTTAGAACACTTAGCGAGCGGTATTATTCTATCGCACAATCACCCTTCGGGTAATTTAAGCCCTAGTCAGGTAGATAAAGACCTTACACAAAAATTAAGAGCAGGAGGACAGCATCTAGACATACCTGTATTAGACCACCTGATTTTTACCGATAAAAAATACTTTAGCTTTGCCGACGAAGGAATGTTATGAAAGAGCCTATTTTTTCCAGAACATCATTGTTTCTATTAAACTTTTACGAGTACCTTTTTCGTAAAAACAGGCATTAGGAACAGTAGGAGGTTTTCTGAAGATAGGAATACTAGCACCAAAGTATAAATCTAGCCCCCGAGGCGTGCCGATATTTAATATACTTCCAAGGTTGTCAGTACCCAGAAAAACAGGCCCTAGGCGAGCAGACAAGCCAAATGAAAAGGTGCTATAATTATCTAATAGTGCAAAAGGCATAGCCACTTCTGCCCATTTAGTTTCCCATCTAGGGGTTACTGCTAACAACGAAGGAGATTTTATACCAATAGAATTGTCACTTCTTAAAGCATGTGTCCAAACGCTATTGATGTAAATATTGTTTTTGTAATGATAGTCAAAATTTACGCTGAAAGCTGTTGGTAAACTAGTGTGAAACAATGACTGAGCTTGATCTTCACTAAGGTTTAAAGAAGCATTGATACGGTCGAGGCCGTCATTAAGGCCTTGTACTTTTTTATAGTCTTTTGAATTAAAAACTTTATTCGTAGTATTTATATCCCAATTTTTTACATAATTAGGATTTGAATACTTTAGCCCACCAATATCCAATAATGAAACGCCCACTCGAAATTGATATTTGTTTTTACTTGGGTCTAATTTCAAAACACCCTTTTCACGATAGGAAAATTTACGTAAATCTGGACGAAACTCATACACAATACCAATATCTAAGCCCCAGCCACTACCAGCAGATTGATTGCCTAAAATCCATCCGGGACTAAATTTTGCGTTTTCAAAAGCTTCATTTTTTGTATATCCATATTGAGCCACAAGACTATTAATTCTTAATAAACGCTCAGTACGGTTGGCTGGGTCGGATACAACATCATAATTAGCTCTGTCTATCATCAAGTGGGCAGAATATAAACCCACTAATCGCTTAACCGTAAGACCAACTTTGACAAAGTCTTCATCTTCGCTCATTAATACTTGCCCAAAGCTAAGCCCAAATTCAACAAAGCTATTTGCGTTGAAAGTAGTGCCATTTAGGTTCACCAGTTGGTTTTGAATACCTTCATTTTTAATATTTGTACGAATTAGTTCAGAAAATTGGCTTTCCATACCAGTAAAATTGATGCCAGTTCGTACGCGCGTTAAAACAGCAACAGATTGTCTGCTATTCAGATTGATTAAAGCAGATGGCCCTCTGAAATCATCAATGGTGTGTAGGTGTTTAAGTCCACTACTTTGATTAGCCGCTAAATATTCGTCTTTAAAAAGAATGTTGTTGTTAACGGGGTTTCTGTATTGAGTAGGAACAGTATTGCTGAAGAGTTGTAAGACAGAATAAGGCGCTTCCCAATTGGTGAAGTTATTCGTTAAAAATATATCATTGCTTGCTAAGTTAATATATACTTTATACCTTGAGTCTACTACATTAGCAGGATTAGTATAAACTGAATTAGTACCAGCATAATTACTTCCAGAAATACCTAACCATTGTTGTGCTGCGACTCCAAAAGAGAAAAATAAACATATTAAAAAATAAAGAATTAATCTAAGCATTGTTAGTGGTTTTGTATACTTTGCTATTACTACAAAAACGGTAGCGGTAATAAATTAATGGATAAATAATTTTACAAATATACCGCTAATACAAATTACTTATTAGCTATATAGATTTTAGTGCAAAAATATTATGATTTGGAGCTAAAAGGTAAACAGTTCAATTTAATATTGAAATATTTACATAATTTACTATTTATGTTTTATTAAACTGTAATTTTTTGAAAAAATATTAGAAACATCACTTTTAAACAATAAATTTGTGAGGTTTTGCTTATGGAAATAATGATATTTGTTATTTCTGTAAACTAAATAACTACTATTAACCAACTTTACTAAAATACAATCTTTACCAGCATGAAAAGAATTGCAGTATTTACTTCAGGAGGTGATGCACCGGGTATGAACGCTTCGATTAGAGCAGTCGTTAGAGGAGGGCTACATCATGGAGTCGAAATTTTTGGAATAATTCGTGGATATAACGGAATGATTAAGGGAGACATTATTCCGCTTAATTCTCAATCTGTAAGTAATATTATTCAGCGTGGTGGAACGATTTTGAAATCTGCGAGAAGTAAAGAGTTTATGACTCCAGAAGGTAGAAAAAAAGGCTACGAACAGTTGAAATCACATGGCATTGAAGGTTTAGTAGCTATTGGAGGAAACGGAACTTTTACGGGTGCTGAAATTTTCTTTAATGAATTCCAAATTCCAACAGTTGGTGTACCAGGAACCATAGATAACGACCTTTTCGGAACAGATTTTACAGTAGGTTATGATACAGCGGTAAATACAGCCTTAGATGCAATTGATAAAATCAGAGATACGGCAGATTCGCATGATAGAGTATTCTTTATTGAAGTAATGGGACGTGACTCTGGCTATATTGCTATTCAGTCGGGTATTTCGGGTGGTGCAGAATCAATCTTAATTCCTGAAGAAAGACAAACTGTTGAAGATGTAGTTGAAACATTGAAAGCAGGCTTTAATAAGAAAAAAACATCATCAATCGTCATAGTAGCAGAAGGAGACGAAGAAGGTAATGCCGCAGTTATTGCAGACCGAATCAAGAAAACAATTGATATTCCTGTTGATATTCGTGTAACAAACCTTGGTCATATCCAAAGAGGAGGAAGCCCAAGTGCTGCTGACAGAATCTTGGCTAGTCGTTTAGGATTGGGTGCTTTAGAAGGGCTTTTAGCAGGTCATAAAAACGAAATGGCAGGTATCGTAAACGACCAATTAGTCTATACAGCTTTCCATGATACTATCACGATGAAGAAAGTTATCAATACAGATTTATTAAGACTTGCTGGGATTTTGAGTAAGTAGTCTTCTTAGTTACCAATTAATATTTCAAGACAAATAAAAAGGGCTGAATTTTCAGCCCTTTTTATTTATATAAATGTTTGATTTATTTTTTACTAATCTTCATAGACTGTTTATTGTTATCGTTTTGCAGGATCAAGATGTACTGACCTGATGAGTGTTCTGAGATGTCAATACTGTCATGTTGTTTTCCAATACCTTTAACTAATTTCCTAAGTAATATTTTACCTTGAATATCAATTACAAGGAGTTCAATAGGTTGTAAATTCGTTGAAGTAAACTCAACGCTAAAGTTGCCATCAGTTGGATTAGGGAATACCTTCAATGAGAATGGATTAGAAATAGCCGATGGTTCATTCCCTGTGACCAAATTCACAACTACTGAATCTGAGAGAGAAGAACATCCATTGGCTGTAACCATTACACTATAAATCCCAGCTGTAGAGGCAGTGAAACTATTATAAATTGCTCCTGTAATTGATATTTTATCTTTATTCCATTGATAAGAGTAAGTAGGGTCGTTTAATACCGATAGAGTTACCTGAGCATTAGCTAATATATCAGTAGAACCGCTTTTGCTAATAGTGGCTTTAGGTAACTTTATTTCTGTGATTGAATGTATTGCAGAAGTATCAATACACCCTTTAGCATCTTTGGTAATCACCGAATAAGAACCTGCTTTTGAAACAGCAATAGTATTAGTTTTATCAGCTATGGCTATACCATCTTTTTCCCATTCGTAAGTATATGGAGCTTGCCCACCTTTAACAACGGTACTTAGTATTTTAGAACTACCTTCGCACAAGCTTTTATCGCCTGAGACGTCTATTATTGGTAAAGAATTTTCAGTGATGATATAAGGTAATAATGTAGTGGTACATCCTTTATCATTTTTTAATACTACCGAATATTGACCAGCTTTATTGACGGATAATGTTTTAGAATTACTGCCAATCATATTTATTCCTTTAAACCACTGAAAACTGGTAGCGTCGGTATTATTGACAGAAATTGAAGTAGATTGTCCAGCACAAAAATTATTATTACCGATAATTTCACCAATAGGTAATGGATTTTCATCAACAGTAAATATTTCAGAAGTATTTGTACATCCTATATTATTTTTCAGGACAATCGTATATTTTCCTCTTTTACTAGCAATTATAGTTTTATTATTTGAACCTATAATATTTTCTCCTTCTAACCATTGATAGCTCAAAGTATTGTTTGTAGTGGCAGTAAGAGAGGTACTACCTCCAGCACAGAAATAATTCGTACCAGAAATACTTCCTGTAGGTAAAGCCAAAATCGTTATTTCAACAGAATCTTTTGATGTAAGCTTCGGAGCACTTGAACCGATTTTCAACCAATACTTTCCACTTAGAATACTTGAACTTGCTACAAAAGATGAAAAGCTTTTCTGATTAACTAGCGTAAAACTATAAGTTGTTTTTGTAGCAGAAGTTAGTATAGCCGATAATACATTATTTTCATTGAAAGAACCTTCTATCGTTGAAAGTACTTTAATGCTATCTCCTAAACAGATTTCATTTTTGGCTACTCTATTGGTTAAAAGATTGGGAATCACAATAAGGTTAAATGATGCTTCTGTACTGGCACATCCATCATCATAACAACTTGCATAATAAGTAGTACTACTTTTGGGCGAAACCTTAATCTGTGTATTTCCATTAATCAGTTTATTGTCAACTTGTTCTTCTGCATTTTTCCAATTCCAAACAACATTACTACATCCTTTTGCCTCTAAACTCAAAGTTTCTCCATATAATATACTTTTTGCTTTACTTTCTATCAATGGTTTTGAGATTTCTTTACAAGGATCAAATCGGACTAATCCATTCGTATTATTAAGCCATACTTTACCTAAATTATCAATAATCATTTCATTAGCGTAAATATTGGGTATTGCTATTAACTCTTGCCAAGCATTATTTTTAAGTCTAATTAACTTGTTATTCTCCCCTGTGAAATATTGATAAGTGTGGGCGTAGAGTGTGTTTTGTGAGTCAAAATTAAAAATATCAATATAGTCTTCCCAAGGATTATTTAAGGTATAGGTAGTCCAATTAATGCCGTCATACTTACTAATACCATCTTTATTCAATGCCCATAAATGCCCATTTTTATCTATTTTTAATTTACTAATATTCTGAGTAAAGGTTTCATTAGGGAAAAACTTTGTTGTTTGTGTTTTAAAATTATACTCTTTTAATTCATTCTTTTGTGTAGCGTTATTGTAATAATAAAGCCAAATGGATGAACTGTTTGCCTCCATTTTATCAAAACTATATTTATCGTCAAAAGTGAAAAAAACTTCTGCTTTCCCATTCACAATTCTTCCTATTTTTTTTCCATCACTTATAAAGTTATTATTGGCATTATAATATCTGATAATATTAATAGCATTATCAAGTGTAAATTCTTTTGAAGAAAGTAATTCCATTGATTTTGAATCAAATACCCTATCTGCAAATACTATTTGACCACCTGTTCCATATTTAGCTATTCTCATAATTACATGTACATTTCCCAATGAATCCACATCCATTGCATCTATGAAATTACCAATTACTCCATTTGTTTTTTGGTGTGTAAATACTTCAGCTTTTAAACTATCTGCTTTGATTTTTACTAATCCAGCTTCGGAATATTTAAAAACATTATTGCTTGATGGAAGAATATTGGAAAATACTGAACCCATATTGGGAAGATTGTCATAAGTGTAAATTTTTAACTGGTTTAAAGCAGTGTCATTACTTGTTGTGAATGTTCTTATTGAGCTTTTAAAAACCCCATCTGGTAATTCATTCAAATTATCAATATTCGGATAAAGGGTTTCTAATTTAATGTAATATTGGGTGTTGGGCTGCAGGTTTTCTAGTGATACAGTTTTTTGAAAAGAATTATATTCTCCTTGCTTAAAAGATTTTTCAACGATTGGATTACTTAAGTCTTGGTTTTTAGAGACCCTTAACTTAGTATCATATACCAAACCATTAGTAGAAAAAGTAAATGGAAAAGATAAAGGCATATTATTAATACTACCAAATGGGAAACCTATATTATATTCACCTGCTACGAAAATTACCTTTCTGGGTTCAGACCAACTACTTGCTGAACTATCATTGATAGCTCTTACACGCCATGCAAATATTCTATTTCCTAAATATTCTTCGCTTGGTTTTAATGAATACCCATTTTTGGTAGCAGCGAAAATGATGGTTTTGTTAGAATACCAATCAATTTCAGGATAAGTTGAAAGACTTAATTCATATTTTTTTGCTCCTTCCACTGGTTCAAACAAAAAGGTAATCTCCTGATTTGGTGAAATACTTTGTGCATTGTTTTTAGGTGAGAGGAGTATGGGAGTAGTTAGGATATTATTAGGAATATAGACTGTAATCACGTTCGACCAAGCCGAATTACTCAGTCTATTTTTTGCTTTTACTCTGATATAATAAGTATTGTTCTTTTTGAAATTATTATAATATATTTCAGGAAGAGAAGTAGTATCTGTGGCAAGAATTTTAGTGAAATCCGCCGACTGTGAAATTTCATATTGATAGCTTTCGGCAAAAACTACTGGATTGAACACTAAGTAAGGCTTTCCATCTTGAATACTTGTGAGTTTCGGCGGAGTATTGCTAATGTCTGTAATTTTAGGGAATCTGCTTTTGGCGTGTTCATACATTAAAGCTTGACAAAGTGGGTGAAAAGTAAAAACATCTCTACAATAACTCATAATTGTGCCTCTGCTACGTTCCATTGCCAATGGTTTGTTGCAACCCCCTTCATCTGCTGAACAATAATCAATCATGCCACCTGGCCAAGAACAATCATGTGTATGTGGTGAACCAAAAGTATGTCCAATTTCATGTGCAATCGTTACTGGTGTACTTAAAGGAGCTAAACAATAGCCAAAGTAAGAAGCTATCCCTCCTGCACCAGATACAGACTTGGTAAATAAATAAACAACTTTATCAAAGCTTGCTTCTTTGAATGGACTATTGACTTTGCTTGTTTCCAAGGTGGACAGCAAGCTATAAATATTGGTAACACCTCTATATGGGTCTGTTTTAGAATCTTTTCTGATATTAATTAAAGTAACGACCAATTGTGTTTGAATCTCTGCTTCATAAACTTTAGAAACTTTTTCAATGACTTTTATTACTTCATGCTTGACATAGTTACTGTCTTTGCCAAAAGTTTCATAAGTATCAGAATCTATTTCAACCGCAATTCTACAAACATAAAACTCCTCCGCAGATTTTCGGGCTTGTCTTTGTTGTAGCCATAAAGGAGACCTTTGCATTGCTTTGATAATACTATCAGGTAAAACACTGTCATTCACACCGCAAGAAATGTTAGGGTTTTGTGCAAAACTTATTTGGTGTAGTACCAGTAATAATAAAAGGAAACTTTTTTTCATGGGAATTTTTTATATTTTGTAGGATTTGGTACTTTTCTATAAAATTAATCTTTGATAAAATGAATAACAATTTTATCAAAGGATGATTTGTAGTAATTTAAAAACCTAATTGTTCCGACTGCTCCAAACACATTTCCAACATCATAAGGATTAGCTAAATAAAATTTGTGAATGAACTAAGCTTGCTATAAATTTGATTAGATAATAAAAAATGCAAAAATGAAACCTTGTCTCAAAACCTTAGTAATCATTCTAATTTCTATCATAAACTTTAAAGGCATTGCTCAAAAACGAGACGTATTTAAACCCAAAGAAGTTTACAAATCCAAGGATTTAATTATCACTCAAATTGCTAAGAATTCTTTTGAGCATACCTCATTTAAACAAACCAATGATTTTGGCTATGTTCCTTGTAATGGGCTGATTGTCAGAAATAGTCATGAAGTAGTGGTTTTCGATACTCCAACCAATGACAAAAATGCAGAAGAGTTAATCAAATGGATTAAAGGAACGCTTCATTGTAAAATAAATGCCATTATTCCAACCCATTTCCATGATGATTGTCTGGGTGGTTTAAAGGCATTTGATGATAATGATATTCCTTCGTATGCCTATTTCAAAACTATTGAATTGGCCAAAGAAAATAACTATGTTGTTCCCAAAAATAGTTTCAAGGATTCTCTTATTTTAAAAGTTGTCAAGGAGCATATTGTTACAAAGTTTTTCGGAGAAGGACATACAAAAGATAATGTAGTAGGTTATTATCCGAGCGAAAATATTTTGTTTGGAGGATGTTTAATTAAAGAATTAGAGGCGGGCAAAGGTTATTTAGGTGATGCAACTATTGCAGACTGGTCAAGTACCGTTGAAAAAGTTAAAAAGGCATATCCAAATGTAAAAATCGTTGTTCCCGGACACGGAGAATATGGGAACAAAAAATTACTTGATTATACCATTAAATTATTCAAACCTTAGCAATACCCCAAAACCTTATAAACACAATATCCCAATATCTCATGGATTAAATGATAGCCTTCATAATAAGCACCTTCGCTGGGTACAATCAGGCTACTAAAAGTGAAAATTCTTGCTTTTGACTTGAAGGCTGTGCTAAAAGGTGTAACTGTCAATCCTGCTTTTTCAAAACAGCCTAACGAGCGCCTCATGTGAAAAGCTGAGGTAAATAATAGATATTTGTTGCCTAGTTCAGGCTTTTTACGCAATATTTCAGCCGTATAGGTGGCATTTTCTCGGGTATTTCTAGCTTTGGTTTCTAAGATAAGGTCTGATTTTTTTACGCCAAGTTCTTCTAATAATTGTGCAGTTTTTAGGTTTTCATCCGAAAAATCGCTTCTGATGATGGTTAAATCAGTATTACCTCCCGTTATAAGTATTTTCTTGATTTTGCCTTGTTTATATAAACAGAGAGGTTGGATAAATCTATCAGCCGTTTTATCGACAAAAATCTGCTGACTCGTGCCTGCTTTATTGCTAATCATTCCGCCCGTTAGAATAATACCTACATCATAAGGCTCAACAATCGTTTCAGGAGAAGTTGCAGGAATTTCCCAAAGGATAAAACCTTCGTTTACGATAAAGTCGTTACCAAATACAAAAATCATTACTAACGTACTAATTAATAATTGCTTTTTACGTTGAGGATTTTTGGTGAATATTGCCCAAACTAATACAATGATGGTGAGAGAAAGAGGCATTAGTACGTAAAAAAGTACTTTAGAAAGAAAGTAAAACATATTGAAAGAAAGGTATGTCTGTTTAAGAATAAAAATCGTTAATAAACTTTAGTAAACTAAGGTGAAATGTGGGTAATAATGAAATTAGCTCAGAATCGTTTACAAAACTACTAAATACTTTTTCTTAATGCTTTACTAGCGTAACTTTGAGAAAAAATAACATTCTTCAGGCTCTTACAATTTAAAAACATAGCAACAACAGTTAAACTAATGAAAAGAATATTTCAAATTTTACTCCTACTAAGTATTACTGGTTTTTCTAATCAGCTTTTAGCCCAGACAAGTGAAGGTTTTTCTATCAAAGGAAAAATAAAAGGTATTAAAGATACCACTGTTTTTTTAGCACATTATTTTGGTTATAATCAACAAGTAATAAAAGATACTGCCAAGGTTGATTCAGAAGGTAATTTCCTTTTTAAAGGAGACAAAAAATTACCCGAAGGACTATATTTGGTTTCGTTACCCAAGGGTAAGTATTTCGATATCATCATTGGTAACCAAGAGTTTGCATTTGAAACGGATACAGTTAACCTAATCCGTAAAATGAAAATAACAGGGTCTAAAGAAAATGAAGTCTTCTTTAAGTTTCAACAGGAAATGTCTGACCGCTTTGATGAGATGAAAGCCTTGGAAGCTGAAAGTAAAAAAGGAAAATCGGCAACTGTTGATGCTAAAATAAAGAAAGTACAAGCCAGTACCACTCAATTTCAAAAAGATTGGTTAAAAGCTAATGAAAATCTATTTGCTGGAAAATTGATTAAATCATCACAAGAGCCAGAAATTCCAACCTATCCGAAGCCTCTTCAAACTAAGGCAGATACCGCTGCGATGTATCAGTATCAATTTCAATATTATAAAGCTCATTTTTGGGATAATGTTGATTTGAAAGATGATAGAATGATGCGTACACCATTTTTACAAAAGAAATTGGAACGTTATTTTGACGATTTGACTGTTCAAGTATCCGATTCTATTGCTAAAGAGGCTGATTTTGTATTGGCAAGAGCTACTTCTAGAGATGTAAGAAGATATACAATTTATAAAATCTCTAGTCAGTATGAAAACCCAAAAATCTTAGGGACAGATGGTGCATTTGTACACATGGCAGAGAAATATTATATCGGCGAACCATCATTATGGGACACTTCTACTGTAAGAAGAATGAAAGAAAGAGTGGCAATATTGAAACCCCTTTTGATAGGCAAAAAATTGCCAGATATGTACCTTACTGACACTTTGGGAAGAGAAATTGATATTCCACGTATACCTGCTGATTATACTGTTTTGTTTATTTATGACCCTGAATGTAGCCATTGTCGCGAGTCTGCTCCGAAATTGAAAAAAGCCTATCAAACTTTAAAAACTAAAAATGTAAAAGTAGTAGCGGCTTCAATCGACAGAACGCCTTTAAAATGGAAAGGATTTATCAAAGAATTTAAGCTAGAAGAATTAATTAATGGGATAGATATTCATAAAAATGCCCTAACAGGGAAAGAAGAGTATTATACCGACTTTAAAAATAGCTTTGATGTATATGCTACGCCAGTAATTTATGTATTGGATAAAGACAAAAAGATTATTGCCAAACGTTTACCAGTAGAACAAGTAGAAGATTTTATTGATTTTACCAGAAAACAAAAGGCTTCTAAAAATATCAGATAAACAAACATGAGTCATCCCGAATTTTGAAATCATAAAAAAGCGGTCGAAAAACTAATTTCGACCGCTTTTTTATGATTGATGAACACCGAATTCCTACTGTTTGAGCGGAGCGAGTTTAGGAATTCTTGATTTTTTTGTTACTTTTTGCATCAAGGCAAAAAGTAAGGACGAGAATAAATTACAAAAACTCAAAAATCATCTAAAACTCACTATTTTTAGAGAAAATTTGGGATGACTCATGTTTTTGTTTAGCATTTAATTTACACAAAAACTTCATGATGTCGTTCTTTCTCCCAATCTTTTAAATAATCAATCAATTCGCTAAGTTCTAAACTCGCTCCAGTACCAAGATAAGCTTCATAATTGCCTACTGCTAATGCAAGAATTTGTTCTGGTAATAAATCAAGCATTAATCCTAAGCAAGCTCCTGCATTAAAATTGTCTCTGCCACCAGTCGAGATACGCTTTTGGAAAGAACTTTTACCTTTCACTTCGTAAACATGATTTTTATAAATCATCAATGCTTCTTCGTGTGCATGAACAAAAATCTGTTGAATATGATAAGTACTAATAATGTTTTTTAAAATGTCAGGTAATTCAGCGTCTGGATTATCTTGCTTCAAACCATAAATATATTTCGCCTCGCTTTCGTTCATGGCTAAGCTTACTTTGCCATAATGGGCATAACATCCCACTACATCTAGAATTTCAAGGATTTCTTCTTTTGTTCGTTTGCTAATATCAGAAAGGTCAAAGAAGAAATTTTTATGACGCATACCGAATGCATCTTCTTCTTCTTGAATTTTATTTCTAGAAAAGTATTTTGGTGATTGTCTAGTGGCCTCTGGTGACAAATTCACAACGATGTCTTCTAAGAACCCTTTCCAAATATCAGTACAATATTTGACATTTGCCCAGTTGACAAAAGCTAATAACGAACTTTCGTAAATCCCCCTGCTTAGGTTCTCCACACCTGCTACTGCTGCAACATACGACCAAGTGAGTTGTTCAAAAGTACTTTCTTCTGAAAAAATTATTTTACCATCATTAAATTCCAAGATAGTAGTTTTGGCAGGAGAAGCGATAGAGACTAATTCACAATTAGGATGCATTTCTTCAAATACACCGTTAATATCTGGATAGCCCATTGTAGCAATACAAATATTCTTGACACCTAATGCTCCTAATGAATTGGCAAGAATAGGAGCATTACCATTCATCATCATTTCTAATTGCCTAAGATTTACTTTGGTGTTTTTTCCTGAAAGAGCAGCCAATTGTGTTGCTAAATCACTAATTGTCTCAAAATAATGGTTTTGACTGCCTTCATTATTATTCACAATTTTTTGAATAGAATCAATATAAGCATCGAAGCCGACAATGGCTTTCAATGGTTTTCCAGTAGATTGATGTTTTTCTAGGGCTTTGATTAAGCTTGGTAACGTTCTTTTCAAGGTAAAATATTGGGGCGTTTAGGAAGTTTAAAAAAGATTTTAACAAAAGGTATTAAAGTAAAATTATATAATTTTAAGAAATAATTGTTTAATAAAGGCGTATTTATTCTGTTTTGCTATTGCCAAGTACCAAACTTTCCTTGTTGATAATCTGTATAGGCTTGATAAATTTCCTCTTCGGTATTCATGACAAATGGACCTTGAGCAACCATTGGTTCATTAAAAGGAACAGCATGACCAAGTAATAATACTGAATCGGTGTCGGCCACAATTTGAACACCTGTTTCATCATTCATAATTTCTACCAATTGCCTAGCTTTGATAGCCTGTCCATTTACTGTGAGCGCACCTTTTATCAAGTAAAAGAATATGTTTCTTTCTATGGCAATGTTGATGGTTAATTCAGCAGATGCTTTGAAAGTAATAGTACTTAAAAAAACGCCTGTTTTAGATTCAAAAGCACCCTCGTTTTCCCCCCATTTCCCCGAAATTAATTTTATGGCTACTTTATCATCATCCAAACTTATCGTCGGAATTTCGTCTTCTTGCAAGCCCAAATAGAAGGGACTAGTCATTTTTAATTTAGCGGGTAAGTTTAACCATAGTTGTAAGATTTCTAAATCACCACCTTGTTTCTTGAATGCGTCTGATGATACTTCTGCATGAATTAATCCACTACCAGCCGTCATCCATTGTACGCCTCCGCTATTGATGATACTTTCATGACCACTTGAATCTTTGTGCATAATATCGCCAGCGAGGATAAATGTTACTGTCTCCATCCCTCTGTGTGGATGTGGACCAAACGGTAAACCTCTGTTATTGACAGGATACTGTTGAAATCCATGATGATTCAAGAAAATAAATGGATCTACTTGGGCTAAGGTGCTAGTAGGCAAAGGCGAATAAGTGATTAAATCGGCAATAGGGCGATATGCTGCTTGATGAATTTTTTTAATGCTTCTCATGGAAAATCTTTTTTGGTTTTTGAAGAATGAATTCTTGAAAAATAGTTTCGTTTTTCAATTAACGTGATATTAATTGAAAGAGTTATCTCTTTCTAATAAAATATATACGATTGAAGGAATATTGTATCTGAAAAGAGAATTTAAGAGAAAAAAATAAAGAGAGGAGGGTGTAATAATAAGGAAATCCTTATCAAAATAATTTATAGTACTTTTAAAACCTCAATTCCCATATTGGTACTTTTATACATGGGAAACTGAGGTTTTCTTTATACGAATGTTCTAGTCCCAGAATAATTTTCTCTAAACTCTTTAGGGGTACATCCATGTTTTTTCTTGAAGATTCTATTAAAATATGAAAGATTATTATAGCCACATTTAAAGGAAATTTCTGCAATGGATTGTCGCGTATCGATAAGCAAGCGTGACGCGTGTCCTAAACGAATATCATTTAAGCTATCAATAAAGGTTTTACCAGTTCTTTTTTTGATGAATCTGCTAAAGCTCACTACAGTCATATTGACAATCTTAGCAATGTCTTCCAATGAAATTTCTTTATCATAATTATTTCTCATGTAAACAAAGGCTTTTTCAATTCTACGGCTATCATATGTAGCATTTTCATTAGCAAAAGTCAATGTCGTTAAAGTTTTCATATTTCTGGAAACTGACAAATCGTGTAGGATAGACATCAATTCCATGACAGAGCAAAAACCATTGGTTTGTGTAAGCCCTATCAGACGAGGTTTAATTGCTTGGATGGTTTCCTGAGAAAAAGAAATGCCTCTTGCCGAACGTTCCAACATAGAACGTATAAAGCTCATTTGATTCCTTTTTAAGAATTTTTCATCAAATAAATCTCGGTGAAATTGAATGGTAATTTCATTGATATTTTCAGCAATAGATTCATGCGAAAACCAGCCATGAGGTACATTAGAACCCACCAAAACTAATTCATAAGTTGAAATTATTTCGATATTATCGCCAACTACTCTTTTTGCACCATCTGCATTTTCGATAAAGTTTAGCTCAAATTCTTCATGGTAATGTAAAGGGAAGTCAAACTTACTTTTTGTTCTGGCAAAAACCATGAAACAGTCATTAGAAGTAAGCGGGGTGATTTCACGATAAATTTTAGACATTTGGATAATATGGGTTGAAAAAATCAATAGCTTTTGCAATTAAAGTATTATAAGCATAGATGATGGTTATCCTGTAAATTTGCAATTTTTTGCGGAAAATGCAACAGTTTTTGATGAAATCTATAATAATTAAGGGTTTTCCCTTTGTTTTTAGGAAGCTATGAGGATAGCCCTAAACCTAGAAAGTGAAATTTGTATTATAAAAATTCTCTTCTTTAAATAAGTCAGGATTTACATAGGTTTGAAAAAAAAACAAAATAAAATTTTACAAATTCAATTTTTATACTTTACATTTGTCTCAAACTTTAGGGGTGCCTTAAATATAACGGGCTGAGATTATACCCTCAAAACCTGAACGGCGTAATTGCTGCGTAGGAAAAAGTAAGGCAGAATTTTCTTTTCAGATTCGGTGTACAGATTTAAGCATCGTTTTCAAAATTTCACTGCTTTTCTTGGTTAGCTTAAAAAACGATAGATTGATTTTTTCATTCTGATTTGTTAATGGGTTATAATTTTTTGTGGTTGATTAGGTGTACAACTAACACTATAAAAGGTTTACTCCCCAAGCTCACTCATACACGCTTTAATTTCTCCTTGGTTTTCGCTAAAGTCCATTTGTTTTTATTTTAAATAAATACATGGAATGACTGTCATTATTAACGACCAAATCTTTGAATTTCCTGAAAACCCTCTTTTAATCGAGGTGCTCAATCAGCAAGGCATTATCGAATTGCGAGGTCTGGCCATTGCCATTAACGAAGAAGTAATTCCTCGTGATAAATGGGCGAGCATCAAGCTTAAAAGTAATGACCAATTGATGCTGATTCGGGCTACTCAAGGCGGTTGAAAATCTGGCGTTCAATATTTCAAAAGCTTATGAAAAACATGAAGAAAACAGAAAAAACTCCTCATGCTGAAACAATCAGCAGAGCCCCCTTTCCAGCTTCCAAAAAAGTTTATGTACAAGGGGAAATTCATGATATTAAAGTAGCAATGCGAGAAATTAGCTTGTCAGATACGATTGTAAATGGCAAAGTAATCTCAGTCAATGCACCCGTAACAGTATATGATACCAGTGGGCCATTTACAGACCCAGACATTGATATTGATGTAAGAAAAGGCTTGCCAAGACTAAGACAATCATGGATTTTAGAGCGTGGAGATGTTGAAGAACTTCCTTCAATTACTTCAAATTATGGACTAGAACGTTTAGCCAATCCTGCCCTTGATGCGCTAAGATTTGAATACCTTAAAAAACCTTTGAGAGCAAAAGCTGGACAGAACGTATCGCAATTGCATTATGCTAAAAAAGGCATTATTACGCCAGAAATGGAATACATTGCCATTCGTGAGAACCAGAAAATACAAGAACTTAGCACGATAGGGCATCAGCACGAAGGACATAGTTTTGGGGCAAATACCCCAAAAGGACTGATTACTCCTGAGTTTGTACGTTCGGAAGTAGCCATGGGTAGAGCGGTGATTCCTAATAATATCAATCACCCAGAAAGCGAGCCGATGATTCTTGGGCGTAATTTCTTAGTGAAAATCAATGCTAATATTGGCAATTCGGCTGTTTCATCAAACATTGAAGAAGAGGTAGAAAAAACCGTTTGGGCTTGTCGCTGGGGTGCTGATACCATCATGGATTTATCTACAGGTAAAAACATTCATGAAACCCGTGAGTGGATTATTAGAAACTCGCCTGTCCCAATTGGTACTGTACCCATTTACCAAGCCCTTGAAAAGGTAGGAGGAAAGGCAGAAGATTTGACTTGGGAAATTTTCAAAGATACCCTTATAGAACAAGCAGAACAGGGTGTTGATTATTTTACGATTCATGCTGGGGTATTGTTGAGGTATGTACCCATGACGGCAAAAAGAGTGACAGGTATCGTATCACGCGGAGGTAGCATTATGGCAAAATGGTGCTTGGCACATCATAAAGAAAACTTTCTTTATACCCATTTTGAAGAGATTTGTGAAATCATGAAGGCTTATGATGTGGCGTTTTCTTTAGGTGACGGTCTTCGTCCGGGAAGCATTGCTGATGCTAACGATGCCGCACAATTTGCAGAATTGGAGACGCTAGGAGAGCTAACTAAAATTGCTTGGAAACACGATGTCCAAACGATTATTGAAGGTCCCGGTCACGTGCCGATGCACTTGATTAAAGAAAATATGGATAAGCAATTGAAAGAATGTCATGAAGCTCCTTTCTACACGCTTGGACCATTAACAACAGATATTGCACCCGCTTACGACCATATTACTTCAGGAATCGGTGCTGCGATGATTGGCTGGTTTGGTTGTGCTATGTTGTGTTATGTAACACCTAAAGAGCATTTAGGACTGCCTAACAAAGAAGATGTAAAAGTAGGCGTAATTACGTACAAGATTGCTGCTCATGCTGCCGACCTTGCCAAAGGGCATTATGGAGCACAAATAAGGGATAATGCTTTGAGCAAAGCTCGTTTTGAATTCCGTTGGGAAGACCAATTCAACCTATCCCTTGACCCAGACACCGCTCGTGAATATCATGATGAAACGTTACCAGCAGAAGGAGCTAAAATTGCCCATTTCTGTTCGATGTGTGGTCCTAACTTCTGTTCGATGAAAATCACCCAAGAAGTACGCGACTATGCTGATAACATGGGGGTTGAAGAACAGGAGGCTTTGGCAAAAGGTATGCAAGAAAGATCAAAAATCTTTGTTGAACAAGGTTCGGAGGTATATATATAATTAATTGTGAATGAGTGATTTAGTGAATGAGTGAATTGTGATTTTAGGCAATTTGATGAGTGATTTTAATTGATTGGAATTGAAGGCATTATGAATTGGTGATTTTTCAAAGATAAAAAGATTAAATTGAGATGGAATAATTATTTAGTTTCGTAAAATTAAATATTTCTGCTGAATCAAACTTGAAAATCACTAATTCACCATTCACTAAATCACTAACTAAAGTCGACATGCAAAAAGTAATTCTTTCCAACCCTACTGATTTTGACGGTGAAATATCCATCATCGAACAATTGTTGATGGATGAATCATTGATTTTTCACCTCAGAAAACCAGGAAAGTCGCTGAAAGAGTATGAAGATTTTCTAAGACAGATTCAACCGAAATTCTATCGCAAGATTGTATTGCATTCACATTATGAGTTGATTAATAAATATAATGTGAAAGGAGTGCATTTTACAGAGACATTCAGACAAAGCATAGATGATGTAACCTTGTTCAGCTCAGTAAAAATGTTGCGCAAACATAGACTATCTGTCAGTTGTTCATTGCATACTTTGAATGCTATCGAAAATTTGAGCTTCAAGGCTGATTACGTTTTTTTAAGTCCGATTCTCAAAAGTATTTCTAAGACTGATTATGTAGGTGTTTTTACGATGGATGAATTACAGTTTTATTTTCATGTTAGGAAAAGTAACACCCCTGTGTATGCATTGGGGGGTATCAGAGAAGAAAACAGAGCGTTTTTAGAAAAGATTGGTTTTCAAGGATATGTGTTGATGGGGTCGGTGTGGGAGAAGTATTTTCAAGCAGAAAATTAAATGAATGATAGACCTTTTGTATTGAGCATTGCAGGATTTGACCCAAGTGCTGGGGCAGGAATTTTGGCAGATATTAAAACATTAGAACAACATCAAGTTTATGGATTAGGCGTTTGTTCTGCTATTACTTTTCAAAACGATAATTATTTTGAAAGCGTTAGTTGGCTCGACAATCAGACTATTATCCATCAGGCAAAATTGCTTTTTGATAAATATCCTATCGCCTTTGTTAAGATTGGCTTAGTACAAAGTTTGAAAGATTTAGATGAAATCATCAACACTTTGTTGTCGTGGAATTCAACAATAAAAATTGTTTGGGACCCAATCTTAAAAGCCAGTGCAGGGTTTGATTTTCATGAAGATATCAATCAAATACTATTAGAAAAAATTCTTAAAAAGATTTATCTCATTACTCCCAACTTGCCCGAGCTTCAGTTATTGGTAGTAGGAGGGTCTTCAGTTGAGCAAAAAGCCTTTGGGCTGAGCAAGTTTTGTAATGTTTATTTAAAAGGAGGGCATTCAGACAATGAAATATGTATGGATATCCTATTTACAGGAATCAATACAGTTTCTTTTACCGCTGAAAGAATTCCTAATGGTGAAAAGCACGGTTCCGGCTGTGTGCTTTCTTCGGCAATTACTGCTAATCTTTCAAAAGGTTTAAGCCTTGAAGAAACCTGCGAAAATGCTAAACATTATATGAATCAATTTTTAAAGAGTAATCCAAGTTTATTGGGTTATCATTTTCAATCATGACGATTTCTAAATTACACTATATCACCCAAGATTTACCTCATATTTCGCATTGGGAACAAGCTCATTTAGCTTGTGAGAGCGGTGCCGATTGGGTGCAACTCAGGGTAAAAAATCAAGATTTTGAGGCTTGGAAACAAACTGCTTTACAAACTCAGGAGGTATGTAAAGCTTTTGGTGCTACGTTGATTATTAATGACAATGTCCAAATAGCAAAAGAAATACAAGCTGATGGTGTGCATTTGGGAAAAACAGATGCTTCGCCGATAGTAGCAAGAGAAATTTTAGGAGATAGCTTTATCATTGGAGGAACAGCCAATACTTTGGAAGACCTAGCTTTTTTGCATCAGGCTAAAGTAAACTATATTGGCTTAGGCCCCTTCAGATTTACTAAAACCAAAAAGAACCTGAGTCCGATTTTGGGTTTAGAAAAATACCAAAGTCTTTTGGCATCGTGCAAAGCCTCTGGCCATCATTTGCCCATCGTAGGTATTGGTGGTGTACAACTGGCAGATGTTGAAGATATACTTTTGGCAGGCTTGCATGGCATTGCGGTTTCTTCGGTGATTAATTTGGCTGATAATCCATCAGCAGTAGCAAACAATTTTATAAAGGCTTTAACTGAACAGCTATATGTTAACAATCGCGAATAAAGAATTTTCATCCCGACTTTTTACAGGTACTGGGAAATTCTCCTCACTAGGTTTAATGGAAGAAAGTCTATTAGAATCAGGGTCAGAATTGGTGACGGTTGCTTTGAAAAGGGTACATTTAGCCAAGCAATCAGATGATATTTTGAGTTATTTGCATAACCCACAGTTTAATTTATTACCTAATACTTCTGGTGTTCGGAATGCTAAAGAGGCTGTTTTTGTAGCACAATTAGCCAGAGAAGCTTTGGAAACAAATTGGCTAAAATTAGAAATACATCCCGACCCCAAATACCTTTTGCCTGATGCAATTGAAACCTTGAAAGCCGCGGAAGAACTGGTAAAAATGGGGTTTGTAGTATTGCCTTATATTCATGCAGACCCTGTGTTATGCAAGCGTTTGGAGGAAGTAGGGGTAGCGGCAGTGATGCCTTTAGGCTCGCCGATTGGTACCAATAAAGGATTGAAAACGATTGATTTTTTGGAGATTATTATTGAGCAAAGTAACGTGCCTGTGGTGGTAGATGCTGGAATTGGCTCACCGTCCGACGCTGCAAAAGCAATGGAGATTGGAGCTGATGCAGTATTGGTGAATACAGCAATAGCGGTTTCTGAAAACCCTGTAATGATGGCAAGGGCTTTTAGAATGGCAGTTGAAGCAGGTAGAATGGCATATGAAGCTAGGCTCGCCCCAAAAACAAATAATGCTGTGGCCAGTAGCCCTTTGACTGGGTTTCTTAAATAATTAGTGAATGAGTGAATTGTGAATTAGTGAGTTGTGAGTTAGTGAGTAGTTTTTTTCTTCAGCATCTAGAAAAGTATTTTTGAAGAACTAGAATTAACAATATAACTTTTCTTTAATCACTAATTCACAATTCACTAACTCACAATTCATTCACTAACTAGATATGCATTCCTTTCAACATCTTTTTCAGCAATATCAGTGGGCAGAAGTTCAGCAGAGTATTCTTGCTAAAACGGCTGATGATGTGCGTCGTGCTTTGAATACTTCCCGCAGAACTTTAGAAGATTTCAAGGCTTTGATTTCTCCTGCTGCCATGCCTTTTTTAGAATCAATGGCTAGGGCTAGTCAGCAATTGACCCAAAAACGCTTTGGAAAAACCATCCAAATGTATGTCCCGTTGTATCTTTCCAATGAATGTCAGAATATTTGTACCTATTGTGGTTTTAGTTTTGATAATAAAATCAAACGTAAAACATTGACAGACAAAGAGATTATGGCGGAAGTGGAAGTGCTAAAAGCCATGAATTATGAGCATGTGTTGTTGGTGACAGGCGAGGCAAATCAAACGGTAGGGGTGAGCTATTTGAAAAATGTTATCAAATTAATTCGCCCATATTTCTCGCATATTTCGATGGAAGTACAACCTTTGGATGAAACAGATTATACCGAACTGATTGCCGAAGGCCTCAATACCGTCTTAGTTTATCAAGAAACCTATCATCAAGAAGACTATAAAATTCATCATCCTAAAGGAAAAAAATCTAATTTTGAATACAGAATACAAACGCCCGACCGTTTGGGCAAAGCTGGTATTCATAAAATGGGATTAGGAGTATTGATTGGTTTAGAAGACTGGCGTACAGATTCTTTCTTTACGGCATTACACCTTGATTACCTTGAAAAGCAATATTGGCAAACTAAATATTCTATTTCCTTTCCAAGATTAAGACCTTTTTCAGGTGGACTTGAACCAAAAGTTGTCATGTCGGATGCTGAGTTGGTACAATTGATTTGTGCTTACAGGATTTTTAAAGAAGAGGTAGAACTTTCAATTTCGACAAGAGAGAACGAAATTTTTAGAAATAACATTATTAAATTGGGTATTACTGCCATGAGTGCTGGGTCAAAGACAAATCCTGGGGGATACGTTGTTGAACCAGAATCGTTAGAGCAATTTGAAATTAGTGATGAGAGAAGTCCAGCAGTAATTGCTAAAATGATTGAACAACAAGGCTATGAGCCTGTTTGGAAAGATTGGGATGTGGGTTTACATTTAGTGAGTTAAGTAGTTGTTAGTTAGTGAGTTGCGAGTTAGTAATTGAGTAGTTTTTTTGAAAAAAGTGTATTTAGAGTAACTCAGTTTAGATAAATTGCTTTCCCAATTACTAATTCACTAAATAACAATTCACTAACTCACAACTCACTAATTCACAACTATTTAACTCACTAATTCATCACTTTTTAAATAAAAACATGGATTTTCAGCGTTATAATCGTCAGATAATTTTACCAGAAATAGGGTTAGCAGGACAGCAACAACTGAATGATGCCAAAGTATTGGTTATTGGTGCTGGAGGCTTGGGTTGTCCGATTTTACAATATTTAGTAGCAGCAGGGGTAGGCAATATTGGAATTGTTGACGCTGACGTGGTGTCAATCTCTAATCTTCAAAGGCAAATATTATATACTACTGCCGACATTGACAAAAAGAAAGTAGAAGTAGCCAAAGAACGTTTACTGGCGATTAACCCCAATGTTAATATCCAAACTTTTCCTGTTAACCTCAGTGCAGACAACGCACTTGCGCTTTTTGCGAAGTATGATATTATCGTAGATGGTTCTGATAATTTTGCTACACGCTATTTAGTAAATGATGCTTCAGTGATACTGAATAAACCATTTGTTTCTGGCTCAATCTTTAAGTTTGAAGGACAAGTTTCAGTTTTTAATTTTCAAGAGGGCCCAACTTATCGCTGTTTGTATGCTGAACCACCAACTGCTGGAAGCGTACCTAATTGTGCTGAAATAGGCGTAATAGGAACATTGGCAGGCATTATCGGAACGATGCAAGCAGCCGAAGTAATTAAAATGATTACAGGGGCAGGGGAGGTATTATCAGGTAAATTATTAATGTTTGATATGCTTACAATGCGTTCTCAAATCATTAAATTCAAGGCTATTCCTGAGAATAAGCAAATCAGCAAATTGGTCGATTATCAAATTTTATGTGGTGATTTTCCCGTTGAAAACACTCATGTAATTGATATTCAAACATTAGAACAATGGATTGAAGAACAGCGAGATTTTCAATTGATTGATGTAAGAAACCCACATGAGTTTGAAAGAGATAATATTGGTGGAATTAATATTCCATTGGATGATTTATTAGAAAGCATTGATGAAATAAACTTAGAAAAAACAATTGTTTTCTGTTGTCAGACAGGTCTAAGAAGTGCCAAAGCCATAGAATTATTGAAATCTGTCAGTATAGAAGGAACATTTTTGAACTTAGGCGGAGGAATCTGATGTAATGAGCATAATTGTAATATATTATCATAATTTTTTTTGACAATATGTTTGAATAAACAAATAAATACGCTAAATTTCAACAATGAAATGCGTTATTCTGCGAATAAATAAAGCAATGGTGTATGAATCGTTGTTTAGTTTATAGGAAAAACAAAAAAGTCGAAACTAAAATAGTATCGACTTTAAACATTAACCATTTTTATTTTTTTAATATTATAATATTTCCGAAGAAATTATCTAGTTCTTTATTTTATATAAGATTCAAAAATTTTGTAAAGATACTCATTTTTTAATTACTTATTTTTTCAAGTCTATCATAAACTTCTAAGCAAGCTCGAACATTATGATAGGGACATTTCCAAAAGCCTACTTTGTCTTGATGAGGCATTGGTTTATTTTGTTCACCTGTTACACCCCAATACCATTCGCCTGATGGCGTAATTAAATACGCTTTTATAAACTCCCAGCTTTTGATAGATTGTTGAAGATATTTCGGATTTTTAGATAATTGAAAGGCATTCAAATAACCAACCATCGCTTCTGCCTGTACCCACCAGTGTTTATCAGTATCATGATGCTCTTCTTCAGACTCATAAGCTAAGCCTCCATCTCCTTGCAATCCTTTTCCCACAGCATCAGTAATTTTAAGGGAAATTTTGTGTACTTCATTCAATAAATTTTCGTCACCAAGTACTTCGGTCGCTTCATACAAAAGCCATGAAGCTTCAATATCGTGTCCATAAGAAATGATGTGAGATTTCACCGTCCAATCATCATCATGAAATAAATATTGGTGTCCCGTCTTCTTATCAACAATATACTGGATAAATATTTCAATCAGTGCTTTTAACTTGTTTTTAAGCAAATTATTGTTCCAAACCTTTAATAAATTTGCATAAGCCTCCAAAATATGCAAATGAGTATTCATCGACTTTTTTTCATTAGCATCTTTTTGACTCAATTTTAAATCTTCAATAGGTTGCCAGTCTTGTGCCAAGGCCTCTAAATATCCTCCATATACTTTATCAAAACTGTTGGTTTCTATGATGTTAAATAGGTCTATCGCCCAGTCAAGTACTTCTTGCTGTTGAGTGACGTTATAGTATTCAGTCAGCCCATAAATTACAAAAGCCTGTCCATAAATTTGTTTACGTGTATTCAATGGATTTCCTTTAAAATCTACTGACCAATATACGCCACCAAAGGTTTTATCGCTAAAATAATTTCTCAAATACTCATAAGCCCTTGTTGCAGTAGATAAATACGCTGGTCGAGGATTATGGCGATATGCTGCTGAGAAAGTCCATAAAATGCGAGCATTCAATACAGAACCCTTTTCGGCATTAGGTACTACTTCATCATTTTCGTTAATTTGTCCATAAAAACCACCAAATTCATCATCAATAGTATTGTTAAGCCAGTAATCTAAAATATTTTCTATTTCCTGATTTACTTCCTTTTGGTATGTTTCATTGCTCATTTGCATGGAATTTCATGTGAATAAAAAATGTCATGAAGAACGAATCCTTCATGACTACTTACTATTGAAGCTGTTTATACTTTCCCTTTCGGATTAAACTAAGTCTTTTAGAATAGCTTGTTTCAAAATTTACTCAACGTAGCGATGCTATGCTTCCCAAATTTTGAAAAAATCAATTCTAAAATACAATACTTTCACCTAAGAAACCGAAAGTTTAAACAGCTTCAGTATTATAAATTTTGAGAGTGAATAAAAGTCTTAGAGTGTTTCAGCAAACTGCTGTGATTGTGCATACGATTTATTCTTTTTAATAATTTCATAAATGTTCTCTACAGACTTAGCCGAACGGAAACCATCCGATGGAGAATTAACGACATAGTCCAAGAGCTTATCTAGCGTTGAAGTAGCCACGTGTATACGCGTATCTGAAGAAGCATAATAAATAAATACCTGTCCATCATCATCTAAAATCCAACCGTTAGCAAAGATAACATTTGATACATCTCCGACTCTTTCTATGCCTTCGGGAGCAATAAAATATCCAGCAGGTTTATAAATTACTTTCGTAAGTTCGTTCAAATCTGTCATGAATACGTATAATACATAGCGTAATCCAGCCGCAGTATTACGAACACCATGAGCCAAATGTAACCATCCCAAAGACGTTTTAATAGGTGCAGGTCCTTGTCCATTTTTCACTTCGTAAACCGTATGATAAAGTTTCTCATCAACGATATATTCTTTTTCGATAATAGCATCTTGCATGGTATCTGCATAGCCAAAGCCAATACCTCCGCCAGTTCCTGCTTCAATAAATCCATCTTGTGGACGAGTATAGAAAGCATATTTACCATTGACAAATTCAGGGTGCAAGACCACATTTCTTTGTTGTGGAGATGGCGTTTTTAAATCAGGAAGACGTTCCCAATTGATTAAATCTTTCGTACGTGCCATACCTGCTTGAGCAACTGCCGAAGATTCATCCCCGATTTTAGCATCTGGGTCTTTGCGTTCTGTACAAAAAAGACCATAAATCCATCCATCTTCATGTGCCACCAAACGCATGTCATACACATTGCCATCAGGGACATTGGTTTCAGGCATATTGATAGGAAACTCCCAAAAACGGAAATTATCAATACCATTTGGACTTTCGGCGATGGCAAAGAACGATTTCCTATCGATTCCTTCTACCCTGACAGCCAATATATATTTATCATTCCACTTAATAGCACCCGCATTAAAGGTAGCATTAATACCGAAACGTTCCATTAAATAAGGATTCGTAGCGGGATTTAGGTCATAACGCCAAGTTATAGGTGCGTGCTGTGCCGTAAGTACTGGATTTTCGTAGCGCTCATAAATTCCGTTTCCTAAATCCACTGGTTGGTTAGGCTTGGTCACTAACGATTCATAATGATTATTTAAAGCTTGTAATCTTTTTTCAAATGTATTCATGCTATTTATAAATGTATGATTGAAATACTTTTTTAATCATTAGGGAGTTTCTTATACCAAGTTTTCCAAAGTATAAAAGCGCATAATCCTAAAATAATGGCAGCGATTCCTACATGCATGGGCATTAATAATACCACATACACCGGTAAGGCAGTAATCGCCGTTTGTGCAATTGTACCAACTAATACATTAAACATATCTGATTTGAATTCACGATTAGCTTCAAACGTTGGGTCTTCTGCTTTTACTAACTCATCAATGGGTTTCCAGAACCCCCACGGACGGATATTTTTATAAAAACTTTTGAGTACTTCTGTATCAGTAGCGGGTGTTAATAATGAACCAGCTACCGACCCAATAATTGATAATAATAAAATAATTGGAAAATAGTAAAGCGGTAAAGCATCTGTAAAAATGGTCGGGAGAATCATTGACGAAGCAATGCCTGCAAACATTCCCCAGAAAAAACCATAACTATTAAAACGCCACCAATGCCATTTCAACACATTGGCTGCGATATAGCCCCCATAAAGGGCTGAGACAATCCATTGAAGAATACTATTGACATCTTTGGCAAAGAAACCTAGCATGATGCTTATAAAAACTACGACCAAGCCTGTGATATAATTCATCCTAGCAACTTGCTTATTACTAGCATTGGGATTGATAGATTTTAGATAAATATCATTCACCATATAGGCTTGTGCAGCATTGAAAGTCCCTGCGAATGTCCCCATAAATGCCCCCATTAGCCCTACCAATATTAGTCCTAATAAGCCCGACGGAATAAAGGTATTCAAAGCGGCAGGTAAAATTCTTTCAAAGTCGCTTCCAGTTGCGGTTGAAATATTGATGTCTTTGAAGAACAATAAACCTAACACAGTAATGCCGATAATTAATAAATAACGTGTTGGCAACAATACCACGTTTACAATCATACTCATTAGAGCAGCTTCACGGGGCGATTTTGTTGAAAGCACTTTCTGCATATCATAGTTTGGTGCTGGGCCAGCCAAACTTGACAAGATTCCTTTCGCTGTCATTAAGGCAAAAAAGTATCCGAATGGAGAAAACCCATCGCTAGTAATCTTAGTATTTACTTCATTGATAATTCCCGACCAATCTAAATTCAATTCTTTTCCAAAAAATATATCATTCCACCCTTTTGGTACAATCAGTAAATGATTGGATAAGGCTTGCATAGCAATAATAGCTACGGCAAAAGATACAAACACCATGATGACATAGTGAATCAAGTCTGCCCAAACAATGCTTTTCATACCTCCCAATAAAGAGTAAAATACCGTAAATAAGGTAAAAATAATACCATAAAGATGTGCTACGTATTCAGGCGCTACTTCGAAAGGAACGTAGCCTTTTACAATATCCCAAGGAATAAAAATTTCAATAAATTTTCCTAAACCAATGAACCCATAAGCCATAAAACCCAAACAGGACAAAAGGGCAAATGCAATGATGATTTTATGAGAAAGTTGAGCATCTTTATTCGTCCCAAAGCGAGTGAGCATCCATTCTGCACCTGTTGACACATTAGAACGACGCAACCAAATAGACATATAAACCATCATGAAAATCTGGTTGAAAACAGGCCAGAGCCAAGGCAACCAAATACTTTTTACACCATAAATAAACATGATAGCCACCATCCAAGCCGTACCCGAAATATCAAACATTCCAGAAGCATTCGAAACGCCTAACATCCAATATGGCATTGATTTACCCCCTAATAAATAATCATTTTTACTACGTTGTGCCTGTTTTTTTAATACAATTCCTATCACTGAAACTAATATTAAATAGGCGATAATAACGATAATATCTAATAATTGAATTTTCATTTAAGGTTGTTTTAACAAATTTTTCAATAAAGATGGTTATTTATGAAGGTTAGTTTTTTCGAAAAATATGCTTTGCTTAGGGTCACATAGCATAAAAAATGCTTTTGTAATTTATAATACAAAATTGACAGTTTTTGTGGTGAAACTGTTAATACTTTTTTATCAATTGCTTATATTAAATCTACTTTTATACGATTTTTGATAGTGTTTTGCAGAAAAATATAAATTAAGTATTACTAAATATTGTATTATCGTTAATTGAGGAACTTGTCTTTTGTGAACAGAAAGGCGTATTATTTTATCATTAAAAAAGGAATCCCTTTTAAGTGGAGGGCTTACTTAAAAGGGATTATCGTATTTATTCAAATTTCGTATTGATTGTCATTCCTGGCCAAGTATCTGTCCTAAATGAATTGGCAGGTAAGCCTTCTGAGTTAAACAAGTTGGCATCCATTGGCGAATCTGCCCAAGCATATCTTACTGAAATAGGCTTTAAGCCTTTTGGATGATAAACAATCACCTTGTTATCTACAAGTTCAGCTTTGGCATAATAAAACACCTTATCTTCCCCTGCGATTTCAAAGCCTTTTAAGTATCCAAATTTATCTTGAATGACTAAGCCTTTTGCAATATTTTTGAAAGAAACAATCGCTTTACCATCTTCATAACTAACCGATTCAAACATCGGAGAACTGTATTCAATATTTTGCCCGAAATCTTTTTTCAAGGCATTTATTGCCAAACGATGTCCTACATCCTGTTTGTTTGTTGGGTGAATATCATTCGGATTCCCAATATCTGTAATGACAGCCATTCCAGTTTTAGGTAATGATAAGGTCATTGTTTGGGCTTCTCTTAATTCTGCCCAATTACTACCTTGATTACTGTTTTGATAAGGACCATAATTGGCTAACTGAACGAAATAGAAAGAAAAATTATCATTCCATTTTTTACGCCAATCTTCTATCATGAGTGGAAAGGTTTGGCGGTATTGATAAGCTCTGCCAGTATTTGCTTCACCCTGATACCATAAAGAGCCACGCATGGCAAAAGGGACAAGTGGGGCTATCATACCGTTGTAAATAGTAGTACCAACATTGTTGCTAGAATGAACATATTCATGTTTTCCAGCAAAAGATGGCATCAATCTCCAGCCTGTTGCAATGCTAATTTTTTGATTGTCGACTTCTACATACAAATCAGTAGCAGAACCTATTAGTCCTAGTCCCATCCAAGGAAGGCTTTGCATATTCCCGAATTTTATCATTAATTGGTTTGTTCCAGTTTGCCAAGTATTTGCAGGTACGGTAATCTTGCGAACACCTTTAATGACACCCTGTGAAACTAATTTACCATTAATGTAAATCTCATTATAACTATCGTTTTCTGCTAAGGCCAACGTTGTTTCGGTTGAAACAGCCTCTTTAGGCACTTCGATAGTGCGAGCCATGTAACCATCTCCACGATATGCCCAAATGCCTTTCCAGTCCCATTGTCCCATTGGGCTATCCGCATAAAGCCATTTAGAAATATCATAATTCGCTGTCAAGTATTTCTTTTCGTCTTCAACGGTTGGGTTGATATTACTGCCTAATAATTGCTTTTGTACTTTCTGGTCATGAGCATAGTCGGCATCTTTCCAATTGCTCGGTAAGTGCTCTGCATAACTTTTTAGTTCGTTATTAGTCAACATTCCTTCTTTACTAATCCAACCTTCCACCTGCGAACCTCCCCAAGAAGAATGTAATAAACCAATTGGGATATTTAATTTTTGATATAACTCACGAGCAAAGAAAAACCCAACTGCTGTAAAATTACCAACATTTTCTGGCGAGGCTACTTTCCATTCGCCTGACTTTAAATCTGCTTGTGGGTCAATCGTAACCTCATGTTCTACATAGAAATGTCTGATTTTTGGATAGTCAGCATTTTTCTTTTCTTCATTAAAATTATTAGCTTGAGAAACTCTCCATTCCATGTTCGATTGCCCAGAACAGAGCCATACTTCACCAATTAAAATATCATTAACATTAATACTGCCAGATTTTGCAGTTACTGTCATTTTAAAAGGCCCCCCAGCTTCAAGCGGAGTAAATTTTACCATCCATTTTCCTGTAGCATCAGCCTTTGTGTTTTGAGATTGCCCAGCCAAAGTAACATTTACTTTTTCGTTGGCATTAGCCCAACCCCATACAGGAATAGGTTTTTGTCGTTGTAATACTACATGGTCAGAGAAAAGTCGTGCTAGCTTTACTTGACCAAAACAAGTAACAGAAATAAACGATAAACAGATTAAAAGTGTTTTTTTCATAAAGAGAGTGAATGTTTTTTTGATTTACCGAAATTAAGAGAAAGTAATCGGAAAGTTGTCCTATTTAATCAGGAAAAAAAGCAAAGAGATGTGCTTTCAATGCATTGTGAGTTCTTTTATCCAACTAGCTAACTGTATTATTTAAGAAAGGCTTGGTATATAAATGAGTAGATGACATTATCTCAATTCTTTTCTATGATGGATAAAATAATCCAAATGAATTTCAACCTCATTCATTAATAAACAAGTCTATGAAAATAATACTATTGTGTAGTTTGATGTTTGTTGCTTGGCTATTGCTCAAGACACCTTTGTAACCAACATGGATGGGCAAATGACAAAGGTTTGCAACCATTGTCTCGAATCAGTCTGGTGAAAACATGATATGACAGCTTATAAATGGGAAGAATACATTGTTTTGAAAAGTAAATAAGATAAAGTATTCCAAAGCATTATCTCTAAAACCGTATAAATAGAAGATGATATTCTATTTATAATTTTGTATTTTACCAAGATAATTTTATAAATTGCATAGTGGTTTCTTTATTGAAAATAAGTTATTACACTATTTTAGAATAAAAAGCTTAAATGATGAAAGACGTTATCTTCTTTATTAATATAGCATTGAATACAATGAGACGGTTTTTTTGAGTTTTCATCATCAAATTAAAGTTGTCATTATAAATCGATATAAAAAATAAAATATATTTAGAATATCATAACTTATTTTGTATAATTGTATTTAACTAATAATTAATAACATATAAATATATTTTTTTATTTGATTAATAAAGCATAAATCAAATAATTCCCCCCATATTAATCTTTGCTACTATCACTTTTATCTGACCTAATCTATTAAGTATTTTTATCAATTATGAACCTAACAAAAAAAAATAATATAAAAGTAATTGGCAACTTGGACGGTCCAACGATGTTATTCGCACACGGATTTGGCACAGACCAACATGCTTGGTCTAAAGTTTCAGAGGCATTTATCTCCAAATACAGAATTATTCTTTTCGATAATGTTGGTGCTGGTCAAGCCGACCCCGAAGCTTTCAGCCCTAATAAATATGATACCTTGCAGGCTTATGTCAATGACCTTATTGCAATTTGTGAGGAATATGAGGTAAAAGATGCCATCATGATAGGGCATTCAGTGAGTGGAATGATTAGCTTGCTTACTGCCGTTCAAAGACCAGCATTTTTCTCAAAATTAGCATTGGTAGGTGCTTCCCCAAGATATTTGAATGATATTGGTTATTTAGGAGGCTTTGAGCAACAAGATTTAGATGCATTGTATGATACAATGGCGAATAATTATTTTGCTTGGGTAAGTGGTTTCTCAGCTGCAGCGATGGGCAATCCAGAAAACCCTCAATTAGCAGAAGGTTTTGCTGCTACCTTACGGGCAATTAGACCCGATATTGCACAATCAGTAGCCCGCGTAATATTCCAATCAGATTATCGTAAAGAATTAACAAAGTTGAATAAACCTACTTTATTAATACAGGCTAAAGAAGATATTGCTGTACCCATTGATGTGGCATATTATCTGAACAATAATATCGCTAATAGTAAACTGACCGTCGTAAATGCTTACGGTCACTTCCCACATATAAGCGCCCCAAATGAAGTTATTAACGCATTAGAGCAATTTATTTAATTATTTTGGACAAGCAAATTGACTGGATTTATGAGGCTGTTAACTTTTTAACAGGACTTTATCCTATAAAAAAAGAGAAAAACATTCAAGTTATTTATGCACAAGCTACTCACCTGATTAAAAAGCATGCACATGCAGAGGCCGCTGCTTTTGTTAAGATGGATGATAATCTTACGGTTCGTGCAGAGTTTAATACTTCTAGGCATTTTTTAAATAGTTTTATCAATGCTGAATTAGTATTAAAGCTTGTAAATGAAAATGAAATTGTTTTTGATATAGATAATTCTTTTTCAAAAGAAGAAGGAGAGGATATAATATTTATTCCTTTGAATGAATCAGGATTCAGAGGAGGCGTTATCTTATTGGTTAAAGATGACCGAAAGCATGATGATTTGTTTTTAGCATTTTTAAACCATGCCTCTGTGGGTCTCAAAGACACCATCTCAATTATTCAGAATTATTTTTTAATCGAAGAACTTACTACTCGTTTTAATGCTATTCTCGAAACGATTCCGCAGGGAGTAGTATTTGTAGACGATGTAGGAAAGGGGGGGTGGGTAAATAGCCAAGCTGCCGAGATACTGAATATCCCGAAGGATGACAATAAGCCATTGATCATTGCCGATGCGATGCAAAAATTAAGGGATAAGGCTGTCAACAAAGATGAAATCATCAGAGAGGGAATCAGACTGTTTAGCTTGCCAGGACAAAAAATAAATTACTGGAAATGGATTTTTGGTGACCCTGTAACTTATGTTCTAAGTGTTTCGTGTGTACCTACTATTTCTCAAAATATCAAAGGTCGTTTATGGGTTTTTGCGGATGTTACCTTCCAACATTTGGCTAACGAACAACTGTTAGAACTGAATACTGAATTAGCAGAAAAAAGGATAATTGCTGAGGAGCAAAACAAAGCAAAGTCTGACTTTTTAGCTAATATGAGTCATGAGATACGTACACCAATGAATGGCGTAATCGGTATGGCAAGTTTATTAGTAAATACCGAGTTAAGTGAAGAGCAGATGGATTACGTAGAGACTATACGTATCAGTGGCGAGGCACTTATTGCTATCATTAATGATATTTTGGATTTCTCTAAGATTGAATCTGGTAAAATAGAACTAGAGAGCAAACCATTCTATATTAATAATGTCATTGAAGAAACCTATGATTTACTGTCTGTCAATGCTAATGACAAAGGTCTTGATTTGCTTTATTACATTGAACCTGACGTACCCTTAGAAATCAAGGGAGATATTACCCGACTCAGACAAATAATGATTAACCTAGTAAACAATGGTATAAAGTTTACTGCTAAAGGCGAAATCCAAGTGAGTGTTAAAAATGGGGGCATTGATGAGCAAGGTTTTTATAATTTAGAATTTTCAGTAAGAGATACAGGAATTGGTATTCCTCAGGATAAATATTATAAATTATTTGAGAGTTTTTCTCAAGTAGATTCTTCAACTACCCGTAAGTATGGCGGTACAGGTCTTGGTTTAGCAATCAGTCAGCGATTGGTATCACTCATGGGAGGGAGCATACGCGTAGAAAGCGAAGTAGGCAAAGGTTCGTCGTTTATCTTTAACATCAAAGTAGAAGCCAACAGAGACGTTAAAAAGTATAAAGCCAATGCAAACGTAGAAATGGTTTCATTGAAAGGTAAGCGTATCTTAATATTGGATGATAATAAAACCAACCTGAAAATTCTTAAAACACAATGTAATATTTGGGGGATGGATGCTACAACTTTCGAACATTACGAAGATGCATTAGCATCTATAGAAACAGATAGGTATGATTTAGTAATTATTGATATGCTAATGCCCGGAAAGGACGGTATCGAAGTGACTAGGATAATCAAAGAATTACGGAAAGATTTGCCTGTTATTTTATTTAGCTCTTCAGGAAACCACAACATGCTATCATTGGATGATAACACAAAACTGTTTGAGTCTATCTTAAATAAACCTACCCGTCATAGCCATATTTTAAAAGCGATTAATAGTGTTTTGAATAACACCGTAAAATCAACTGTTAAAACTACCGTTACTACAGATACCCTAAATTCTGCCCTACCTATCAACATCCTTATTGCTGAGGATGATGCTATTAATCAAAAGTTATTAACAAGGGTTTTAGAGAAACTTGGATACGCTGCTGATGTAGTAGAAAATGGCATAGAGGTACTCAAAGCAATAGAGAAAAAGAAGTATCATCTAATATTTATGGATGTCATGATGCCTGAAATGGATGGTTTTGAAACGACTAGAAATATCGTAAAGCTATATCCTAAACATGCCAGACCTCTTATTATTACGGCCACGGCTAATGCTTTATCAGATGATCGTGACAAAGCGATACTAGCTGGGATGGATGATTATATCAGTAAGCCATTTAAAATGCAAGACGTACAAGACAAAATAGAAAAGTGGAAAGAAATTTTGCTTGAAAAAATATGATGATGAATTTTTAGAAATCCAAATTTTTAGAGATTACCCTGTAATAATATTCCTCTTAATAGGATATTTAACGATTTCTTTTTTGCTTTAATTGGAAAATATTTCCTTCAGGGTCTTCGCCATCACAAAACAGGTAGTCGTAGTTATCAAACGTTTTGATTTCTTTTAAAGAGACATTTTTGCGGATTAAATCTTCTCTGATTGCGTAAATATCTTCGCCTACTTCAAATACAATTTTTGTGTTACTGTCAAACTTGAATGATTCTTGGTTTGCCTCTAAATACACTTCAGGGATTTTATGAAGGCCAATTTTACATGCTCCCGCTTGCAGAAGAAGCCATTCTTTATCGAACTCTTCAACAATTGCTAACCCTAAAATGTCGACATAAAAGGTCTTGAGTTTATCGACATTTTGAACAAAAATAATTATCGTGTCTAAAGTCAGTTTCATACATTTACAAATTTTAATATTAGCCAATTTATCAATATTTTGAAAACATGGGATAGTCTTAGTCCTTAATTTATAAAATAAAAAAGTGTATTTGGGGTTTCGCACTACGCTGGTTTTGCAAACTTTTTTCTAAAATCAAAAACTTTTTCAGAAGCACCATTTTTTTGAAGATAGTCTAGGTTATCAACTGCTTCTTCAAGAGATGGGAATTGTCCGCTAGGTATCCACCACATGGCTGTATAAGCTTTTCCATAAGTCTGAAACCATTCCTTACGACGCTTCAAAAACTCAGAATGAAAAGTTTTATACATAAAATTTTCTAAGGTCTCTATACTTTCCCAAACAGATATATTGATAATTACTTGTTCATCATTATATGGATTAATACTGGTAGCATTATTTGAATCGTCTTTTAGTCTCCAAATAAAACCTTCACTACTTTCTGCTATAGCATTTACAGTGTCCAGATTATCATAGAACTCTTTCATAATTGGGTCGTTGATATTTACGCCCTTCATTCTAGCAATATTGATTTCGGCAATTTGATATTTACTCATAAATGAATTAAAATGATTTTGGAATGGATTAAATTGTAAAATTCATAGACGGTTCGATTTGTTCGACAAGGGCAAATCGCATGACAGATAAAAACGTTCTCAATCTTTTTGGGATTAAAATTCTTTTTATCAAAACTTCCACTTGCCTTTCAGAAAAAGTAGAAGAGCAACAGTAATCAACCAAAATATACGCAAATAAATGATTGGAAAAATATGTATTAAAGTATTTTATGAATATCGTATAGTCTTTTGAGCTCCTTTAAGATTAACAGATATACAAATGTTGTGAATTAATTCACTTGATATGTAGATGATGCCTTTTGTTTAAAAATACAGAAACGATAAGCTATTACCAAGAACTTTACTTTACTGAAATCAAAAAAAGCTAAGTAAAACTAAATATTTATGTTGAAGTGAAAAATATTTGGTTAAATGATGAATTATAATTACGTTTGTGTATTGTATATGCCTTTTGCCTAATCCTTCTTTATCGTCAACTCAATATTTTTTAGCATTGAAATGTTATTATACCCATAATATTTCAATTGAAATTACTATCAGCTATTTACTGAAAATTACTAAATCAACCTTTTGTATCATATTTAACTATCACACTCAATGCCATTAAATACAATTATTCCAATCGGTTCAGATGGGTTTTATCACCCTGCATCTGAAAGTGAAGTAATTTCACTGGTAAAATATGCCTATGATAACAATTTACAAATCCGTTGTCGAGGGGCGTCTCACTCTATCGCTAGGGCCATCTATACAGACCCAGGGCCAGGGGAATTACCTGTACCTGACAAAGTTTCTGAAGAAAATCCGCCCAAAGGACCCAATCTGAATCTTATTTTTGATAATTTGATGAGTCTGACTTGGATTGATAACGAAAAAGGAATTATTGAGGTAGATGCAGGTATTCACCTTGGTTATGACCCCATGGACCCCACAGGAGCATCAACGTTAGCCAATAGTTTATTGTATCAAACTTTTCTAAAAGGCTGGACATTAAGCGATTTAGGCGGTATTACTCATCAAACAGTATCAGGATTTCTATCAACTGGCTCAGCAGGTGGAACAACGATGTACACTATCGAAGAAAACCTGTTAGCATTCAGGGTAATAGATGGACAAGGGAATGCTGAATGGGTAGAAAAAGACAGTGATTTATTTAACGCCTTAGGTGTTTCCTTGGGTTTATTAGGTGTTATTGTAAAAGTGAGAATGCAATTAGTACCCTTCTTTAATATTTATGGACAACAAATAACCACTAAAACAACCTACGAAGAATGTCCAATAGATTTGTTTGGTGATGGTAATTCCACAAAGCCTAATTATCAACAATATCTTGAAAAAACACCTTATTCTAGAATGCTATGGTGGCCCCAAAAAGGCGTAGATAGAGTAGTAATGTGGCAGGCTATTCGGGGAATAAACCCTCCTGTATTTTACCCAGCTCCTTATGAAGAATTTGCTGATACCAATCTGTTAACCCAAATTGAACAGTTGGGGGCGTCAGTAATGTTTACAACATTAGGAAACAATGGTTTCTTGAAAACTTGGAAAAAACTGCAACCAAGCTTCAAGGCATTCTATAACAGTATTAAGTCTGGTATATTAGCAGTGTTATTAACAGTCATTCTATACATTCTCTTGTTTCCAATTACTTTGTTTTTTAGCATTTTTAAAGGTGTTTTGTGGCTCTTATTCCCAACAATCATCAATTTGCTTCAACCACTGACTAAGGATGGTAAGGCTATGTTATTCATGGATTATATGTGGCGAAGTTTACCGATGGATAACGAGGCTGGTGATATCCTGATGGGAACAGAATTTACAGAATTGTGGATCCCGATTGAGAAAACAAAAGAGGTAATGAACCTACTGAAAGGTTTTTTTGAGCAAGATGGCAGAAAAGCCACTGGAACGTATAGTACTGAAATATACGCAGGTAAAGCTAGTAATTTTTGGTTGAGCCCTTCTTATAATAGAGATGTTATTAGGGTAGATGTTTTTTGGTATGCCTCAAATGAAGGAAATCCATCTGTAAAAGGAGGGTTTTATGAACAATACTGGGAACTTTTCGAGAAAAATAATATTCCATTTAGGCTACACTGGGGAAAATTTGCACCTAGCTATGATTATAAACATTGGGCAGAATATCTAAGAAGTCAGACACCAAAATGGGATGATTTCTTAATGCTACGCCAACAACGTGACCCTAAAAATATCTTTTTTACTGATTATTTTAAATTACGTTTTTTAGGAGAAAAGTAGTTAATACAAGTAAGGTTTGTGAAAGAGGGCTTTAAGAATGTAAGTCTTACACTTAATTCTTAAAGCCCTCTCTTTTTTTAAGCGTCTAGTCCTTTCAGTCTTCAAATCCAGAAAAACTGTTTTAACAAAAGGATATTCCGCCCTTGTTGGTGAATTAACACTAACCTTTACTTTTGTTTACTATTTAAGTTATTCGATTTGTTCTGCAAGGGCAAATCGAATGACAAATAAAAACGTTCTCAATCTTTTAGGATTAAAATCCTTTTTATCAAAACTTCCACTTGCCTTTCAGAACAAGTGGAAGAGCATTAAGAAAAATACCTCTATCTTTTAGTCTTGTGTCCTAAAGTCTCCAATTACTACAAATTTTCCTCTAAAACAGCCGTTTTAACATTATCGTCTGAATGCCTATCTATCAGCTTATTAATAGGGTCAATTCCTGCTTTTTTAGGCTTTTCTTTTACAATGATTTTAAAGGTGTTGTCTTTCTTAGATACTTTATATTTTTGGATATAAAGCAATTTGTCTTTACCATCTTTGTCTTCTCCATACACACCTACGTCAATCCAATCGTTCAGGGTAATAGGTTTTTCGTTACCAGAACTATCTGCCCTGAATTTTTCTGAAATGGCTTTGATGCTTACTTCATAAGTTTTGTTTGGTAATACTTTGTAGGTCACTTTATCGGTTTTGTTCTCATACAACGTAATGGTTTCAAACATATCATGAATGATGTATTTTAATGAATCTGGCGTTTCGGCTTTGAAATACTTTAACAAATCCTGACTAGTAGGATAGCGTTTGTATTTCCCATCAGAACTTGGATATTTCCAATCTGCCAAGAAATCATGCAATGCTTTATTTACTTTATCTTCACCGATATAATCTTGTAAAGCAAACATCACTACTGACCCCTTGTTATAATGAATATACCCCTGACTTTCTACCAAGGCTAAGGGTTGCTCTTTTTTACTTTCTCTTGCACGTCCGCTCAGGTATTTATCCAATTCATATTTCAAGAACTTTTGCATTAATTCAGGTTTGATAGCGTGTTTCATCACCATTAAAGCTGAGTATTGAGCTTGTGTTTCTGAAAGCATCGCATTTCCCTTTACCTTCGCTTCGGCTACCTGATGTCCCCACCATTGGTGTCCTAATTCATGGGCAGTTACATAAAAAGGCATATCCAAGTCTTTTTCTGGGTCATTGATTTTCTGGATAAAACCAATTCCTTCTGAAAATGGAACGGTATTGGCAAACGACTGGGCAAAAGTAGCATAGCGTGGAAATTCCATGATTCTCATTTGGCGATATTGATAAGGGGCAAAGTTTTTATCAAAATAGTCGAATGAAGCTTTCATAGAAGACATCATCTTGTCAAGGTTATATTCATGCCCTTTGTTATAATAAATCTCTAAATCTACTCCCTTCCATTTATCATGCTTAATCTGATAGTCAGCAGAGATTATCGAATAGAAATTAACCATCGGAACATCCATTTTATAATGGAAATATTTGCGGTCTTGTTTCTCCCAAGTTTTTTGTAAATAGCCTGGGGCGATAGCAGTTTGGTCTTTACTCGTGCCTATTACCATTTCAAAACGGATATAGTCTGAATCATCACCAAACAAACTTTGTGAAAGTCCGATTGGATTATTCTGTTCCATCATGCGTTCTTTTTCAGGCAATTTGTATTTTTTACGAGTATCGTCATCACCTATTTCAAAGCCATCACTATAGCCTAAAGAAGGCAAATATCCATTATTGAAAAAAGTACCGTTATAGACAATATCAGTATTAGAGCCTTTGGCAACAAACCCTTTCGTTTCATAGATAGTTTTAAAGCTCATCTTAACAGAATCGCCAGAAGCCAACGGTTTATTTAATTGATAAATAGTGAATCCAAAATCATCGTAGGTCTTTTTGATTTTTGCACCTCCTTCAAATTTTAAATATTCAATATTCATATTATGTTGAATATCATTTTGGATATAAATATCATTCAGGGTTTTAGCTGTTTTATTTTTTAACCAAAAATAACCTTCGGCAGTAAAATCACGCTTTTCAGGATAAATCTCAACGTTTAAATTAACATCTACAATACGAGGCTGAGGAGCATTGTCAAATGGCTTTTTCAAGGTTTTTTCATAATCTGCCTGTATCTTATCTTGGTCTTCCTTGGTAAAATACTTATTCAATTTGTTGGTATTATAATAGATATATCCCCCCGCGGCAACGAAGGTTATCAGTACCGTGATACCAAAAGTAAGCACAGGTTTACTTAAACGAAGTTTACCAATTTTCAAACGTGTTTGCATCAAAACCTCTGTTCCTCTTACACTTAACAAAACGGATAAGATAAAAAGAATGCCTACAAAAGCCAGCCAGTAGAGTTTCATCCATGAAAATGACGATACAAAATGCCCGTATTTATTCATATCAGAATAGCTTCCTAAACTACCACTATTGAATGAAAACAGAGGGTGTTCGATACCAGCGCCACTCATAAACAAGTTGATTATAAAGAAAACAAACATCAAGGCAAAGCCAACCAGTTTGTTATTGGCAATGGTTTGAATAAAGAAAGAGAGTAAAGTAAAGGCTGTGAGAAAAATTAGTTCGTCGGTAAACAACGTTTTGAAATAAAGCGATAATTCAAAATTGAAATAACCATGTGCTACTTGCACACATACCCCGAAGAAAACTAAGCAGAACAGTAAACCTATATAGATGACAATTAAGCCTAAGAATTTAGAAAATAGTCCTACCCAATCTGGTACGGGCAATGCATCTATAATTAAATTAATATTCACTGTTCTTTCACGCCAAATTAATTCACCTGAGTAAAAAACAACGATGATTAAAAAGAACAAATCGAACTCTCCTAAAAAGCCTAATACATTGGCTGTAATAGGGTAGGAGCTTGTTCCATACATTTCACCGAAATAAAATGAGTTGATGGTTAAATCTGTAAACCCAACAAAAACGATAGCAATGAATGGGATTTCTTTAACAACCATTTTAGCATAAAAAATGGATTGCTCCCATAACTGAATAAGATTAGCAGAAAAATTAGTGAATTGATGAACCGCTGGAATCAATACGTTTTCTGGTTTAATAGTCAATGGTGTTTCTTTCACTACTTTCTTTTTCTTGAGCCATGAAGACGTAACCACATTAAAACTAAAAGCATAATAAGTAATAACCAAGATAAGTACTCCTATACCGCACCAAAGTACACGATTCCAGAGCATCATGCCTTCCAGAGGAATCAGTAGATTGTTTTTCTGAGCGGGCGTCCAATATTGTGTATAAATCTGGAAAGTCCTTACGGCAAATGGGTCAATTAATGAAGCTAAATCCTTATTCTCCAAATCTTGGGTAATCGTACCCGTTATTTCATACAAGACAAACAAAATAATACCTTGTGTATAAATTACCAAGGGCTTTCTGCTCAATGTTCCTGCGGCAAAATAGATGGTAGCTTGGATGAAAAGATTGGTAATACCATAAAAAATAAACGGCTGAAAATAATGCCAAATATCAAATGGATGCATTACTTTTTCCTTCCAAGATGGGTCCCAAGGTAAAAATTTACCAATTGAAAAACCTAGCATAAAGGCCATCCAAATGGATGAATATATCAGTACCATTACAAAGAATGAACCCCAAAATCTACCCATCAAATAATCAAATTTAGACATGGTAGTGGTAAACATCAATGATTCGGTTTTGTGTTCAAAATCACGCAAAACGGCTACACCCATCACCGCCGAACTGATAAAAGTTACGGCGAAAGTCATGATGATTGTCATGAACGATAACGAATACGGCGAATTGGCTTGTAATTGTCCACCAGCGGCACTCCCTATTGTTACATACTTTGACGTAGCAGCCGCGAAACACAACATGAATAATATAAAAAAATACAAATAAGTAGCTGCTCTATTCTTTCGATAGCTAAATTCAAAACGTAAAATCTCTAAAAACATCGTATTGTCGGTTTAGGCATTAGCAAAAATTTTCGTGAAATAAACATCTTCCAAATCTCCTTCAACGGCATCAAAAGTGCCATCTGGATTGCTATCAGCTAAAACGTGTATCACAGGGGACCCTCCAATCAGTTTGTCTGAAATCAAGGTGTAGTTTTTCTTGTATTCTTCTAATTCAGCCTTTTGAATACGCTTACGCCATATTTTACCTTCAATTTCTTTGATAGCATCAAACGGGTTTCCTTTATAAAGTACCTGCCCTTTGTTGAATACCGCCATGTCCTGACACAACTCTTTTACATCGTCAACAATATGGGTAGAAAGTATCACAATGGTATTTTCGCCTAATTCTGATAGAAGATTTAAAAAACGGTTACGTTCGGCAGGGTCAAGTCCTGCGGTGGGTTCATCCACAATAATCAATTTAGGATTCGCTAACAAGGCCTGAGCAATGCCGAAACGCTGCTTCATACCGCCTGAGTAACCACCCAAATTCTTTTTGCGTGCCTCCCAAAGATTGGTTTTTTGAAGTAATGATTCTACCAATTCTTTGCGTTCTTTGGCATTGGTAATGCCTTTTAATACGGCCAGATGATTTAATAGCGTAATGGCATCTACTTTAGGATATACGCCAAATTCTTGTGGTAAATACCCCAATGTTTTACGTACTTCCTCTTTTTGTTTTAATACGTCTATATCGCCTAATGTTATTGTGCCTGTATCGGCTTCTTGAAGTGTTGCTATAGTTCTCATCAAAGACGATTTACCCGCTCCATTTGGGCCTAATAAACCAAACATTCCTTGATTGATTGTTAAATTTACGTTTTGGAGCGCTTGAACGCCGTTAGAATAGGTCTTATTCAGGTTTGTAATCGTTAGTTGCATAAAGTTTGAAGTTTATTTTTATACAAATTAACATTTTACCTTCATTTATTTTTTAGAATGTGATGAAAACATTGAGGATTAGATAAATGGCAAAAAAAAGCAAAGCAAAAGAAGTTCGCTTCTTTTGCTTTGCTTGCAACGAATATCTATTGAAAAATCCTACTTTGTTTTAGGTTGAAAAAAGTTCATCCCTAAATACAACAGAAATGAAAAAGTACAAATCCAAAGTCCGCAGGCTTCTCTGGCTAATTCTTGATTAATCGTTTTCATGGATAAGCCTCCACCTTCAGAGAAAAAACCTTCCCAAGAGGTCATTTGTAACCACGTATTTAATCCTGCTACAAAAGACATAATGGTTACGACTACCAGCAATTCAGGATTGCTTTTGCCTTGATATGCTTTTAATGAACAATAGGCAGCCACTAAGTAAATCGGAATCCAAAGTACAGGGTCAGGGTCATTATATTGCCAGCCTGCAAACAATAAGAAAATCATGGTAAAGACTATGCCGAGGTATTTCATTTTTTGAGTGATTAGTTAAGAGTTGTGAGTGACGAGTTTTTTGAGTCTTGAGTCCTGAGTGATGAGTTGTGCTTTGTCCTTACCTAAGATAGATTACCCTGTAAGTACTTAAACCTAAATGCTCACTACTCAATGCTTACAGCTAAAAAATTATTTACAAAACGTCTCTATCGCCTGTTTAGCATCAGTATAACCTAAACGGCTTGCCATTTTAAAACTCAAACAACTGTCATCTGAGTTCCCTCGTTTTTGTTGAACTACGCCCAAACCATAATATGCTTTGGCGAATTTATTGTCGGCTTTTACCGCATTCGTAAAATCTTCTAAAGATTTATCTAATTCACCCAATTGGAAGTAGATATTCCCACGATTATACAATGCATTGGTTTCCTTAGGGTCTAGCTGAATAGCTTTATCGAAATCTACAATGGCTTCTTCTGTTTTATGTAAAGCTGCTAAAATAATACCTCTTTTTACATACAATTCGGCAGTATCTGGCTGTATGAAAATGGCTTTGCTACAATCTTCAAAAGCTCCATCCCAATCCGACTTTTCCATCTTTACTGAAGCCCTGTTAAAGTATGGTTGGTAATTATTGGGGTCTAGTTTAATGGCTTGTTCGTAATCTAGCAAGGCTGTAGTAAAATCTTTCAATTCAAAATTTGCGGCACCACGCATGTTAAAAGCTTTGGCATTGGCAGGGTCTTTGTCGATAGCCTGATTTAGGTATTCTATGGCTTCTCTAGGTTTACCTTGTTTCAATTGTTCCTTCGCTTTTTCTAAAAAAGCATCTGCCGACCCTGTACAATTCAATAAAAAAAAGCAAAAAGAAGGTAAAAAGAGAGAAAATGTAAATTTTTTTAAAATATTTTTTAGTGTCATAATGTTAAGTTAATTAACTGTAAATCAAAAGGTCATCCTATTAATCAGTCAAAGTTGACTAGATTTTATTAGAAAACTTTCCTCAAAGTTGCGGTGAAGGTTTTGAAAAAACAACAAAACCTGCCATCTTTGTGACGGCAAATTACCAGCTCCCTCCGAATCCCCCAGGTCTTGACCGAAGCAAGGGTAGGCAGGTTGTAGCGGTGAATTTGCCTTTTTTTGTTTTATGTCCATTCACTTCTCTTCAACAATCTTCATATTAAATATCTTTTAAAGTAGTAAAGTAAAAGCAACTGTTCTATACTGTTATAATTTTTATTAAATAATTCTCTGCATTCTCAAATGCTTTTCCTAATTTTGTAAAAAAATAATAGATAGGAGAAAAAGCAATTCCATTTAAAATTTCCTTTCGATTTTCATATAGCGTTAATTAACATAATTCTCAAAAAACATATCAACATGAAATTTTTTATTGACACAGCCAATCTCAAAGAAATCCAAGATGCTCAGGATTTAGGTGTATTAGACGGAGTAACTACCAATCCATCTTTAATGGCAAAAGAAGGAATCAGCGGTAAAAACAACGTTCTTAAGCATTATAAAGCAATTTGTGATATTGTTGAAGGTGATGTTTCTGCGGAAGTAATTGCAACTGATTTTGAAGGAATGGTTCGTGAGGGAGAAGAATTAGCAGAATTAGACGAGAAAATAGTAGTGAAAATTCCGATGATTAAAGACGGCGTAAAAGCACTTAAATATTTCTCAGAAAAAGGAATTAAAACAAACTGTACATTGATTTTCTCTGCTGGTCAAGCTTTATTGGCAGCCAAAGCAGGAGCTTCTTATGTTTCTCCATTTATTGGTCGTTTAGACGATATTTCATTTGATGGTATCCAATTAATTGAGCAAATCCGTACAATTTATGATAACTATGGTTTTGATACTGAAATCTTAGCAGCATCTGTACGTAACCCAATTCATATTATCAGATGTGCTGAAATCGGTGCTGATGTAATGACTGGACCGCTTTCTGCGATGTTAGCATTATTAAACCACCCATTAACTGATAGTGGTTTAGCAAAATTCTTAGCTGACCATGCTAAGACTAATGCTTAGTAGCTGTAGGTTATAAGCTTTGAGCCTTGAGCAATGAGTTTTTTAGCTTTCGGATGTCAGCCTTCGGCTATCGGTATTATAAATAACAATAAAAAAGCTCTTCAAACACTAAAGTTTGAAGAGCTTTTTTATTTGGGCTTTCGAACATTGGCTTTCGGTCTTCAGCCTTCTGATATCAGCAATCAGCTTTTAAAAATGAAAATCACAAAAGCTGACAGCTGACATCCGAAAGCTCATTGCTCAAAGCTTACATCTGAAAGCTAAAAATTAAGGTAACCGATAGCCGATGACCGAAATCTGAAAGAAAAAAAAAGCTCATTGCTCAAAGCTCACATCTCAAAGCTGACAATACCTAATTAATTGGAACAAGTACTTTTATACTCATATTTCTGCCCATATTATAAACCCCACGATTACCTGTAGTCTGATTAATGTCTAAATATTTCAATCTACTTTGATGACTTTGATAAGCATTATCCAGTAGGTTATTAATATTTAGATAGATAGCGAACAAGGCTTTCTTTTTTTGATTGGTAACGGTAGCGCCCGTGCCAATATTAATAAGAGAATAAGCAGGTGTTTTTGTTTCAGTATTATAAGCCAACAATGCATTGTTTTGCTGTTGATTATGTTCTAATTCTACAGAGAAGTAAGCACCTCTTAAATGTTTTCCCCAATTGTTCTTTGTTAGTTTAATGTTACTCAACCATCTTGGCGGAGGCATAAAAGGCAGGTATTTAGCAGAATCAGTTTTTGCTGAAAGGTTTACTCCGTTTACTGAAGAGTAGCTTTGTGTAATGCTAAACCATCGTGCAGAGGCAGGGTTATAAGTAACTACAGCCTCCATGCCCAATAAGCGTGCGTTCCCTTGCTGATAACGAAACACAGGCACGCCGTTGATAATAGAATCTTTTCCTGTGATATTCTGAACACGCTCTGAAAAGGTATAATGATTGATGCGATTACTGAATAGATTGACATCAATGTATAACGAACTATTTTCAAAAGTAAGTCCTAAATCATTTTGTAAGGATACTTCAGACTGTTGATTGATATTACCGATTTCATAGCGAAAAGTACCAGCGTGTTCGCCATTTGAGGATATTTCGGGTACAGAGGGTGCTCTGAAACCACGAGCAACATTTGTTTTTACCGATAGCAAACTATTGATTTTGTATACCGCTCCAAAGCTTCCTGTGGCGTTTTGAAATGTTTTGTTAAACCCTGCAAAACGTTCAGTAGTATTAGCAGAAGGTTTGGTTTGAAATTTTCCTTCTGTATCAATATACAGTTTATGAATATCCAACTGTCTCAGGTCGAACCTGAGTCCTCCACTGATGAATAATCTATTGATTTTCTTTTTTGCAAAAGCAAATACACCATTATCTAACAAATTAAAATCAGGATACAATGTTTCATTTCCACGATTGTTCATCGTTTGAGCCATTCCATTAGTACCAATCGTGATTTCAAGATTATTTTTCTCTGCCAGATTAAACCTAGCATCATAATAAAGTGTCTGTAAGAAAAAATATAAATCAGCCTCAAAAGGTTTCAGTACATTCCCATATTCTTGTCGGTGATTCTGAGAATAAGCCAAGTTTAAGCTGAAAGTATTTCGACCCAGCATTAAATAATTATTCCAAGATACTTTGTAGTTAGTTAATGACTGCGAATTGGAGGGATTGATAGCAGGATTTTTTAATTCTTCTTCCGATACTCTTTCGGTTGTTGCTTTCCCGTTGATTAATACCTGCTTAGTAAAGTATCCTTGGGCATCTCTCATCCCATCAATGATATTAATGTCTTGCCCAAACTTTGAAATATAGATTCTCGAAAAGCCCCATTTCTTATTCAATCCTATCATACCAGAATAATCAAGCTCTCTGAATTTAGAACCATATACCAATCCATCATAAGGATTCTGATAATTCCCTGCATTTTTATTGCTCAATCGTCCCGTCCAGACCAAACCATTTTTATTTCCACCCAGATTAACAGAAAATCCGTGTAAGCGGTTATTTGTTTGATAGTTGTACAAAACACTTCCATTGATTTTTTCTGATTCAGTTGGAGTAGGTGAAATCACAGAAATAACCCCTCCTAAGCCATCAGAACCATACATTAATGACCCTGCTCCACGGATGATTTCGTATCGTTCTATTGAAAACTCATCAATATGTAAGCTGTGTTCTTCGCCCCACTGGTTGTCTTCTTGACGAACGCCATCATGTACTGTGATTACTCTATTGAAACCCAATCCACGAATAATGGGCTTTGATAGGGTAGGCCCTGTCAAAATTTGTGATACTCCAGGCAATTTTACAATGGCATCTACCAAGTTCGTTGAAGTACTTTGTAGCCATTGTGCTCTTGAAAGTGCAGCAATGGGTACTGGACTTTCTTTGACCAATGTTTTTATGCCTGCTCCTGTCACTACTACTTCCTCTAATGAGGTAGCGGCACTTTCCATGACAAAATTTTGATGAATGGTATCTTGGATTTTTATTTTTTGCGTAATGGTCTTCAATGAAATATAGCTTACCTGAATCGTAAAATCACCCTTTGGTAGGTTTTTGATATGGTAAAAGCCGTTTACATCAGAACTTGTGCCTGTTCTTAATTCTGGAATGTAAATGTTCGCACCAATGACAGCTTCATTGCTTTCGCTAATAGTTACTTTCCCAGAAATGGCGTGTTGACTATATGCTTTGGTGAAAGCAAAACTAGCTATGATTAAATAAAATATCGGTTTGGAGAAGTTTTTCATTTTGTATTTCTAATTAATAATTTAGATTAGTCTAAAAATTATTCAAATATAAAGCATAAAAATTAATTAGCTAATATAAAATAATAAAAATGTTACTAATTTTAAAAAAATAGCAAAGTAATTGCCTTGTAAATCAGGTGATTAATGTTTAGCAAAATTTATGATTGATAAATAAAATACAGGTAGTAGTATTTGAAAACGGTATACACCAAGCCCTGAAATAGCTAAGGGATATGGATTATACGATGTCAGGAGATGTTTGAGCGTAGAAGATTATCGTAAATAAGGAGACTAACACACAAAAAAATAGTTAAGTGTTATTATTTTGTCAGTATATTTGAAAAAATAACATAGCAAGCAAAAAATGTTTACATCAGAACCCGTAGTTGTCATTGAGAGTGCATTTGTATATCAAAACGAACGCGTAGTTTTAAGCGACGTTAACTTTAGTATCAACAAAGGAGAGTTTGTTTTTTTGATAGGAAGAACAGGAAGTGGGAAAAGTTCTTTACTAAAAACATTATACGCTGATCTTTGGCTACAACAAGGTAAAGCCAAAGTGGCAGGGTTTATTATTGAAAAATTAAAGTTAGCCGAGCGTCCTTTTCTTAGACGAAAAATTGGGGTTGTATTTCAGGATTTCCAATTGTTTATGGATAGAAATGTTCAGGAAAACTTAATGTGGGTTTTGGAAGCAACTGGGTGGAGTGATAGTGCAAAAATGAAAGCAAGAGTTGCTGAAGTATTAATGCAAGTAGGTATGTCAACGTCTCGTGATAAAATGCCACACCAACTTTCGGGAGGTGAACAACAACGAGTAGTAATAGCAAGAGCTTTATTGAACGAACCGCAAATACTGTTTGCAGATGAGCCAACTGGAAACCTAGATCCAGAAGTTTCGGGACAAATTTTAGAGCTTTTCCATGAAATTAACAAAGCTGGTACGGCCATTTTAATGGCAACACACGACTTTGATATGATACGCAAGTTCCCTGCTAGAATCTTGAAATGTGAGAACGGACAAGTAAAAGAGCAATAGTTAGGAATGACTGAGAGAGAATAATAAAGTTTTACCTTGAATATCAATTTAGACACACTTAATAATATCTCAACCTATGAAAAAATTATTTTTATGTATCACATTTCTGTATTTCTCCTGTAATATTTATGCCCAATTTACTAAAAAACATGAGCCTTTCGCTCATACCTTTTCTATTGTAGCCCGTGACAGTAAAACGGGGGAGATGGCCGTTGGCGTACAAAGCCACTGGTTTAGCGTTGGTACGGCTGTTTCATGGGGACAAGCTGGCGTTGGAGTGATTGCTACACAGAGTTTTATCAATAAATCATTTGGAATAAGAGGTTTAGCATTGTTGAAAAGTGGTAAAACGGCACAAGAGGCGCTTGATATTCTTTTGTCAAACGATGGAGGGAAAGACGTTCGTCAGGTAGGAATCGTTGATGCTAAAGGTAATGTAGCCGTACATACTGGTAAAAGTTGTGTAGATTTTGCGGGGCATATTAAAGGAACTAATTACTCTGTTCAGAGTAATATGATGCTTAATAATAAAGTACCTTCGGCTATGTCGAAAGCTTTTCAAGATAATTGGAGGTTACCTTTGGCTGAAAGAGTATTAAAGGCATTGGAAGCTGGACAAGCAGTAGGAGGGGACATCAGAGGAAAACAATCGGCGGCTTTATTAGTTGTAAAGGGTACTTCTACTAACAAACCGTGGGATGAAGACCATCTGGTAGATTTAAGAGTAGACGACCACCAGTCTCCCTTAATAGAACTTGCCAGACTTTTGAAAGTTCGCAGAGCATACGACCACATGGATGCTGGCGATTTGGCAACAGAAACTAGCAATATGAAAAAAGCTATGGAGGAATATAGCGCTGCCATGAAGCTTTTGCCCAACAATACTGAAATGCAATATTGGACAGCCATTACAATGGCCAACAATAAGAGCATCATAAAGGCATCTGAAATGCTCCAGAAAATATATGCTAAAGAGCCTAATTGGCGAGAAATGACAAAGCGATTACCCAAAGTAGGTTTGTTAAAGGTGTCAGACTTGGATTTGAAAGAATTAACTAAATAAGTTTATTTAACTAAAATTAACACAAAATACAGCAATAAAAAGGCTGTATTTTACATTTTAAAAAAGTACAGTACGGATTGTAGTACTTGAAAACAATCAATTTTATTATGCAATATTCAATTCTGTGGGCAGACGACGAAATCGATTTGCTTAAACCATATATTATGTTTTTGACCCAAAAAGGGTATGATGTTACACCTGTAAATTCTGGCGCGGATGCTTTAGAGGAGGTTGAAAAAAAGAAATTTGATGTAGTATTTCTCGACGAAAATATGCCCGGTATGACTGGCCTAGAGGTACTTCCAAAAATAAAGCAATTGAAGCCTAATTTGCCAGTTGTGATGATTACGAAGTCTGAAGAGGAGGATATTATGGAAGAGGCAATTGGTTCTAAAATTGCTGATTATTTGATTAAGCCATTGAATCCTAATCAGATACTACTTTCAGTAAAGAAAATTTTAGATAAAAAACGCCTTGAAGAAGAGAAAACCAATTTGTCTTATCAGCAAGAGTTCCGTCAGTTAGCGATGCGCTATCAAGACAAAATGGACTATGCTGAATGGGCAGATGTTTATAAGAAGTTGCTTTTCTGGGAATTGGAAATTGACAGAACCGAAAACAAGTCGATGGCGGAGGTAATGAACATGCAGAAGTCGGAAGCCAATGCTAATTTTTCAAGATTTATTACCGATAACTATGAGCATTGGTTGAATGAACCCAAGGGAAATAATCCTATTCTTTCGCATCAATTGATGAGGAAAAAGGTTTTCCCATTGCTACGAGAAGACTCTCCTCTTTTCTTTGTGCTAATAGATAACTTGCGTTTTGATCAATGGAAGGTATTGGAAGGATTAATTCAAGATTATTTTTCGGTAGAGGAAGAATCAACATATTACTCTATTTTACCTACTACTACAGCTTATGCTAGAAACGCTATTTTCTCGGGTTTGATGCCATCTGAAATAGAAAAACAATATCCTAAACATTGGGTACAAGATATTGGGGATAATGAAGATGAAGAAGGATTTAATCAACACGAAGAATTTTTCTTCCAAGAACAAATTCGTAAGAGTAGAATGCCTTTTGCAGTAAAGTCATCTTATCACAAAATCATTCATAACAATCAAGGAAAAAGTTTGGTTGAAAACTTCTCAAAGCTACTTCAAAATCATTTGAATGTAGTAGTTTACAACTTTGTGGATATGTTGTCGCATGCGAGAACAGACATGGCCATGATTAAAGAACTTGCTCCTGACGAATCAGGGTATAGAAGTTTAACAGCCAGTTGGTTTACCCATTCGCCTTTGTTTGATTTATTAAAGAAAATCTCTGATAAAAAAGGAAGATTAATCATCACAACTGACCACGGGATGATTAGAGTACAAAATCCAGTGAAGATTGTTGGCGACCGTTCTGTTAATACAAACTTACGTTATAAACAAGGTAGAAACTTAAACTGGGACGATGAAAACCATCTGTTAGTTTGTAGAAAACCAGAGCGTTTTTTCTTGCCAAAAGTAAATGTATCTACCACGTATGTGTTTACTAAAGAAGATTATTTCTTCGCCTACCCGAACAATTACAATCATTACGTAAGTCATTATAGGAATACGTTTCAACACGGAGGAATATCGTTAGAAGAATGTATTATTCCATTTGTGTATCTGACGGCAAAGTAAATTTATAACTAAAAAGAGCTGTGGATGATTATTCCACAGCTCTTTTTTAGTTACGAAAATATTTTTCTTTGCGCTTCTTCCAAATCTTCAGGAATATCTATTCCAAAACTATCATAAGGCGTTATCGCAATAGTAATTCTAAAGCCGTTAGCAAGCCATCTTAGTTGTTCTAATGACTCCACTTTCTCCAACAGAGCAACAGGTAATTTCGTGATTTTCTTTAATACATCTACTCTGTAAGCATAAATACCGATATGCTTAAAATAATCGTGAGCATTTAGCCATTTATCTTTTTCGATGCCCCTTAAATAAGGAATAGTTTGTCGGGTAAAGTAAATCGCTTCGTTAAAATTATTGAAAATAACCTTAGGCGTATTAGGGTTAAATAAAGTAGCCTCATCTTCAATACGCTTTACCAGTGTTGCCAACTCGGTTTTACTGGTCAGGCATTTAACTAAAATGTCAATTTGCTTGGGTTGGATAAAAGGCTCGTCGCCTTGAATATTGATTACATAATTATATCTTTGGAATTCTTTGCCCTCTTTTCTTCGGTCGGTTTTAGAAACGATTTGTAATGCTTCGAAACAACGATCAGTGCCGCTTGGATGTTTAGAGGAAGTCATCACTACTTCGCCCCCAAAACTTTTTACGTGTTCTACAATTCTTTGATCGTCTGTAGCAACTACTACTTTTGAGAGCAGATTAGATTTTGAGGCTTGTTCATAAACACGTTGAATCATGGATTTTCCGTTAATATCCACCAAGGGCTTTCCCGGGAAACGTGTGGAAGCATAGCGAGCAGGAATAATACCTAATATTTTTAACACTGATAAATTGGATTAGAATGAAATTGCAAAAATATATGTTTAAACTTGTAATCGAAGATTCAAATTAAAACGTAAAATAACAATAAAATTTATGCTAAAAAAAATAGAGGAGGCTTTCGGGGGGAAAATTTGGAATACAGCCTTTTTTAATAATAAAATGGTGTTGGAAATAAGGGATGAAACTAGCCGACAAGTAAGCTTTTCTGGATTGGATTTAAAAACGGGCAAAATTTTATGGAAAGACTTTTCTCCTGAAAAATCGTGGTGGTTGGGTTTAGTAGGCATTTTTGGAAATCATTTAATCTTACACAAATATTCAGACCAACAAAAGCCTGAACCTCTGGGTGTAATCGTTATCAATATTGATACTTGTGCAATTAAAGAAAAAATTGAGGATTGGATTTTCTTTAGTTGTGATGGCAATATTTTAGTGCTTTATCAGTTAGATGAAAGTAATATGCCTGTTTATCATAAAATTGCGATTGAAACGGAGCCATTTTATGATTTTGTTCCAGACCAAAATGAGCATTTAGTTAGGCATTATCCAGATTCAAGTCCGTATTTTCCAACGATTTTTAGATTCCTCTACCAATTAATAAATATTGAAGCCCAAAATGGGGTAGATTATCTTGAAGTCAATGACAAAATTATAATTTCTTACTATATTTACAGAGGAAACCAATTCCAAAACTATTTATTAGTAACCAATAAAGAAAAACAAATTCTACTGCATGATTTTATTGCTGAAAGTGAGGGAATAGGAATAGATACCTTTTCAATGAAATCTAGCATTTTATTATATATTAAAAATCAAAATCAACTCATCGGATATGAAATATAACACTAAGTCCGTTGCTAAGATTGTCTCTATCTTTCTTTTGTCAGCAACATATACATCTGCTTTGGCAAAAGAAATTAGCCTAGATTCAGTTACAGTACGTAAAGAAGATGGAAAAACTTATGTAATTCATAAAGTAGAACCCAGACAAACGCTGTATTCTATTTTGAGGAAATACGGAAGTTCAATGTCTGAATTCAAAGCGGCAAACCCTGGAATATCAGAGAATATGAATATTGGGCAACAGATAAAAGTACCTTATAACAAAGCTACTACGTATACTGTTCCTGCAAGGACATCCGCTAATCATAATACTGCAATATTGACACCAGATCCACCAAAATCTGCCACACATACTGTAGAATATGGACAAGGGTTATATGGTATTGCGAACAAATACAAAATTTCGATTGCAGACATCAGAAGATGGAATAACTTAGCGAGCGACCAATTAACGGCTGGACAAGTCCTGATTGTAGATGCAAAAGAATATGAACGAAGTAAAAGGAACCCTGATAATCAAGTGAGAAGTGAGGTGCCTAAAACAGAAATTTATAAGTCGGTTGAAGCGCCAGAACATGCTAAAGTAACAGCAAAGGTAGAAGAGCCTTTGCCTAATGATATAAAAACATCATCAGAAGTAGTAAGAACAGCATCAGGATATAGAAGAACTATCGAGTCTGGATTAGCAGAATTAATTGACGTAGAAGATAACTCAGGTAAATATTTAGCATTGCATCGTTCGGCGGGAGTTGGAACTTTAATTAATGTAAAAAATGTTGCTAATGGGCAAAGTATCTGGGTAAAAGTAGTAGGAAAATTGCCAGATTTAGGAAGCGATAAAGTAATTATCAAACTTTCGCCAAGAGCTTTTGAAAAATTGAATCCTACTGAAAAAAGAATCAGAGCAGAGCTTAATTATATGACCCCATAAAAAATGCGCCGCAATAAAAGACAAATTACTTTTGGGCATATCGTGTTTAATGTTCTTTATGCATTAGCATTCCCTGCCATTTCAACTTTTGCTTTTTTATATACTGTTTTAGTATGGATTTTTTCTATCCCTTCTAAAATTATCGCATTTGTTGCTTCAAGAATTAAATAAACGAATGGGAATGAATTTATTCATTCCCATTCGTTTATTTCCCCCTTTCAAAAATGATTAACTAGTGGACGAGCGTTCGAATCTCTCCGTCTCTAAATAAGTTTATATTTCCCTTTCAAAAATGACTAACTACGTCGCAGATTTATTAGAAGAAAAATATTTAAAGTATAATCAGCCTAATTTTATTCCAAACGATCCAATTTCTATTCCACATCTTTTTACTAAAAAAGAAGACATCGAAATCATGGGCTTCTGGTCAGCCGTATTAGCTTGGGGGCAAAGAAAAACCATTATCAATAAATGCAAAGAATTGATAACGTTGATGGATGGTAGCCCTCATGATTTTATCATCAATCATCAAGATTCAGACCTCAAGCCGTTTTTGTCGTTTAAACACCGCACCTTCAATGATATTGATACTCTCTATTTTATCGCTTGGTTTCGTCATTATTACCAAAAATACGAATCTTTAGAAGAAGGCTTTCTGGTTGAATATCCAACATCACAGCAAACGAATGTCAAACAAAATCTAATGTCTTTTCATGACCTTTTCTTTAGCTTGGAAAATTATCCTGAAAGAACAAGAAAGCACATTGCCACACCCCTGAAAAACTCTTCTTGTAAACGACTGAATATGTTTTTGCGTTGGATGGTCCGTAAAGATAGTCATGGGGTTGATTTTGGGATTTGGCATCGCTTAGATACTTCAACACTTATTTGCCCTTGTGATGTCCATGTAGAGAGAGTCGCTCGTAAATTAGGCTTAGTAGAAAGACCAAAACCAGATTGGCAAATGGCAGTCGAATTAACTGAAAATTTAAAATTGCTAGATGCCAAAGACCCTGTAAAATATGATTTTGCGTTGTTCGGTTTGGGAGTAGAAGGCGAAATGTAAAATACATAGAAATAATTAATGAGCTTTGAGCATTCAGTTTTTCAATAGTTAAACAATAGCGTTAGCAATATTTTTCAAAATGAAAATTATAAAAGAACCATTTGGGCGTTTTACAGAATACATTTTATCTAATCCTACAACAGGAGAATCAGTGAATATTTTACCTGCATTCGGTGGAATAATCCGTAAAATGACCTTTCAGAAAGAAGGCAAATTTTTCAATGTAATAGCTGGAGCGGATACCGACGAGCAATTAGTAAATGAAATGACGGCTTACCCATCAGCACATTTGTTTCCTTGGGGGAATAGGGTACGAGATGGGAAGTATACATTTGAAAATGCAAATCATCAATTACCGATTAATGAAGTAGGGTTGCATAATGCAATTCATGGATTTGTGGCTTTTGCAAATTTTGAAGTTGTTCAAGAAGAGGCAGACGATACTAAAGCAAGCATTATAATACAGTTTGAATACAAAGGCAATCATGTTGGTTATCCTTTCCCTTTTGTGTTAGCGATAACCAATACATTGTCAACAACGGAAGGCTTTACGCTCACGTATACCATTAAGAATACAGGCTCTACAAAAATGCCAATGGTATTAGGCTGGCATCCATATTTTAAAATAGCAGGTGAAACGGCCAACGATTGGCACATTGATTTCCCTGCAACAGAACAATCTATTCCCGACGAACAGATGATTTCTGTCAGTAAAAAGTCGGTTGATTTTAGCGGAGGTATTGATTTGAATAATCAAATACTAGATGCTGTTTTTAGCGTTAAAAAAGCGGAGAAAATTACGGCTGTACTTCATTCTGCGAAGCAAAATGTTTCTATCAATGTTTGGCAAGCAGGACTGGATAATCAATTTACTTTTATGGTTGTCTATATTCCACCAACACGCGATTGTGTAGCTATAGAGCCAATGACGGGCAATACCAATGCTTATAATTCTGGAGATGGCTTGCTGACTTTGTCAGCTGAAGAAACCTATCAAGTAAGCTGTGGTGTTTTTTTATCGTAAAAGAAATAGGGAAGAACATTCAATTGTCCTTCCCTATTTTTATATCCTTATTTTTTACGATGTTGTATTCTTTCATAAACCATCTGAATGATACCATCTTTCAAACCTAAATCTGGTACAAATATTTTTTTAGCCCCTGCACACTCCATCGCTGATAAATAGATTTGTGCAGCAGGAACAATTACATCTGCACGGTCGGCATTGAGGCGTAATTTATTGATTCTCTCTTCATAAGTAAACGACGCTACATAGTTTTTCAAGCGTACCAATTCTTCATAACTGATAGAAGTAGCATCTTGATGATTAGGAGAAATATTGAATAACTTGCTAATGTTTCCACCCGTACCTACGGCGGTAATATTAGCCGTTGTTACATCAATATTGCTTTCAATCCATCTACGCATTTTATCCCAGTCGCCCTCTTTTTCCTTATGCTCTAACAAACGAACAGAACCAATTTTGAAAGATTTTGAAGCGATTTTCTTTCTTTCAGAATAAATGTTTAACTCTGTCGAACCTCCCCCTACGTCGATGTGCAAATAATTGGCATCATCCAAGGCTTGTACTACTACGTCGTTGATAAGTTCAGCTTCTTTAGCGCCTTCTATGATGTTGATTTTCATATCCAAAATTTTGTGGATACGGGTAATCACAGCTTCGGCATTTCCTGCTTCACGCATGGCAGAAGTAGCACAAATCATATAATCTTTTACTTCGTGTAAGTCTAATAAAAGTTTATAGGCATTTAATAATTTGAATATTCTTACCTCAGACTCAGGGCTGATTTCTCCGTCATTAAATACATCATGTCCCAAACGTAAAGCAAAACGAACGTATTCTACTTTTTTAAAACTTATTTTACCATCGTTTTCAAGCACTCTTGAGATTTGCATTCTGGCGGCATTCGAGCCGATGTCAATTGCGGCAATTTTCATGAATAATAATTTTGAATGATAATATTATAATTTGTTAAAGGTAAAGCCATTTCCTTCCTCCTCAAAATCAAGCTCTATATTTATTAAATACATCAAATGACGCTTGTCTATTAACACTTTCAAGTCGTTGATTTCGTAAAGCTCATCGTGTTCTGTCATTTTGTCAAAGCCAATCAGATAAGTAGCACTACACGCTCCACCACGTAAACCAACTCTTAAAAAATAATTCTCAGGAATGCCTTTTATACCCAAAGCCCTGATTACCTCTGTTTTGGCAGTTTCAGTAATATTGATGGGAATAATTTTAGTATCTGTCATTGATTTTTAGCATTAATGAATAAGTAATAGTGATTGACTTGGAATAATACAGCTAAAAAGTACTTTCCAATTCCCTCAATTTACAGTATTTAATATCGATTCCTTAATTAAAGGGTAATTTCATTGGGCAAAATTACTTATTTTTGAAGGATTATCGTGAATAATAAACCCCAACATCATGGAATTAGTTGCTGATTTAATAAAGGTTTTACTCCCCGCTGCTTTAGTTTTATGGGCTATGTATCTAACAGTCAGTTCTTTCTTGAAAAAAGAATTAGTACAAAAAGAATTAAATATTAAAGCTGAAACAGCCAAAACAATCCTCCCAATCCGTTTACAGGCCTACGAACGCATGGCTTTGTTCTTAGAAAGAATTTCGCCTAATAACTTGTTAATCCGTTTGTCGGGTAGAGTTGACACAGTTGGAGGGTTTCAACAATTGATGTTAGCTGAAATCAGAGAGGAGTTCTCGCATAACCTCGCTCAACAAGTATATATGAGTGATGAGGCTTGGTTGAACATCAAAAATGCCATGAACGAAATAGTAGCATTGATTAATTTATCAGCCAAAGATATAGACCCGAATGCTCCTTCACTTGAGTTATCAAAACGTATTCTGGAAGTTGTACTTTCTAAAAATATTGCTCCATCAGACGATGCCCTAAAATTCTTAAAACAAGAAATGCGTAATAATTTTATGTAGGATTTAGCATCTACATTTGACGTTGTCTATCACTACATTAATTTCTTTTTCAACCAACGATTTAAGTGCTTGTCAATCCTGAACGTGTATAGATTACTAAGAGCAATCAATGTTAGAATAGTAATTAAAGTGAATGCCCAACCAAATGGTGAAAAATAGGCACCAAATGAATAGATGATTAAAACACCTGTATTTTCATGTATTAAATACAAGAAGTAGGAAGATTCACCAATATCGCTCACTATTTTATTTTCAAAAAAGGCAAGCTTATCTGGGAGATAGATAAATAAGAAAAACAATAAAAACATACCCCCATAGATTGCCTTTGTAGAAAAATTAACGCCTGAGTAAATAATAAATAATGAAAAAAATAGGAGGTAGATTTTGATATAAAGTGGCGTTTCTGCGTTGTTCTGCTTGTTTTTGAATAATGAATAAAACAAAACACCAATAGCAAAGAAAGGCAAATAAGTGATTAAATTGAATCCTTCTTGCATCCATTTTGAATAACTCATCAAAAAAGATGGGGTCAAACCAATACGTATTAAACCTGAAGAAAATAAATTAATATTTAGTTTGGAATCATTGACAACGATGAAATTAACAACAACCAAAATAGTTGAAGTCAGCATGAAATTTTTAAGAAATCTCTCTTTATTGAAATAATAAATTGTACTAGACAGGAAATAAAATTGTAATTCAGGCCAAAGACTCCAATAAGAATCGTTTAAATAATGGAGTTCTACATTAAATCTACTGAATAGGTTATTCAATAAATTGGGTTGAATAAAAGTAAGGCTTGGTATGAAATTAACTATTTTATGACTGTTGTAAAATATATTATGAGTATCGAAAAGGTTGAAAATAATGTAGGTAATTACCGAAGCAATAATCATTGAAGGCAATAACCTCATTAATCTTTTCTTCCAAAAGGAACGAAAAAATGGCGTGTTATCAAGCGTGAAAAATATTACAAAACCACTGATGATAAAAAAGAACTCTACTCCTAAATAACCCCATCTGAAGTAATCGTAATCATTATTGTAAGGATACAGTGAAACAGGATATAAAGGTGGTATTCTTCGTGAAAAATAATGAAAAAGCATTACTGATAATATTGCCAATGCCCTAAAACTATCCAATAATGTAATTCGAGTTTTTATCATATTTTTTGATAGGTTTACTTTTTATAGTATATACAACTTGAAGTGTTTGCAAATTACACCAATCAAACTCAATTCTCCAAGTTTTCATAAATTGTAATTAGTTAAGAGCAGAGCTAATTGAAAATGATTTATCTCTAAAACCAATCACTTAATTCAATGAAAAATATCTATATTTTTAGTGGGCTAGGAGCAGATGAAAGGGTTTTTAAGAAGCTAGACTTTTCGGGTTATGAAATCACTTTTGTACGTTGGATAGCGCCCAACAAAAATGAAACCATAGCACATTATGCCCTTCGGCTGACTGAACAAATTAAAACCAATCGTCCGATATTAATAGGACTTTCCTTTGGGGGAATGATGGCTACTGAAGTGGCAAAGTTGATAGACACTGAAAAGATAATCATCATTGCTTCTGCTAAAACATACCAAGAAATTCCTGTTTATTATCGCCTTGCAGGACTGTTAAAACTTCATAAGCTTATTCCTACAGCAGTCCTCAAAACACCAAATATGTTTAGTAATTGGCTTTTTGGGGCAGAGAGTGTAGCTGATAAGGACATGTTAGCAAGTATTATGGTGGATACAGAACCAAACTTTTTAGTTTGGGCAATTGATAAAGTTGTTAATTGGAAAAATAAAACTATTCACAAAAATTTAGTACATATTCATGGAACAGCGGATAAAATTCTGCCTTTTTACTTTGTGAAAAGTGATATAATCGTAAACGGAGGAGGGCATTTAATGACTTTAAATAAATCGGAAGAACTGACGAAAATAATAAGGCATTTATTTGATTAAGCTCGATTATTAGTAAATTCTATATAAAAATGATAATGAAATGAATGAAGAAGAACTACAAAATATAATCAATAAGTTTGATGAAATTGAATTGAAGAAGAAAGCTATTTGGGGGATTTTTCAATATGGTTGAGGTTCCGATGAAAGTTATATAAAAGCCAACAAAGAGGGCTTAGAATTATTTGCTTTGGAATTGCTAAAGGCTTCTCTCGAGAGCAGTAAAATTATAGAAGAGAAAAAGGATAAAGTAGTACATCTTGATTATTACGGGAATTGGATTTATGAAAATGCTGATACATACCTCCAATATATTGAGTTATTGGATGAGAAACAGCCATTAAAACCTGAAAAAGAATATAAAGAAACTTTATCTGACAAATTGAAAAAATATTTATTTATAATCTTTTTGATTATCTTATTAGTTGCACTTTTTATAGGGTTAGGAACAATGTTTATTTGGATATTTTAATTAAAATCCAGAAGAAAAAGAGGAAGCCCTAACGGTTTATAAAATGTTCTTAGATGAGTGGATTTAGATTAGTCAACTTTTAAAAAGTTGACTAATCTGTAAAAAGGTGCCTACTCTGTAAAACATAATGACAAAATTACACCTTCAATTTAGTCTCTGCCTTAATTTCTGACATTACGAAAATACTATGAGTACTGCCAATGTTTTCCAAAGATGCTAATTTGTTCATCAGAAAACCTTGGTATTCACGCATATCGTGGACGATAATTTTTAACATAAAATCGTAATCTCCAGAGATATTATAACATTCCTGTACTTCATCAAGCTGAACAATTTCTTTGACAAATTTTGCCCCTGCTTCTTGCGCATGTTCCTTTAGGCGAATGCTACAAAAAACCATTAAATCTTTCTCAATTTTTTCACGATTTACCAACGCAACATAGCCCTTTATTACCCCTTCTTTTTCAAGTCTTCTTACACGTTCATAAACTGGGGTGGGGGATAAATTCAGCCTGCCCGACAATTCTTTGGTTGTCAGATGAGCATCTTCTTGCAAATGCTTTAAAATTTCTCTGTCTGTTGAGTCTAGTTTCATTTTGATGTGTTTGGGTGGTTTAAGTATTCAGTAAGATAATTTATCCTTAAATTTTTAAATTAGGCTTTAAATTTAATGAATTTTATCCTATTCACTATTTAAAAGTAGAAATAATATCCAATTTGATTCAACAAAGCAAATGAATTATCTTTTTGGGATAACTTTGTGCCTAATTTATGTTATTTGGTAGAACACAAGTATTTTTGTATTTTATTATAAACGAAATCATCAATTTATTCAGTGTTTTTGCCGAATATTCATCTATATGTAAGAGTATAATATTGTGCCACGGAAAGATAAATAAGTAAATAAAGTTATAAGTCTATGGCTTATAACTCATAAAAGATATGAACAATCCCAATATAAGAGAAATCTTGAAAAACAGAATCCTAGTGCTTGACGGTGCGATGGGTTCATTGATTCAAGAATATAAATTAAGTGATGCCGATTACCGTGGTGAAAAGTTTCGCAATTTCCCGCATGAAGTAAAGGGAAACAACGATATGCTTTCTATTACAAAGCCAGAAGTAATCAAAGAAATTCACGCCAAGTATTTTGAAGCAGGTGCTGACATTGCGGAAACGAATACCTTTTCAGGTACTTCTATCGCTATGGCTGATTACCACATGGAAGAATACGTCTATGAATTAAACTACGAATCAGCTAAAATTGCGCGTGAAGTAGCAGATTTATACACAGCTAAAAACCCTAACAAACCTCGTTTTGTAGCAGGGTCTATTGGACCAACAAACCGTACACTCTCGCTTTCGCCTGATGTAAACGACCCTGGTTACAGAGCAGTTACTTTTGATGAATTAGTAGAGGCATATTACGAACAAATACAAGGCTTAGTAGATGGTGGTGCGGATGTATTATTAGTAGAAACTATTTTCGATACTTTAAATGCTAAGGCGGCTTTATATGCGATAGATTTATTTCAGAATGATAAAAAGAACGGAACGATTCGTCCTTTAAAAAGCACATCTATTCCTAAACAAAATAATCCTAAAGCCGTATTGGCTCATCCAGATACCAAAATACCTGTCATGGTTTCTGGAACAATTACGGATGCTTCGGGAAGAACGTTATCTGGACAAACTACTGAGGCTTTCTTGGCTTCGGTATCACATATTGATTTACTTTCAGTAGGATTAAACTGTGCTTTAGGAGCCGATTTAATGCGTCCTTACGTACAGATTTTGGCTGATAAAGCACCGTTTATGGTTTCTGCCCATCCTAACGCTGGTTTACCTAATGAAATGGGTGAATACGACCAGTCGCCAGAGGAAATGGCTGTCATCGTTGAAGATTTCCTTCAACATGGCTTTATGAATATCATTGGTGGATGTTGCGGAACGACGCCTGCGCATATTAAAGCCATTGCAACAGTAGCTGCTAAATATCCTCCACGCCAATTACCTGAAGTACATAATCATCAGATAATCTCTGGTTTAGAGCCTTTGATTATCAAGGAAGATACCATGTTCGTCAATATTGGCGAGCGTTGTAACGTAACAGGTTCAAAGAAATTTGCTCGTTTAATTCGTGAAGGGAAATATGATGATGCCATTGCCGTAGCACGTGAACAAGTAGATGGTGGTGCACAGGTAATCGACGTAAACTTAGATGAGGGAATGATTGATGGGGTAGAAGCCATGAAAACATTCTTGAATTTATTAATGGCTGAACCAGACATTGCTAAATTGCCCATAATGATTGACTCTTCTAAATGGGAGGTAATCGAAGCAGGATTGAAATGTGTACAAGGGAAATCTATTGTAAACTCTATTTCATTAAAAGAAGGAGAAACGAAGTTCAGAGAATCGGCCGAGAAAGTTAAACGTTATGGCGCTTCGGCAGTAGTAATGGCTTTTGATGAACAAGGTCAGGCAGATTCTTATGAAAGACGTATAGAAATTTGTAAACGTGCTTATGATATTTTGGTAGATGAAGTAGGCTTCCCTCCGGAAGACATTATTTTTGACCCAAATATCCTGACAGTAGCCACTGGTCTGGAAGAACACAATAATTATGCTGTTGACTTTATTAATGCTACACGATGGATAAAAGAAAACCTTCCCTTCGCTAAAGTATCGGGTGGGGTATCTAATATCTCATTCTCATTCCGTGGGAATGAGCCTGTTCGTGAGGCTATGCATACCGTCTTTTTGTACTATGCTATCAAAGCTGGTATGGATATGGGTATTGTAAATGCTGGTCAGTTGGGTGTTTATGATGACATTCCAAAAGATATGCTGGAGCTTTGTGAAGATGTATTGTTGAATCGTAGAGATGATGCTACCGAACGCTTGGTAACCTTTGCAGAAACCGTAAAGTCAAAGGGGAAAGAACAAGTAATAGACAATGCTTGGAGAGATTTACCTGTATCAAAACGCTTAGAACACGCCTTAATCAAAGGTCTTACTGAATTTATAGACCAAGATGTTGAGGAAGCTCGACAGTCTGTAGAAAAGCCATTGCACGTGATTGAAGGGCCGTTGATGGATGGTATGAATGTGGTAGGTGATTTATTTGGAGAAGGTAAAATGTTCTTACCACAAGTTGTAAAGTCGGCTCGTGTAATGAAAAAAGCCGTAGCCTACTTATTGCCGTTTATTGAAGCAGAAAAGCAAGATGGCGAAAGTTCTTCAGCAGGGAAAATACTATTAGCTACTGTAAAAGGCGATGTACACGACATTGGTAAAAATATTGTAGGAGTAGTATTGGGCTGTAATAATTACGAAATCATCGATTTAGGTGTAATGGTGCCTACTGCCAAAATATTAGAGGAAGCCAAAAAACATAATGTTGATATCATCGGACTTTCGGGTTTGATTACGCCTTCATTAGATGAAATGGTAGGGGTTGCCAAGGAGATGGAGCGTCAAGGCTTTAAAATACCTTTGTTGATTGGTGGTGCTACTACTTCAAGAATCCATACCGCAGTGAAAATAGACCCGCATTATGCTGGACCTGTGATTCATGTGTTAGATGCTTCTAAAAGTGTACCCGTGGCAGGTAGATTAATGCAGAGTGAGCAGACCAATCAAGAGATTTTTGATGAAATCAAAGGACAGTATGCGCAGATGAGAATCGACCATGCTAGTCGCCAAAAAGATAAAAACTATGTGCCTATTGAAAAAGCTAGGTTAAATAAAGACAAAATCGATTGGACAAACTTCAAAGCTAAAAAACCAACATTTCTGGGTAATCGTTATTTTGATAATTATGATTTAGCTGAAATAGCTAAATATATAGACTGGACTCCATTCTTCTCAACATGGCAATTATCTGGAAAATACCCTAAGATTTTTGATAACGAAATAGTAGGAGCGGAGGCTCGTAAATTATTCAACGATGCGCAGGCTTTATTGAAAGATATTATCGATAATAAATTATTAACAGCCCGTGCCGTAGTTGGTTTTTATCCAGCCAATTCAAATGAAGATGATATTATTTTATCTGATTTTGAAGAAGTAATCCGTGAAATTCCTTGTGAAAAGCACGGAGTGCATACCCACAAAGAATATCGTGTAGTAAAGAAGGAAGCTAATCCTACGATTTTACACAACTTACGTCAACAAGGACAAAAGGCCTCGCATTTACCAAATCTTTGTTTAAGTGATTTTATTGCGCCCGTTGAAACAGGCGAACAAGATTATATAGGTGCTTTTGCGGTAACTGCAGGTATCGGTATCGAACCTTTGATTGAAAAATATGACCGTGATCATGATGATTACAACTCAATCATGGTAAAAGCCCTTGCCGACCGTTTGGCAGAAGCATTTGCTGAATTGATGCACGAACGTACACGAAAAGAATTCTGGGGTTATTCAAATGAAGGAAACTTAAGTACAGAAGACTTAATTGCCGAGAAATACGATGGTATCCGTCCAGCACCAGGGTATCCAGCTTGTCCTGACCATACTGAAAAAGCAGCCTTGTTTGCCTTATTACAAGCGGAGGAAAAATTAGGCATTATCCTGACAGAAAGTTTTGCGATGTATCCAGCTAGTTCAGTAAGTGGTTGGTATTTCTCGCATCCTGATAGTAAATATTTTGGGTTAGGTAAAATAGCTAAAGACCAAGTAATAGATTATGCAAACCGTAAAAACATGAGTTTGGAAGATACCGAAAGATGGCTAGCCCCAGTGTTGAATTATGACTAAAAGTAAATCGAGATTTCATCTCGATACGCTATAATAAAAAAATCCACTCTTAACATTTTGTTGAGAGTGGATTTTTTTATAAAGTTAAGTGCAACTTAAATAGTAGAACTATATCATAAACTAAGTTAGAGGGGTAAAACATGGGTGTAAAACAATTATAATGATTAGACTTTAACACTTAAAATATCCTTTACAGCATATGTTAATGTTGGAAAAATAAATTTATATTGATGTGCTAGAAGGCGTGTTGGAACTACCCAACGGCTTTTCAATATTAATTCCGTTTCAGTACCTATCATGAGAGCCCCTATTTCCAGTAGCCAAGTAGGTGAGGCTACCCCAAAAGAAATTCCATAATATTTTCGTAATGAAGCCATCAAATCAGTATTTTTAACAGGTTCAGGGGCAGTGCAGTTAATAATGCCATTAACTTCTTCATTGTTCATTAGCCATTCCGTACACTTTGCTGCATCCTTTTCATGAATCCAAGAAATGTATTGTTGTCCGTCTCCTTGCTTGCCACCGAGACCAAATTTTACAAGGTTTAGTAAACGAGGAAAAACGCCATTCTTACTTCCCAAAACAATTCCCATGCGTAATGCTACTTTGCGAGTCAGAGGTGTATTTGTTTGAAAAAAAGTATCCTCCCATTTCCTGCAAACATCAACTGAAAATCCATAACCAATTTCCCCCGTTGTTTCATCTTGTGGGTGGTCTTCAGCGTGTCGATAGATGGTTGCTGAGGTTACATTAATCCACAGCTTTGGTGGAGTCTTCAATTTTTCAATTGCTTTACCAAGAAGCTGTGTTGGAATAACTCTGGAATCAATAATTTCTTTTCTATTTTTGAGAGTATATCTACAGTTTACATTTTTGCCACAAAGATTAATCAGCATGTCGGCCTCCTCTAAATACCCTTCCCATTCACCAGATGTTTTTGCATCCCAATGAATTGTTTTTATGTTTCCCACTCGACTCGCCTTACTTCTGCTCAGAATGATTATCTCCTCTGTAAAAGGTCTATAATATTCAGTTAGCACGCCTCCGAGATAACCATTACCTCCAGCAAGTACTATTTTCTTATATTTCATAATTAGAGTAAAAAAATAATGAGCAGAACAATGATGCGGTATAATACCCAAGAAAATGTAACTAAATACCCTAAACGTAAGAGCTTGACCCTACGGAGATGTTCAAAAAACATGAGGCTTACCACTGCTAGAAACCATGTAAAATATAAGATAGTATCAAACGCTATCCAGTTTCCTACTATCAAAACGGGCAAAAGGAGTAATGCACCTGCTAGGGAAATAGTCATTAAATTTCCTAGATAATCCCATATTCTTTCTTTTTTGTAGAAAAATATAACAAAAGCTTGAAATACAATTTGTCCCCCACATATCATAAATTCTCGATAGGTATGCCCTTTCGGCAAAATTTGAATCATCTGTTTGCCATAAGCACTAAGAATAAGAGAAGTTATCAACCAGCTAAAAATAAGATAAGCAATCCGATAATGTTTTTTAAAGCTCGGCTGGAACTGAAAACTTCCACTTTCAAGAGGAGCAGGAATAATCACTCTTCGATTATAAGACACAAAAGCGTATAGTTTTGCCATTAACCAAATAAAAGGTTTAAACTGGAAGAGAGGCTTAAAAACAGGCATCGCAGTGCTAAAAATTCTAAACAGACTTTCGATACCATAAGATACTTCTCCAGTTTTCTGATTTATCAGCGCTATTTCATTAACTGCTCTTTGCCAGTCAAGTGTCGGGCATGCTTGTGCAGGATATTCTTGGTAAGCAATTCTTCCATTTTTTTCTAATAATCCAGTGCTGACAAATGCCTTTGTATATAACTGACACATCGGACATTCAGCGTCAAATAAGATGAGATTGTCTTGTAAAGTTTTCATTTTGTGTATATTGAATTTTCAGTAAATATTGAAAGTTTATATCGAAAAAAAATGCTCATTTGAACATTTTAAGAATAGATCCCCAAAACCAATTTTCTTCTGCATGGAGCATGGTTTCAATGGTTTTGTCTACATTTTTGGCAAATTTGTTTATATCGGTTACTGATTTATGAAAAGTTGCAAATTCAGGATTTTTTAAATCTCCATTAACTTTAGAAAGTTCATCCAAAATTTTTACAACAGGGTCTAATTCCCTTTTTCTTCGTTCTTTGGCTACTTGTCTTGCAATGTTCCAAACATCTTTATCAGCATAAAAATATTCTTTTCTCTCGCCAGCTTTATGTTGTTTTTCAATTAATCCCCAACTAATCAAATCCCTGAGCGTCATATTAGCATTGCCCCTAGAAATACTTAAACTTTCCATGATTTCCTCAGTTGTAATAGGTTCAGGTGAGATAAGGAGCAAGGCATGCACTTGAGCCATTGTACGGTTGATACCCCACTCAGAACCAAGCTTTCCCCATGATTCAATAAACTTTTGTTTTCCTTCTGCTAATTCCATAATCAAAGATATGCATATAAATTAAACTTTCAAAACTTTTTGAAAGTTTAATTTATGTCTAGTGGTAAATTTATTAAAAAGATAAGATATTTTAGAAATAAAATGTAGTAGAAACAATAAAGTCCTAATTGTTTTTAGCAATTAGGACTTTAATCAATATTTAAATAATTAACATATAATGACTTAAATGTAAATACTAGAATTCACCTTCTTTTTCTTTTGAAAGAATTGATTGTAATAAATCTTGAACAATTGACTTAAATTCTTCAAAAGCTTGTTCTTTTATAAGTGGCCATTGTTCTATTGTTTGTTTTTTTGCAAGAGTACCCCACTTTGAAGGAAAAGAGTCTCCAAAGTCTGAGCCTTTTCTCATCATGATATATTGACCACCTTCATGGGTTATATCACTAATGATAATCTTTGATTTTCCAGCCTTACACAATACTTTGCAATCATAATTAAAATGTCCTCCATTTCTATTTTCTTTGCCTATTAAAGTAGAATTAACATAAATTAATTTTTTGGTTTGAGCTTTAAAGTTTATAACTCCTTCTTCTTTACTTTCATAGTATATACTAGCATTTTTAGAATTTCCAAAACGTTTTACAATAGCCATTTTAACGCTTTCATAAATTTTATCTTTTGAGAGAGTGGGTTCTTTTGATTGAATTATTGATGAAAGAACCATTTTATTATTTGAATCTCTTGTACTATCAATAACAACTTGACCTTTTACATACATTGAAATTAAAAGAGATAAAACAAGTATGGTAATGTTTTTCATGAATTGATTAATTTTAAATTATAGAATTTCTTAAATAGAATAAAATTTATAAGAATATAAATCAAAAAAAGCCTGATTACATAAAGTAATCAGGCTTGTGACAAGTACCCAGAGCCGGAGTCGAACCGGCATGCCAGTGAAGACACTGGTGTTTGAGACCAGCGCGTCTACCAATTCCGCCATCTGGGCATTTGATTTCTCAAACTTGATGCAAAGATAAGTGATACTTTTTTACTACACAACCTTAACATTTAATTAATCTGAAACTTTTTTGTAAGTGTTCTTGTAAGTTTCTGATTACTAGCTTGATTGTTGATTGAATAAATTTGAAAAAAAATTATTCATATCTCAACGATTCTATCGGATCAAGTTTTGAGGCCTTATAAGCTGGATATATTCCAGAAAATAAGCCTACCACTACGCAAACTCCAATTCCGACTGACATCCATAGCCAAGGAATAATAAAGCTTGAAGTTCCGCTCATTAATAATTGAGCAAAGATGTTACCAATAATAATGGCTAAAAAGATACCGCCTAAACCTCCTAAAATGCAAATTACAATGGCTTCAATCAGGAATTGTAAACGAATTAGATAGGGGGTAGCTCCTAATGACTTTCGAATACCTATCTCTTGCGTCCGTTCAGTAACTGAAACCAACATAATATTCATTAAAGCAATGGCAGCACCCAATAAGGTAATAAAACCTACGCCAAAGCCTGCTATTCTTAGAATCCCTGTAATACTTTCAGACTGTTTAGCCAAAGAATCCGAACGTTCTATTGAAAATGAATCTGGTTGACCGATTTGGTCTTGTCTGATAATCCTCATCACCCCTCTAGCTTCTTCTATTACATTATCAATATCTGTAATGTTAGGGACAGACGTAACAATATCATAGGTGAGGGTCTTGCCTTGAGCCATCTTTCTTCCTGTTTCTAAAGGCATAAAGATTACTCTGTCGTCACCACCGCCCATCAAACTACCTTTTTTCTCTAGTAAGCCTATTACTTTAAATTTTTGTCCAAGAATATTGATTTCTTTATCAAGAGGATTAATATTTTTTCCAAAGAGTTGATCCACAATGTCTACACCAATGATACAAACATTTACAGCATACTGTAAATCGTTGGCTGAGAATGTTCTTCCTTTCGAAATTTTATAGCCTTTTATATCCATAAAATTATCGTCAGTACCCATTATCCTTGAATTAGGATTAGTCTTTTTCGATTCATATTTTACTTCTACCGAAAAACTAACATTAATTTTTAGACCAATAATGGCTGAATGACCAAACTTTTCTTTGTATAGTTTTGCTTCACGATAATCAATTTGGGGATAGTTTTTTTCTTTCTCGCCATCTTTTCTGATTTTGAAAATATCTCTGTTTCTAAGGTCGAAGGCATTAGCACCTAGCCCTGCAAAACTGTTGTTTACAGAACTTTGAATACCATCAATTACAGTAAGGCTACCAACCAAGGCAGTCACACCAATGGCAATGATTAGGGCAGTGAGGGTGGTTCTAAGCATATTTGCTTTGATAGAGCGTAAGCCCTCACGAATATTTTCTAATAAATTCATAGTTGTGGATATTGAAATGGATTCGATTTGAAACCAACATAAATTATGACGAATGTATGTTTAATCCTAATCTGGATTGTGATTAGCACTAATAATATACTAAATTCGTTTATCGTTTATGAATAACAAATTTAGTTCAGAGAACTTAAATAACTTCACCAATGAAAAGGCTATTATTTCCGTTTATCATATTCTTGACGCTTACAAGCCGTTTATGGGCTTCTCAGATCTTGATTCCGATGGATGACACTCAAAAAAACCATTTAAAATCTTACGGAATTGCCTATTGGATTCTCAAAACGCATGATACAGAAGTAGAGTGGCTTTTGAATTATAGAGGCGGAGCTTTTATGTTCCCACAAGCACAGCAATTCGAGAATGAGTTAATTATCCGTGGGGTAAGTTACGAAGTGATTTCGGAAGGACAGGCTTCTCAAATTAGGGCAGAGGTAACTAGTCCTGATGTAAATATGGATGTCGTCAAATTGCAAAAACCGCCCAGAGTAGCTGTTTATTCTCCTAAAACCGCCCAACCTTGGGATGATGCCGTTACCTTGGCGATGACTTATGCCGAAATACCTTACGATTTGATTTTTGATGATGAGGTAATGAATGGGAAGTTGCCTGAATATGACTGGCTACACCTGCATCACGAAGATTTTACAGGACAAATGGGTAAGTTTTTAAACCAAAGCGGGCAACCATGGTATCAGGCACAATTACGTGAGGATAAAAAGAACGCTCAAAAATTTGGCTTTGATAAAGTATCTCAATTGAAACTAGGCGTAGCTAAAAAGATTCAAGAATTTGTAGCAGGCGGAGGATATATGTTTGCCATGTGTACGGCTACAGATACCTACGATATTGCATTAGCGGCCGAAGGAATTGATATCGTCGATGCATTTTATGATGGCGATGGTTATGATAAAAATGCCAATGGAAAGCTTGACTTTACTAAAACTTTTGCTTTTCAGAACTTTAATTTAATTTTTCTGCCACAGGTAATAGAGTTTTCAAATATTGAAGCCTATTCCAACGAATCAAGACCAGTAGGAGAGGAGAATGATTTTTTTAACCTATTTCAGTTTTCTGCTAAATGGGATCCTATCCCAACGATGTTGACACAAAATCATGAAACAACGATTCATGGTTTCATGGGGCAAACTACTTCTTATAAAAAAGAATTGATAAAACCTGAAGTAGTAGTATTAGGTGAGAATCGTTCTTTAAATGAAGCTAGATACATTCACGGCACTTTTCTGAAAGGCTTCTGGACCTTTTATGGTGGACACGACCCTGAGGATTATAGACATTATGTGAATGAAGAACCAACCGATTTGAATTTACATCCCAACTCACCGGGTTATCGATTGATTCTCAATAATGTACTTTTCCCTGCTGCGAAGAAGAAAAAGCAAAAGACTTAATCGGCAAAAAATATTGTTGTCTGGTCCATAAAAAAGGCTCTCAAATTATTGAGAGCCTTTTTTGCCAAATAGCGTTTCTATTTTCCATTTTACATTAGCATAAACTTTCATCAGTCCATAAGGAATAATAAACGTCTGTAAAACATCTTTTAAGTGCTTGCTTGAATTGGGTCTTGATAAATACAATGAAATAAAAGCAAAATAGATACTTTGAAAATATTGATTCCTTATTTTAAAAACATTCGTCAGCAATAAATAATATTCACCAAGAATGGGTTTAATCAAATGGGTATATTTATAACCTAACTCTTTATCAACATTTGAATACATAAACATCCTATTCTTAATAAAAACCTCATCAAGGTTACTATCAGTATAGCTCATACCACCTAAATGTCTTCTGTAAACGCACATTACTTCTGGTAAATAACCAATATAGCCTTTGCTTGATAAGAGGAGGTAAAGGGGAATATCACCGCTTTTAGATAACAAAAACCAATCTGGGAATTTCTCACCAATCAAATGTCTTCTAAACATTACACTGGCTGTAGCCATAAACCACACTTCCTTTTTAGTAAGTAAATCTTCTGGATATATTTTGTCTTTTTGGTCGGGTGGATTAATATTTTCATTGGGTCTCCCTGAGCCATCCTCATACGCCATAATGGCATTATGAAAGCAAGCAGATGCTTCTGGATTTTGTTCAAGAAAATCATATTCCATTTGAAGTTTATTGTTGTTGATTAAATAATCATCACCTTCAATATGGACGATGTATCTACCTTTGCATTGGTAAAAAGTATTGACAAAATTACCTTTACCAGGGCATTTTTTAGAACCCTGATTTACTTCATACAAAAGGGGTACGATAATATCTGGGTATTTGTTGGCATATTCAATGACAATAGATCTAGAGCTATCTGGAGAACAATCTTCGCCAATGACAATTTCAAATTTGAAATTAGTAACTTGATTTACTAGGCTATCTAAGCACTCTCTAAGAAAATGTTCGTGATTATAAACAGTAACAAGAATGCTTACTTCAGGTTTGATTATTTCAGACATTATCAGACGCGTTATAATTATTAATTAAATTAAAATAAAGTAGTGTAGAAAATAATAACATTAAAGCTTAGCTTCAGCATAACCAAAACCACTAGCACCAAAACCGTTCCCGTTATAAAACATTATTTTTTTATCAAGGTGGTTTATCACCAAAGGATATTCTATCATTTGAGCATCCCAACCGCTTTCGGATACATCAATCCCTACTTGGTCGTCTAATCTTGTCCAATCGATACCATTATCTGATTCTGCATAGCCAATCCTGTAGCTTCTTGCTACATTGTTTCTATAATCATCGATGGCTCTGTAAGAATACCACATTTTATAGATACCGTCTTCTATTAAAACGGATGGTCTAGAAATTCCTCCTTCTACGGCATCTTTATAATCTATGGCAATTTTCCCTTGGCGAACCCAGTTGATACCGTCTTCAGACTCCGCATATTTAATATTATAACAGGGTTCTAATTTTCCATCAGGAGCATCATACCAATGCGTACAATTGAGATACCATACTTTAAAAATCCCTTTGTCGAATAAAACACAGCAACTTCCATTAAAAAGAGGTTCAGTCGCAATAGTATGAATAACAGGACCTTCAAATAACTTGGTGAAATTTAATCCATCCATACTTTTGGCAATCCCGATTGAATTATGGTATGGAATCGTATTTCTAACTGTCCAACCGATGTAATACAACCACTTTTCGCCATTAGGATGATGCAATAACCAAGTTGGCATGATGCCACAGTCATCAAAAGTACCTGCTGTTCCTAATTCAAGAATGGGTTTTTCATGCACATAAATTACTTCTGCTAAATTGCTAGGATTCAAATCCAGAAAAGATGCGACACATCTTCCCTTTTGGTCGCGTGCAGAATAATAAATTCTTACTTTATCTTCAAAATTAGTGTCAGCACAAACCACATGGGCATGTGTTTGATTCCAGCCAAATTTTCCATCAGGCTTATATATCAATCCCTTTTTCTCCCAAATCATAGATTAATGTCTTTACTTGAAACTTTTGCTTTTTCTGCTGGATTACCTTTATAAATACTCCATTCATCAGTCTTTTTACCAGTGAAATTCGTTCCCATAGCTATCAGTGTACCTTCGGCTAAATGCACGCCATCTCTGATTGTGGCATTTACACCCAAAAAACAATAAGGCTCAACAATACAGCGACCAGAGAGTACGATATGTGAGGTAAAATAAACATGGTCTTTAATCACACTATGGTGACCAATATGGTTGCCCGACCAAAGTACTACGTCGTTCCCAATCGTCACAAAAGGTTGAATGGTGTTATCTTCTAAAATAAAGCAGTTTTCACCGATTTTATCAGTCAAAACAGTAGCTTTAGAGCTGATGTATGAAATAAATTCATAGCCTTTATCCTTTGCTTCTTGATACACTTTTGCCCTCACCTGATTCATTTTGCGTTCAGAAAGCGGAGCAAAAAACTTATATTCAGTCGTAGGATAAAGCGTAGTTACCTCCTCAAATGGAACCACTGGAAGTCCACAAAAAGTAGGTTCTTTGATATATGCCTGATTGACTGTAAAAGCAACAATTTCGTGCTCAGAGTCGTGTGTTAAATAATAGTGTGCTAATTCTGCCACTAATTCCGTTCCGAAAACTACTACTTTTGCCATCTTGTAAGGTATTTATTAAGTATGAAAACCATTTCTTTTAATGTCATCTACACTAACTCAAAGTTATCCAAGTATTCTTTAATCGTTGCCTTTGAGTTGAACATCAACACATCAATGATTGAAAGCCAAGGTACAAACTCATTTTTAAATTGAGGGTAAACACAAGGTTTACTTTTGATAAAAAACAGTTCCATCTCTCTATCGCTAAAAGCAGATTTATCATATAATTCAAGACCACCAATCGGATTGATATATGTATCAGCTTTTTCTTGCAAACAAATGTCAATGATTCTTTCTTGTGCCTTTAAATGAGTGTTGACGTATATACTTGAACTTGATACTATTTCAGTAGTAATGTCTAGGTATGCTGCAATAATTGTTAGGTTATTCGTAATTACTGCTGATATATTGGTCAGTTCTGTGTTAATTGTTTTTTCAATTAATGGCAGAACATCTGCATAGAACGGTGCTTTTTTATAGCTTAATGCTATTGTTTTTAGAAATTTACTTTTCCAAGCAGCGTCCCAGTTAACCTCAATTGTATTAATTAATTTATTCTGACTTGCTTCTTTCAATGGAATGGTAAATAAGCTATCGTTTCCATTGACTAATATCCTATTACGATTAATCCAGCCCTTATTGATATAATTAACATCATCATAAATTATAAATTTATCAACAGCATTAATTAATTGAAAATACCCAATGTATGGGAATATATAGGGTTGCATAATGGCAATTTTCATAATCAGTCTTTAAGGATAACTAGCGTAATTTTCGGAGGTAATAATCTTCACCTTTTACAATTACATTAACCATCGTTGTATCAGTTCCTAAGCGAATATCGCCTATTTGTGGTTTAATTACACTTTTAGCAAAGAATAAATAATCAGCTTCTTTTGGAATAGGTCTCAGTCCTTGTTCAAATGGGTTAATAACAATTAACTTTCTAGTCAATTTATCTCCCCAAAGCGGATATTCATAATCATCATTTATCGTTGCTAATGCCACTGTTGCATTTTGTGGAACAAGCTTATTGAAATTTTCATAAGCCTTTGTAATGTCGGGTCTGGCTTCTGTTAATATTTCCATTCTCGTCATATCAAAAGCAGACTTTCTTCCGTAGGCACTTATTGGTAAACATCTATAGTTTAAAAATGTTGCTAACAGCCCCGAAACGATACCAATAGCTACTACAAAACCCACATAGGTTTTTAAGACCACATGATTTGGCTTTTCGATAGAATATTTTCCTGTGAAAAGTAATGTCAGAAAAGGAACAGCAAAAATCGCCGTACTTATCATGTACCTCCCTTTCCAAGGGTCGTAGGCAGCAGTATATGACAACGCTATGAAATGTAAAACAAATGCGAGACCTAAATAATAATAAACGGCCTTGTTTCTGATAACCCCAATTAAGACTAATATAATTAATGGAATAATTAAAGCGAAGCCAAAAATGCCCCAATAAGGACTCATATTATAAAACTCGAATCGTTTATTATACGTAAATGGAACAATTGTAAAATCAGTTTCAGCTTCTAAACGAGTTTTAAGGACATTTCTTTCAAACCACATGATTGGTTTTTTCATGGCTCTGTTCAGCTTTTCTCCTTCATCCCAATTTCGGAAGCCATCTAAATTGATTAAGTCGATGCTATACCTAAGAACATTACGAGACCCCTGTTTGATGAGGTTTGCCTTCGTGCCTGCTCTGTCAATCGACTGGTGTTTTAAAGCAGTAGGAGGGCCAATCGGGTGGTGATATTCTTGAATATTAGGAATATAACCTGCAGGAAGCGTAAATAATATAAAGCCAAGTACAAAGGCTACGAACAGGTGTTTAAAATGAACAAATGTGATAGAGAATAAACTGCTTTTTTCATTTTCTTTGAAAACAGTATAAAGCAATATCAAAAACACAGGTGGAAGCGAAAACACAAAGGTTATTTTATGACCTAAAGCTATGCCAAAAGTTAATCCTGCTAAGTAAATGTATCTTCTTTTCTTCTTTTCATTAAAGCTAAATAGAAAATATACCAGACACCCCAAATAGGAAGCAAGCACAACATCAGATTCAGTTGTAATGGCTTGTTTTAATACATCAGGTAACATCAAAACAACTAAGCCACAAAAAAAACTTGCAGTAAGATTTTTACTAATACTTCTTGCAATACCAAAAACGCTGAATCCTATCATCCAATAAGCAGTATGATGAATGGCTTTGAACCAGTTTTCAACCTTGCCAGACATTAGGTAATTATAGATTTGGATAGTACAAGCACTTCTAGGATAAGTGTCTATATTCCAGTTTGTTCCGCCAAAATGAGCCATCGTTCCATGTTGAAGATAGTACAACAAGCGGTTTAAATGACCAGTCATGCTGTCCCATTCATTAGGAGGAGTATAGCAGATTAGTATAAAGTTGGTAATTTCAATAATCGCTAAGGTAATGAAAAGACCACCGAAGATAAATTTTAAGAATAGTGATAAATTACCAAACCAATTCCAGACGGCTTGGATTCTGCTACCAATTATTTGAAAAATAGTAAAGTTTTCGTTCCTATCTTTCCCGAAGAAATTGTTGAATTGAATATAGAAAATATAAGCAGGAATAAATACACCGATAGCCCAAAACCTTCTATCATTCATTTTGTTGATTTCAGAGATCGTAAAACCTGTTAAGATAACACTTCCACAAAAAACAACATAAGCGATAATAATAATGTCAATTAATGATTTTTGACAAACTCGTGCCGATACTCTAAATACAAAGCCAATAAAAATGGCAAATATGATAGGATACAAGAAAGTCATATTGTTTATGAAATAGTGTTATTGATTATCGTACTAATTCTTTCAACATCGGTATGTGCTAAATCATAGTAAAGAGGTAATGCCAAAGCTCTAGGAGCAAAATCATCTGAAATTGGACAATTACTTTGTTCGGTAACAAACTTTAAGGTACTTAAAGAAGGGTAGAAGTATCTTCTAGGAACAATGTTCTCAGCTTCAAGTGCCGCTTTTACTTGTAATAATATTTCTTCTGATTCCAGAAAAATAGGATAATAAGCATGGTTACTTTGTATGGGCACTTTCACGAAAGGCTTGACTAATTTATCCCAATTCAATAGTTGATCGTATAATTCAAAAATCTTTTTACGGGCTTCTACAATTTCAGTAACCTTGGGCAAAACACATAGCCCCATTGCAGCATGGAATTCAGAGTTTTTACCATTAATGCCAATCGTATAATAAGTATCACTCTTATGTCCGAAACTTCTATAACTATCAATCAGATAAGCTAAATTATCATCGTTTGTGAAAATAGCACCGCCTTCTGTGGTATGAAACACTTTGGTCGAGTGAAAACTACAAGTGCTTATATCGCCAAAATTAAATAAAGACGTTCCATCTACTTTTACCCCAAAAGCATGTGCTGCATCATAAATTAATTTGATGTTATGCTTTTTGGCAATGTCAGCCAATTTTTCTACTTCACAAGGATTACCATATACGTGAGTAGCCAAAATAGCTTCTGTATTTTCAGTAATTAGGGCTTCAACTTTTGATGGGTCTATACAAAAATCATCAGGAGAAATGTCTGCAAAAATAGGCGTACAGTTTTCCCAAACGATTGAATGGGAAGTAGCACAATATGAAAATGGAGTAGTAATTACTTCTTTAGTAACATTCAGTACTTTTAGGGCTATTTGTAAAGCAATAGTTCCGTTACTCACATAAAAACAATGTTTTACGCCTAGGTATTCTTTGAGCTTTCTTTCTAATTCCTGAACTAAAGGCCCATTATTAGTTAATTGGTTTCTCTGCCAGATACCTTCTACATATCGCTGGAATTCTTCAATCGGAGGTAGGTATGTTTTTGTAACGTTTATCATTTGTTGATGTTATGATAGAATAAGTAAAAAAATAGAATATACTTGTTCCTAAATAACATTTTCTAGTTCAAGTTGAGTAATAGGGAAGTTGATTTTTGGTCGGATATAGCCCGGCCATTTTCCATACCATTCACTACCCTCGCGATAATCTTCAATCTCAAAAATTAATACTTCTCCGAAATTATAAATTACACTAGACTTATCTTTGACAACCATCAATGAAATTGAGTAAGACCCATCATTCATAAAATCAGCGGGAATCTCACATTCTGCATAAATTACTCCTTTTCTTAGGTTCAAAGATGGCGTACCAATGTTAAAAATACATTCTCCCGTCAAAGAATTAAGATGAAGACTAATATTAGTATCAATGCCTTCAACCATACTCCAAAATTCAATTTGAATTTTGAAAGAAGTCCTTACATCAATATGTTTTAGGTTATCGTGATAATCAGGCGTAAGTTTTACTTTCTTTAATCTAATACTATCATTACCAGGGGCTTCACTAGGAATCGACCAGCTTGATTCTAAGGCTGTTTTTTGTACATGACTCAAATAAGTCGCCAATACCTGATTGGTTTCGCCCATTTCAAGTAATTTACCTTTCTGCATATACATTGACTTATTACAAAGCCCTTGCACAGCCGTAAGGTTATGGCTTACAAAAAGAATAGTTCTGCCCGAAGTAGAAGCATCCTTCATTTTGCCTAAACATTTTCTTTGAAATTCAGCATCACCTACAGCTAATACTTCATCAACGATTAAGATTTCAGGTTCTAGATGGGCAGAGATTGCAAAACCGAGACGTACGTACATCCCAGATGAATATCGTTTTACGGGAGTATCTAAAAATTTTTCAACGCCAGCAAAATCAACAATCGCATCAAAATGCTTTTTGATTTCCTGTCGCTTCATTCCTAAGATAGAACCATTTAAGAAAATATTTTCTCGTCCTGATAATTCTGGATGAAACCCAGTTCCAACTTCTAATAAACTGGCTACTCTTCCTTTTATCTTTATTTTACCTTGTGAAGGTTCTGTAATTCTACTCAAGATTTTAAGCATTGTTGATTTACCAGCACCATTTGAGCCAATGATACCAACCCTATCACCTTGATTAATTTGAAAACTAACGTCCTTCAAAGCCCAGAATTCTTCGTGACTTATTTGTTCTTCAGTTTTCTTTGAGAATATGTTTTTTAGTTTATCTGTGACTACCTCTCTCAGCGTATCAGCTTTCGCATTGCTTTTGATGTGGTCGATAATGTATTTTTTACTTATATTTTCAGCTTCAATTACTGTCATTTTCAAGGGTTTTTTTTACATTATTTTTCAATTACGAATAATGTTAAATGTAATCCACAAAAGAGTTTTCTTTTTTCCGGAAAAAAATAATTGCTAGTGTAGTTGTTATTGTTACAAAAATAATTGTTGGGATAAATGAATTCCATTCAAAATCTTGATAATTTGGAATTAAACACCACCTAAACCCTTCTATAATGCCTGCTAATGGGTTAATCCATTGATAAATTGGGTACCAAGGAAAGCTTTTGAGAGAAGCCAGCGGATATGCTACAGGACAAACAAAAAAGCCATATTGTACTACTAAAGGAACTATTTGTTGAAAATCTCTGAATTGCACATTTAAAGATGCGAAAATTACACCCAAACTAAACGAAGCAAAAAAGGCTAAAAATAAAAAAACTGGTACAAATATAATATTCACCGTAGGTGGATATCCTTTATAAATAAGAAAAGGAATCATTACAACAAAGCCAACGATGAAGTCAAGTAAAGGAACAGCTACAGCACTTAACGGCATTAATAATCTAGGGAAATATACTTTTGAAACTAAGTTGGCATTACCAGTGATACTGTTGCTTACTTGTTGGAATGACATCGCAAAGAAGTTCCAAAAAATAACTCCTGTAAATATAATAATTTGCAAAGGTATTGCAGAATGACTTTCAATTTTAGCTACTTTATCAAAGGCAAAAACAAAAACTAACACAGTAAGTACGGGTCTGAAAATAGCCCAAGCTACCCCAACAAATGTTTGTTTATACTTTACGGTAATATCTCTAATTGCTAAAATATAAAGTAATTCTCTGAATCTCCATAAGTCTTGCCAATAGTACTTTTCTGACCGTCCTGACTCTATTACTGTTTCGTGCATAATATTTTTTGAAATTATTCTTCTGTCTTTTGTGCTATTTTTCCAAATGTTTTTGAAAATACAATATATAAGATTGAGAGAAATAGCCCCAGAACAGTTCCAATAATTGTTCCTTTTGTAATTCTATCTATTTCTTTTGGATAAGGCAATTCCGCATCATCAATAATTGTAAATAGCGGAGATTCCTTTACCATTGAAAACTTCATATTGTCTAGGCTTCTTACAGCCTCAAAATACATACTTTGTAATTGAGAGCTATTGGTAGATAAACGTTGTTGTTGTATTAAACCCTGCTGAACGATTACTTGTTGGTTTTGGTCAGCAAATCTAGCCGCTGCACCTTGTGTATAATATAATTCTTTTCTTAATGAGTCTACACGTCTTTCTACTAAATTAAGTAGTTCTTTAGATTTTTTTGTCTTAGTCTCAATATAAAAATTAGTAATCGTTTTCAAGTAAAGATGGGCCCAAAGATCTGAAAGTGTATCATTTCTTGTAATAACATGCAATGTTACAAAAGAAGCTTTTTTACTTTCGTTTACCATGCTAGTCAATGGCATCAAAAAATTCTGAATAATTCTAAGATGAGCTTTCTCTTTAACCGTACACTTATCATAAGCATCATGTTTAAATGTAAAAGTTTGAATCACATCATCATCATCCATCTCAATTTCACGAATCCCACTCTTTTTCAAGAAATAATTAGCAAAAATTTCTTCTTTACCTTTTATTTTTACTTTAGTGAGAAGTGCCCTATTATAAAGATTTTTAGTTCTAATCAGCTCGTTAAAGTTCTCTCCCGTAAATAAATTAGAAGAAGGAGCTGCGCCAGTATTTACCCCAAAAGCACTTGCTAAATCAGATAAACCACCTCCACTAGAACTATTACTGTTTTCCATATTAAATAATATAGTCGCAGTATAAACGGGTGGTTTCCTTGTGATTAACTCCCATGCTAGTCCACAAGAAGTACCAACGATAGTAGAGATAAGTATTACCTTCCAGTTTTGTGCTATCAGTTTTTTTAGCTTTACTACTTTTAAAGCAATGTCTTCCAGAGAAAACTGATCTTCAGGTAATGTTGTATGTTGTTTTGCTGACATTTTAAATCCTAAATTATAATATTACTTGAAAGCTCTGATAAGTGCGAAAACAGTCCCTAGACTTGTTAAGCCTATTGATATTGTTTGAATTGTTTGTAATACCTGTTGCGTAGCGCCTTGTCTAATATTCAAACTTGGAACGATGATTTCAGAACCTGGGTAAACTTTAGGATATATATTAATCAACCCTAAGAATTTTCTTGTTCTGTCAACAGAACCATTGGCATAAATGATATAAGAACGTTTACGTGACGATAATTCTGTGAAACCACCTGCTTCAGAGATATAGTGTTTAAATGGCAAGCCATCAATATATCTAGTTGAAGTAGGGTACAATACTTCGCCTTGCATTCTTACAGTTTGTGGCTCTTTTGGGATTTTAATGATGTCGCCATCTTGCAACAACATATTGGCTGGAGCATCGGGGTTATCTAAGGCTTCTACTAAATCAATGCCAACAGATTCAGAAGTTTCTTCTTTAACGGCTTTTACTTTTACAGATGCTTCTTGCGTATTATCTGAAAGCTCGCTAAACTGTTCACTTTTTCTGTCAACTTCTTGTTTGCTTATTTTAAATTTACGTACCAATGTAGCTCCTTTTGGATAAGCTTGTGCATTTAAGCCACCTGCTCTTGCGATTACGTCTGAAATACGTTCATTCTTTCTTTCTAGTCCATATACCCCTGGGAACGTAATTTGCCCTTCAACAGAAACAAATTGTTGTTTTTCGTAGTTTGGAGACGAACGCACAAACACTTCATCAAATGGCTCTAAGATAAATTTAGATGCATTTGGGTCAAGTGACAAATTGTTATTGATAGAAAAATTAAAACGTTCTCCAATCGTTGAATTGATTTGGGCTGGATCATCTTTACCAATGTTTTTCTTTCTTCTGATTACTTCAATTCTACCTGTAGCTGCCGATTCTTTCAATCCACCAGCCTTTTCAATCAAATCCTCTACAGTCATATTATGGATAAACGGAAAAGTGCCAATAGGAGAGTCGTTGTTAGGACTTTCGCTTGGGGTTTCTGAAACACCAGTTGAGCCTTTATCAGTAGCACTCGTTAGAGGTGCTGTTTCTTTCAAATTGATTTCTCCCTGAATTCTGACAGTATATTTTTCCATTAATTCAACTACTGAATAAATAGTCACAATATCTTCACGACGAAGGGCTATATCGGGTATTTTGCCTGAAGTAAGGTCGTTATAATTGATTGAAATATTTTCTTTAGTTAAATCATCACGAAGTCTGGTAATGGTTATTCTTCCAAGAAAAGCATCTTCTCTGAACCCTTCTCCTCGCTTGATTAATTTTGTTAGCGTAGGACTATCGTTAACCGAAAACTTTCCTGGTCTGAATACCGCACCTTCTAACGTTACAGCATTTTCTATTCTGTTTGTTAAAACTTTTTCGACTGTAATAATATCGCCTGGTTTTGGATAAAACGAAGAAATTAAATCATTGCTCAAATCGATTAATTTACTTTCCTTTTCAGTGATGCGTTGAACTTTCAAGAGACTTTTATAAGCCATCGCTGTAAAGCCACTTCCATATTCATTGATGATTCTTTCTAAGTTTTCGTTTGGTAGAACCTCAAAGACAGCTGGTTTTTTTACTTCTCCTACAATCTCAACTCTTGATTTATAAGCACCTACCTGAATAAGGTCTTGGTCTTGTAGCCCAATGTTTTGACGTAAGTTTCCTGTCGTCAATAAATCATATAAATCTACTTGAGCAATCAACTTTTTATCTCTTATTACTTTAATCTCACGGAATGTACCGTTTTCGTTAGGTCCGCCAGCTAGATAAAGTGCATTCATTACTCTTGATAAAGAAGAAATAGAATAGGTTCCTGGGGCAACTACATTTCCTAATATCGAAACTCTGATAGTTTTGATGCTACCAAGTGATACTGTGGCCGTGGTGTTGGCAGGAGCACCACCATATGGCTTAAGACCAATATAGATTTTTGATAATCTATCAACAATTCTTCTTTTAGCTTCTTCAATGGTAATACCACTTACAAAAACATTCCCAACTTTAGCAATTTTAATATATCCATCTGGAGTAACTGGAAGCGTGTAATGCTCTTCAGAATATCCATTAATATCAATTACTAATTCATCACCAGCCCCTAATATGTAATTTTTAGGCGTTGGGATATTGAGTGAACTTTCAAAAGTAATGTTTGGATTATTGAAAATATCTATACCAAATATTTTTTTACGATAGGCCGCACTAGCAGAATCCGCACTTGATATAGCTTTGTCTGCTGATTTTGCCTTCAAACTATCACTTGATACTTTATTACTACCTGATGTGTTTACCTTTCTTGGATCCGCATTTGGCAATTTAGTTGCTGATGTTTGAATTTTAGCCCCTTGCATAGGTAAAGCTAAATTTTGAAGATCTCCGAGGTTAAAGGTTTGACCATTACTACGATTTGATAGAAAGGAGAGACATAGAAAAAGAATAGAAACGATAAATTTACAGATGTGTGAAGAAATGAATCGTACGCCTACCTGATTTGGGCAATCGTTTGCTTGCATGATTTTAAACATATAAATTGTTGCCTGTGGGTTTAAAAGGATTCTTAATGCTATCAATTTAATCTTATTGACAATGTTTGATAATTCTAAACAAAATGCAAAGTAAAACAACTTTTAGTAATTTCTAACGCCCATTGTCAATATTAATTATGTGTCGTAAGATTAAATTACGCTAATTTTATAAATTCTTAATGTTTTTGTAGCTTTGTTTCGCTGATATACGGAATAGTGAAAACGTACAATTTTGTATAGAATCATTTTTGTTATAATTTTTAGTTTTTAATTGTTGTTGGATAGTGTTTATGTTGAAATAAATGCTATAGTAGTACTAAATCCTTGCTTGAATATGTCAACAAACCCTACTTCAGTACAATATACAGAAGATAATATACGCTCTCTTGACTGGAAAGAGCATATTCGCCTTCGTCCAGGTATGTATATCGGGAAATTAGGAGACGGTTCTTCTATTGATGATGGTATTTATGTCTTAGTGAAAGAAATCATGGATAACTCTATCGATGAGCACATGATGGGAAATGGGAAAACCATTGAGATTAAAATCAGTGACCATCGGGTAGAAGTTCGAGATTATGGTCGTGGTATTCCTTTGGGGAAAGTGATAGATTGTGTCTCTAAGATTAACACAGGGGGTAAATACGATTCTGGTGCTTTTCAAAAATCGGTAGGACTAAATGGTGTTGGTACCAAAGCTACCAATGCACTTTCGTCGTATTTCAAAGTACAATCTTTCCGTGATGGTAAAACCAAATGGGCTGAGTTTAAACAAGGTGAATTGATTGCTGAATCGCCAGATGGAACAGAATCTAATGCCAGAAATGGTACGTTAGTGATGTTTGAGCCTGATAATACTATTTTCAAAAATTATCATTACATCCCTCAATATTTAGAAAACCTTATTTGGAATTATGCCTATTTGAACGCTGGATTGACAATTAATTTCAACGGTCAGAAGTATTATTCACAAAATGGATTATTTGATTTGTTGAGTAAATATTCATCTGAAGAAGAGCGTCGTTATCCAATTATCCACATGAAAGGTGCTGATATTGAAGTAGCGCTTACGCATGGCAATCAGTATGGCGAAGAATATTATTCTTTTGTAAACGGACAAAATACTACTCAAGGAGGTACGCACTTACAAGCTTTTCGTGAAGCCATCGTTCGGGCGGTTCGTGAGTTTTATAAAAAGGATTATGCACCTGAGGATATTCGTGCTAGTATCGTTGGGGCTATTGCCATTCGTGTACAAGAACCTGTTTTTGAATCTCAAACTAAAACGAAGTTAGGTTCAAACAATATGTCGCCTGATGCTAGTTCACAGTCTGTAAGAAGCTTTATTGGAGATTTTATCAAAACTAACCTTGATAATTACCTGCATAAAAATCCTACAACTGCTGATGCTATCAAGAAAAGAATTGAGCAGTCGGAACGTGAGCGTAAAGACATGGCGGGTATTAAAAAGCTAGCCAACGAGCGTGCTAAAAAGGCTAATTTACACAATAAAAAGTTAAGAGATTGTAGAGTACACCTGACAGATGAAAAAGCAGATAACAGATATGAATCGATGCTTTTTATTACCGAAGGGGATTCTGCCAGTGGTTCAATCACTAAATCTAGGAATGTGCAAAGTCAAGCGGTGTTTAGTTTAAGAGGTAAACCGTTGAATTGCTTTGGCTTAACCAAGAAAATAGTGTATGAAAATGAGGAGTTTAACTTGCTTCAACATGCATTAAATATTGAAGAAGGATTAGAAGGACTGCGTTATCATAAAATTATTATCGCAACCGATGCCGATGTGGATGGTATGCATATTCGTCTGTTAATGATGACTTTCTTCTTACAATTCTTCCCAGATTTAGTAAGAAACGGGCATTTGTATATTTTGGAAACGCCTTTGTTTAGAGTAAGAAATAAAAAAGAAACGATTTACTGTTATTCAGATGAAGAACGTTTGAATGCTATCGAAAAGCTAAGCCCAAAACCAGAAATTACTCGTTTTAAAGGGTTAGGGGAGATTTCACCAGAGGAATTTGGGAAATTTATCAACGATGATATTCGATTAGAACCAGTGATTTTGACAAAAGATACAACGATACCTAAGATTCTGACTTATTTCATGGGCAAAAACACGCCTGACCGTCAGAAGTTTATCATTGAAAATCTAATCATAGAAAAAGACCCTGCCGAATTAGCGGCATAAATTCAGCGAAGTTCGCTCTAATAAAAGTTAAAATGTCTCTCGAAGAATTAAGAAATCAAATTGACTCGCTTGACAACCAAATGCTTGAAATTCTAAACAAGCGAATGGATGTTGTAAAACAAGTCGGCGAGTTAAAAAAACAAACTCAAACAGTTATTTATCGTCCAGAACGAGAAAAACAAATCGTTGATCGTCTGGTGGCTGCTAATAATGGATTATTGAATAGAGCGGCTATTGAAGCCATTTATTTAGAGATTTTTGCTGTTTCTCGTAATTTAGAATTGCCCGAAAGAATTGCCTATTTAGGCCCAGAAGGAAGTTTTACCCATCAAGCAGCCGAAAGTAGATTCGGAGCCATGAGCGATTATTTGGCTTTGCCCAATATACGTTCAGTATTTGAAAGTATTGATACTGGTCGTGCACGCTTTGGCGTAGTACCTATCGAAAATAATTTAGAAGGAATAGTTAAAGAGACCATCGATTTACTCAATGAAACAGACTTGAAAATTGTTTCAGAAGTAATCATTTCTGTACATTTTACCTTTGCGACAAAAGCGGAAAAACTATCAGATATTAAAAGAATTTATTCAAAAGACATCGCTTTTGGTCAGTGCGAAAAATTCTTGAATGATTATTTTGGCGGAAAAGAAGATGATTTTTTTGTACAAGTAGATTCAACATCAAAAGCAGCAAAATTAGCTGCCTCAGAAACTGACTCTGCGGCAATATGTTCGCACATCGCTGCTAAGTTGTTCGATGTACCTATTCTATTTGATAACATTCAAGATTCTGCCCAGAACCGTACGCGTTTCTTTATTATTGGTAAAGATTTTATCAATCAAAAAAGCGGAAATGACAAAACAACGATTATCGCAAAATTACCAGAAGATGGTAAACCAGGTACGTTGGTTAGATTTCTACAGGAATTTGAAAGTCAAGGAATTAACCTGTTGAAAATAGAGAGCCGTCCTGTAAAAGAAGGAGAACAATTCAATTTCTGGTTCTTGATGGAGTTTGATGGTTATTTCTTAGACGAAAGCGTTCAAACGATTATGTCTAAGCATGCTTCCGAAATAAAATGGTTGGGTAGTTATGTTAAAACCCAGTAAAGTAATATCAATATTCAAGAGCGGTAATTCTTTTTTAGAATTACCGCTCTTTATTTATCATCCTTTTGATGATTATATTTAATCAAAAAATGATGGATATTTAAACGCAATAATAACATACATTATCAGCGCTAATACTAAAGATACTGGATATAATTTTGTGGTCTTAGGGCGTTATGTTATTTTTGAACTTTGGAAATAACAATTAATTCAAAATAAATGGCTTTATTACAAGACAAGGTGGTGTTAGTAACGGGTGCTTCAAGAGGCATCGGCCGTGCAATTGCCTTTAAAATGGCTCATGAAGGAGCAAATGTTGCTTTTACTTATCTTTCATCTGTAGAAAAAGGACAGGCTTTAGAAGCAGAATTGTCTGCTTTAGGAATAAAAGCAATTGGCTATCGTTCAGATGCTTCTGACTATAAGCAAGCAGAAGAATTGATGAATTCAGTTGTTGCTGATTTTGGTAAAATAGATGTATTGATTAACAATGCAGGTATTACTAAAGACGGCTTATTAATGAGAATGACAGAAGAACAATGGGATTCTGTTATCCAAGTAAACTTGAAGTCTGTTTTTAATTTAACAAAAGCAGCCACCAAACCAATGATGAAAGCTAAAGCTGGCTCTATCATCAACCTTACCTCGGTAGTAGGTATTCGTGGAAATGCTGGTCAAGCAAATTATGCTGCTTCTAAAGCAGGTATTATTGGCTTTACTAAGTCGGTTGCTTTAGAATTAGGCTCTAGAAATATCCGTTCAAACGCAATTGCTCCAGGTTTTATCGAAACTGAAATGACTGGAGAATTGAATGCTGCGGCTACTGAAGAATGGAAAAAATCAATTCCATTGAAACGTGGAGGACAGCCAGAAGAAGTAGCAGATGCTTGTGTATTCCTTGCATCAGATATGTCTCGTTACATAACAGGACAAGTATTGCAAGTAGACGGCGGAATGCTTACTTAGTTATTTAGTGATTGAGTGAATTGTGATTGAGTGATTTTAAATAGTTGTGAGTTAGTGAATTGTGAGTTAATGTTTGAGTTTATTTTCCTTTATAACACTAACTCACAATTCACTAACTCATCACTCACAACTAATCCTTCTACTCCTTTTTTGATAAGAGACAACAAACAAAGCCCATGATGAAATTCGATTTTCTCTTTCAATCTTCTCCTTGGTTTATTCCACTCTGTTTTTTACTTGCTGGTGTATACGCCTTTGTGTTGTATCAAAAAAATACAAATTGGACAAAAGCCCAAAATTACATAATGGCCGCTTTTAGGTTTGTGGCTGTTAGTATTTTAAGTATGCTTTTGTTGAGTTTTTTAATCAGGCAAGTAAGCCAGAACATTCAAAAGAAAACAGTAGTTTTTGCTTTAGATAATTCACAGTCGATGAATGTATCAGGGCAAAAAGTATTAGAAGAACTGAAAAAGAACCTCAATGAAATAAAAGAAAGCCTTCTGGAAAAAGACTATGAAGTAGCCTTCGTAGGCTTTAATGAAGAGAATACTCAAAACCTTGAAAAACTTCAATTCAATTATAAAACATCCAACCTTTCAAATCTACTTTCGGGCATTAAAAATACTTTTGAGGACCAAAACTTAACGGATGTTGTCCTAGTTTCAGATGGAATCGTTAACGAAGGGATTTCTCCCGCTTCAGAATCCTTTAAATTCCCTGTACACACGATTGGTTTGGGCGATACCATTCCTAAAAAAGATATTGCCGTTAAAACGGTTTATGCCAACAAGATAGCATATTTGGGCAACAAGTTTCCTGTACAAACAGATATTACCGCTTTTGGGTTTGAAGGAAAAGCTGCCAACGTCTATTTAAAACAAGGAGGGAAGATATTAGAAAAGCAGAGCGTAGTTTTTAATCAAAAAGACGATTTGAAAACACTGACTTTTAATACTACTGCTACTCAAGTAGGCGTACAGCACTTAACGGTTGAAATAGATTTATTATCAGGAGAGTTTTCAAATAGGAATAATCGTCAAGAAGTTTACATAGAAGTAATCAATGGGAAAGAGAAAATATTACTCTTGGCACTCGCTCCGCATCCTGATGTAAAAGCACTGAAAAGTATCATTGAGAAAAATGAAAACTATGAATTAGATGTAAAGATTCTGACAGAAAATGCTAATCCAGAGATTAACAAAACCTATGACTTACTGATTTTACACCAATTGCCTGATGGTTACAATACATACTCTAATGTCTTCAAACCATTATTAGACAAAAATATTCCAGCTTTTTTTGTGTTAGGAAACCAATCAGGAGTGAATTATTTAAACCAACTGAATCAGGTAATGCAAATAAATGCTGATTTAGGAGAAAGTGATAAAGTGACGGGTATTTATAATAAAAATTTCAAGGTATTGAATTTTGATGCTGAACAAATGGATATAATAGCAAAGTTTCCACAGCTTTCGGTTCCTTTTGGCGATTTTACTTTGCTCCCTAATACAGAAGTGTTATTGTATCAAAAAGTAGGTACTGTTCAAACACAGAAACCACTTTTGGCTATGAATATGGGGACTAAAAAGTCTGCTATTTTTACAGGGGAAGGACTTTGGACATGGCGATTAGAAGAATTTCAATTGACAGAAAAACATATAGTAGTGGATGATGTTATTACAAAGGTTTTACAATACCTGTCGGCCAAAGATGATAAAAGAAAATTAAGAGTTTATCCATTAAAAACACCTTTGTCTTTAGGAGAAAAAGTAGTGTTTGAGACTGAAATTTATAACGGTATTTACGAGAAACTATACAATCAGCCAATTAAGCTTACGATAAAAGACGAAAAAGGGTTTACTAGAAACTATACGTATTCGACCACGGCAGACAATACAAAATTTGAAATTAGTGGATTACCCGCTGGTGTGTATCGTTTCAATGCAACTTCCACCATACTTGGTAAAGTAGAACAAGCCACAGGCGAATTTGTCATTCAAGATTTACAAATTGAAAATATTAACCTTACCGCTGATTTTGATGTACTAAGGCAATTAGCTAATAAAACAGGAGGGAAGTTTTTTAATGAAAATGAATTTGAAAAACTGAAACAGACGATATTAAGTCACCAAGTGCCAGACAAAATAGAAGCTACCGAAGATTTAAAAGAAATGATAAATCTTCGCTGGATTTTCTTTTTAATTCTTACGCTCCTCACAGCAGAATGGGTGATGAGGAAATACTTGGGAGGATATTAAATTTATCATAAATTCAGTCTATAGCAGGCTGAATTTATTTTTTTTATGCCATATTTAAAAAACAAATCATCTCAAAGCAACTATGAAAAACAATCCTCATCCATTGCTAAAAATAGCAATATTAATGTTATTGGTTTTATTTACTTTTAAAACCAATTTACTAGCACAAAATAATGAACAGTATATTTTTGGAGATGCCCTGCCAGATGCTCCCGAATTGTCAGTAAGGGGAGAATATAAAGTGGGTGTCCGTACATTGGAATTTGTTCATAGAGGACAGATAGATGTACTAAAATCTAAAGATGGGGTAGATGCTATTTATGACCGTCCTTTGAAAGTGGAAGTTTGGTATCCTGCTAATTTGTCTGATAATGAAAAAGAAATCGTAGCTTATGACCAAGTATTTGGTGTTTCAAACGACCCTAAACGCCCTTTAATTCCCTTTCAGTTTTTAGGTAGAGCTGCCCGAGATGCCAAACCTAAAACGGGTGTTGGTGCTTTTCCGCTGATTGTAGTTTCGCATGGTTATTTAGGTTCACGACTGTTAATGACCTATTTAACCGAAAATCTGGCGTCAAAAGGGTATGTAGTAGTAGCCATTGACCATACCGAGTCCACTTATCGTGATGCTTCTCCATTTCAAAGCACCTTGTTGAATCGTGCTAAAGATATTTTATTTACATTGAATCAAATAGCTGACTTGGCTAAACCCAAAAGTAAAAGCTTTCTGGAGGGATTAGCAGATGCTAATAATACCGCATTAATTGGTTATTCAATGGGCGGTTATGGTGTTCTGAATGCAGCAGGTGCTGGTTATAGTCAGCAAGCAGGTACATTATTTACCACCATGACAGGCGGCAGTAAAGCTATAGAAGTGAGAACGTCAGGAAATGCTGAATTTATAGCTTCGCAAGATAGCCGTATCAAAGCGGTAGTAGCTTTTGCACCTTGGGGAATGCAACGAGGTGTGTGGGATGCCGAAGGATTAAAAGGACTAAAAGTGCCTACTTTTTTTGTAGCAGGTAGTCAGGATGATATATCTGGTTATGAAGACGGCATCAAAGCCATTTATAAAGGAACAATTAATAGCGAACGGTACTTGCTTACTTATATGAATGCTCGTCATAACGTAGCACCTAATCCGCCACCAGCCGAATCTTATAAACCCGAACGAGCCAGAGATTATGCTCATTATTCAGAACCCGCTTGGAACGAACGACATATTAATAATATCAATCAACATTTTGTGACAGCCTTTTTAGGAATCCAACTAAAGCATCAAGATTTTGGGAAATACCTTTCTGTTCAGCCTAATTCAAATGAAAAGAATTGGACAGGTTTTCCTCCACGTTCTTCGGTAGGTCTAGAGTTATTGCATGAAGTGCCAGTAAAATAGATTATTTTTGTGGAAATATTGAAAATGACTTGATGATTACTTTAAAAGCAATCATCAAGTCATTTTTACAAATAGTTATTCAAATGGAGTTTTTCACGATTATTAATATTGGCGGAACAATTGCTTTTGCCATTTCTGGTACTTTAGCAGGCATACGTAAACAATTAGATATTTTTGGTTTATTGGTTATCGCTTTTGTTACATCCATTGGCGGAGGAACTATTCGTGATATTTTAATTGGTCATTTGCCTGTAAGATGGCTTTTAGATTCTTCCGTGATTTTATTAATAACCTGTACTTTTATCCTGACAATCATCTTAAAAAATCATATCGACAAACTAGATAAAACACTCACTTTTTTTGATTCGCTTGGTTTGGGTTTCTTCACGCTAAGAGGCATTCAAGAAGGATTAGCCATCAATTTAGACATTTCGGCTTGTGTTATTTTAGGAACAATCACCGCTTGTTTTGGAGGACTAATTCGTGATATTTTGTTAAACGAAATTCCGTATCTTCTTAGAAAAGAAGTTATTTATGCAACACCCTGTATTATAGGTGGTTTGTGTTATTTCTTAATGAAGCAACTTGCTTTGCCAAATGAGTTGGTAGATTTATTAACCATTCTTATCATCTTCGGAATCCGACTGTTAGCTGTAAAAATGAATTTAACCTTGCCTAAGGTTAGTTAAAGAGACTTCTGTTTGTGATTGGATTTTTACAGGTTAATTAGCTTTTCGTGATTTTATTTCAGTTTCTATTTGCTTTAGGACAATAATACTTGGTAAAAGAGTGAGACCACTACCACCAGCAACAGCAAGTAACGCATAATTTTTACTTTTTGTAGCAAGATAAATAAGGGTAATTAAAGCAATTGCCATTACAATGCCGAGTCCTATCACAGCACCCTTTGCCTTTTTTTGTTTTGCCTGTAGTTCTTCTAATGTTAATTCTGCGAGGTTTTTATTCTCTTTCATGTGATTCTTTTGGTTTATTGGTTTGTTGAAATTTTATTTGAGTATAAATTTTACGCTTACTGTTGCGCTTATTTTAATCTTTTCAAATTCTATTTTTGGAGCTTCATATTTTGCTTTGTCAACTGTATTATATCCACGAATTTGGACACCTGGAATTGGTCCTTGAAGTAGATTATCAAAATTTGTATCATTGTCTGTGATATGAATTGCGTTTCCAATGGTTTGTCCAATAGGTTTTGTCAGTAGAATGGCTTTTTTTTGTGCGTTCTCAATTGCTCTGGTTCGGCAAATATTTTTCAAATTTTCAATATCAGAATGGTCAACTTTTTGAATGGAAGTATTTGATATGCCTAAGTCTTCAAGTTGTATAAATACTTTACTTGCAGTTTCGGCATTGGTAACTTTTAAAATATACTCTTTGGTCTTTAGGATGTCTTTTTGCTTTAAGAAATAAGACTTGTAATTACTCACCATATCGCTACTGGTCAGGTCTATTTCAGTATTAATCCCCATTGCTTTAAATGCTGTAATCATCTTCATTTCTTGTTCTTCAACAGAAACTTTATCTCTACTGTCTTTTTCTGTAATGATGATTTTAAGATAGATAAGATTAGGCGTTACTAAGGTGTCTTGGTAACCACTAACCTCAATATAAGGTTGGTCGATAAAGTTTTTTGTCTGCCCATATCCAAAAGTAAATATTGTGATGCATAAACAAAAGGTCAAAAGTATTTTATTCATTTTAGTGAGTTTTGTATTTAGAGGGTGAAGTTTAAGTGATGGGGAAACTCTTTTTCAAATAAAGGATAAGGAACACCTTCCAAGTTAATTTCAAATTCATCACTATCCATACCACTTATTTGATTTCCTAATGCTTTAATTTCTATTCCATTTTGATTTCTAACGACCAAATTTTCTATGGTTCGAGTTGATATTAATTTTTCATCTGGATAGTCAGCTACTAATTCAACGTTGTTGATTATACAATAATTTCTAAAGAAGTCATATCCTGAAATAATATTGATAAAGTATATCTTTCCAAAAACAACTCCCATTGATGCGTCTGCATTTTCAAGCTCTGTTGTCCCTATTTTTTTGTTTTCAAGTAGTATGTCATAAAATTTCTTTGTCAACATTCCTGTATTTTCTTTTATAAATCTTTAATCAAACAAACTATACGTTCAACTTCGGTAAACCCAATCTTCTTATGAAAATCTATGCTTTCAGTATTCGTAATCTCTGTATCAGAGGCAAGTTGTTTATACCCTTTTTGCTTAGCCCAACCCTCAACAACATTCATTAACTTTTTCGCGATGCCTTGCTTTTGATAAGTTGGCTTTACATAAATCCCCTCTACATAAGCAACTGGCAAATCTACCGCTCCTGCTACATAATCATTTCGAGTGCTTACATGTATAAACGCAATATAATTTTCTTGGTCTTTGTATAGGTAACAAATTTCATTTTCTGAGCCAATGATATTTTTGTAATTGTCAAATTCTTCCTCAAATTCACAATCTTCCCAAAGTGCTAAAACAAGTTCTATTAGTTGTTTGAGGTTGTTTATTGAAAGCTGTTCTATTTGCATTTTTAAGTCATTATTAAGCACATAACCATCTTCCATGGGGTAAGTTGAAGGTTATCTTAGTGTTATATGTGCTGTACTACTTTTTGTAAGTTCAGATTTTTACCTAAAGTAATGATTTATTCTTAATACCTAATAACAAGCTTATTTTAAATTTAATTAGTTAACAGATTTACCTTTTCAAGCTTAAAACCAAACTCACTAAGTTTTAATAGTTATTTTTGAGGGATGAAATAAAGTCGATTTAATTCTTTTACATAGCTTTGAATTATTTACTAGCAACAGACTTTCCATTAAAACATACCTTATGAAAATAACAGCAGAACACAATGAGCGAATGGCAAAATTGACTTTTGCATCAGTATATCCACATTATGTTGCAAAAGTTGAGAGTAAAGGCAGGACAAAAGCGGAATTACACCAAGTAATAACGTGGTTAACCGGCTTTGATGATGAGAAAATACAACAACTAATTGATGAAAAAGTGACTTTTGAAACTTTTTTTCAGAGAGCTACCCTAAATCCGAATGCTTCACTCATAACTGGAGTAATTTGTGGCTATCGGATAGAAGAAATAGATAATACTTTAACTAAAGAAGTAAGATATTTAGACAAACTAGTAGACGAGTTGGCGAAAGGCAAAAAGATGGAGAAAATTTTGCGTGGTGCCAACATATAAATAAGTAATGTATATAATTAAAATGATGGTTTTAGTAAATAATTGATAATTAGAAATTTATAGTTCTAATTGTCAATTATTTACTAATTACTACTTAACTCGCAATTCACAATTTCAAACTTTATGATGTCTGTTCAATGTTATTGTGGTTCAAACCTAGCGTTTAGTGAATGTTGTGAACCAATTATTTTAGGAAAAAAAGAAGCACCTACGGCGGAGGCATTGATGCGTTCAAGATATTCTGCTTATGCCTCAGTTGCGCCTGATTATTTATTAGCAAGTACACATTCTACCGAACGTACTAAGTTTACCAAGCAAGATTTGGCGGCATGGGCAAGCGAAAATCAATGGCAAAAATTAACAATACTTCATACTAAAAACGGGCAAGTAAATGATATAAATGGGGAAGTGACTTTTAAAGCCTATTTCAAAAACGCTGATGGACAAACGTCAATTCATCATGAGCATTCAACTTTTGTGAAAGAAAATGGTAAATGGGTTTATGTAAAAGGAATTATCAATCCTAAAAATATTACCTCAGAAGTCCTAATTAACAGAAATGACCCTTGTATTTGTGGAAGTGGAAAGAAATATAAAAAATGTTGTGGCGTTTAAGTAGCTGTAAGCTTTGAGATGTGAGCTTTTTAAGGTTAAATTTTATACATAACAGATTACAAATAACCGATAACCGCTTGCAAAGTCCTAAATTGCAGACAAATTAACAATTAAGAAAATGAATATAGGAGATAGAGTAAGACTATTACGTGGAAAAGAAGAAGGAATCGTTACCAAGATATTGTCGAATAATATTATTGAAATAGAGATTGAAGATGGTTTTACGATACCCGTAAAGCGTTCGGATGCCGTAATTATAGATGAATTAGAACAAAAAACATTTAAGCCTGTAGCCCCTTCTCGTTCTTTTGAACCACAGGCTAGTATCGAGCGTCGCCAACCAACAACGCCTGAGATTTTGGCAAACAAAGGTGTTTACATGGCCTTTGTGCCTGTGAATGACCGTGAACTTTCGCAACATCTTATCAATAATACCGATTGGGAATTACCATTTATGCTTTCGGTTGGTTCAGACCCACACCATAAAGGTTTGGCATCTGGAACGTTGAAACCAAAATCATCTATCAAAGTTCAAAATGTATTGGTGAAAGACTTTGAAGAATGGGGAACGTTTGTATTCCAAGCATTTTTCTATCGTTTGGCATTTATGAAATTGCCAGAGCCATTGATAAGACGACTAAAATTCAGGGTAAATACTTTTTTTAAGAGCAAACAAAAAGCCCCAATTTTAAATCAGGATGCACATTTGTTTCAGTTGGATGCTGAGGATTCTGTTAATCCTGTTCCTACAAAAATCAACACAGAAAAATTGATTGAACAAATGTTTGAAAAGCAAGCACCAGAACCTGTGGTAGTTTTGCCTTCCAAACCAGCTATTGAAGTTGATTTACATATCGAAAAGTTATCTGCTGATGCTTGGGCGATGTCAAACCGAGAAATGTTGGCATTGCAATTAGCAACTTTCGACAAACAGTTTGAAGCGGCCATTGCCAATGGAATGGATGAAATTACGTTTATTCATGGTGTTGGCAATGGCGTATTAAGAGATGCCATTCACAAAAAACTTTCGGGCCATAAAAATGTAAAATACTTTGAAGATGCTCAGAAAGAGAAATTCGGTTACGGGGCGACTAATGTGAAGATCAAGTAGTTGTCGGCTATGAGCTATGAGCTATGAGTAGGAGGTAAGTGGAAATTCTTACAACATCCCTAGCGAGGGACTTATTAGCTTTCATAAAATAAACGTTCTTTGATTTTTTGAGTAAATTTCATTACAAATATTTCCAAGAAAGTTATCGTCTTTCATTAA
>NZ_JAVDUE010000010.1:0-233014 GCF_031456255.1 Arcicella sp. BE140 | reverse complement strand
ATAATTGATTTGCAATTAATCAATATATTTTTAGAAATGTATAAAAAGTACAATATACTAATTGGTTTTTTAGACGATTATCAATTATCCTCAATCGAACTTGAAAGATTTGAAAATCAAATTGTAAAATTTTATTAAGAGCCACAGTAATAATATCCGTGCTGCCCCTCGCTTGGCGTAGTGTTTTTCACTACGTCAGTGTGTAGAGTCTTCTTAGAAGGCAACGCCTAGTCCACAACGGATAGTGGTATATGCGTACACAGCTTGGGAATAATCATAAAATGCGTTGCATTTTTGCAAGTAACATTACAGTACACACTGACGTAGTGAAAAACACTACGCCAAGCGAGGGGAGGGGCAATGTAGAATTAGAAGAATTAGGCATTCAGTTAAAAATAATCAATTAAATGTTTAGAACTATGAATGTATATATAATAGTAGAAATGCAAGAAACAGATACTGTTTTCGAAAAACTAAATGTTGAAAAAATTAGTATGGATAAGTTTTTAACTGAACGTAAACTGAGTGTAAATTATGATCAAGAAAAGATTTTGAACTCACTGTACACTGAATTAAGTAGAAAAAAGAACGATGTTTTGATTCGTTATTATCACGATATTGATTCACTAGTTAATTTATCAAATAAACTGAAAGAAAATAATCATCGATTACATACGGTTTTTATTCCCTCACCACAGCAATTATTAATAAGAAAGGAAGAAGAGTTGGAATTTACCCGTAAACATGCTAATTGGGCAAGTTTCTCAGCTTCTCAAATTGAGGAAGGCTATCAAGAATGGATAAAAATATATGAAAAAATAAAGCAAGAACTGCCTAAATATGCCATTGAAGTGAAAGAAGTTTAATATAACAGATGTTGGTTGGGATGTTAGCTCGCTACATCTTCGACTTTATTAAATAAGGATTTCTAATCCTTAATACGCCAAGCTAAGCTTGTGGTTTATATATAACTAAGGTTACGATTAACAAAATAGCATTATCTAAAAATCTTCTCTTTTTCAAAAAGGAGAAGATTTTTTTGTTTAATTCAAAAAAACTTTTAAAATTTGCGTAAGTACTTACGTAATTGTTTACATAAAATGGATTTAATATCAGAATTAGGCCCTTTGGCTTTTGGAAGTAGGCTCAAACGACTCAGCGAGACCATCATGCGTGGTGGTGAAGATGTGTATCGTTTCTACGGAGTAGACTTTCAACCAAAATGGTTTCCTATTTTTTACTTTCTGTCTCAGAAAAACGAGGCTGGGATTATGGAAATAGCTGAAGGGTTGAATGTTACGCATCCAGCCATTATTCAGATGGCAAAGGAGTTGGAGAAAAAAGGTTTGATCATTTCTAAGAAGTCGGACGAGGACGCTCGTAAACGTAATTTGAAATTATCGAAAAAGGGAAAGAATTTATTACCTACACTCCAAAAAATTTGGGAGGAAATAAAACTAATGAATGCCGAAATCATCGAAAATCAAGAGCATAATTTACTGATTGCCGTCAAAGAAATTGAAGATGCTTGGTCTGAAAAAAGTTACTTAGAACGCTTTAAGGAGTTTCACAAATTAGGGTGAAGCTTTGAGCTTTGAGCAATCAGCTTTGAGCTTTTTATACTTCTAAAATCTTGTGTATTTATTCTTATTTCAAAAAGCTTATAGCCCACTGCTCATAGCTGAAAAACCATTTAAAGAAGCCGAAAGCTCATTGCTGAAAGCTGATAGCCATTATGAACCTAACAATCTATCAATTAGACGCATTTACGAATGAAGTATTTGCGGGTAATCCTGCCGCTGTAGTACCCCTTACTGAATGGATTACTGATGAACTAATGCAAAAAATTGCTGCTGAAAATAACCTTGCCGAAACGGCTTTTTATGTCGCCGAAGGTGAACAGTTTCATATACGATGGTTTACGCCAACCGTTGAAGTAAACCTCTGTGGTCATGCTACACTAGCGACTGCCTACACCATTTTTGAATACGCTAAATATCTCAAAACAACCATTGAGTTTAAGTCTAAAAGTGGTGTTCTGAAAGTAGCAAAGAAAGACGATTTATTAGAACTAGATTTCCCTGTTGATATTCCAGTAGTGGCAGAAACACCTGAAGAATTAATCGAAGGACTGGGAATAAAACCCCAAGAAACCCTAAAAGGCATTACAGACTATTTTCTGGTTTTTGAAAACGAAAGCCAAGTAAAAGCACTAAAGCCCGACTTCAAGACCATTGCTAAGGTAAAATGCAGAGGCATTATCGTTACTGCCAAAGGAGATAAGGTAGATTTTGTATCAAGATTTTTTGGACCACAGTCAGGTATCGACGAAGACCCCGTCACAGGCTCCGCCCATACTACCTTAACACCCTACTGGGCAGAAAAATTAGGAAAGAATATCCTAACAGCCAAGCAAATATCTGCCAGAGGAGGGGAGTTGCTCTGTACATTAGTGGGCGACAGGGTAAAAATGGCGGGTAAAGTAGCCCCATATTTAATAGGTGAAATAATAGTTTAATAGTGAAGACAATGATACAGATACAATCCTTTGAAAATCAATATACAGACCAAGTAGTAGATTTAATTTTGACTATTCAGCAAAAAGAGTTTCAAGTACCGATTACCATTAATGAACAACAAGATTTATTAGACATTCCAAATTTTTACCAACAAAACTATGGCAATTTCTGGGTAGCCTTACACGACGGTAAGGTAGTCGGAAGCATCGCTCTAATTGATTGTGGTGAAAACGTAGGAGCGATTCGTAAAATGTTTGTTAAGAAAGAGTTTCGGGGAAAAGAATATGGAATTGCTCAGAAACTTTTAGATTTATTGACCACCGAAGCACAAAAAGCTGGCATGACAAACCTATATTTAGGAACATTAGAACGCCTACAAGCAGCCATTCGCTTTTATATCAGAAACGGTTTTGAGGCCATTGAAAAACAAAATATTCCTTCGGTTTTCCCTTTTATGCCAGTGGATACTCATTTTTTTGAAAAGAATATTCAAATAAATCCCCAAGAAAACATGGAGAATAATGTACAAATTATTGAATATCAGCAAGCTTATAAAGACGACTTCAAACGTATTAATGTAGAATGGATTGAAACGTTTTTCAAAGTAGAACCTCACGATTTGGAACAATTAGAAGCACCAGATGAAATTATCGCTAATGGGGGACAAATTTTTCTAGCAAAATTAGGGGATGAGATTGTGGGTACTTCTGCCTTAATCCATGATGGTGATGGTATTTACGAATTGGCAAAAATGGGCGTAACGCCTAAAGCCCAAGGCTTGGGTTTAGGCAAAAAGCTATGTGTAAAAACAATTGATGAAGCCAAAGCTCGTAAAGCCAAAGGCTTATATTTGTTATCGAATACAGCACTAAAACCAGCCATTTCAATCTACAAAAGCATAGGGTTTGTAGAAGTACCTCTCGGAAAGACTTTTTACGAAAGAACAGACATTAAAATGGATTATCCGCTTTAGTATGAACATAAAAGTAATCAATACCGAGGCTGAAATCCAGCTTTATTATACCCTATTGCATAAAGCCATTACAGAAGAATCTCAATTTTTCAGGGTTTCGCCAGTGGATATTGCTGGCGAAGCTTTCCCGACTGAAAATACTTTTGAAAGCTTTACTTTAGTGGCTTTTTCTGACGAAGGAGATTTGTTAGGAACAGTTGGATTTAAAAGAGAAAATGTCTTGAAACTCAAACACAAAGGGTTGATTTTTAGGATGTATGTAGCCCCAGAAGCTAAAGGTTTGGGCTTGGGACGAAAACTGTTACAAGCAGCCATCGAAAGAGCCAAACAAGGAGTAGGCCTAAAACAGATTGTATTGACATTAATAGCTGATAATCATCGGGCTAAAAATTTGTATCTTTCGGAAGGGTTTGAAGTATTTAGTTTTGAAAAACAAGCTATCAGAATGAGTGATGATTTGTTTGTAGATGAAAATGCGATGGTGAAATATCTTTAGAATTTGAAAATTTGAAAATGTGTCGATTTGAAAATAAAGATATGTGTAATGAATGAAGATTTAAAAATTCAATGTTTTGACAATTGACGATATAATTTTAAAAATTGCAGATTTACAGACGTCTGCTGATAGAACATATTTCCCTGAAGGTATTTTTGAATCTTTTAGGGAAAATAATATTTTGCATTATCGTCGTCCAGATACTAATGTTTTTTTTACTGCTATTACCGTTTTTACGCTGAATAACATTAAAGAAAATCTGTCGGAAACATCACAAATACTTATTGAAAAAATTACTAAAAAAGCCATTGCTACGTATCCACTTTTTCAAAATAAAGATGGACTGAATACCTATAACTTCTTTCAAACAAAACCATCTCAGCATTTCCCTCATGGCAATATCCTTCACAAACTGAATCACTTTAAAATTCCAGATGATATTGATGATACTTCAATGGTTTTTCTGACGAAGCAATTTTCACAAGAAGAAGCCATTGCTTTGAAAGATAAGCTAGTAAAACACTCAAACGGATATACGCAGACCATCGAAAATACCTTTGAGGAATACAAAACCTTAAAAGCATATTCAACTTGGTTTGGTAAAAAAATGTATATCGAATTTGATGCCTGTGCTTTATCAAATATGATTTATTGCTTACTTTCATATGATATAACGCTCGATGAACATGGGAATGATGCTATAAAATACCTTCAACAGGTTATTATATCAGGTCAGTATATCAATCAACCCTTTAGAGTAGCACATCACTACGTCCGAACACCTATCATCATGTATCATGTAGCGAGATTAATGGCAAAATTTAGGATTGAGGCTTTAGAGATTTGCCGAGAAAAACTAGTAGCAGATATGCTGGATTATTTGAGGCGACCAAATTTGGCTTTGATGGATAGAATCCTTATAGAAACCAGCCTATTACGCTTCAATATCTCCTTTGAAAAAACCGAACTTGTCGATTGCTCAAAGGAGATGTTTACAGGTTTTTACTTCTTTATTGCAGGGTTGCTGACAGCCTACGAAAATCCGATGTTGTATAAAATAGCTTCTTCAAAAGTCTTTCATATCAACTGGACTTGCGAGGCTCACTGCTGGGCTTTACTAGTAGAATGGATGACTATTTCTTCACAAAAGGATTCATTGCATTCCCTTCAATCGTGATAGAAGCAGAATCACTCAAATCAAATGTAGGTGATAACAATGCTGTTTTTTTCAATGATAAAGTTGATTTGCCTTTCAATGAAATATCTGAGTTAGCAACCTTAGAGTCATTTAAGTGGAAATGATAGTAACGATCCCAATCATCCCTCCAATGTTCTTTAACCTCTGCATTGTCAGCTTTGATGTTTACCGCTGTTAAATCACAATTGTTTAGTGTTAAGTCTCCAGTGGCAGTACTATTTACAGCTAAATTACTGTTGGCAAATTTGGTACTTTTACCATTAATTTTTACCGATATTTCGTAACCATTCAAAGTAATAGCAGGAAGTTTAGGAACAGTAATAATTATTTTTCCATATATTTCTGAGCTACTATCAATCTTCAATGACTCTCCTACAACTTTAGCATTAGGCACGTTCTTGATACTGTATTCAGTGCCTTCTTCGATTTCAACATTAATATTATTATAATCTTCTAGTGATATTAATTCAAGGTTATTAAATGGTTTTAGTTTAATAACTTGTTTTGAAATATCAATTTTTGCAACCTTGTTTTTGTATTCAGCTTTAAGCAATATCGTAAAAGAGGTCATTCCAATGACTAATATACAAGCCAAAGCTACCAATAATTTATTTGATGTTTTCATAAGTTTTGTGCTTAAAAATTAGCTGTTTTAAATGCCTCGAATCTGTCTTTAATAAAATCAAAATCTAGTCCTAATAAATGAATATTTTTAAAGAATACTGGTAATTCATTTCCTAAGAACTCTTCTTTTCTAAAGGCTAGAACTTTGTCTTGGGCATCATCTGATACAAAAAAACCCATGCCTCTTTTAGTAAAAATAATTTCCTTTTGTTGCAAGAACTCGTAAGTTCTCATTACCGTATTAGGGTTTACTTCCAACTGAACAGCTAGTTCACGAACGGATGGGATTTTATCACCAATCATCCACTGTTTCAGTAAGATACGCTCACAAATATACTCTGCTATTTGGAGGTAAATTGCTTGATTATCTCTGAATTCCATGTTAAACCTCCTTTTCTTTTAATTTAAAATAGGCTATTATTGCTATCACTGGTGCTAGTAAATAATAGAAAGCATATTTTGAGCCATCCATCATGAATTGGAATTCACTTGAAAGATGTTGTCTATTATGATTTCCCATATCAATATTATGTGAGCCTGAACCAATGATGATTTTGTACAACAAATACTGAATCAATCCCAACGATGCTAATATCAAGAATCCTGTAAAAGCTGTTTTGATGTAAGACATCCTGCCAAAATAAATAGCCCCTAATATCACAAACATTTGTAACGCAACCCAAACACATATTAAGAAATCATATTCTTTGTAAGAATTCATCACCATAGAATACAAAACTTCGTTATGAGGATTGCCCGAAAGCTTTACGAAAGCGCCATCAACCAATCCGAAAGTAATTGCATAAACTACAGGAAAGACAATGAGTGCATAAAACATACCAGCAGTGATTTTTTCAAAGTGCGATGCTGGCGTCATCAAGAAACTCAGTGTTTGACTATTATTGCCAAAATCTTTGAAAAGATAATTTGCAAATAATGTACCTCCTCCAAAAAGACCAATAATAAACATCATTGTCTGCATGCCTCTTTTTAGCAAATAATCATTTTCTGCGTCAAAATTGATGGAATAAATTACCGCAGTAATACAGCCAAAAATGACTAGTCCCATCAGAAATATAAACTTGTTTTCAGTCCATTGTCTTTTCACAAGGAGTGAAAAACGGCTGTAATCAAAAAAGTTATTCATAGTATTTTGCTCTAAGTTGTTGGATAGTCATATTCGTGATGACTATTGAGTTAAACAGATAAAGGCTATTGAAAGATGTCTTTAATAGACTGGCGATTGGCTAAAGCAGCGTTGAATAATAATTCTAAATCTACTTTATTGTTTTCGTGACCATTGTTAGGCATCACCACCGAAAATCCTCTTATCGAATGTTCTGAATACAAAACTTTCTCATGGTCTGTTACTACAGAAACTGTTTTGAAAGATAATTTTTCAGAAATTTCTTCAGTGGTAGCATGTAATAATACCTCCGAACCGTCTAGGATAATGATAGGGTCTATCAAAGAATCTAAATCACGTACTTGGTGCGTTGAAATAATAATAATTCGCTCGTCAGTAGCCACAGAAGCAATGATTTTACGGAACTGACTTTTGGAAGGAATGTCCAAACCATTGGTTGGTTCGTCCATAATCAACACTTTCGTATTTGTTGCCAAACCAAAGCCAATCAAAGCCTTTTTCTTTTGTCCTAATGATAACTCGGTGAACTTCTCGTTATCAGAAATTTGAAATTCTTCTAAATATTCCAAAAATTGTTTCAGCGAAAAGTTTGGATAAAATGGCGAATAAGTAGCTACAAAATCCTTAATCTTTACTGGGGGCGTATAAAATTCTTCAGGTAAAAAATACATCTCTTGTAAAAAGCTAGGCAGACGGTCTTGTGCTTTGTAACCATTTACGGTACAAGAACCTTCGCTAGGGAACAGCAAACCCGCCATATTTCTAAGTAATGATGATTTACCCGCACCGTTTTTGCCTAATAAGCCATATACATTTCCAGCAGATAGGTTTAGGTTTAAATTTCGGAATACAGGTTTTCGTTTTCCATAATTAAACGAGAGGTTGTTTATTGATATCATATACTGTATTAGTTTAATAGTACACTACAAATATAATACAATAGGTTTTGCAAAAACAAATTGTGGAGATTGAAAATGGAGGAATGGTTTTTTTATGTGATAAATGGTGGAGGGGAAATATTTAATAAATCTCCTCAAAATAATAGAAGGATGTACTATTAAGAGTAAAATCGAGCATCTCTTATTGAAAAATATAAAGCAATAAACTTATTAGGAATCATCTAAAACTTCAAAAGCTATGCAAACACAAGCACACACATTACCGGCAATTCTATCATTTTTTATTCCTGGCTTAGGTCAGTTAGTTAAAGGGCAAATTATCAAGGCAATTATTATATGGGTAATAGCTGGGGTAGTCTCTTTCTTTTTCTGGTGGACATACATCATTCCATTTATTGTTTGGGCTTGGAATGTTTATGATGCTTATACTGATAATTAATCCATTCATAGATGAGTTATGGAAAATTTAAAATCATTATCTTTAAGTAGGCGACTTAAATCCTATTAATTATTTATAAGTATTTGATAATCTGATTTTTATCTCTAGCGAGGGACTTAAGTCCCTCGCTAGAGATAAAAATCAAAGCTCGTTTACATTCCCTTAGCTACCTCCGCTACTTTATTCCAGACCCTAAAAACATTCTTGTAACAAATCTTTTCAATATCCTTTTCAGTATATCCTCTTTTTAATAAAACATAAATCAGGTTGGGCAATTGCGAACAATCTTTTAAACCATCAGGCAGGGTAGGGCCTACACCATCGAAATCAGAACCTAGACCTACATAATCTATTCCTGCAATTTTCTTTACATGATCTATGTGGTCGGCTACTCTTTCCACATTCGTAAGCGGTGTTGGATGAAGTTTGTCATAATCCGCCTCATAAGCTTTAGCCAGTGAATCTTTAGGGACTAAATTATGTTCTTTTTGCCATTGACGTAAATGCGTTCTTTTAGTTTCGTAAGTCTTGTTTGAAATAGAATCCAAGAACATCGAAGAATAATTAATCATAATCACACCCCCTTTTTTAGCCATTGCTTTTATCAGGTTATCAGGTGCATTTCTGATAAAACCAGGGGTAAAAGTTCTACAGGAAGAATGTGAAGCAATCACAGGAGCTTTAGAAAGGGCTACAACCTGTGCAAAAGTATCATCAGAAATATGCGAGCAGTCGAGCATAATACCCAATCGATTCATTTCTCTAACTACCTGTCTACCAATGGGACTCAACCCTCGCCACGTATTAGTAGTGTCATACGAGGTATCACAAATAAAATTATCCTCCCCGTGACAAAGCGTAATATAGCGTATGCCTCTATCATAAAAGTACTGTAAATTTGCCAAGTTACTTTCTATAGGCGAACCATTTTCCATGCCCATTGGCAAAGAAATCAAGCCTTTTTTAAAGTTGGTTTCTATATCAGCAGGAGATTTTGCTAAGGCAAATTTATCAGGATATTGTTTTACCAGATTCTCGACCATATCAATCAGCGAATCTGCCAAAGCTTTTGAAAATCCTTTTTTACGCTGTAAATCCGCAGGCACATAGATAGACATAAATGGAGCTGTAAGTCCTCCTTTTTTAGCGCGAACATAATCAAAGTCACCACCAGCGGTTTGTACAGATACATCTTCCATCTTGGCATGGAGCCGATAGGGCAAATCTACATGACCATCAACGATAATGTATTTATGTGCCAACTCATCCGCTTTTTTGCGAAGTAAAGCCTCCTTATCGTCTATTCGATGTACCGTTGGAGTATGAGTGATTTTCTTTTTGGGTTTTCCAAATGATATTCCATGAGTCAATATCAAAAAAGCGATTAAGGTAATTGAAAGGTAGTTTTTTAGCATCATATTGTCGTGAAGGTTTTATTATTAAATCTACTCAATTTTTACAGAATTATCAGTAATTTGCACAGATAAAGTGCTGATAATGATAGAATATTTAGCGCAAGAACAATCCATTTTTATAAACATGAAAAAATATGCATTACTCTCGGTTGGCGAGCTCTTGGCCGACTTTATTGGTACAGAAATACAAGATAGTATTCTCGAAACCGCCACATTTGAACGCTTTCAGGGTGGAAGTCCCGCCAATATGGCTGCGAATATGGCTCGTTTAGGAATGAATACTGCCTTGGTTTCCTGTATTGGCAACGATAACATTGGTATTTACCTAAAAACAGAAGTAGCCAAAACAGGCATTGACGTTAGCCATATAGCCATTGATGATTTTCAGCCGACAAGTATAGTAGTGGTTTCTCGCACCAAAGGCACGCCAGATTTTATTGCCTATCGTACGGCAGACCGTATGCTTCAACCACAGCATATACCTGATAGTTTATTAGAAGCCTCCGCTATTTTTCATACTACTTGTTTCGCGTTGAGCCAAGACCCTGCCCAAAGTACCATTGTAGATGCTGCCAAACGAGCAAATGCACTCAATTGTAAAGTTAGCTTAGATGCTAATTATGCCATACAAATTTGGCCAGATAGAAAACAAGCTTGGGAAACTATTTCAGCTTATTGTTCGCATGATGCTTTGGTAAAATTAAGTGAAGACGACGCCGAAAGAATATATGGACATAAAGTGTCAGAAGCACAAATCCTACAAGATTTTCATGCGATGGGAGCGGAGCTGATTTGCCTAACCAAAGGCGGAGATGGCTCAATCATTTCAACTGAAAAAGGAACAAAACAAATTACATTGGGCGTAAAACCCCTCGAAGTAGTAGATGCCACAGGAGCAGGAGATGCCTATTGGGCAGGTTTTCTAACAGCCTATACTGAAGGAGCGAGTCCAGAAAATTGTGCTAACGCTGGGGCGAATTTAGCAGCTTTAAAACTGGTAACTAAAGGACCATTGCCAGCGAAGGTGGATAAGGGGATTTTGTATGTGTAGCTAAATCAATCAGATTAGACAACTTTTCAAAAGTTGTCTAATCTAGGCAAATATTAAGCTCAATAAACTTATCCAATATAATAAAGTAAAGCTTCTTTCATTTCGCTGGCAGCAACTGAAATGTCATAAGTACATTTTCCGATTCCTTCTAATAAAGAAAATCTAATTTCTTTGCCTTTATTCTTTTTGTCTTGTGCTGTTAGTGCGATAATCTCTTCTAGTTCACTTTCTTTAATAGTCGCTTTTCCATACACTGCAAAGATAAATTCCTCAATTTTTTCCAATGATTGTTGGTCAATCATGCCTCTTTTAAAAGAAATATAGGTTTCACAAATCATTCCTGCTGCAATGGCTTCGCCGTGTAGTAAGTGCAATTTGGGCTTGCCTAAATAAAACGTTTCGATGGCATGCCCCAAGGTATGTCCAAAATTCAATATTTTTCTTAATCCTTTTTCTGTTGGGTCTGCTGCTACTACAGCCTCTTTGATGGCAACGGAATGTGCAATTAAGTCAGCAAAGTTCTGTTCTTCAAAATCTATTTTTCTAATTTCATTCCATTTGTCAGCATCTTGTATCAAACAGTGTTTGATAATTTCACCAAAACCCGAACGAAGCTCTTGCTTAGGTAAAGTTTTCAAGAAAACTGGGTCAATCAGAACGGCATTAGGTATTTTAAAAACCCCAATATGATTTTTTAATCCTTGAAAATCTATACCAAGTTTTCCGCCAACACTAGCATCTACTTGCGAAAGCAAGGTTGTCGGAATTTGAATAAAATCAATACCACGTTTATAAGTAGCTGCACAAAACCCACCCATATCTCCAATTACGCCACCACCCACATTGATTACTAAACTATGTCTGTCTAAAGATTGATTCGTTAGTCCTTCCCAGATAACCTCACAAGTACTTAAGTTCTTATTCGCTTCACCCGATTTTATTTTTGTTAACTGATGCTTAGGTAATAGAGGCTTGATGATAGGATAGCAATGACGATGCGTTTTTTCATCGACAATCACATGAATTTTGGTGTATTGGTTTTCAGCCAGAAATGCTGGGAGACTTTCGGTAATATTGGAAATAATGACAGACATTTTTGATTTTGATTAACGTTTGAGTTGCCTTTCTGGAAGCACAAGGCTAGTCCACATAAAATATGGCTACAAAATTAATCAATTATTTTCCATCAAGACTTACCTTTTTTATTTATAGGATGTATTTTACCAAATCATGATAAGGTTTTAATAATTCGTGGCTGGGCGAAAGTTCGGTAATCAAGTAATCTATTTCATTTAAAGTACACACCCGTAACCGCAAATCAGAATTTAGTTTTTCTGAAATAGTAGTAGCCACTACTTGCCTTGATGATTTTATCATCGCCTTTTTTACCTGTACTACCTCATAGTCGGAATCGCTGATTCCTTCGGGGTCGAAGCCATTAATACCCAATACACATAAATCAGCTTTGATGTCATTAATTTTACTGACAACTTCACCTCCGACGCTGATTTTAGAGATATTGGAGATTTTGCCTCCTAAAAAAATCACTTCTACATTCGGATGTTCGGCTAATTCCAAAGAGATTAATGGGCTTACGGTAAAGAATGTCACATGCAAATTGTTAGGTAATTGATTAGCGATGGCTCGCATAGTAGTTCCTCCGCTAGTCAAGATAGTCATCCCATCCTTGATGAGCTTAATCATTTTAGTAGCAATTATTTTCTTTTGGTCATAAGCATACGTATCGGCTTGGGTCGCTGAAACATTATATGATTTTGATAAAGCACCACCATGCACTTTCACAATTTTATTCTCGGAAGCCAATTCATTCAAATCACGCCGAATAGTGTCTTCAGAAACATTCAGAATCAAACTGAGGTCGGAAGAAAGTATTTTATTATGAAGATTAATCTGATGGATTATTTGTAACTGCCTTTCCTTTTTTAACAAAACTTTACTTTCTAAAATACTCATGCGTTTTTTTGCGGGTTTTTGATTGAAATTTTGAAAATTAAACAGAAATAAGTTGAAATTTTACGATAAAAATAATGATTTTTGAATAATTTTATTATTTTTGTTAAAAAGTAATTTTTGTTATTGCATGAATTCGCCTGATATTTTACTTTTATTGCGGATAAAGATGCATAAAAAAGCATTTAACTCTTCACTCAACCCCCAAAAAATCAAATGAAAAAACATTTCCTATCTACTTTGCTTGGGCTGTTTGTCATGATGTTCTCATTGAACGCTTTGGCACAATCCATTGTCGTAAAGGGTAAAGTTTTGGATGAGAGTAACGAACCCTTAATTGGTGCTTCTGTCATCTTAAAAGGTACTCAAATTGGTACGGCTACGAATGTTAATGGTGAATTTACATTAAATGTGAATGTAAAAAGCGGAAGTTATGATTTTGAATTTCGTTCGGTAGGTTTTCGTTCGGTTATCAAAAAAGTAATTATTGGTAAAGAAAGTCCAATCGTATTATCTGTTCAATTACCAACAGATGCACTTGGGCTTGATGAAGTAATTGTAACGGGTACCTCAGTAGCCACTAGCAAAAAACAATTGGGTAATGCCGTTACTTCATTAAAAGCATCCGATTTACAATATTCAGCAGCCACTTCTATTGACCAAGCTTTATCTGGAAAAATTGCTGGGGCACAAATTACACAAAATTCTGGAAACCCAGCAGGGGGTATCAGTGTTCGTTTACGTGGGCCAAGTACTATTGTAGGTTCTTCAGACCCTTTGTATATTGTAGATGGTGTAATTGTAAACAATGATTCACGTGAACTATTGGATTTAGGAGGGTATGCCCAAAACCGTTTGGTTGATTTAAACCCAAATGATATTGAAAGAATAGAGGTGATTAAAGGTGCTGCTGCTGCGGCCATTTATGGTTCAAGAGCGAGCAATGGGGTTGTTCAGATTTTTACTAAAAAAGGAAAAGATGGTAAAGCAAACGTTAGTTTTTCATCTACTTTCAGAGTGAGTGAAGTACGCAAGACTTTACCTTATAATACTTATGGAAAGGCTTTCGTCAATACCGTTACTACAGATTTAACACAAACTGATGTAACTCGTTATGATTTCCAGAAAGATATTTTCCGTCAAGCAGTAGGAAATGAGCAGTATTTGTCTGTTTCAGGCGGTAACCAAAATTCTAATTATTTCTTCTCTGGTTCGATGTTCCAAAATCAAGGTATTATCAAAAGCTCTGATTTTAATCGTGCCAATGTAAGAATGAGAATCGGTCAGCATTTGAACAAATGGGCAAGCCTTACCGTAGGTGGAAATTATATCTATAGTAGTTCAAATGAAATTCCGAACGGAGGTATCAACGAAGCCTACGGAGCTTTAACAGGATTTATCTTCTCGAACAACTTTGTAAATCCTGCCAAAAATGAAACTACAGGGGCTTATCCATCTACAGCACCAACAGCTGTACTTCGCAGGACCAACCCTTTGGAAGCTATCGACCGCTTCAAGTTTAAACAAAGCACTTCTCGTTTCACTGGCGACGTACAGTTAAATCTTACGCCAATTGAAGGCTTGGGTATTGATTATACCTTTGGTTTAGATACCTATACACAGCTTGGTACGGCTTATATTCCTCCAGTGAATACTACGCCAAGTTATGATGCAGGGTTGTCTCGTCGTGCTGATGCCAATGTGTTACAAGTTAACAATGATTTGAATATTCGCTACCAAACTAAAATAGCAGACTTCATTGAATCTACTACTGGTGTAGGTGGAACTATTCAATACGACCGTTCGCAGACTACTTCTATCAATGCACAGCAATTGGGTATTTTTGGAGAAACCGTTAACAATGGTGCTTTGATAGTAGCAGGGGAAAGTCGTGCAGAGAGAGCTTTCGCTGGTGTTTTTGTTCAACAAACTTTTGGCATTTCAAACAAACTATATTTGACAGGTGCTGGTCGTTGGGATGCTGCCTCCGTATATGGTGTCGATAACCGCTGGCAGTTTTATCCTAAAGCAAGTGCTTCGTACGTAATATCAAATGAAGAATTCTGGAAAAATAACTTAGAAGATATTTTACCAAACTTTAAAGTAAGAGCAGCTTGGGGACAAGCAGGTAACTTGACAGCCATTGGTGCTTACGACCGCTTTACCAACTATTCACCAGTTACGACGGGGGGATTAAATGGTTATTTAGCTCCATTGACTTTAGGAAACTTTACGGTAAAACCTGAAAGACAAACAGAATTAGAAATCGGTACAGACTTTAGTTTATTGAAAGACCGCATCGGGGTAGAATTTACGTATTATAACAAAGAAGTAAAAGACCTGATTTTGAACCGTACTTTAGCACCAACTACTGGTTATAACAACCGTTTTGTAAATATCGGTACTATGACTAACAAAGGTTTTGAAGTAATGGTACGTGCTATTCCGATTCAAAATAAAAATGTAAAATGGACTTCTACTATCACTTACACACAAAATAAAAACGTAATCGACGGAGTAGAAGGAAACGGAGTATTGCCATTTGCAGGAGGCTTTAGCCAAGTAGCAGCCGTAAATGGTTATTCACTAGGTGCTTTTTATTCAACATTCTTTGCACGTAAACCAGATGGTACTTTGTTATTAACACCAGCAGGTTTACCTCAACGTGAAAGAGGAACACAATTAGCCAATGGACAATATACCATTGGTAGAGATGCTAATGGACAACCAAGCGGTGCTATTTTAAGTAAAGTAATTGGTAATCCAAACCCAACTGCAGTGTATTCATTCATCAATGAAGTAGAATACAAGAAATTTACTTTCCGTTTGCAGTTAGATGCTATGCAAGGCTTTGATGTATTCAACTTTACACGTAGAGTAGGCGAACGTGATTTATACGGTGGCTTGGCAGGGTATGAACCAGAATTAAAAGGGCAAGTGCCAAAAGGTACAAGTGCTGCCTTGTTTAGTATTTTCGAAAATTATATTGAAAAAGGTTCTTTCGTAAAAGTAAGAGAAGTCTCTATTTCGTATATGGCTACTCCTAAAGCTTTAGGCTTGAAAAACATCCGTATTTTATTGGCTGGCCGTAACTTATTATCATTCGATAATTATAGTGGTTATGACCCAGAGGTAAATTCTGCTGGTCAGTCGAATGCTGTACGTGGTTTCGACTTTGTGGAGGTACCTATCCCACGCCAGTACTCTATTGGTTTAACAGCTAATTTTTAGGGAATCAATGAATTTTAAAATGTTTAATTAGGATAAAGTTTTTAACAAATTGACCAACTCATTCTAAAAGTAGATTATTCATTTTTAATTAAGAATAGACGATGAAACTCAAGATAAAAATATTTACAACCAGCCTTTTAGTCGCTTCAAGTATGATGCTGATTAACTGTAGCTTGGATATTAAGAATCCGAACGGCCCAACAGACGCTCAGATTTTATCAACACGTGACGGACTTATTACTTTAAGTGTGGGGTTACGACAGAATTATTCGACGACAGCATTGAGTGCCTTGGTTTTAACTCCTGGTACTACATCACGAGAAACCAAAGGAATTACCACTTTTACAAACATCATTGAAATAGAGGCAGGCGGAACTGCTTTGCCAACATTCAATGGTAACGTGTTGGGGGTATGGTCTAGAATGTTTCGTATCATGGGCATGGCCGATGATATTATTGCAAGTGCTCCTGGAGTTTTAGCAAGTGATGCTGCTCTTAAAAGTGGTATTGTAGCCCATGCTAATTTATTCAAAGCAATGGCATTGGGCGGTTTGGCTACTTCTTTTGAAAAACTGCCTTTACAAACAGATAAATTAGGACAAGCCATTTATGCTGACCGTACAGAGGCATTAAAATTAGCCGTAAAATTATTAGACGATGCCGTAACGATGGTATCGACGACAGCCCCTTCGGCTGAATTTAAGACTAAAGTTACAGGAGCAGACTTTGACCTTATTAATACCATTCAAGCTTATCGTGCAAGATACAACATGATGCTTGGCAACTTTGACGCAGCCATCGCAGCCGCTAATGCGGTGGACTTGTCAAAGAAGTCGTCATTTGTTTTTTCTTCACAAAGTCAGAATCCAATTTATACAGCTACGCAAATCAGCAAAGATTATGCTCCGCGTGATAACTTTGGTTTACCTACCGCTTTGGTAGATGCTGATGACAAGCGTTTGGCTTTCTATTTAGCTACGCCAGATGTAGTAGTAGGGGGGGAGAAGTTAAAAAGACTCGTAGGTTTTTTTGATGCTGTTGACCGTCCTATTCCAGTGTATTTGCCAGACGAAATGCGTTTAATCAGAGCAGAAGCCAATCTTAGAAAAGCTACTCCAGACCTTGTATCGGCTTTGGCTGATATCAATGCCGTAAGAACACAAGCTTCGGGCGATGCCTTTGGCGTAAATGCAGGATTATCAGCTTATGCTGGTGCAGTAAATAAAGATGCTTTATTAATTGAAGTATATAAACAACGTTGTGCCGAGTTGTTTATGACAGGATTGAGATTAGAAGACAGTCGTCGTTTTGGTAGACCTGCTCCTCCAGCTAGTTTGATAGAACGTACACGTAATTTCTACCCATATCCTGACCAAGAAAGGTTGACGAACCCAAATACGCCAGCCGACCCAAGTATTTAATCATCATAAACTAATATATGCCAGATAATGGGGCAAGCGAAAGCTTGCCCTTTATTGTTTTATATTGTGCCTTTTCGAGATACTATATGAACCTTTCGAAGAGCAAAGTCTAGCATCCTGTGTCTGAAAATACAAATATATCAGCCTCCTAAAGTCCTTTAGTCCAAAATCCTCCAGTCCTAAAGTCCAAAAACAAATCTACTCAACCGTAACAGACTTAGCCAAGTTTCTAGGTTGGTCTACATTACAGCCTCTTAATACGGCAATATGATACGATAATAGTTGCAATGGAATAGTGGCCACTAACGGAATCAAAGCCTCGTGCATGGCAGGAATTTCGATAGTATAATCAGCCATCGTTGGAATCAATTTATCTCCTTCGGTTACGATGGCAATTACCTTTCCTTTTCTGGCTTTTACTTCTTGAATATTCGATACTACTTTTTCGTAAGAGCTATCTTTCGTAGCGATAAACACTACAGGCATCTCTTCATCAATCAAAGCAATAGGGCCATGTTTCATCTCTGCCGCAGGATAACCCTCTGCATGGATATAGGAGATTTCTTTAAGCTTCAATGCTCCTTCTAATGCTACAGGGAAGTTATAACCACGACCCAGATAAATAAAGTTACGCGAGTCCTTGAACTGTTCAGCAATTACTTTGATTTTCTCGTCTGTCTTCAGAACCGTTTCTATTTTAGATGGAATACGTTCTAATTCAAATAATAATCTTCTGAAAGTATCTTCGTGTAATGTGCCTTTTTTACGGGCAACGGCTATCGCCATCATCGCCAATACTGTTACTTGTGCCGTAAAGGCTTTGGTAGAAGCCACACCGATTTCAGGGCCAGCATGCGTATAAGCACCTGCATGGGTAGCCCTTGGAATAGATGAACCCACCACATTACAAACACCAATGATGGTTGCACCTTTAGATTTTGCTAGTTCAATTGCGGCTAGCGTATCGGCTGTTTCTCCTGACTGTGAAATTGCAATCACGAAATCTCCTTCTTTGATGATAGGGTTACGATAACGGAATTCAGAAGCATATTCTACTTCTACGTTGATGCGTGCCAATTCTTCAAAGATATATTCTGCTACTAAACCTGCGTGCCATGATGTACCACAAGCCACAATCACGATACGCTTTGTTTTGGCTAATTTTTCAACATAATCACGTAAACCGCCCAATACTAAAAGACCACTGTCAGCATTTACACGACCACGCATACAATCGGCTACTGAACGAGGTTGCTCATAGATTTCTTTGAGCATAAAGTGTTCGTAACCTCCTTTTTCAATCGCTTCAAGCTCTAATTCTACTGTTTGGATATAAGGTGACTGAAGGATATTATCAACGTTTTTCACTGTTAATTCTCCATCACGCACTACTGCCAATTCATAATCATTCAAATAAATTACTTCGTTGGTATATTCTATAATTGGCGTGGCATCTGAAGCAAAAAAGAATTCGCTATCGCCCACACCAATTACTAATGGAGAGCCTTTGCGGGCAGCAATTAATTGAGAAGGATTAGTAGCATCCATAATAACTATAGCATAGGCACCTACTACCTCCTTCATCGCCAAACGAACGGCCTCTTCAAGCAAACAACCAGTATTTACTTGGATATCTTCAATAAAATGGATGAATACCTCTGAATCTGTATCAGAATAAAAAATATGCCCTTTCTTAATAAGGTTTTTCTTGATAGAAGAATAATTTTCTATGATACCATTGTGAATAATGGCTAAGTTTTTGGAAGCAGAGTAATGTGGATGAGCATTTACGTCATTCGGCTCGCCGTGGGTTGCCCAACGTGTATGCCCTATACCAATGTTACTGTGAAGGTTTTCGTTTGTAAGGGCTTCTTCAAGGTCTTTTACCTTTCCTTTCTTTTTGTAAACATTTAGTCCATCGTTCAATAAAGCAATACCTGAACTATCGTATCCACGGTATTCTAAACGTTTTAATCCCTTGATAATTAAAGGATAGGCTTCACGATGCCCAATATAAGCCACAATGCCACACATATATTTATAGTTTAATTGGTTATCACTATTGCTTCTGTATAGATGATTGTAAGAGGTAATCAGCCAGAAGAAGAAATAGTCAGTAATATATTGCCACAAAAATAGAGCGGAGAATCCATATTATGGTTCTCCGCTCAAGAATAATTTCAAGAAATTACAGATTATTTTGTAACGTAAGTATAATAAACTTTCAGCTTGATATTATTACGGTCAAAAATTGCACGTGTAACATCAGGGTTAAGTACACTTTTACCTAAGACAGGCCCTCTTGCTCCAGTAGTAGAGTTAGTTGCAAATAGCGTAGGAGCAATCATCCAACCAATATTCTTTTTTCTACCCGCTAAAATGTTTTGTAAAGAACTCGTTACATTAAAGGAATACTCATTTGTCCTGCTTGCGTAAGATGCTGTTGTACCTTCACCCAATACAAAAGAAAAACTTCCATCGCCTGTCGTTGTCGTTCTCAGAGGCCTATTGGCAGGTGTTGTTTCTACCAGTATTAAATCACTTGGGTAAGTATATCCTGCGGGGTTACCTTTAGGTTCAAGGATTAATTGAGCTTTGTTGATAGCGATGTCTTTATTTTCTTTTAGCTTTAATAAGCTTGGGAAGGTTACTTTTATCGCAACACCTGTACCAGACTGTAAATAAGCTTCATTATTAGTCTGACTAGCCGGTAAAATATCAGTTGCCTTAGTTAGCTTACTTATTGTTGTACCAGTACGAGTAGGCGTTATTTTATTGAATCTTGCATTAAAGCTCGTTCCGTCTGCATTTGTGATAGCCACATAAAAATTATTAGATTTTGTCGTATCAACAGTCACGGTACTATCCGAAGTATTAGCAGAGTTTCTTACAGTATAAGTATATTTATAGTGATAATAAAGTTGCATTTGAACTCCTCCTGACGCAAACCCCAGAATTGCTGCATTATTATTACTTTCAGAAACCAGTGCTAGACCTCTCACAATTTCTTTGAAACCAGTACCTACTAATGCTTCAGTTTTAGCGATGTCTCTTTGACTTTCTAAAAACTTCACAAAAGATGGCTCGGTGATTGGTATTCTAAGCGAGTCAAATTTACCTGTAGTACCCTGAATCACTCTTTTATCTCTGATAGGGCGAATTTTTACATTATTTAATTGACCAATCGGAGTAGGATTCAACGCTGGACCAGTACTGTTATTATAATAAACAGTAGTAGGGTCGAGGGTGGCAGTAGATGCCAATTGATATACTTTGAAACTTTGATTTTGAAGCGTATCTCCTTGAACAAAACTATACGGTAAAATCAAGCGAATAGAGTCATTTTTAGAAGGGTACGTTATCCATTTTACATTACTTCTGCCAGCAGTATCTACGTTAGAACGAATAGTATCTGCTGTTAAGTTTGATATTTGGAAATAGGCTGTAGCTTGTACAGCACCCAAAGTAGGATCAATTAAACGACCCACCAAAAGATTACTGGTACTATAGCTAGCGATAGAATCTAATAATACTGTAGAAGCATCAACTGTTAAGGTATCAGTATATAGTAAGCCAATGTCTTCAACAAAAACATCTGAACCTACCCCTTTAGGGTCTTCGCAGGCAGATAAAATTGCTAAAAAAGAAAAGAAAACACCAAAAATGAATGCTTTACGCACTTGCCAACTCCGTGTAAATATTGTAGTAACTGTCAATACTCTCTTCTGGAACGTATTCCAATTTTTTTGCGGGTAATTCATTAAAAATAGTGTTAAATTTCTCAGATACTTCTTCTTCCATCGTAATCACGACGTCGGCATATTCTACGCCAATCTTAACAAAACCTTGATAATCTGCTGACTCTAAACTTCCCAGCATATCATCTTCAACATTCAACATTTTTACTTTGTCATATAGTCCTTCAAAAGCAAATTTATGAGCAAAGTCGTTGTTGAAAACAGAAAATACCGTCTTAGAATCTTTAAACATAGGGTCGTTTCTGTAAGTAGTCTTTAAATACAAAGGTATTAAAGCCGTCATCCAGTCGTTACAATGTACTATATCAGGAGACCATCCCAATTTTTTTACAGTTTCAAGCGCGCCTTTACAGAAAAATATTGCACGCTCATCGTTATCTGCATAAAATCTGTCTTCTTTGTCGGTAAAAACGTACTTTCTTTGAAAATAGTCTTCGTTATCGATAAAATATACCTGTAATTTTGCCGATGGCAAAGAGGCTACTTTAATTGTTACGGGCTTATCGTCGTCACCAACTGGTACCGTAAACCCAGATAACCTTACTACTTCATGAAGTCGGTTTTTACGTTCATTAATTAACCCGAAACGAGGTACTAAGATTCTTATTTCAAACCCTTTTTCCTGCATAGCAGCAGGGAGTTTTCTAACAAAATTAGCTACTTGAGTCGTAGAGAGAAAAGGGTCAACTTCACTGGCAACGTAAAGGATACGCAATTTAGACATTGTTGTCGTTGTTAGGAGCTTTGATGTTGTTAAAAAGTGTTAAAGGGGCATAGTAGTTGACGTAGTTGATGATTTTATTGAATGAAATCTTTCGATTTCACCAAAGCAATAAATACTTATTTGCCAGAATCTAAACAACAAACATTCTTGACTGAATTACCTAAAAACTACTAAAACAAAAAGTCAAAGCAAGAAGGATTCACATAAAAATTATGCAAAAATATAAAAAAAATACGGAAATTCCACAAAAAATTGAACGTGAATGTGTTTAGAATGAATAACAACACGCATAAAGCTGTATCAATGACACAATTTTTTGTTCATTTAAACCCGAAAAATTAAAGAATAAAATATTATGCAAGTATTTTTTGAGATTAAGACTTTACAAGCATATTTAAAAAATCAGCGTAAGTCAGGAAAAACAATCGGCTTTGTTCCTACCATGGGAGCACTCCATCAAGGGCATTTGTCGCTGATTGAAACTGCTAAAAATCAAAATGATGTAGTAGTATGTAGTATTTTCGTCAACCCTACTCAATTTAACAATCCGCACGATTTAGCGGTATATCCTCGTACCTTGGAAGCTGACTGTAAAATGCTTGAAGAGGTAGCTTGTGATATAGTTTTTGCTCCGAGTGCATCCGAAATGTACCCGAGCTTGCCCACCTTAAAATTTGATTTTGGTACACTTGAAAATGTCATGGAAGGGAAGTTTCGACCGGGGCATTTTAATGGTGTTGGTATCGTAGTTTCAAAATTATTTAACATTGTACAGCCCAATAAAGCATATTTTGGACAAAAAGATTTACAGCAATGTGCGGTAATCAATTGTTTAGTAAAAGATTTGAGCTTTTCACTTGACTTGGTGATTTGCCCTACTCAAAGAGAAACAGATGGACTGGCGATGTCGTCAAGGAATCGGAATTTAAGCGAAGACCAACGCGTGATAGCTCCAGAGATTTATAAATCTTTATCGGCTGCAGCGGAATTACTAAAGACTAAATCATCTACAGAAGTCAAGCAGTTCGTTACAGATTATTTTGAGGTAATTGAAGATGTCGAATTAGAATATTTTGAGATTTCAGACTTTGAAACCTTATTGCCTATTGAGGAACTTTTGGAAGGAAAAACGGCTTTGTGTATTGCGGCTTTCTTGGGCAAAACCAGATTGATTGATAACATAATTATTTGAAATAGTCAATCATTAGGAAGCTGTAAAAATAATCTATCTTTGTATCATAATTTTCAAAGAGTAGATTAACACTGTTTGATATTCACGTTTATTAAAAAATTATTATGTTTCTTCATGTAATGAAATCAAAGCTCCACAGAGTAAAAATTACTCAAGCGGAGTTGAATTATGTCGGAAGTGTCACGATTGACGAGGACCTGATGGATGCCGCCAATTTGATTGAAAATGAAAAAGTACAAATTGTAAATAATAACAATGGCGAGCGTTTTGAAACGTATGTAATTAAAGGAGAACGTGGCTCGGGTACTGTTTGTTTGAACGGAGCCGCAGCCAGAAGAGCCCAAGTTGGCGATATTGTTATTATTATTGCTTATGCCATCATGACAGATGAGGAGGCTCGTGTACATAAACCTAGTTTAGTGTTTCCTGATGATAACAACAGATTGGTAAATTAGTGTGTTGCTGTCTTTCTTGTTCAAATTGAGTATTGGTAAAATTACCTATTCATTATTTACCAATACTCAATTCCTATTTGTTGACTTCTCTTATGAAAAAAATACTTCAATATACCATTTCGCTAGTTTTGGCGGGAGGCTTGCTTTGGTTTGTATTTAAAGACATTAGTTTGTCTGAAATGCTTGACGAGTTCAAGAAAGCAGATTATAAATGGTTGATGCTTTCTGGAATTTTGGCAATCATCGCCCACGTCAGCAGAGCCCTTCGCTGGAAAATGCTAATGAAACCCCTTGGATACCGACCATCCACTTTTAATACAACCCTTGCTGTTTTTATTGGTTATTTTGCTAATTATGTCATTCCCAGAATGGGAGAGGTGTCACGATGTGGAAGTTTGAAAAAAACCGATGATATCCCTTTTGAAAAATCATTTGGAACAGTACTGACCGAAAGAATTTTCGACGTGGTATCCTTGCTGATAGTATTAGCCTTAAACTTAATTTTAGAGTTTGATAAGCTACAGCATTTTTTTATGGAACAGTTCGCTTCAAAAATATATCTGATAGTTGGTCTGTTGGCATTTTTAGCCGTAGGAGGCATTATAGGAATCTATTTGTTTAGAAAATACCAGCAAAGGTTATCAGATGTACCAGTACTGGGTAAAATAGTAGGCTTTTTGAATGGTTTATTAGACGGTTTGATGAGCATCAAAAAAATCGAAAAGCCGTTTCTATTTATCTTTTTATCAGCCAATATTTGGGTAATGTACTGGCTTTCGGCGTATGTGCTTTTCTTTGCCATTCCCGAAACCACCCATTTAAGTTTATTGGCAGGGCTGACTGTACTAACGATGGGTTCATTTGGAATGGCAGCACCAACCCAAGGAGGCATTGGCCCTTTTCATTTTTTGGTAGGAAACGCCTTAGTACTTTATGGCTTGCCCCAGAAAGACGGTATTATTTTAGCTACTTTTATACATGGTTCGCAAATGGTTACGTTGTTAGCTTTAGGGGCACTAAGTTTCTTGATTACCTTATTTATTAAACCGAAAACTAATGACACAAGACAAAGTAGTAACCCTTAATGAAGCAATAGAACGAGCGGAAAATTGGCAAAGTGAAGGCAAAAAAATAGTTTTTACAAATGGCTGTTTTGACATCGTGCATTTAGGGCATATTGATTATTTAGAAAAGGCTAGAAACCTTGGCGATAAGCTGATTTTAGGATTGAATACTGATGCATCCGTAAAGCGTTTGAAAGGCGAAAGTCGTCCTGTGGTGAATGAATATGCTCGGTCAAGAATGATGGCAGCATTTGAATTTATTGATGCTGTGGTACTTTTTGATGAGCCTACTCCCAAAGAATTAATCGAAAAAGTGAAACCAGACATTTTAGTGAAAGGGGATGATTATACCATTGAAACTATTGTAGGGGCAGATTTTGTTATAGAGAAAGGAGGGGAAGTAAAAACCATACCTTTGGTAAAAGGTTATTCTACCACTTCATTAATAGAAAAAATTAAACAAATTTAATAGCGAAGTAAGTAGTGATTGGGAAACGGTTTGCCGTTATCAGTTGTTTACTATAAATAAAAAACCTTAGTTAAATTGTATTGATTACTATTGTATAAATTAATTACGAGTTATTAATATTCAAAACTCATCACTCATAATTCATAACTTTTACTTATGATAGGCATATATTTAATTACTTTAGTTTTTGCAGGAATTGGAATGTTCGTGCAATGGAGATTAAAAAGTAAATTTCAACAGTATTCAGAAATTGGTTTGGCGAATGGATTGTCTGGACAAGAGATTGCAGATAAGATGTTGCGTGATAATGGAATTTATGATGTAAGAATTATTTCTGTAGAAGGGCAATTAACCGACCATTATAACCCAGCTGACAAAACCGTTAATTTAAGTCCTGATGTATATTATGGCAGGAGTGCTTCTGCGGCAGCAGTAGCCGCACACGAATGTGGACACGCTGTTCAGCATGCTACGGCGTATTCTATGTTACAGTTCCGTAGTTCAATGGTACCAGTATTGAGCATTGCTAACAACTTTATGCCAATAGCATTGATGATTGGGATGATGCTTTTGTATTCTACGGGCAATAAATTAGTATTGACTATCGGGGTAGCGATGTTCGCACTAGCTACTTTGTTCAGCTTTATTACGTTACCTGTAGAGTTTGATGCTTCAAGAAGAGCCTTAGCTTGGATGAGCCAACGCAACGTAGTAACGCAACGCGAGCATGAAATGGCAAAAGACGCGCTTTGGTGGGCAGCAATGACTTATGTAGCGGCTGCTTTAGGTATGTTAGCACAGCTATTATATTATGTGTCTTTACTGTCTGGTAGAAGGAGCGACGATTAACTAGATGGGTATCAGTTTATTGACTATAAACATTAGTCATCCTGAATCTTTCTTTGAAATAATGAGTTTTAGAGATTTTGTATGTATTATAATCTAGTCCTTACTTTTCTTGTCTTGAAACAAGAAAAGTAACAAAAGAAATTCAAGAATTCCTAAACTCGCTATCGCTCAAACAGTAGGAATTCGTTGTTTATCAATCATAAAAAAGCGATCGAAATTAGTTTTTCGATCGCTTTTTTATGATTGATAAAATTCAGGATAATTTATATTTCTATGATAACTTACTAAAGTTTACTTAGCAAGTTTACTATTTTTATAACCATACATAAAATAGATAACCAAACCGATAGCAAGCCAGATTAAGAAGATTGTCCAGTTTGTAATGCCTAGCTCAGTCATTAAATAAAGGTTTGTCAGAATCCCTAAAACTGGTAAAATCGAGAATTTGTGCATATACGCAAGTACTGCTAAACCAGCCCACACTAACCAAAAGACAATTAAAAGTGGTTTGGTTTCAAGTTCTGAAAAGAAAATATTGTTATTAATAGAAAAAGCTAATGCAATAATTAATAGAGGACCAACGATAAACTGCCCATTCAAATAAGGGATTTTGAATTTAGCATCTTTAGATAAACCTTGATAATCTAAGTATAGCACGCCTCCACAAACCAAAATAAAGGCAAAGAATGTTCCTACACTGGTTAAGTCAACAAAGAAGCCCATATCCAAAAACAAAGAAGGAACTGCTACTACAAAGCCAGTAACAATAGTGGCAAAACTTGGCGTTTTGAATTTAGGGTGAATTTTTGAAAAACGTTTCCAAAGTAAACCATCACGACTCATAGCCATCCAGATTCTAGGTTGCCCCATCTGATAAACTAATAAAGCACTAGTAATGGCTACTACGGCTGAAACGGAAATGATACCCGCCATGAAATCGAAATTGATTTTTTGGAAAACATATGCCAACGGATCATCTACTTTTAGTTCAGTATAATTCACCATGCCCGTCAAAACTAGGGTAATACAAACGTATAATATAGCACATATTACCAGACAGTAAATCATCGCTCTTGGTAAATCTCGTTGTGGATTTTTACATTCCTCCGCTGTGGTAGAGATTGAATCAAAGCCAATAAAAGCAAAGAATACTGAGGCTACACCACCTAATACACCCTGCACTCCATTAGGAGCAAATGGTGACCAGTTTTCGGGTTTAACATAAAACGCTCCTACGGAAATTACGAGTAGGATGACCACTAATTTTAATACAACCAAGAAATTACTAGCAGTTCTTGATTCTTTCATTCCCACATATACTAAGGATGTTACAAGCATTGTAATTACGCCTGCTGGTAGGTCTATTAACAGCTTGATATTCCCTAAAACAGGTGCATTTTCATAAGCTTTTGCAGCGAATAAGTCGCTATCAGTTTGTTTAGCAGTAACATCTAGGCTAGCTAAAAATGCCTTATGAGCGGTGCCATAATCTATTGTCAGGTAATCTGGAAAGTTTATGCCAAAACCATGTAGCATACCCACGAAGTATTCAGACCATGAGATGGCTACCACCATATTAGATACGGCATATTCCAGAATCAATGCCCAACCGATAATCCATGCGAAAATTTCGCCAAATGAAACATAGGCATACGTATAGGCACTCCCAGAAACGGGGACCATTGAAGCGAATTGTGCGTAGCAGAGTGCTGTGAAAATACAAGCAATAGAAACGAAGACGAAAAGTAATGAAACTGCTGGGCCGCCCTCAAAGCTTGCTCTGCCAATTGTACTAAAAATACCAGCCCCGATGATGGCTGCAATACCGAATGAAGTAAGGTCTCTGACTCCAAGAATCTTCACTAATCCCCCCCCGTGCGAGTCTTCGCTTTGTTGTAAAACGTTATTAATAGATTTGCGTCTGAAAATAGAATTGTCTGACATTTAGTTTGAAGTTAAGTATTTGCCATTGAAAATATTCTTAAATCTAAACAAGTAAATTGATAATGCCATAAATAATTAAGATAGATTCTTATTTCAAAAAATCAAATTATCTTTGCATTTAGATCATTGTAGTATTTCAAGGTTATTTGAAATATAATCAATTCTCATGAACCCAGTCTGTTATAAGCTTGAAGAAATAAGTGAAATTCCAATAATAAAAATGAAGCACTTTGCTCTAAAATAGCTAAAATTCCTTTATGAATCAAATCGCAGTAGTCATTTTAAATTATAATGGTCAAAAACATTTAGCTGATTTTTTACCCTCTGTTATACAATTCTCATCTTGTGCTACAATATATATTGCAGACAATGCTTCTACCGATAATTCGCTAGCATTATTAAAAACTGAATTTCCAACAGTTAATATTATTGAGCTTACCGAAAATCATGGCTTTGCACAGGGCTATAACGAAGCACTGGCATTGGTTGAAGCAGAGTATTATGTATTACTGAATTCAGATGTCGAGGTGACTCCCCATTGGATTGAGCCCATTATTGAACTGATGAGTAATGATAGGACTATTGCGGCTTGTCAACCTAAAATAAAGGCTTATGCCCAAAAAAGTCATTTTGAATATGCAGGAGCCGCAGGAGGATTTATTGACCATCTGGGCTATCCCTTTTGCCGAGGAAGAATTTTTCAGGAAATAGAAGAAGACTTGGGGCAATATAACGATACCAAAGAAGTATTTTGGGCTACGGGTGCGTGTATGTTCGTAAGAGCAGATGTGTTTCACCAAGTAGGGGGCTTTGATGGAGACTTCTTTGCACACATGGAAGAAATCGACCTTTGTTGGCGAATACACCATGCGGGGTATAAAGTATATACTTGCGGTACGTCTGAAGTATTTCATGTAGGCGGAGGCACTTTACACAAATCTAATCCTTACAAAACTTTTCTGAATTTTAGAAACGGTTTGGCAATGCTGTATAAAAACCACCCAGAAGAGGGCTTTGCCTTGGCTATTTTAACCAGATTAGTACTAGATGGAGTGGCTGGAATAAAGTTTTTGTTTTTTGATACGTGGCAAGACTGCTGGGCTGTAGCAAGGGCACATTTTGATTTCTATGCACATTACTATAGTTGGTACAAGAAACGTCAACAGCTTCAACGGAAAAAAAATATCAGCACCGTATATCGTAGAAATATAGTTTGGCAACATTTTATTAACGATATAAAAACTTATCCAGAAATACCCCAGTAGATATTACAATTCCCAAACAGAAGGATTGTTGTATTGACGATGATAACGACGAATGTTCATCCAGAAGGCAAGTACTAAATAAAGAATCACTGGCGAGCCAACAGTAATAAAAGATACGTATACAAAATACAAACGAATGCTACTGGTAGAGATACCTAATTTCTCACCAATTTTTGTACAAACTCCAAAAACGTGGTGTTCTACAGAGTATTTTAATTTTAATGTATTTGGCATGGCTTTAGGTCAAAAAACTGAGTTCTAATTAATTATGTTAGAAAAACTAAAATAAAGTTACGTTGTTTAAATGGTTTATCAAAAAAAAATAGCGTTGTATAAAACGTATTTTTAGGACTTATATTATTTTAATAATTATTTGTATTGAAATGATATAATTTATTATAAATATAGTTATATTAAGTTTTTTATTTTTTAAAAAATATTTATTTAAAAATAGGAATACACAAAATTATACTTACATTTGGGTATTAATAGTAACAAGAGTGGCAAGTTTTTAGTACAAAGTAATTAGTTTTCAAGAGTCCGTTGGTTCCCTTAGATTCAATTCTCCTTGATTATCACATGCTTCGAATATCAATCTTAACTTTTATGGCTATTAATTATCAAAAGGCAGTTATGATGCTTTTAGATAACTATTTGTATCATTATCAAACATTCTTTTTTACGTCATGCAAACAGGAACAGTTAAATTTTTTAATGAAAGCAAAGGCTTCGGCTTTATAGTTGACAGTGAAAGTGGACAAGAAATATTTGTTCACGTAACGGCATTAGGTGGAATTCATTTACGCCAAGATGACAAAGTTTCATTCGATATCGTAGAAGGTAAAAGAGGTCTTAACGCTGCCAATGTTAAGAAATTGTAGTTAGTGTAAGTGCTGTTTTAGTGGATTCAATACGAAAGAATCGTAAAATAAAGTTCAGTACAGTATTATTGTGAATAATTTAAAGTTTTGGTTTCATTACAAATGTAGCAGAACTTATTGTAGACCTGTTTGCTATGTTGCTTGGGATTAAAATTTTAATTCTATTTAGGTTATAAATTACTTCTTAACTATTTAATTTTAAGAGTAAAAGGCGAAAGCCGAGTTAGCGAGACAAATCTTTCTTCTTTTAGAGGATTTAAACATATTAGTTTTGCATATATTGATTACCAGTATAATCAGAACAAACCGTAGTATTTTTTATTTTTTCAATTTTTTTTATATCAATTTTTATGCAAACTGGTAAAGTTAAATTTTTCAACGAATCTAAAGGCTTTGGATTTATCGTTGATGATGAGTCTAATGAAGAAATCTTTGTTCACGTAACAGGATTATCTGGCACAACGATTCGTGAAAATGACTCTGTTTCTTTCGACGTACAAGAAGGAAAGCGTGGCTTAAATGCTGTGAATGTGAAGAGAATCTAATTTTTTTTAGATAGATAGTCATTTAAAACCCTGGCCTTTTTAGGTTGGGGTTTTTGTTTTTTATAAATTGTCGCTTTCTCATTATAAATATTTAAAGCAGATGATGGCACAAGTAGAACATATCGGAATAGCAGTAAAAGACTTGGGTATTTCTAACGAATTATTCTCTAAACTTTTGGGTGTACAACCATTTAAGCAGGAGGAGGTGGCATCTGAAGGGGTGATTACTTCATTTTTTCAGGTAGGACAAACCAAAATCGAATTACTGGAAGGAACTCATGAAAATAGCCCGATTACAAAGTTTATCGACAAAAAAGGAGAAGGTATCCATCATATCGCTTTTGAAGTAGCCAATATTTATGAGGAGATGGAAAGACTAAAAGGAGAGGGCTTTACCTTGTTGAATGAAGTGCCTAAAGATGGTGCAGATAATAAATTAGTATGTTTTCTACATCCAAAAGGTACGAATGCTGTATTGGTAGAACTTTGTCAGAGTAAAGTATAACAAAAAAGATTTGTTGTCAAATCTCAAGACAGGTAAAAAGGGATAACAAAAAAAGATTCGACAACTTTTATAAAGTTGTCGAATCTAATATACTAATATCTCTTAACTTTCAATTCTTGTAAACCTCCATCAAAATTAATGTTGATTTTTTTGCTAGCTTTTTCAAAATTTGGTGTTTCCCAATGTCCATTTTTTTGAATAAATCCATCAAAATCTTTAGAGTTTAGTCCACCATCAATATCTATTCTACAACCAACTGCTTCAGGAATATTAAATTCGATAGAAGTCAAGCCTGATTCTACTTGTACATCTAAATTATCTACTTTGTCTCCTAGTTTAACATCCGTTTCAGTTACACCAGTTTTAATAGAAAGTTTTTTGACTTTATATTCACTCAAATCGAAATCTGCTTTGCCTGCCCCAAATTCAAAATTCATATCCCAAAGCACACTTGGGTTTAGCTTTAAATTGATTTTGTTGTGGTTGTCATCGCTAAGGTTGAAATGATTTTTCTTTCCTTTTAAAGCAAAAGCAATGTTTGGACTGCTAGAATCGCCTGTTTTTTTAAGCGAGATATTACCAAAATTTAAGTCGGCATCAGCTTCTACTAAATCATTTGAAGCTCCATTAATGACAAACTCTGCTGCACCGCCTGTAAATTCAAATGTAGCAGATTTAACTTGTGGACTCATTGATTCTACAAGTTTTTGCTTTGTTCCTTTAAATTGGTAGTCTTCGTTATCATTATCATTATCATCGTCGTCATCATCATTCAAGTCGATATGAACATCATGGTCGTTGAAAGCATGTTCTACCTTTTCTTTACAGCTCCTTACTATTACGATAGGAATAGCTATGCAAAGTAAAATAATGGTAATGACAGTAGCCGAACGACTACTCTTGCCAATAAAAGCAACCAAGCCTAAATAGATTAATAAAAGTGGCCATAGTCTTGAGATTTCGTGCCAATTGATATTAAACCAACCAAACTCTTTTCCTAGGAATAGGAAACCAAGCAAGATTAAAAATCCTCCGGTAAAAATACTTTTTGAATTCATCGTTAAAAGCGTTTAAGTTTTGAAGCCGTTATCAATAACCGTTTTCAGTTTATTCATAACGGCCTCAAAATGTCGATTTAGAAGTTAGTTTTGTCGTTATCGTTATTGAAGTTAATCTTATCTTTTTCTTTGAAGATAATATAACCACCCACACCGATTAAAATAAGAGGCCAGAATTTGCCAAAGTCAAAATCAGGAATCCATTCGTCTAATAAGAATATCGTACCTAATACTATTAAAATAATGCCCCAAACTTTGCTTGAATCCTTTTTCATGTTAGTAAATGTTGTTGAGTTAAAATTTGAATCTTCTGGAGTACTTGTTGTTTCCCACTGATGTTTCACTGGCAATGCTATCCACAAGATAATATACATCCAGAAAAAAATACCATGAGTAAATATTAAACCCAAAAATAAAAGTAATCTGACTATTGATACATCAAAGCCGAAGCGTTCTGCTAGTCCAGCTGCTACACCCCCTAATTGTCCTTTTGAAGGTATGCGATAAAGAGAATCGTTCATGGTTGTCGTTGTTTAGTTTTTTTGTTTAGAGTTTTATAAAAATAGATTTAACAATAATTTTAAATAGTTCTTTTCGTTTGATGGATGAAATTTATACCGACCTTAAAGATTATCAATCTGAAAATGAATAGACGGTACATTTGACTTTATGAATGGATTTTTTTGATGGCGAGTTTTAAAATAAAAAAATCCTTTGAGCGTTTTGGCCCAAAGGATTTTTAATGATGTAAGCAATAAGTTATGGCTTTTTGAGTTTAAGTTTAGCTTCTTCTACCTTTTTTTGCTGATTTATAAGCCCCTCATTCATCAATAGCTGATCTTTTTTGTTTTGTTCTACTTCCATTTGTAGTCTTTCTAGCTCAACTCTATTTTCCTCTATCTTCAACAAAAGCCTATCTTTTTCTTTTTTATTGTTTTCAATGGCTCTTGTCAGTTTGTCGGAAGTCGTTACAGATTTAAGTTGTCTAGTTTTAATATCTTCCACATTCTTTTCTTCTATTCTCACCTCTTCATGGCGTTTTAGTACCTCTACAAAATCATTCAAAATCTTTTCGGCTGCTAAATACTTAGGATGCGAGCCATTCACATATACCTCGTCGCCAAAACCTATTGAAAGGAAAATTTTACTTCTCCCTCGTTCAGCCGTTATTTTACTGACCACCATCACAGGGTCTGGTGAAATACTTGATATTCTAGCCCCTGTAATTCTAAAAACATTATTTCTGCCTACTTCTACACTGCCGTATTTGGCAAGCTCATTTTGCCAACTTTGTTTGATATACTTATCTTCAATAGAAACAGTTGTATATACTCCTTCTTTGGTGGCTCTTTCTATTTCTTGGGTTCCCGAGAATACTTGTGCACGAATACTTTGAATACTGATTAATAAAATAAAAACTAAACACAGCTTTTTCATAAATAAAAAGAATGGTTATTATGAATGATTTGGTTAAATGTTTTTGCAAGTTAAGATGCTGAGGTTGTTTCAACAAAATAAGTCGATGTTAAATTAACCTATAATACCGATTAACTTGTAGATAATTTTAGATAGATTTATAAAAACAATCATCAAATATCCAATGAAATTAAAATTACTCATCTTTTTCAGCGTCATTGCCCATTTGGCGGTGGCTCAAAATACAGATTGGTCTTTAAAAGGCTTTTCTAAACCCAAAGAAAATCCAATTTTAATGGCCGACTCTAGCTATGTGTTTGCTTGTCCGATGACTAATATGTCGGTAAAATGGCAAAAAGCAGATGTTTTTAATCCCGCCGCTATTGTTAGAAACGGAAAAGTATATGTTTTATTTCGAGCAGAAGATATACCCGGTACAAAAATTGGCTTTCGTACCTCTAGGATAGGCCTAGCAGTAAGCAATGATGGCATTCATTTTACAAGAAGAAAAACGCCAGTATTATTTCCTGCGAAAGACGAATTTTCTAAATATGATAATCCTGGTGGGTGCGAAGACCCACGCATTGTACAACGGGCAGATGGAACGTATATTGTAGCGTATACTGCTTGGAATAGAGATGTTGCCAGACTTTGTATTGCAAGTTCTAAAGACTTAATTCATTGGAAAAAACATGGCCCTGCTTTTGGAAAAGCCTACGATGGTAAATTCGTGAATATATGGTCGAAGTCAGGTTCAATTGTTACTAAAATGAATAATGGTAAGATTACGGCTACCAAAATTAAGGGTAAATATTGGATGTATTGGGGAGAAAAAGGAGTTAATATCGCCACTTCCGACGATTTAATTAATTGGACACCGCTAGTAGAACCAAATGGTGAATTGAAATTTGTCATAAATACCAGAGCAGGCAAGTTTGATAGCGATTTAACAGAACCCGGTCCGCCAGCGATATTGACCGACAAAGGAATTTTACTATTATACAATGGAAAGAATGCCAACGGAGAAACAAGAGATATGAAACTTCCTGCTGAAACCTATTCGGGCGGACAAGTACTTTTTGATGTCAACGACCCTACAAAAGTGATAGAAAGACTTGATGAGTGTTTTATCAAACCAGATTTGCCTCATGAAATGCGTGGGCAATACAAAGCTGGTACTACTTTTATTGAAGGCTTGGTCTTTTTTAAGCAAAAATGGTTTCTATATTATGGCACTGCCGATAGTATGGTGGGGGTAGCGGTGAAAAATGGTTTGTAAAATAGCTTTTATACACCATTTATCACTAGTGAGGGACTTAAGTCCCTCGCTAGTGATAAGGTTTGAAAACTCATGATATGACTTCCAATTTATTTGGAGTTGCCATAAAACTTCCAAAGCCATGCTATGAGTTACGAGTGACTGAGGAACAGTCAAGTCAATCCTTCGCAGAGCGAACGATAAGATTGGTTACTTCAAAAATACAACGAGCAGGCTTTACCTTGTCGGTAAAACTAGCATCTAATTCAGCTAATGAAAAAAGCACTTCATAACCATCAGCCGCTTTTACGATATGGTATTTGCTTAGGTTTTCGCCTTTCAGCTGTTTGCCTAAAGTAACACCAGCCTTGCCTAATATTTCTGTTACAGGTACTCCCGAATATTTATAAACTTTTCCGTTGTGGCGGTACAAGACATTTTACGATTTTAATGGATGAAGCTTTTAGGGGTTTTAAGCTATTGAATGACACAAATAGGCTGATTGAACATCTGACCAACACTTTGTAATTAACAAAACAGTCTTGGAATTCCGGTCGAGACTGTTAAATTAGTTTGTGAATAGGTTTCTTCTTATCAAAACTATGAAAATTTCATCTTTAATCTTGGCTGCGGGTAGCTCAAGTCGTTTGGGTAGTCCTAAGCAATTGGTAGAATACCAAGGAGAAATACTTGTAAGTAAAATTACTCGTGTGGCATTAGCAGTAACAGAAGAGGTATTAGTAGTGTTAGGAGCCAACGAAAAACTAATTCAACCTGAATTAAACAACTTACTTCAAGAAAATATCTCACGTTTACAAATAAAAACCAATCCTGAATGGCATAAAGGTATGGGAAACTCTATAAGTTTTGGCGTACAAGCACTTGCAGAAAAATCAGATGCCATTTTGATACTATTGTGCGACCAACCTTTTGTAAAGCAAGGGATTGTGCAAAAAATGTTGCAACTTTTTGCAAATCAGCATCATTCAATTGTTGCCTGTAAGTATGCGAATCAACTGGGCGTGCCAATCTTATTTGACAAAAAATATTTTCCAAGATTAATACAATTAGATGGTGACAGCGGAGCAAAAGCAATTTTGAAGGATTATACGGATGAAATTATAAGTATAGATTTTCCAGAAGGGATATATGATATTGACACACAGGAAGATATAAATAAGCTTAAAATGCATAGTAATGCTTGAAAACAAAAAAGCCGAAGTATTAGCTTCGACTTTTTGAAAAATAATCTTGTGGATGATAATGAGTTTTCTGGCGGGGCAACTGTAAATCCAGATTATTTTTATTAATGGATCACGTTAAAATGGTGGTTAAGCACAAAGAAACGACTTTGGCAGAGATAAGAATAATTCAATAAAAATACGAATAACGTTTTTTTATTTGTTATCTTTCTTTAATAGTAATTTCTAATGCAAATATATGCAATGTTTAGTTCCCTAAGAATAGCCAAAGTGTCTATTTTACACAATTTATAAAAGTATTTTAGTATAAAATACTCATACAAGTTTTTTGTTCTAAAATTTTCTAAAATTCTACAAGATAATGGAGTCTCTTTCAAAAAATTCTATCGAACTATTGTTTCGTAAATGTTTGGATGCAGTGAGTCAGGTAGCGGGAAATGCTACTGAGAAGTCCGTTGAAAAATATTTACAAGACTTGGGTTTTTTTAGCATAGCTTCTACTTTACCTAATGCAGTCTACCAAATTATGGACATGCGCACGCTCAGCTATAAATTTGTGGCTAATACCGAATTGGCCTTGGGGATTCATCCCGACGAATTTATTGAAAAAGGTGTACAGAAAGTATTGACGATGATGGTGCCTAATATGCAAAATGTATCGGCAGTTCCTGAATTATTACAATTTATGTACAATTCTATCAAAGAAGCTCCCCGCGAAATCCGTGAAAGTTTTGTGGCATACGGATATGGGTTGCAGTATTATAGGCCGAGCAAAAAACCTTTTCATTCACTGGTTCAATTAATTGGATTAGAATTTGATGAAGAAGGTTTACCTACTGTCTGTTTTCTGATAGACCAAGATATTGAGCATTTAGTAAAGAAATTAGATAATTATTTAGGACGAGTAAGTTTTAGAAAAGGTGATTTTGTTACGACCTTTTCTTCCTCAGAGATGCAATTAAAAAAACAGGATATTTTTTCGGATAGGGAAATAGATGTATTAAAAATGCTATTAAGGGGTTATGAATCGAAGCAAATTGGTGAAAAATTGTTTATTAGCTCTAATACAGTAGATAACCATCGGAAAAATATGATTCGTAAACTGGGTGCCCGCGATACCACCGCTCTCGTACAATTAACTAAACTTCTTGGAATTTTAAAATAAGTAAACGCTAACAGCATTACCCTATGATTTTTAATTTACTCACTGTTTGAAATATATTTACCTTCATATAAACCAATATGGATTATTTACTAAAAATAAATAATTGATAATGAAACTGTTTAAACTTTCAGTTTCTGAGGTGAAAGTATTGTATTTTTGCATTGATTTTTTCAAAATTTTCGAAGCATAGCATCGCTACGTTGAGTAAATTTTGGAACAAGCTATTCTAAAAGACTTAGCTTTACCCGAAAGGAAAAGTTTAAACAGCTTCAATGATAAGATACAGCCAAAGTGAGACAGCAAGAAACTATCCAACAGTTAATACTACCAACGAGCGATATTATTAAACAACTAGCTATCCTCCCAGAAGAGTTTGATAAGGTTATGATAATCTTAAAACGTATGTTTGAGGTAGTTCAAAAAGGGTACATTCCTAAGGGAGATTTTGATAAAGAGGTGTTGAACAATACTCAGCTTGGGGTTGCAACGCTTGCTAACGAACAAGAATTTAGGAAATTTAGTATCGATGCAGTAGAGGATGTGAAAGACGAAGAGATAGTTTTGGTAGCGAAACATCTTTTAACACAACCTAATAGATGTTCTAAAACATGGATTTCTGCACCAGACGATATTGGTATTCTATTTGATGTTGCAAAAAGGAAGCTCCCTACCAACACTGTTATTATAAAAGTACCTGATTCAGATAAATATATTATAGCGACGGCTGTCGGTAATGTTCATGACCTAACCGCAGAACACGGTTATACCGTTAGTGTGGCAGAAGCATCACGAAATATTGTTTGTGCGGGTGGGAAGCCTATTGCTATTACCAACTATTTGCCATCGCAACCCATCATGATAGGTGTTTTAGAAAAAGCAACTAATATGATGACGATTGATTTCAAGCATGAAGGCGATTTGATATATTTAATAGGTGCTTCTAAAAACGACATTATTGCCTCTGAATACTTACATGCTTATAAAAACATACAAGTATCAGTTCCTTCAGTTTTAAATGTGCCAGAAGAACAAAATATTCAGGACATAGTAGCACAATTAATTGAAAATAAAGCTATTCAGTCGGCTCTTAGTGTATCGGGTGGAGGTTTGTTCATTGCCTTGGCTGAGGCCGCAATGGCTAATAATCTAGGATTTAGCATCAGAACAAACTCGGCTTACCGTAAAGATGCTTTTTTGTTTGGTGAAGCACAGAGTCGCGTATTGGTATCAATTACACTAGACCAATATGCTCTTTTTGATGCCATCATAGCAGCAACGGATGTGAAGGCAAGTTTCTTAGGAAAAGTAAAGAAGGGCAATTTTGTGATTGATGCTGAAACAATTATGGCTACATCCGAAGCAAAAGATTTGATTACAAAACTTAGTTGATTGACAGCACTAAGCAAGTGTTGATATAAAAAGAGGTTGCCTCAAAAACATTTATTATATTGTGTTTTGAAGCAACCTCTTTTAGGAAGAACTTGAATGTTACTAAGGATCAATCAATTTATGTTTTTTGTTATATTCTACAATAAATACGATTACCTCGCCAATAATACCCACTGTCGCAGTGAAGGTATCTCCCAACCAAATTAATAAAAAAGCAAAAACGATAAACAAGCCAATCAACTGTGCGGTCGAAAGTTCGTTATCTTCTGAGTGTTGTGTTGAATTAGACATCGTTAAAAAATTTTGTGAATATATAATTTATACTAAGATATGAAAAAATGTAAAAATTTCAAGTGGATTTTAGTGTTTAATTGTGTTTTTTTTCAATTGATAGTACAAACTTATGTGCAAGCTCAGGAAAAATTAATATCTCTGGGTAATTCTTCTGTTAAATTAAAAAATAACAATTTTTACTTGTTGAAGATTATCGACGAGCGTAGTGATAAACTCAGGGTAGGACTGGTATATAACGAGGAAAAGGATGATGTGTATTTGAATGTAGTAAATGGTGTAACCAAAGCAAGTAATGAATTTTTAACAAAATTCACGAGAAAAAATGCTAGTGCTTATCCTATTATTATTAAAATAAAAGAACTAAAAGTAGTTGAAAAAATTGTAAATGCTAAAATTATCAATGGGCATAGCGAGATAAAAGTAGCATTTGGCTTTATGCGAGATACTACTTTAATAGACTTAACGTCGTTTCAAACTAAAATTACGTTTACCCGCAGTTTTAATGCCGACAACCATTTTGAATACCTCATTGGGCGATTGCTAGATAAGTCAATGATATATTTTGACCAATGGATGACAATCAATTATGATAAAAACCCAGCCTTGGCTAAATCTCTCAAAATTAATCTTCAAGCAGATTACGGTGTAGATAATCCTGTAAGTGGCGATACAGTTTTTTGGTCGCCCAAGCATAAATTATCTTGGCAAGATTTTGAGGGCAAAAAACCACAGAATTCAAAGTATGCAGCACAGGTCTTTACGAATTTTGAGTACGGAGCCTTTACAGATATTAAAGACGGCGTATTGATCATAGATTTACAATTAAAGGCTTATTTGTTGAAAAGTTCTTCATGGACGATGGGCATGCTTACAGAATATAGCCTTGCTCATGAACAATTGCACTTTGATATTACCAAAGCAATTATAGAGCGTTTTAAAAAGAAAGTCACTAAAATATTGACGCTCGATAATTATGATAGTGAATTACAGCTATTATTTATTGAAATGTATCGAGAATTTAATCGTTTACAAAGGGAATATGATGCTGATAGTAACCATAGTATTAATTTTGTAGGACAACAAAAATGGCAATCGTTGATTTCAGAGGAATTGAGAGAAATACGATAACCACAAAAATTTTAATTAACAATGCGAAAATTATCAATGGAAGACCTAAACCGCTTGACTGTGGAGGAATTTCAACAAGTAGAAAAGTTTCCTTATGTGCTGATTTTGGATGATATCAGAAGTATGAACAACGTAGGGTCGGTATTTAGAACAGCAGATGCTTTTAAAGTAGAAAAGGTGTTTTTGGGTGGTATTACAGCTACACCGCCACACCGAGAAATCCAAAAAACGGCTTTAGGAGCGGATGAAACCGTAACTTGGGAACATGTTGAAAACGTTTTGGCATTGATAAAGACACTTCAAGCAGAGGGATATATCGTAGCGGCAGTAGAACAAGTTGAAAATAGTGTATCTTTATTAAGCTTTGAACCCGAATTAGATAAAAAATATGCTTTTGTGTTCGGGAACGAAGTTTTTGGTGTAAATCAATCAGTAGTAGAGCAGGCTGATTTTTGTTTGGAAGTACCCCAGTTTGGTACAAAACATTCTTTGAACATTTCAGTCACTACAGGTATTATATGTTGGGATTATGTTAGCAAGTATTTAATTAGAAAAAATAATTAATATCAGTTTTTCAAAAACTTAACACGAAAAATTTTTTTGCTTTCAACCTTATTAATACCTTCGTCTCAATTAAATAACAATAATTTAATATTAAATTAATATTAATCATGAAATCAGATAAAAAGACTCTTGCCAACGAACTTTCAGCCCTTATATTAGGTAAACTTCATGGGTTAAATGAAAAAAGTGCTAAAAAATTAGTGAAAACTGTTGACAAATCAACAGAAGAGTTGGTGAAGAAATACAGTAAACTTCAGAAAGAAGAAGTTGATGAGCTAGAGAAGGAAGCTAAAAAAGAAGCTAAGAAAGCAAAAGAAAAAGCTGAAAAGGTAGAGAAAGAAAAGGCGAAAGCAGCAGCCAAAGCAGAATTAGCAGCAAAAATCGCTATCGTTACGGAAGATGGAGTAGTTGTAGAAAAGAAAAGTAAGCCTAGTAAGAAAAAAGTAGCTGAAACTTCGGAAGAAGTAGCGCCTGCTGAAACTACAGAAGCTTAATAATTACCGACTATCAAACAAATAAAAGAGTTTATCAAAAAATGACACCATTTTTGATAAACTCTTTTTGTTTTGTACTGTCGTTGTAATTCTTAACAGCTTTCTGCGACTTATTCCAAAACTTAAATAACTTTTAAACCCACACCGTTGATGTCGAATATTTTAGAAGCCCACCATGTGGTAAAACGCTATGCAGGACACACTGCCCTGGATGATGTTAGTATAGAAGTACCAGCAGGCTCAATTTTTGGGTTGTTAGGTCCAAACGGAGCAGGAAAAACATCGTTGATACGAATTATTAATCAAATTACTGCTCCAGACGAAGGACACATCATGCTTCTCGGTGAAAAATTACAGCCCAAACACATTGAAGTAATCGGCTATTTGCCAGAAGAACGAGGGTTGTATAAAAAAATGAAAGTAGGAGAGCAGTTGCTTTATCTTGCCCAATTGAAAGGCATGAGCAAAGCGGATGCTACCGAAAAGTTGAAACACTGGTTTATAAAATTTGATATAAAAGACTGGTGGAACAAAAATGTGGAAGACCTTTCAAAAGGGATGCAACAAAAAATACAGTTTATCGCTACGATTGTCCATGAACCTAAATTAATTATTCTGGATGAACCTTTCTCTGGTTTTGACCCCATCAATGCTAATCTTTTAAAAGATGAAATATTAGAACTGAAACAAAAAGGGACAACCATCATTTTCTCTACCCACAGAATGGAGTCTGTTGAAGAATTGTGCGACCATATTGCACTCATTAACAAATCGAAAGTGGTGCTTCATGGAGCAAAGAAAGAAGTGAAAAATCGTTTCAGAGAAAACTCTTATACGATAGACTTCGTTGGCTCGTTAACCGAAAATCCTTTAGCTTTTGAATTATTAAATACTAAACCTTTGGACGATGGAATTACGCGAGCGAACATCAAGCTGGTAGAAGGCGTATCTGTAAACCAATTGATTGCCGTGTTGATTGAGCAAGTAGACCTTAAGGCTTTCAATGAAAATATTCCTTCATTCAATGATATTTTTATAAAAGTGGTGGGTGGTGAAGCAAACGATATTCTTTAAGAAACATTGCCAAATCCATTCAATCAGCATTCCTTTTAAAAAATCCCCACAACTATGAATAAGATTTTACTGATTATCCAGCGCGAATATATTACTAGAGTAAGAAAAAAATCTTTTTGGATTGCTTCTCTCTTGGTTCCCGTTCTGATAGCGGCTATATATGCCATTCCCCTTTATTTATTTTTGAATTCAAATGATACCAAAACGATTGAGGTAGTCGATGAAAGTAAATTGTTCAAAGGAAAACTTCAATCTGAAGACGATATTACTTTCAAATTTATAGATGGTTCATTTGAGCAGGCCAAGAAAAACCTCACAAAAAGTGATGCCGATATTTTAGTGAACATCCAAAAGGATATTCTTGATAATCCGAATGGTGTAAAAATGGTAGGCAAAAAAAGCATAGGTTTAACTACACAATATAAGATTCAAGGAAAAATCCAGACAGAATTACGCAATATTAAACTGCTAAAAGCCAATATTGACTTAAAAGTATTGGAAGACAATAAGGTAAACGTAAATGCCAAAACCTATACATTGGATGATGAAGGCGGCGAACAAAGTAGTAGTTCGGCAGGAGCGATGATTTTGGCAGGTATTTTTGGCTTGATTCTCTATATCTCTGCTTTTCTATATGGTTCGCAAGTAATGAATGGTGTAATCGAAGAAAAAAGTAATAGAATTATTGAAGTGATGATTTCGTCGGTTCGCCCTTTTCAATTAATGATGGGTAAAATTGTAGGCGTTGGGTTAGTTGGACTTACACAGTTTCTGTTGTGGGGTGTGCTTACTTTTGGAGCGTCAAGTGCCACTACGGCCATCATGTCCAATAAAATTCAGGAGAAAGTTCAGACCCTTCAACAATCTGGAGCAGGAAAGGATGAAATCAAAAAATATAAAGAAAATGTAAAAGATACGAATCCGTTATCTAGCATTTCACAAACCATTGACAACATATCGTTGGCAAAAATCATTATCTGCTTCTTCTTGTTTTATATGGGTGGATATTTGTTGTATAGTTCGCTTTTTGCTGCGATAGGCTCGGCTGTTGAGAACTCTACAGAAGCACAACAATTTATGTTTCCCGTTACGATACCTATTATTCTATCATTTATACTTGGTCAAGTAATCATTCAGAAACCAGATAGTTCAATCGCTTTTTGGGCATCTATGTTCCCGCTTACTTCACCAATAGATATGATGGTTAGGTTACCTTTTGGCGTATCAAATTGGGAAATTGCCCTATCTTTCGTATTACTTGTCCTTGGTTTTCTAGGTACAACATGGTTTGCTGGTAAAGTATATCGCGTAGGTATCTTGATGTACGGCAAGAAACCATCTTGGAAAGAGATTAGCAAATGGGTGTTTTATAAGGGGTAATATCGTTATTATCAATGATTTATCACTAGCGATGGGCTTAAGTCCCTCGCTACTGATAAATCATTGAATTTTATATTCAGTAAGGCAACCTATTTTAGGCAAAGACAACTCCTCACTCAAAACTCACAATTTTATCCTTTCACTCTTTCGGCTTATTCAACAAGCCTAAATCTGGCTGAGAGTATTTTAAAATTTTGATATACATATCCGTTTTGGTCTGAAAAACTCCTTCAATATTCGGAATCCTTTGATTAATTACTTCTAGTAAGTGATTATTATCTCTACACATTACATCTACCTGAATATCAAAATCTCCTGAAGTGACAGCCAAAAAACTTACCTCTCTAAATTCTTGTAATTGAGCAGCAACAGATTCAATCAGGTTGGCAGGGCGTACAGAAATTTTAATATGCACATACGCGTGAAAACCTACTCTAGCAGTATTTACACGTCCAACTATTTGAATGGTTTTGTCTTCAATTAGTTTACTTGCCCTGCTTCGTATCGTACTGGCTGATGTTTTAAGATTTTCAGCCATTTCTGTAAATGAGCGACGCCCATCTTCTTGCAATTGTCCTAGTATGGCAAAATCTAGCTCATCTAAGTCAAATGAAACATCGTTGTTATTGGTTGGTTGTGTAAGGCTCATGTAGTAGAAAAAGGCTAAGTTGAGGTATTAATTTCGTAAATTTAACCGAAAGATAAAAAATAAATAAAATATAGTTATTGCAAATTCAGCAAAAAATAATCATTTTTTGATTAAAAAGTGAAGAAAATACCGTATTTAAAATAAAAATAACAAAAAGTACTTAGATAACAACTACCTATTTAGGCACAAAGTTTTAGTGATTGTGAGTTTTATTAAATTTATAAATACTTAACATAAAATTTTACAGCATTGAACCTAAGCCCAGAATTAATAGTTGAGTAGGTATAGTATCAATTTGCATTGAAGATAAATTAAGAGAGGTAAAATTTAATGATGATTTCCACCACAACTACTTATCAGGCAGCTCAAATGGTTTCTGAAACCATTGAAAACCATTTTATATTTCACCATCAAATTGCAGTGAAGCATGATGGTAAAATACTTGCCCCAATTCCTAATAGTTTGGTCATAGAATCAATTATTGATGTTGGTTTTTGGGCGAGTCTCCGTCGTGAGGAGGGACGTTCTCCTAAAATATCACTTGCATTTTTACCACCTTTATTAACTGACCACCCTTTAATTTTTGAACATAGATTAAAGTTTAATCCCGATGTACTAACCAAATTAGCCCCCTCTGTAGAACATGCGGGTATTCATTTAGGCGTTTGGATAGAAGACGATGAATTATATATTTGGGGAACTACTACCAATATCCCAGGTTTATGTTTTGTCTTAGAAGTTGTTGAGCCAGGCTTGTTGGTCATCAAACATCGTCGGACAGATGGCTTTGGTAAGTTTATAAACGTTGCTGTATTGAAAGGTGACCAAATAAAAATAATCGACGAAAGTAGTGGTACGTTGCCCGACTGCCCAGCCGTGCTAGGCTCTATGATTGGTATCGCTTCGCCTTCCTCTTGGAATGATTCTTTGAATGTACTTGTCCAACTAGCAGTAGCCATGCGAGCACACCAAAGAGGAGGAGCTCTTTTGATTGTGCCTTCTAAACACGACAATTGGCGCTCTTCTATTATTTACCCTATTACTTATGCCCTCAGACCTGTTTTCTCTGGCCTTTCTTTCTTGAATGAAAAAGGATTGGATATTCAGAATCCAGCCTTGCAAAATAAGTTAAATCAAGTAGTAAATGGAATAGCAGGATTAACAGCCGTTGATGGTGCTACTATCATTAATGACCAATTTGAAGTATTGGCTTTTGGGGCAAAAATTGGGCGTTCGCCATCAGGGAAAGCGTTAGAAGCTATCTTAGTAACCGAGCCTATCGTTGGTAATGAACCTCAGGTAGTACACCCAGTTCAGAATGGGGGAACAAGACACCTTTCTGCGGCACAATTTGTGTATGATCAACGTGATGCGATTGCCCTAGTTGCCTCGCAAGATGGAAGATTTACTATTTTCTCGTGGTCTCCTTGTGATAGAATGGTACATGCCCATCGAGTAGATACGTTATTAATCTAAGTACTAGCACGTAAGCGTGAGTCCGTCGTAGGCAAGTTTTATATAAGAAGGCAATTCTTCTTCTACTTCCCTGTGCAGTCCCATCTGGTGGCTGATATGGGTAATATAAGCTTCATCAGGCTTGATTTTCTCGAGTACCTCTATGGCTTCTGAAAGGGTAAAATGTGATAAATGCTTTTCTTTACGCAAAGCACCAATTACGACAATTTTAGAGCCTCTTACTTTTTCAATAGCTTCTTCCGAAATATAGTTTACGTCGGTGATATAAGTGAAGTCGCCTATTCTAAAGCCATATACTGGCAATTTAAAGTGCAATACTTCAATAGGAGTGAAGGTAACTCCTTCAATATCAAAAGGAGTATTATAATGAATTTCGTTCAGGGTAATTTGCGGAGTGCCAGGGTATTTTATAGCAGTAAATGCGTAAGCAAACTCTTGCTGAATCTGTTCAAGTACTGACGGACGCGCATAGATAGGCATATCTTTCTGTTGAAAGAAATTGTATGCTCTTACGTCATCTAAACCAGCGGTATGATCTTTGTGTTCGTGGGTGAAAATAATAGCATCTAGCTTGTGAACACGTTCACGAAGCATCTGCTGACGAAAGTCGGGGCCAGTATCAATAACAAAACTTTTGTCGGCTATTTCTAGGTGAATAGAAACCCTAAGACGTTTATCACGAAAGTCGAGAGATTGGCAAACTTCACAATCACAAGCAATTACAGGTACTCCTTGGGATGTTCCAGTGCCTAAAAAGGTAATTCTCATAGAATTATGAATTATCAATTATGAGTTATGAATTAATAATATTCGAGTAAATTATCTATCAACTCTCAGCTTCATAACTCATAACTCATTTTTCATAACTATTCGGTAAGTGCTTTTACTTGAGCAACCAATGCATCAAAGTTCAAAGGTTTAGCAAGCATATCATCAAAACCAGCTTCTTTGAAATCTTCCATAGAATAATTTCTAGCATTACCAGTAATAGCAATAATTGGTATTTTAGCTTTAGCTTCGTCTTTCAAACTACGTACTGCTTTAGCACATTCCATTCCGTCCATTACGGGCATATTGATGTCTAGCAAAATGATGTCAAAATCTTCTTTCTCAAGAGCATCTAACACTTGTTGCCCATTTTTAACAGAATGGATTTCGAAATTTTGAAATTCTAAAATCTTCTTAGCAAGGTTCTGGATAACTGAGCTATCTTCGGCAATCAGGACTTTCTTCATACTTAAGGTTAATGATTGATTAATATGGTAAAGATAAGTAACAGGAAACAATTAACAATTACCAATTAAAAATTAAGCGTCTTTTTTGTGATAAATCTTAGTTATTATATTAAGTATTTACATTTATAAACGCTGTAAAGCTAACGAAAAATATTAAAAATTGGGTATGAAATGACAAGCAAATTCAATAAAATGATATTTATCAATGATACTTTGGTAAGGAATCCTATTAACATGAGTCATCCCGATTTTTTTTGCAAAATATATTTTGAGCTTTACATTTCTAACATTAAGCTATGTACAGGATGTATTTACTCATTTTCTGTAGTATCATGAACACTTTAAACACGTGTTAACGATAAATCATGGTAACCATCAATTTAATTAATTCTAATTTTATCTCGGAAATGTCATAATTTCTTAAATCAATTTTTTACTTAACCGTTTAGATACTTTTATAATAATGTTAAAAAATATCAATTCATCGACTATCGCAATACGCTTTTCAATACTATTTTTAACATTTGTATTGAGTTTTTCCTCCATGGCAATGGCTGCTAAACGAGACTTTTATCAATTAAAAGTGTATCACCTTAAAACTAAAGACCAAGAGGCTCGCCTTGATGTTTTTTTACAGAATGCTTATCTGCCAGCACTTCATCGTTTAGGCATTAGTAGTGTTGGGGTTTTTAAACCTATCGTGGCAAAAGATGCCCCTGTTGCTACTGATATGCTGGTGTATGTTTTTATTCCTTTCAAATCTTCAGATGATTTTTTGAAACTTGACAAAAAACTAGCAGCAGATAAACAATATGCTATTGATGGAAAAGATTATATAGATGCACCTTACAATAATCCACCATATAGCCGTATTGAATCTATTTTACTATCAGCATTTACAGATGCCCCAATATTCAACTTGCCAGCATTGAGCTCGCCTAAAGCTGAAAGAGTATATGAATTAAGAAGTTACGAAGGCCCTACTGAAAAACTATACTTGAACAAAGTTGATATGTTTAATAAAGGTGGTGAAGTTGCCCTATTCAAAAGATTAGGCTTTAATGCCGTATTCTATGCCGAAGTGATTTCGGGCGGACAGATGCCTAATTTAATGTACATGACTACTTTTGAAAACAAGGCTTCACGCGATGAGCATTGGAAAGCATTTTCAAATGATGATTACTGGAAAAAATTAGTAGCCATGCCTGAATATCAGCATAATGTATCCAAAAATGATACTCGTTTTCTATTCCCAACTGATTATTCAGATATTTAATCAACAGTCAATTTTTTGAATTCATCTTAGAAATACCATTTATCAATACATGAAAAACAATAATTTTCTTTAATCCTTACTTTATTAGTACTTGTGAAGGTATTTCCTAACAATGATACAGACACTAAACCCAAGAAGGACGATAATACTAGTGTTGATATCAAACTTCTAAATGGTTTTTCGATAAAAGTGCTTGCCACTGATTTAGGGGCTACCCGTTATATAGCGGTTGCCAAAAATGGGAGTATTATGCCAAACTTTCTAAACGAAAACATGGGAAGGGAATGTATGGTATTATAGACGAAACTAAACTCTTTGGTGATTATCCAGACACTGCGTTGTTATTAACGAAGATTTGAACGCTACAATTTTTAAAATTGAATATCGTCAAAAGAGTAAGTTAGGCTTGAAGGATTAAATGTTTTAAGGCTCAATTTACAAATGCATAAAGCGTAGTAACTATTTGGCAAAAAAATAACATGAATTATCCCTCATTGTAAATGCTATTTGCAATGAGGGATAATTCATGTTTATAAGACACTCATATTTATTTTACATGAAATGTAACCGCTACTTTTTCCCACATCAAGGTTACGTCTCCACTGTTTTCCGCTTTAATCGTAAAACGTTCAGTCATATCGTTAGCTCTAGCTGGCGCTGTTACTCTCAACACATCATCCGCTTCACTATATTTGAATGCTCCCCATTGTTTCGCTACCTTGTTGAAAATAATTGTCCATTCTTTTTCACCAGGAATCGTAAAAAAACCATATTTGCCAGCTTTCAAAGTCCTACCTTGTACGGTTACATCTTTGCTTACTTCAAAAGTTGTAGCTTCGTTTGCTCCAGTACGCCATACTTTACCAAATGGGGCAAGGTTGCCTTCCCAAACGTTACGGCCTTTTACGGCAGGCTGGCTATAATTGATTGTGAGAGTAGTTTCTCCGATAGTAGCAGAAGCAGTTGCTGGTGGAGAAGGCATTTTAGACTTGTCGTTACTTGCTTCATGTTGTGCATTGCTGATGAAAGCGGTGATAGAAAATAACGTCAATAAAATTAATTTTTTCATTTTTGTAAATCTGTTTAAGTTTTTTGAAAGGAGTTTTTCATCTAGGACAACGCAAAAGATTTCATAAAGTTTTATTTTAAGGGAGTTATTTTGTCTCAAATTTGTTATATTTTTATTAAATGAATATTTTATTTTATTAAATGAAGAAATTTCTATTTTCAAACAACCCCGCATTAACCTATTTCGATATACAGTTTGAGCAGGAGAATATTCGTAGAGAGCGACAAAGGGCAGGGGTTTTATTACTTTTTTTCTCGATAAGTTTTCTCAGTTATGCGCTGTTTGCTAAAACAGTGTATCAGTTGAATTATTTAAATGGGCACGAAGGCGTCCCTCAGATTATATTTTTGTATTTAGCATTTATGACTTTCTATGAACTGACGGTCTGGCTATCTATGAAGTATCTGCTGAAAGTAATGAATAAAATGCCTTTGGTAGCAAAGTTTGGTAATGCAACACTCGAAATTACGTTGCTCACTTTGGTCATGTATTTTGCAGGACAAGAATACAACCATCCTATCCTGATAGTACTTTCTCCGTTAGTGTATATCTACTTTATTTTTATCATTCTATCAACATTAAGGCTGAGTTTCGCCGTTTCGTTGTGGACGGGACTATTGGCTGGGTTAGAGTACTTTTTTCTGAGTTACCACCTGATAGAATCTGGAACGATTGTCTCAGAGCATGATATTTATACTAAACAAATGTTTTCGTATCTGCTCAAAACTTTCTCCTTGGTTTTCGGTGGTTTGTCGGCAGGGTATGTCGCTACGCAGATTAGAAAGAGCATTCAGCTATCCATAGAACGAATGGAGACCCAAGAACACATTGTAGAAATGTTTGGTCAACAGGTTTCGCCAGAGGTAGCACAAGTAATGTTGGAACAAAATGGTATTCTGAAAGCCAAGCACCAGAAAGTAAGCATCATGTTTTTGGATATCCGTAATTTTACGGTGTATGCTGACAAACATACTGCGGAGGAAGTAATGGAGTATCAGAATGCTTTTTTTGAGGTAGTTGTCAATACCGTTAACGAATACAATGGTATTGTAAATCAGTTTTTAGGAGATGGCTGTATGGTTACTTTTGGAGCACCTATCAATTTAGAAAACCCTTCTGAAAATGCTGTAAAGGCAGGACTGGATATTATTGAAAAAATCCAGAAGATGAATGAGCTAGGGACGATACCTAATACAGGGCTAGGTATAGGGATTCATACAGGAGATGCCGTAGTAGGAAATATCGGTACGGATTCTCGTCAGCAATATAACATCACTGGGAACGTAGTAATTCAGGCAGCAAGGATAGAACAATTGAACAAAAAATACCAATCTCAACTGCTGATAAGTCAGGAAGTAATGGATGAAATTTCGGCTATTCCGATTGATACTAAGCAAGTAGGCTCTGTAAAATTAAAAGGAATGGAGAACGAGATGTTTTTGTGGAAATTGGCATAAAATGCTTTTTGACTATTTTTTATCACTAGGGAGGGACTTAAGTCCCTCCCTAGTGATAAAAAATAGGTTATCAATTTATTGGAATTGTAATGATAAAAGAGTTGTCCTTTTTATTCCTTAGAAAAACAACCCTGCCTTCACAGAAAATAAATGGTTCTCTTCTGAAATACCATACATCCCCGTAATCACTACCATATTGAAAGGAGCAATCCAAATACCACCTCCATAACTTTGGTGCCATTTCTCAGAGTTTTCAGTTGGATTCCAAACCCTTCCAACATCATTAAAGGCAAGTACGCCTGCATAAGCTGGAAATAAATATGATTTGAAATTGAGTACTTTTATACGAACTTCTGTATTATTATAAAAAGAAGATTTCCCTGAAAAACGTGTCCGTCTGAAACCTCTAAGATTAGTTAATCCACCCAACGAATTGGCCTGATACAATTCATAATCATCAAGGTTTAAGCCTCCTCCAAAACGAGTAGCCAAGCTAACAACCGCGGGTAATTTAAAGGTATAATAAAATGATAAATCAGTTTTCAGGTTGGCATAATTGTTCTTCGTAACATCATTCGCACCTCGCTGAATGGTGGCATCAAAGTTCCATAAAATACCTCTGGTTGGAAAAATGATATTATCACGGTTATCAAGGATAAACCCAGTTTTTAGCCCAATAAAGTATTTGTCTTGATATATTTCATCACCATGTGGGGCAAATTCATTAATAAAGCGTTTTGGGTTTTCTTTAATATGCCATTCGTTTTTCGCAGCACCATAATACAGCGTTAGTTTATTGAAGCGGGTTTTAAAAAGAGCTGTAATCTCTTCGTTTTCATATTGAATTCTATAATAATCAATCCCTTTCTCTTTTTTATATTCCGATTCGTTGCTCAACCCAAAGAAGTTATCAACCAAACCACCTTGCTGAAGATTAGCTTTCAATTCAAAATCAGTTTTACCGATAACATCCATGAATTCGCCTTTATAAAAAATATTATACGAATTAGTGCCAAAAGCGTAATTGCCTGAAATTGTATGTTGTGAAGCGAAAGGGTCTTTCCTGAAACCCTGACGAGTCCATTGTGCCCCTGCTCCGATAAAAATACCATCGTCAACGTTATAGGCAAAAGAACCTAGTGGGGCTACTCTGTCATATTTAAAAGCCTCGCGGTTATAATCGTTAACGTTCTTTTTATTACTTGTTAAGTCCTTACTTTCAGTGCCTAAATTGAGTATAGTATTTTCTTTTTTATCATAAATAATGGTTTTCTTAGCTAAGCCACTCACAGAAGACGAGTCTGTAAAAATATCTTTTCCTTTTCCGCCAATCAAACGCACTTTAATACCCTTACTGGCTTGACCAAATACTTTGAAGTTATCCTCTCCATCTAATCCCCAAATCCTGATTTCTTTCGTGATTTTTGGGTCAAATGTTCTTTCATAAAGTGTTCTACCGATTTCGCCATTTTTCTTTTGGTCAAAGACTGACACTTTTGTTCGCCCATCTTCGAGTCGACTTACAAAAAAATATTCATCCTTGTCGCTTCCCAGAATATCTACTTCTTTACTCAAAAATTCATATAATTCTTTTGTATATCCCGGAAGGTCGTCACGGCGTTGTTTTAGTTTTTTAGCAATAATAGCCGAATGCTCTGGGAAATTAGGGAAATGCGTAACAGCAGAATCAATCACCGCATCACTAATTTTTTGTTGAAGTTCTTTGGCCATTGCCATCCAATCGTTCTCGGAAGATTGGGTTAGAAACGAACGGTCAAAATAACGTGCATTGAATGCCAAACCTGCTACATCACGAATTTTATAATCAAATCCTTGGATTTTAGGCAAAATCCACTTTCGAGAAATAATACGAGGTAGAACGCCTTCATTTACAAAAAAAGCTTGGTCACGGTCACGTGGAATAGGCCTAAAGCTCAAACCTTTGTCATGACCATTTTCATAACCAGCCCAACGCCATTGATCTTCGTGACGGTCCCAGTCGCCAATCAGCATATCTAATAACCTTGCTCTGATTACCTCTTTTTCATTAATTTCGTTGTGATTGTCTTCAGCTAGTTTTTCAACTACTTTTTGGGTACTTTGTATTTTTTTAGAACCCGCAAAACTTCCATCTGGACGTTCTTCGAAAAGGGCTAATTGGTTCGTAAAAAGGCGTTTGTAATTGCCTAATACATTGCTTTCTGGAATAATCACCAACGAAGGATTAGTATGCAAAACACCAGCGGCTTCTGCCAAATGTGAAGCCACCAAAGCTGCGAAAGGATGTGAAGCAGAAATTTGGTCAGAGACAATATCAGTAGTAAACTGACTGCGAATAGCTTCTGGAACGGCTCTTTCTGGATATTTTTCTACTGAACGCGTAACGAATTGTTCACCTTTAGGATTTTGATAACGTAATGAAAGTGTTTGATAACCACCGCCCCGTTGAATAACCTTTAACCCTCCTTCTTCATGTTCAAAATCAAGCGTTTTAGGTTTGATGGGCGTTGTCCAAATATCTCTATAATTGCTCCCCAACATAAAAGTTTTAAATTTCCCTGCTTTATATTTGGGGTTGGGTACAACACCCAGCATATGGATTTTTTCTGTTTGTACGTCTTTAGGGTCAATGGCGTTAGTATCCAGCAAAATATCCGTGCTATACAATTCATTCCCATCTTTGCCATCACCGCCAAAAAATATCAGCTTGATTTGGTTATCATAGAAGTCTAAGCGAGCAAACCCAATTTGCGAACTAGCAAATTTAGAATCCTTCCCCATTTTTACAGGCGTGTTTTTTGAACCTGCTCCTGAAGTAATATAGTTGATAGAATCTCGCTGAATTAATTGTAGATTATGTTCATGTCCGTTGGCATAAATTACGTTTTTATATTGTTTGAAAATCCCCACAAGTCCATCACGCATTTGTTTATATTTAGGATGTGGAATATCTTGGATATTACCAATAAGGGTACGGTACAACGGATAAATAGAGCCAAGTACTGGCAAAGGAATAGGTACTCCTAATTCATGAAATGGGAAAAGGTGGTCTTGTACTGTATAATAACCACCATGAGAGCCATGAGAATACATGGGATGATGCCCAACTACTAATACTTTTTTATGGCGATTTCTATCCAGAATGTCATTGACACTTATCAGCATTTCTTCTAATGACTTTACTTCACAGTCAGAATCTGCTTCTGGTTTTTTCCAAGGATGTAGCCACCATTGTGTATCAAGAATCACGGCAGTAATTTGGTCGTTAAGGGCAACCTCATGTGGTGTAGGGCATCCGCCTTTTGGGAAAAATACATCTTCTCTTTTCAAAAAATCAGAAACAAATTTTTCCTGATTTTGGATATATTCCCATCCCTTTTTCCCTCCTTGTTGCCAATCGTGGTTACCTGGAATGATAAAGGGTTTGCCTTGATAGTCTTGCAAAATACTCAACTGGTCTGCCAAACGTTCCTCATCATTTTTACGATTTGGCTCATCGATATTACTTAACCCTTTAGGGTACACATTATCACCAAGAATCATGATGGTCGACTGCTTGCCAGCTTGTTGCATTTGCTTTTTCAACGGGCTCAACACCATGTCTTTGCCATTCTTTGGAGGTTCGCCAGCATCACCAATTAAAAAGACAGAATAATTAGGCTTTTTTTGGCTAAAACCAAATTCGGCGGTAAGCAATAATAAAGGCAACAATGCACTGAAGCTTTTGAAGATAAACTTTTTAAAGGGAGTCTCCATGTTTTTCTTGGATAATTAAGGTTTTGGTTTAGTAATATAGTAATTTAATGTTTTGTTGAGGAGTTTTTATTAAATTAGCATAAGCATTTTTGTGAAATTCCGCTGTTTGAGCGGAGCGAGTTTCGGAATTTCTTGACTTTCTTTTGTTACTTTTCTTGTGTCAAGACAAGAAAAGTAAGTTGTGGCGAAAGGGAATTTTCTTTTCAGATACAAACCAATTTTTAAACTACTCTCAAGCAAAATCATTTAAAATTAACTGCAATAGCACACAATTACTTTTTATAATCAAAAGCTAAAATATAGCCATCTCCACCTGCACCTTCAGATGAAATATACAAGTTGCCATTTGGCGTAAAGCAAATGCCTTCTGGTTGTTTATAAAGATTGGGATTTAAATCTACTAGAGCTTCCTTAGCACCATCTTTAGATAAAATCAAAAGTTTTTTGCCTTGTGAAGCAATGATAAAAACTTGTTGAGTAATAGGGTGGATAGCGATACCCGATGGACGGAAAGTTTTTTTGCCATCTTTGCCAATTAATTTTTCATCTGGAATAGCGATAGATTTAAACAGAATTTTTCTTTTAAAATCGTAGGCATAAATCATCTTTTTACTATCTACCTCCTTTATCCTTTCTTTGGCTGCTAATAGTAGATTTCCAGTGGTTGGGTCATAGCTAAGGCCTTCGTATTCAACAACATCAGGGTCTGAACAGTCTATTTCTCTTTCGTAAGGTTCGCCAATTTTAAAACTCTTAATTAAGCCATCACTTCTCAACACAAATACCTCATTGCCTACTACTTCTACGCCCTCATAATCACCTGATTTTCCGAAGGGAATTTTCTGAGTAATTTCTTTTTTTGCTAAATCAAAAATAAAAACTTTACCTTCTTCGTCATTAATGCAGGCCAATTGATTATTTTTATAAAATGACAGTCCAGAAATTTCTTTAAGGCTCTTCGGTAAGGTTATTTTTTGACTAGGATTTTCAAAATCATACGGTAGTGTCAAGGCTGTAGTAGTTTCTTCTGTTTTTTCTTTTTCTTTGTGTTTTTCTTTTTTTGCACAAGAAAAAATGGATAATGGAACGAAAGTTAGTAGAATTAAAGTTTTGGAAGAGATCATCATGCTTTTATTTAATGTTGTAAGTTGATTATGCAAACGGAATTGCTCATAAAGGTACAAGAATATGCTGAAGGAATTTTAAACAAATTGCCTGCGGAATTGATTTATCATAATTTTGGACACACTCATCATGTGGTAAAAGTGACGGAGGAAATAGGTAAAGCTTCTGACCTCTCGGATAAAGCCCTTGAGACAATTTTGATTGCAGCTTGGCTACATGACATCGGTTATCAGCAAGGGTGTATCAACCATGAGGATAGAAGTAAACTTATGGCCAAAACGTTTTTAGAGGGCTTAGAAGTTCCAGAAAAGCGTATTGATAAAGTTTTGGGCTGTATTGAAGCCACCAAAATGCCACAAAATCCCAAAAATCGTAAGGAAATGATTTTGTGTGATGCCGATTTATCACATTTGGCATCACCCGAATTTATGAATTATTCAGAAAATTTACGGATTGAATTCTGCTCTATTTTAAAAAGCATTGGGGAGAAAAAATGGTGGGAGTCGACAGTGGAGCTAATTCAAAATCACCAATATTATACTGAATATGCTCGTGAACATTTTGAACCGCTCAAACAAGAAAACCTTAAAAAGGGCTTAATGAAATTAGCACAATTTGAGGGAGGAGGCATAAAATTAAAGTTCCCTTGGGATGAAAATGAGGAAAAAGAAGCAATAGAAGTGAAAGAAGAAACACACGAAAGTAAATTTGATAAGAAATTAAGAAAAGAGGCTGAAAAGATAAAAAAACCAGAGCGTGGTATAGAAACGATGTTTAGAACAACGTCTTCAAACCACTTTCAGTTATCAGCCATGGCAGATAATAAAGCCAACATTATGATTTCGGTTAATTCAATTATTATCTCTTTGGTACTTAGTGTATTGGCGAGAAAATTGGAAGATTGGCCAAATCTAATTCTGCCAACAGCATTGCTGACAATAGTGTGTTTAGTCGCTACGATTTTTGCTATTCTGGCAGTTCGTCCTAATGTTACTTCTGGTAAGTTTTCCCGTGAAGACATTGAAGGGAAAACAGCCAATTTACTTTTCTTTGGTAATTTCCACCAGATGGAACTAACAGATTATGAATGGGGCATGAAAGAAATGATGAATGATTCTGATTTCTTGTATGCTAGCATGACCCGTGATATATATTATTTAGGAAAAGTACTTGGCAAAAAATACAAGTTCCTCAGGGTTTCCTATACCGTATTTATGTTTGGTTTTGCGGCCTCGGTAGTATCTTTTGCCGTTGCGATGTACTTTTTTAAGTAGTTTTTTTGTCGGAGTGACCTAGGCTTTTTTCAGGACAAACTAGGTCGCGGACTATCTGTTTTAATTCTTTGGCTTCGGGAAAATGTCCTTCACGTTTTCTGTCAAAAATCACTTCCTGTTCTAAAAATACTTGAAAACGCCCAGCAACTTCGCTTGGGCGTAGGCTTACTTCTTGTAGTTCATCTACAAAAGTTGTCAGTAATTCCTGTGCCATCCATGCCGAACGCATCAGCCAATTACATTTGGGGCAATATTCTATGGTTATTTTTGGTTTCATGGTTTTGTTAGCTGTCAGCTTTGAGCTATTAGCTATCAGTTTTTTTTATCATGGTGAATGGGTTTCGGTCATCTGATTATAGCTTTCAGTCATCGGCTTTCAGTTTTCGGATTTTGAATAAAAAATCTCCGTAAATCTGCGTATCAATCTGTGAAAATCTGCGGGTAAATCAGCTTTCAGTCATGATTCTTGACTCTCAAATCACGATTTTAGCAATCGGTTTTCGGCTATCAGCTTACGACCGACAACCGATTGCCGATAACTCAAAGCTGAAAGCTCAAGGCTGACATCTCATAGCTGTCACAAATTCCACCAATAAGTAAACTTCAATACAATCGCTCGGTTTTTAATATTTAAACTTCCCGGAATATAGTTATCAGTATATACCAAAAATATATCAGAGGCAGGTTTGTATCTCCACTGTACACGACTATTGATATTTACGTTTTGTACCTGCTCGTTATATTGTATAAACGTAGTCCAGAATAATTTATTCGTAAAAGTAATATCAATTTTAGGACTAACTAGCCAAAAGTTTGATTTTACTATCAGGTCATTTTGGTCTTTTACAGGGATTTTTACATCACTAATCTCCACATAATTGATATTTGCCGACAAGCTTACATAAGGCTGAAAACGATAACCTATATCACCCGAAATGCTCAATAGCTTACCATCACCAAAATAACTACCGTAACTTCCAGTAAAGCCAAAGGTATATTTTTTCCGTGGCGTAGAAAGGTAATTGATGTTCATTGAACCAAATTTGTGTTCACTTCCAGCGGCTAGTTTATCATTACTTCCCTTATTGGTAGGGTCGAAGGCGAAAGGTAATTTGATATAGTTCGTTTCGTAATAAGCAGTAAAACTACTACGGTCTTTCATCGTAAAAAGATAATAATATTGCCTTTGTAAATCTGTTAGCAATTTATCGGCATTCCAATACGCATACGTTGAAAACAATGGACCATGCGTCTGGACTATACTAGCTTTGTTTTTGGGATAAAAATTATACTGTATCGGCACTGTAATTTTATGATAGCCAGTACGGGGCACATAGCCAATTTCAGGGTTATAATTCTTGCCTACATATTCGTATTGAATGCCTGCATCCACTGCTAACCCATTGTAATTCAAATTAAAGGCACTTACAAAATCATCGTCCTTACTATTGGGGCTGAATGATTTTAGGTACATTGCTTTGCCTATCCACAAATTACTAGCAGAGGCTAAGTTGTATTCAAACCCTACATTTCTATTGTATTGATTAAAGTCTTTATTAATATGTTCGTCGTAATTGAGCGACTGCTTGTTCAATAACATCATACTAATATTTGAACGGCTAAATACTTTTTGTTGAAGTACCAAGGCAGAAAAGTTTTGGGCAGGTCTATTTTCCAAGCTACTAACACCCGTTTGGATATTCATTGCACCAATCCTGAGGTTATTATTAATTTTGCCACTCAACCTTGCACCATAATCAATAGGAACGCCTAGTCCAATTCTTCTTGAAAAGAAAGGACGAATACTGCTCAAACCAAAATTATTAAAAAGGTCGGCATTTTCAAGGAAGAATTGTCGCCGCTCAGGGAAGAACAGCTCAAATCTACTCAGGTTCGTTACTTGGCGGTCTACATCCACTTGTGAAAAATCAGGGTTTACCGTTAAATCCAAATTCAAAGCAGATGAAACGGCAATTTTAGCATCTAAACCAAAGTCTTTTCTGACGCTCGTTGAGCTAGCATCTTGAAAGTTTTTGCTTGTTCCACCTAACACATAAGGAATAATGGAAATATTGCTTTTGGGAGTAGGAGGAGGGGTATCCCAAACCATTGTGCCTGTATAAGCCAAGGTAATACTAAAATATTGACGAGGGATTTTTGCCCACGTAGATTTTTCACCAGATTTGAGGTCTAATCTACTAAAGTTCATCCCCCATTTGGTTTCTCCAGCTTTGTATCGAAGTGTTTTGAAAGGAATAGCGGCTTCAAATATCCAACGGTCGCCCAAGTATTTGGTTTCAGAAAACCACTTATTATCCCAGTTAGCATTTAGGTTTGTTCCTTCCGAAATGATGCCATCAAATTGTGCACCTGCGGCATTGACGCCAAACACAAAGCCATTGGTCAAATCATTGAAAGGTTCGAGAATCAGCCAGAAGTTATCATTATTCCCAAAACTGAAATCTCTTTTTAGCGACTCCACCACAAAGCCTTTGTTTTTTATTTTTTCATAACAAACAGCACTGATGTATAAAAAGTGTTCATCATAAGTAAGGCGTACTTCTGTAGGTGTTAAACTCAGCGAAGTATCCATGGGCGTCATCATCCAAAAGTCTTTGGCCACATCAGTATTCTTCCAAGCTTCATCATCCAAAATACCATCAATTTTAATTTTTGAAGTGGTCTTTTGGATATTGAATTGAAAGGAATCATTAATTTTTTGTGAGAAGCCAGAGAAAGCAACAAATAGGATTAATAATAACAGTAAGGGTTTATTCATTGTATAAGGATAATAGCGTTTGATTGATGTACGAAGATACCACTAATCCCTATGATTAAGGAACATAGGCATTGATAGGCTTTTCTATCCTGCCAGACCCGACAAACACGCCTTGTAGTTTATCCGTTTTTCGTTACATTATCAGAATATTAAGGCTTTTTTGTAATTCTACTCATCATTGATTAAATTGAGTATAATTGTCAATCCTTAAAACCACATAAAATGAAGTCATCGCCTCCTAATCAAGGAAAACTAGTTCGCTCTATTGGACTTACCTCGGCCGTCGTGCTCATCATCAGCTCTGTAATAGGCACGGGCGTTTTTAAAAAAGTAGCTCCAATGTCCGCCGAATTGCAGTCTCCTTCGTTGGTATTAATTGCATGGTTAGTAGCAGGACTAATTAGTTTGGCAGGGACATTATCTAATGCGGAGGTCGCCAGTATGTTGGCCGATTCAGGTGGAGAATTTGTTTACTTTCGCAAAATCTATAATCGTTTTTTTGCTTTTCTGTTTGGCTGGACCAACTTTGCTGTAATCCGTACTGCTTCTATTGCATCCATTGCCTATGTTTTTGCTCAATCCCTGAATAGCGTTTTCCCTTTTCCTATCACGGCAGCTTCTTTGGCCGATGTTAGTTTCTTTGGTTTACATCCGTTAGATAACCTCAGTGTAAAATTAGTAGCTATTGCCTTAATTATATTTTTGACCTATTTCAACTATAAAGGATTGAAACTGGGCGAAAACCTTAGCAGAGTATTAACAGCGCTGATGACTACCGTAATGTTATTGATTATTGTGTTGGGTTTACTTTCAAGCGTTGGCAGTTTTGAAAACATTACCACCAATAGTGTGCGATACAGTGCCGATGCTATGTCGGGTGCTACTCTTTTCAAGGCCTTGGCTTTGGCGTGTTTAAGTGCCTTTTGGGGATATGAAGGTTGGGCAAGTGTTGGTTTTATTGGGGGGGAAATGAAAAATCCACAGCGAAATCTGCCTTTGGCCTTGATTATCGGCACGTTGATTATCATGGTGTTGTATATGTCTATGAACTTTGTGTATTTATATATTTTACCCATTGATGAATTTATCAAAATCTATGAATCCAAGAATGGAATTGCTGCTGTAGCCGTAGTGAGTCATTTTCTAGGTGCTTGGGGCGGGATGTTGATATCTGGATTAATCTTAGTAACTACTTTCAATTGTGCCAGTACCACTTTATTGTTAGCATCAAGGTTATTTTATGCGATGGCACACGATAAAATGTTTTTCAAAAGCGTAGATTATATTCACCCAGTTTATAATACTCCTTCACGTGCATTGTTTATTCAAGCCATCTGGACTTCCCTATTAGTTTTATCTGGAACATTCGACCAACTGACGGATATGCTAATTTTTGCTGCTTTTATTTTTTATGGAGCTACTGCTTTTGGGGTATTTGTATTACGCAAAAAAATGCCCGACGCGCATCGTCCTTATAAAGTAATAGGCTATCCAGTTGTACCTGCCATTTTTGTGCTTTTCTGTATCGTACTTATCGTAAATACATTAATCGAAAAACCAGAGGAGGCACTCAGCGGACTGGGATTGATGGCAACAGGTTTGCCTTTTTATTATTACTGGACAAAGAAGAAAGAGTAAGTTTATATTGTCACAGCCTTGTGTTCTGTGTGCCACAGAACACGGAGAAGAAGTCCTATTGATTATCCATAAGTGTATAAATATTTGAAAATCAAGATATTTATTTCTAGCGAGGGACTTAAGTCCCTTGCTAGAAATAAAAGCTTCTCCATCCGTGGTTTGTGGCACACAAAACACACTTTAAATAACCAACTAATTCATCGTAATAAAACGCTCGTTAGCAACAACCTGAGGTTTTATCGTTCCTATTTCTAAATTTTTAACGATTTTAGTTTCACCGTCATAGATTTCAATAACATATTGGCCGTCTTCCAATTCTTCTAAATTAAACTTCCCAAAATATAACGTATCCTTTTTCCTAATATATTCTGAATGCAATATAAAGCCAGATTTACTTTTTAAAATCACCGATAGTGCTCTGCCGACAAGTTTCTCAACTACTACGCTCATTTTCATAGTATTCGTCGCAGGATAAATAGCCACTTTCAGTGTCTTTCTACCATTTGTTGCATCATCGCCTGCATTAGCAATCAAGGACACTGTTGAAAATAAAGCAATGACGAAGGTTCTAAGTAAGGTTTTCATTTTCTTGTTGTTTAGAATATTAAATTATTTGTTTAGAAATTACTTGTACGCTTACTGTTTACTTATTTATAGTGCTAATGATATGTGTAAAAGATAGTACCTTGCAATACAAAGTACCCTAAACGGTTAATTATTCTTATAAATGGTAGAGTCTCTTAAAATACAATTGATTTTGGTTTAAGCGAATGCTTTAAAGTTGATGAGTTTTGGAATCAAAAATAGAATTCTTCTATATTTCAGACATAAGATGCAGAGAATCATTTGAAGGTTGCACTTCGTATAAAAATATTATCCTTAAATATACGAGGGTTATTGAATCTGACTTCCAATCACTAGGGAGCGACTTACGTCCCTCTCTAGTGATTAGAATTTAGTGTAAATAATTTTTATTGTGTATAAAATAGCATTATTCCGCCATTAAATAGGGCATTAATATATCTCTAATATTGCAACACTATTCTTAAAGATTTAATCATTTCCCCTTGGTTTAAGATAACCCTTCGGTTACAGGCAGGTAATATGACAGGACTAAGTTTGTGACTTCAAACCCAAACTCTTATTACAAGATGAAACATAAAATTTTACTGAATCATGTTAGCTTGTTTTTCATTGCATTACTGATGTTAAGTAATGTTGTGTTGGCACAAGACAATGTTCTAACTGGGAAAGTTGTCGAAAAGAATGGTGACGTAATTCCAGGCGTGAGTATTTCTATCAAAGGTACTACGCGTGGTACTACTACAGATGGCAATGGTGTATTTAAGTTGCCTTCGGCAAATGATAAAATGGTATTAGTATTTCGCTACATTGGTTTTGCTACACAAGAAATTGTAGTAGGCAATCGTACAACACTAGATGTAACCTTATTACCTGAAAACAGACAATTAGAAGAGGTTGTAGTAACAGCCTTAGGGATTAAGAAGGAAGCTCGTTCAATTGGCTACACGACACAAGATGTAAAAGGCGAAGATTTAGTAAAAGCACGTGAGCCTAACCCAATAAACTCTTTAACCGGAAAAATCGCAGGTTTAACAGTTTCTTCTTCTGCTGAAATGTTAGGTCGCCCGCAATTGATTCTTCGTGGTAACTCTGATTTACTTTTTGTGGTAGATGGAGTACCTATCAACTCTGATACTTGGAACATCTCTTCAGATGATATCGAAACGTATTCAGTATTAAAAGGACCAAATGCTGCGGCATTGTATGGTTTCCGTGGACAAAACGGTGCGATTTTGATTACTACTAAGAAAGGTTCGAAAGACAAACGTCAGTTTCAAGTAGATTTTAATTCGAGTACAATGGCTGAACCAAGTTTCTTGGCAGTGCCTACTCGTCAAAGCGAATATGGCTATGGTGTTAACTATCAGTATGCTTACGGTAATAAAACTTATGACGAAGATGGTAAGTTCCGTCGTACGAATATTTGGGGGCCACGTTTTGAAGGACAGAATGTTCCACAATACAATTCGCCAGTAGACCCTGTAACAGGTATCCGTCAGGGAACACCTTGGTTGAATGTTGGTAAAGACAACTTCGCTCGTTTTATGGAAACGGGAATTATCTCTACAAATAACATCGCTCTTTCAGCAAGTGGTGAGAAATACGATTTGCGTTTGTCTATCGCCAACAACTACCAAAAAGGGATGGCACCAAATACCAAATTGAATATTAATAACTTCAATATCAATGCTGGGTACAACTTTACAGATAGATTAAGATTAGAAGGAAATATTAACTTAAGCCTTCAAAACTCACCAAATATTCCAGAGCCAAGTTCAGGGCCAGAAGGCTATACTTACATTTTTAACGTGTATGGTTCTAGTAGCTGGGATATTGCTGATATGCGTGATTATTATAAAGGTCCGCAAGGTAAGCCAGGTGTTCAGCAGTATTATGCAGAATACGGTCGTGAAAACAACCCATATTTTATGGCTTATGAGTGGCTACGTGAGCATAAAAAAACTGACGTATATGGATATGCGAAATTGAGCTACAAAATTAATGAATTCCTGAATTTTTCTGCCAGAACCCAAATCACTACTTGGAATCAGTTCCGTACAGAGAAGTTGCCGTATTCGATGATTACCTATAAAACACCAGATTTAAGACAAGGTGATTATCGTGAAGACAGAAGAAACTTATTAGAAAACAACTCTGATTTCTTGTTGAGTTTCAATAAGCCAGTAACGAAAGACTTGACTATTTCGGCTATCGCAGGGGCTAACCTTAGAACGTATAGCTATAACTCAAGCTGGGCATCTACCGACTTCCTGATTGTACCGGGCGTATATGACTTCAGTAACTCGAAATATCCTGTAAAAGCCTATAACTACCGTGCTGATATGGAAGTAGCTAGTGCTTATTATACAGCAGACTTTACCTATAAAAACTTCTTGACGTTAGGAACAACAGGTAGAATTGACAAACTTTCTACGTTGCCTGCTGATAACCGTAACATTTTCTATCCATCGGTTTCGTTGAGTACAGTAGTTTCAGATTATATCAATTTACCTCAGGCAATTTCATTCTTCAAATTGCGTGGTTCGTATGCTAATGTAAAAGGTGGTTTAACACAGTCGACTATTGGTACAGCGTATCAGGCCGTTACAGGTCAATCGCTTTCTAGTGGGTTGATAGGTTATGGTGCTGAAATTGTTTCTGCTTATGATGGCCCAAGCTATGATAACCAAAACTCATACAACATCAATACTTCTATTTACAACAACACACCGATAGCCAATTATTCAGGGACGATTGCTAATCCAGCATTACAGAGCTTCTCGGTTACTTCTTATGAAGTAGGTTTTGATATGAAATTCTTGAAAAACCGTTTGTCTTTAGATGCTACTTACTTTACATCTATCAACGGTCCACAGATTTTCCCTTTACCTGTCGCTTCTTCTTCGGGTTATTACAACCATACAATCAATGGTGTAACAACTCAGAAAAATGGATGGGAAGTTTCTTTAAATGGTTCAGTGTTGAAAAATCCTAATGGTTTAAACTGGAACGTGTTAGCGAACTTCTCTACTTACAAAGAAACGTTGAAGGAAATCTACGGTGGTGAAACAAGTATCTACTTGTCGGGGCCAGACCACGTTTTCCATATTGGCGACAGACTAGATGGCTATTATGATTATAAGTATTTGAGAAACAGCGAGGGTAAAATTATTTACTCATCAAACGGAGTACCTTTGGTTCCACCAACTGGTACAAATAATAAGCAATTATTAGGATACACAAACCCTGATTTCGTGTGGGCATTAAACAATAAGTTTTCTTATAAAGACTTCAATTTTAGTTTCCAAGTTGACGGACGTGTAGGTGGTGTAATCAACGACCGCGTATGGGCTTACCAAGTAAACTCGGGTACTGCGATGGAATCTGTTACGGGTGCATTAGGAGAAGCTCGTTTAAAAGAATGGCAAAGTACTGCTTTAGGTACTAAAACTGCTGTACCAGCTTATGTTGGTGATGGTGTTGTAGTAGCGAGTGGTACAATTAAATATGATGCTACTGGAAATATTGCAAACAGTAGTGAATTATCATTTGCTCCAAATGCCAAAGCGGTAACTGTTCAAAGTTATATGCAAGGTGTTTACAATGCCTTCCAATATGGTGAGCCATATTTAATTAGCAAAACCTATATGAAATTGAGAGAAGTTGTGATTGGTTATACTATTCCTGCAAGATTATTAGGCAATAACAAATTCATTAGAAATGCTTCGGTTTCATTAGTCGGACGTAATTTATTGTATTTCGCTGAACGTACTGACTTTGACTTAGACCAATATGGTGCTGGTTATAGTGCTTCAAGCAGAAGTACACAAAAAGATCCGGGTTTGCAGTCGGCCACTACTCGTCGTTATGGTATCAACATTAGCTTGACATTCTAATTTGGCTGTCGGTCTTCGGCTATCGGTCATCAGTTACTAACAACAGGCGACTGATAGCTGAGGTCTGACAATGCATAAAATATTTTTAGATATAAATCAGAAAATAAAAATGAAAAGATATTTCAAAAAATTGTTCATCATATTACCAATTTTGGTAGCAACTAGTAGTTGCCAAGATTATGATAAATTATTACCAAACCCAAACGTAGCCAGTGAAAGCAATACAATTCCACCTGAATATTTATTAGGCAGAATAACGTATGATATGTATGCTGGGGGTGGGGTAGTAGATGGAAGACCTGGAAACGTTTCTGAACAACCTTTCGACCAAGCTCATCGTTGGAATCAATTTATTGTTTCTAATAATTTATATTACGGAGGAAAGAACACTTATGACTGGTCGGTAACGGCTACGCCTTATGGTATGTTGAAAAATGCCATTAAGATGGAAGAACAAGCGTTGAAAACCTTAGGTACTAAAACAAATGCCTACGCAGCGGTTGCAAAGTTTGTGCGTGCTTATACAGCTGTTTGGCTTACACAACGTTTAGGCGATGTGCCGATGAGCCAAGCAGGACAGGGGCTTGATAACCTTACGCCAAAATATGATGCACAAAAAGATATTTACATCAGTGCTTTACAATTGTTAGAAGATGCCAATGCCGACTTCACGAGCTTAATTGCTAATAGTACGCAAGCCAGTGTTTTAGCAGGAGATATTCTATTGGGTAATGACATCAAAAAATGGCAAAAAGCTGTCAATACGTATAAGCTAAGAGTATTGATTTCATTAAGTAAAAGAGCTGACGATACGCCTGAATTGGGTATCAAACAAAAATTTGCTGATATTATCAACAACCCAACGAAGTACCCAATAATGGGAAGTAATGCTGATAACATGATTTTTACTTTCAATTCAGCCTATAACACTTATCCGCATACCCCTAAAGACGGTAATAATAACTACCAAAACATAGGTTCGACATACTTGAAATTGACAACTGTTAATGCTGACCCAAGAACGTTTATCGTAGCGACTCCTGCACCAGCAGAGCTTGCTAAAGGAAAAACAATAGGAGATTTCTCAGCTTATGTTGGTTCTGATATTTCTGATGCTGTAGCCGATTTATTTACCAATTCTACGGCGGGTAAGTACTCATTTACCAACTTTAACCGCTATTATGGCTCAGTAGTGGGGCCAGAACCTTATATCCTTATGGGTTATTCTGAAATGAATTTTAATATTGCAGAAGGTATCAATCGTGGTTGGGCAACAGGCGATGCCGCTGCTTATTATACAAAAGGTATCAATGCATCATTAGCATTTTATGGATTATCAGAAGGAGCTACTTTGACAATAGGTGACTTGACGGGTAAGACATTAGGAAACGTGAATGTATCAATTGCTAATTTTCTAACAAACCCTAATGTTGTTTACAAAGGCAATAATACAGATGGTTTAGAACAAATTTTAAATCAAAAGTATATTTCATTCTTCCAAAATTCAGGTTGGGAGGCATTCTATAACCAACGCAGAACGGGCTATCCTAAAACATTCATTACTGCGGGTAGTGGTATCAATTCGGTAGGTAAAGTACCTCTTCGTTGGTTGTATCCAGTAGATGAATCAACTTATAATCCAGAAAATTATACAAAAGCATTAACACAATTTGGTGGTAAAGACGATATTTATGCGCCAATGTGGTTGTTGAAATAATCTATTTTTATAAAGATTTACAAGAGAAAACTCGTGGTAAAACAGTTTTCTCTTGTAGCATTTTACAGGATGATGTTAAAGAAATTATTTTGCTTTATGTTTTTTTTGATGGCTATTTATCCGTTAAAGGCTCAAGAAATAGCCTCTGAATATCCGAAGGTAGTTGGTTATATGAGTATTGTACATCCAATGGTTACGGCTTATCAAAACGAAACTGTTTATAATTTCAATAACGATTATACTGTGGGTTTCCCTGTTGGAATCAATATTCTAAAAAGTGATAGAATCGGGTTTAGTTTCGAAATAACACCCTTTGTCAAAGTTGCCAATGGTAATAGCGCTGTAAGTAATATGTTATTTCATCCTGGTATTATTTTACGTTACCCAAAAGGATTTAGCATTAACAACCGCCTTGCTTTTGAAACAAGCGGACGCTTTGGATATACGGCTGTTTTTAGTAAAGTAATAGTAAGAACCAAGATGAATAATTTTTTTGTGGCAATACCACTGCCACTTCGTTTCGGAAATAATAAATCTGCATCTATAGGAATGGGCTTACAAATGGGTATTACCTTTTAATAGAGATTAGTTTCTTTAAAAATAATCAAATTCAATCTTTCAAAACATGAAAAAAATTCTTTTTATCCTTTGTTTATTTACCGTAGTAACAAAGTCATTTTCACAAGATAGTGCTGTGGTTTTTAACCCTAAACGTCAGATTAAATTAGAAGGCGGAAGCAATTTTCGTGACTTAGGGGGGTATCCAGCGGCTAACAAAAAGCACGTAAAATGGGGGCATATTTTCCGTTCTGCTGATGTAAGCAAATTAACAGATAATGATTTAGCTACTTTGTCAAACCTACAACTTGCTACAGTGTGTGATTTGCGTGGACCAGATGAATTGAAAACGAATCCAGACCGTTTGCCTGTTGGTGTAAATTATATTAATCTACCCGCAGGAAGCGAGAAAGTACAGTCTGGTCTTAATTACGCTATCTTGAACCGTGATTCATTAATGAATTCATTTTATGCTAATACTACCTTTTTGAAGGCAAAATATAAGCCAATGTTCGAGCAATTGTTGGTATTACCTAATGATAAATCATTGATGTTCCACTGTACTGCTGGCAAAGACCGTACTGGTATGGGAGCAGCCTTGATACTTTCTGCATTAGGTGTTGATAAAAAATATATTGTGGCAGACTATGCCGCTACGAATGTTTTTTGGAAAGATACTCGCGAAAAAATGCTACAGGCTATGGCAAAAAATGATGCTGCTATGACTGCCATGAAACCAATGTTGGCGGCTAATCCTAACTACATCAATACTTTTTTTAATACGATAGACAAACAGTATGGCTCAATGGAAAACTTCCTAGAAAAGGAAATGGAGTTGGACAAAGAGGATATTAAAAAGTTGAAAAAATTGTACTTGGAGTAATAGTTAGTGAGTTAGTGAATTGTGAGTTAGTGAATTAGTGACTCTTGAGTTGTGAGTTATCATTTCCTGACATACTTGCAAGATTTAATTCTAATAAACTCTTTAATATACTTATCAAAAAGGGGTGTTGTTTTGCAACATCCCTTTTTAATTGTTATGCTCTCTAGTCCTGAAATAGCGATACAACTCAAAACTCACTAACTCACAACTAACTCAATCACTAACTCACAACTCAAGACTCACTCAATCACTAACTGTTAATAATACATTAAACTAACTAAACAGCAAAGCAATCCAAATCTTCTTAGTAATTTTGAAACTTAATTGAAGGCTGAGTGATTATTGACATTATAAATCAAAATAGAAAGCCATAATACTGAGGTGAAGTTTATTGAATGTGAGAATATTATTCACAAATCACTCATTCACTCAATTGATAAAAAATGACGAAAAGAACTTACTATTCCCTTATTCTGATACTTGGTAGCTTAACGGCCTTAGCCCCTTTTTCTATTGATATGTATTTGCCGGGTTTTCCGGCCATTGCCAAAGATTTAGACACAACTCCTGCGAAAGTATCGCTTACACTATCAGGTTTTTTCATTGGTATTTCAGCAGGACAACTACTTTATGGGCCCTTGCTCGACCATTTTGGCAGAAAGAAACCATTATACTTTGGTCTCTCGTTATATATATTGGCTTCTATAGCGTGTATTTGGGTTAAAAATATCGATAGCCTAATTGTACTTAGATTCATTGAGGCCATTGGTGCTTGTGTGGCTACAGTTGCTTCAGTAGCGATGGTACGCGACCTTTTCCCTGTGCAAGATAGTGCCAAAGTATTTTCTTTATTGATGTTGGTGTTGGGTGTATCGCCAATGGTAGCACCTACAGTAGGGGGAATCGTTACCGCTAATTTTGGATGGCAGGCCGTTTTTATTATTTTAAGTGTAATCGGTGCTGTACTTTTATTAGCAGTAATACTTTGGTTACCTAATAGTTTTAAACCAGATCCTTCACATTCATTAAAACCTGAGCCTATCATCCGTGATTTTATTTCGGTTATTGTAGAGCCACAGTTTTATACGTATGCCTTAACAGGTGCCATCTCTTTTGCAGGCTTATTCGCTTACGTTTCTGGCTCACCTATGATATTCATGAGCGTCTTTAAGGTAAACGAACAAGTATATGGTTGGATATTTGCCTTCTTGTCTATAGGTTTTATTGGCGCTAGTCAGTTAAATAATTTGGTGCTTCGTAGGTTCAAGAGTGAGCAAATTATTCCTGTAGCCCTTCGAACTCAGTTATTAATAGGAATTGTTTTCTTGATTGCCTCGTATAACGATTGGCTTAATTTAGGTATCACTATTTTTATGCTTTTCCTATTTCTTTCTTGTATTGGTTTTGCCAATCCGAACATGGCTGCTCTTTCATTAGCACCGTTTTCAAAAAATGCAGGAACAGCATCAGCTTTGATGGGAGCGATACAAATGGGAATGGGTTCACTGATTTCAGTAGTAATTAGTATGTTCGACGAACCATCTACATTACCCATGATAGCCGCTATGGCAGGGTCGGCATCAATCGCTAATATTGTATATTTAGTAGGCAAAAGAACAATTAAGCACGAAGTGGAGGTTGGTGAAAACGCGGAGGCTGGATTAGTGCATTAGAATTTGTCAAAGACTTAGACTTAAAAATTATTTAAGATATTCCCTGTATCGGTAACCCTTGCGGTTACCGTTTATTGTATCAATCAGTCGGTAACCGTAAAGGTAACCGCTACGTAGTCTACCTATAGTTAATCACATTATTAAGCTCCAAAATTATAGCAAAACTACCGCTTAATAAAAATCGACCTACTTTCTGACTGATTCTTTGTTGGTTATTACATTATTATTCTATGTTTGTAATGCCAATTCACTACTACAAAAAATAGACATCCGCAGTTAAATGGGGGACGAATGACTATATACATATATGAATATGTATTATATCTCCTAAAAGTTTCAAAGACCACTTCTTTAAATAAGCCACGTTCACAAAGAGTTTGAGCAAATTGTTGAAAACAAACTTCTTTTATTTTAATTGATCTTATGAGTTATCATGACGTATAATGTATTCATAAAAATGCTAAAAACGTCATGTTATAGATTTATGCATCTTAAAACAATTAAAACATAAAAACATGGAAACCTTAGAACTATTGAGATTGGCTACAATTGAAACAGAATCAAGAGCTTTGAAATCTTCTAGCATAGAGATTTTGAACTACAAACCTGATATTAAAAAAAGCAAAATATTATTAACCCAACAGGGAACGGCAACATTATTTATGGCTAAAAAAGGAGAACCGCTGTTGGATGAAATATACAAATACCTAAAGTTAGGTGTTGGTACTGAACAAACCATTGTTGAAAAATTTATCAAACAATTTAGTGACATCAAAGAAATAGCACTGGAAGAGGCAGTACTCTTACAAAAAAAGCAAAATTTGCTTGCCTCTGTCAGATATGGAGGAAAAACATTGTTAGAAGGTTTTTTTATACCTGAAAAAATTAAAGTAGTCGGAGCATCCTTTCCCTATAATGGCGGAGGAATTTTAGAAGAAGGCTTTAAATTAATACAACATTATAGCAAAGAAAATTTAAAAGAAGAGCTTCAATGTTTTATTGTGTTGCATGAGCCTAATTTAACGAAAGCCGAAGCAGATATTCTTAAACAATTACCTGAAAACCAATTTGAGTTAAATATTGGTACCAATCCAAAAGGTTTTGCTACTGCTTTAATTGCCATTGCCGCAGCGGTTAGTCTGGCTACTGGTATTTGTTGCCCTCATAGAAATGAAGATTTTGTGATACCAAACTATGCTTTTGACCCTTACGAAGTTCATTTACCCGATGCCGTTTTAAAGCAAATCTCAGTGTCGGCTGCTGCCTCAGAAATATTAAAGATTCGCAGAAACTTTCTAGTTCATAAATATTAAGATAGTTGTTTGATGGATATTTATGAATATATCATCCTCTTATTCTTTTCGTCTTGGCTTGTATTAACCGTTATTTTTCATTTTCCATTAACGGGTAATTACAAGCTGAGACTCAAAGACCCCTTTGGTATTATTCCTGATTGGCGTTTTTTCTGTCCGACGCCTATCAAGAATAACTATCATATTTTATGTCGAGAGTTTTTGAGTAATGGCGAAAGTGTTGCTTGGCGTGAAATACAAATAATACCCCCTAGAAGGTTACTAGATGCTCTCTGGAATCCAGGGCGAAAAACCAGAAAATCATTCTTGGATATCACTATTGAGTTGGCTGATGTAGCCACTACAAACAGGGATGAAGAAAATGTAATAGTTGGTTCAATTGCGTATTTAACGATACTCAACTACGTTACCCAAGCCAACAACAATGACAAATGCCTGTTCATACAGTTTGCTTTGATGACAAGCTGTTCTATCAACAAGCTTGAAAAATCAGAATTGTTATTATTATCAAAACTACATTTAATCAAAGATGAGCATTCAACTAGAAATACTGAGTCTGACAAGGTTAATCTGTGGTATCTGTAGTGTTGTTTATGCCCTTGAAAAACTGTTATATAAAAAGCCAACGCATGATTTATTGAGTTGGGAGGTATTACAATTAAGGCATCCTATTTTTGTAAAAATGCCTATATTCAACAAACTATGTGATGAAAAAGGAATAAAAATAATAACCATCGTTTTTCTTATTTCCTCAATAACTTCTATCGTTACTAACATCGAGCTAATATTGATTTTCTGCTATTTTATGATGGCAATGTGTCTGTTGATTTTTTCAGCGAGAAGTGCTTATGGTATGGATGGTTCTGACCAAGTAATCTTCATCATTGCTACTTGTTTGTTCTTTATCTACCTCCACAATACCGTTATCATAAGACATATGGCATTTACATTTATTACATTACAGCTACTATTTAGCTATTTTATCTCAGGTTACGCAAAACTGACTGCCAAAGTGTGGAGGAATGGCGAAGCATTAGTTGGCATTATGGGAAATGATATTTATGGTAATGAGAATGTATATACGTTGCTGTCCCAAAATATTAGAATATCACAAGTATTATCGTGGGTCGTTTTTGGTTGGGAGGCGCTATTTTTTATCTGCATATTTTGCAATCAACATGTATTTATCTGTTTTATCATGGTTGGCTTCTTATTCCATTTAACGAATGCCATCGTGATGGGCTTAAATACCTTTTTTCTTGCTTTTGTAGCTTGCTATTTCCCTTTGATACATTGCTATTTACTCATTCATAACGATGCTGTATTTAGTTTTCAAGTATTGGGTTATCAAGTTTTTATTGTTTGAAGAAGGTTTTTGTCACAAACTTAGATAAAGGCAAAAAAGACTTATTTATCCAACTCATTACTTGTTCAAAGCATACCATTACTTATTACTTAAATCTAAAATTATTATATTGTGTAGATTCATAAATTTCTACAGCATATTTTTAAAAATTCATTATAAATTTTTATTTTTATGTAAGCGTTTCTTTAGATTAATCTGTTCTACACTAAAAAAAAAGATATATGGATATCTATAATGATAATGAAAGATTTATTTCGATTCTGTCCGACTATGGCTTCAAAGTGACATTTGGCAATGAAACGGATACTACTTTTTTAAAGAAGGCATTACAAGCATTAATCAGCTCTAATCTATCAATAAGAGAAATTAAATTTTTCAAAAATGAAATATCAGCTATCACAGTTGACAGCAGAAGTGGCATTTATGATATAGCTTGTGTTGATGAAAATGGAAATCATTTTATTGTAGAGATGCAATTGAGTGAATATCCTGAATTTATTCAGCGAATGAAATTTTATGCTTTACATCGTTTTAATACGATGGTAAAAAAAGGAGCATATAAATTTGAGAACCTGCCTAAGATATATTGTATCGGTATTTTAGCAAAAAATATTTTCCCTTTAATTGAAGATTATCATAATATAGCAGTACTAAGAAATCATAAAAATGAAATTATTGATAATCAAATGGCGTTTGTAACATTAGAGTTAAGTAAATTCACAAAGCAGTTATTTGACATACAAACAGATTTGGATAAACTGATTTATACAATGAAAAATTTACATACTGTTACAGATACCTCTCAATTTCCTACTTTTTGGGATGAAGAGTGGCTTAAAAAAGCCATTCATGAAGTAGATTTGCGGGCTATGACGGCAGAACAAAAACTTGCCTATGAAATGGCTATTTCTGCAAATGCCTTAGCAGTAAAAAATGAAAATAAAAAAATTGAAGAAATTCGTTTGGCTGATAAAAAGGAAGCCATTAAGAAAGCCCTAAAATATGGTAAACTTTCAATTGAAGAAATAGCAGATTACAATAATATTTCTATTGATTTTGTTCTTGCTGTTCAGAATGAAACATCAAATATTTAAACGATAATTAAATTTTTCAAAATAAAAGAATCGAGTATGCTAATGATATTACCCTTAGCATACTCGATTCTTTTATTTAACAATTACTTACCCAATATTATCAATATCAAAAGGTAAAGTTCTGATTCTTTTGCCTGTTAAATTATAAATAGCATTGCAAAGGGCAGGAGCGAAAGGCGGTAGCCCCGGTTCGCCTACACCACCCGGTGCTTCTTCGTTATTAATAATATGCACTTCTGTTTTAGGCATTTCACTAAACCTCAAAACATTGTATTGATGGAAATTGCTTTGTTCAGCCATACCATCTTTGAAGGTAATACCGTTTTTGATAGCAGCTGTCAATCCCATCACGATATTCCCGTCAGTTTGTGCTTTTATATTATCAGGATTTACGGTCATACCGCAGTCGATTACCGAAACTACTTTGTCTATTTTTACTCCTTTTCCATTCTTGGAAACCGTTACGGCATGGGCGACAATAGTGCCAAAAGAGCGAGCAATGGCAATACCTATCGCTTGGTTTTCTGGGAGTTTCTGGTGATAATCAGCTTTCTTGGCTAAAGTTTGTAATACTCTAGTAAATCTTGAAGCATCTGCCAACATATCCAAACGAAAAGCCAATGGGTCTATATTAGCAGCATGAGCTAACTCGTCAATAAAAGATTCTTGTCCGAAAGCAGTAGTAGAAGAATATACCGAACGCCACCAAAGAATAGGAATATCAGTTTCTGCTAAATGGAAACTAGCTTTTCTATTGGTAAAATCATAAGGACTATCTTCGGTATTAGCCGTTTCAATCGCCCAATCGTCTGGTGCATTTTTCAATGGATTACCAAATACTTGATGCTGAATAGAGCTACCTACAATTTTATGATTCAAAGCCACAACATTACCTTTTGCATCTAAGCCACCTTGCATGGCTGATAGCATACCGGGGCGGAATGGTCCTTGTGTAGTATCGTCTTCGCGTGTCCAAATTACTTTTACAGGAGCTTTGATTTGTTTTGACAAATTAGCCGCTTCCATTACGTAATCAAAATAGGCTTTTCTTCCGAAAGCACCGCCCATAAATGGCACATTTACTTTTACATTTTCGGGCTTGATGTTCAAATACTGAGCTAATTGTGTAATCAATCCATCTGGCCCTTGAATAGGTGCCCAAACTTCTACTTTATCACCCTGTACCCACACTGTAGCATTTTCAGGTTCAAGCGGGGCATGAGCTAAGAATGGTGTTTCGTACTGAGCTTCTATCTTTTTATTGGCTCCTTCGAAACCTTTGTTAAAGTCGCCAACTTTTTCTTTTTTATACTCCTGCCCTTCAGTTTTGGCTAAAGTACGTAAGTTTTCAAAGTAGGCATCCGTAGAAATTTTATCAGAACCCTGAGCATCCCAAGTGATTTTCAAGGCTCTTCGTCCTTTCAATGCTCCCCAATAGGTATCGGCTACCACTGCTACCGTTTCTACAGCTTTGTGTGGCATCTTACGTTCTGATTTCAGCACGTGTTTTACGCCTTTTACCTTCATCGCTGCCGAACTATCAAAGTTTACAACTTTGCCATGAATAGTTGGTGAGCGTTCGATACTAGCAAACAACATTCCTGGAATATCTGAATCTATCCCAAAAACAGCTGTTCCATTTACCTTTGAGGGAATCTCTGGACGAGGTACTGATTTTCCCAACAGTCTAAAATCTTTTGAATGCTTTAGCTTTGGGTTTTTAGGCACTTCTAATTTAGAGGCCTCTTCTACCAATTCACCGTACGTATAAGATTTTCCTGAGGGCTTATGAAAAACCTTGCCAGTTTGGGCATAGCATTCTGAAGTAGGTACTTGCCATTTTTTACTGGCAGCTGTAATCAACATTTCTTTTACGGCAGCCCCTGCCTTACGCATTGGAAGCCAGCGTGTACGAACCGAAGAAGACCCGCCAGAAAGTTGAGCACCATATTTTCCTTGACCGTCAGTGTTACGGATTTCTACTTGGTCTAAGGTTACTTCCAATTCTTCGGCAATCAATAAAGGAAGCGATTGGTAAGTACCTTGTCCCATATCAGGGCGTGCATTGAAAAGAATAATCTTGCCATCATCATTAATCAAAATGTATGGATCCAATTCTATTCCTAATGCAGCGGTAGTAGTATCAATCTTATGGATGTTTTCTGCTTTCCCGAGGGAAGAAAAAGAAAAGCCTATTGCCAATATCGTACTGGCTTTTATGAAGTCTCTACGAGAGTTATTCTGTGTCATGTTCGTGTGGTTTAAAGATTACTTACCAGTAGAGTTTGTTCCTTCGTGCATCAATTCAGCTGCTCTATGGATAGCCTTACGAATACGTGGATAAGTACCACAACGACAAATATTACCCGACATCGCATCATCTATTTCTGAATCTGTAGGATTACTTTTTTCTTTTAATAATGCCACAGCCGACATAATTTGCCCTGACTGACAGTAACCACATTGTGGCACTTGTTCTTCAATCCATGCTTTCTGAACAGCACTGTCGGTATTGGCTGAAATGCCTTCGATAGTAGTTATTTTGTTTGTCGCCTTTACTGTTGAGATAGGCGTTGAACAAGAACGAATAGGCTGACCGTCTAAATGAACAGTGCAAGCACCGCAAAGTGCCATTCCACAACCAAATTTAGTGCCTTTCAATCCGACATAATCGCGGATAACCCACAAAAGGGGAGTGTCGGCATCAGCATCTACATTATACTTTTTGCCGTTTACTAATAGATTATACTTTGCCATATTTTTAATTTATTAAATCGTTATTTTGCTTTCGGTCTTCGGATGTCGGTATTCGGATATCGGTATTCGGATATCGGTATTCGGATGTCAGATATTGATTTTCTAGATTGATTTTAGCCTTCTGTTTAGAACTAAATAACCTATATCCGACATCTGAAAACTGATAGCTGAAAACCTAGATTGATTTTAGCCTTCTGTTTAGAACTAAATAACCTATATCCGCCATCTGAAAACTGATAGCTGAAAGCCGAAGACCGACATCCGATAGCTATTCTACTCCATAAGCCATTATCTTATTTTTTAAGAAAGTCGGGATGATTAATAGTTTTTTGCTTGGAATATATTCAAAATCAGCGGTGTTTACTTTTGCATCAACAAAGTCGAGTAATAATTGTGTTTTTCCTTCTGTGTTGATATGCCAAACTTTTCCTCTCCATTCAGAAGCAAAATATCCTTTTTTGCCATCTGTTAAAATACCATCAATACCGCCCATTCCTTCTGCAATCGTTGAAAATTGTTGTGACTGTAAATCATAAGCCAATATTTTACCATCACCATTGCCAGCAATCAACTTGCCATTTTCAAAGAATAATCCATTGGGACTTTTCAATGGTGCTCCTTCTACTACTTTTACAATCTGCCCTTTGTCTAATTTCCAAAGTCTATCCGAACGCATATCTGTAAAATAAACAATTTTGTTTTTCGTATCTACACCAATATCGTTCAAGAATTTAGCATCTGGCACATCGTATTTGTTCAATACTTTTCCAGACTTCGCATCGATTTCTACCAATTTAAAAATCTCGGTAACATACAGTTTGCCATCCAAAAAGCCCAAGCCTTTAGTGGATTGCAAGTTTTCTGTAAATTTCTGTTGTGTAACCTTTCCATTCAAATCTACTTTAGCAATATAACTGTTTGAGTTAGTAGCGGCTGGCCCACCGTTGATACAAGAAACAAACACTGTTTTTGATTTAGGCTCAAACAAGATAGACTCAGGCGTAAGCAAGCTGGTAGTATCGCTTTCCCACAACTTTTTAAGTGTTACTTGTGAAAACGAAGAATTTATGGACAATACAAAAACGAAAAGTAAACTTAAACGGAATATATTTTTCATGTTTTGACGATTTAAAAATTAGAGATAAATAAATGTTCTTAGATAGTATAAAAATAGTACTTTAAAATGATTTACTTGTCTGTTTTTAGATGATTGCTTACAAATATTTGCTAAACAGAATTTGTATAGGTAAAAAGCCCATTAAATAACTCATTGAAAAAGTATAGAAGAGTCATTTTCTCTTAATTCGATGTTTTTAACTTCTGGGAACACCCCTCTGTCGAGTTTATCATTATTAAACAAGATAGATGAGTTCGCATTGTTTGATGTAATAGTATATTGCTTCATGAAAGTAGCTAAACTATTATTATGCGTTTTGGCGAAATATCCTTGAAAACGCATCTTTTCGTCAAATTCCTGTTTATTTGCTATAGGTGCTACTCGTTTCCATTTTTTACCAAAATAAAAAAACAGAACATCTCCCTCACAGCATTCTAAATAGAAGTTATTATTATGATGAACAAAATAACTTCTATTGGCAATACAACCAGCTTTAAAAATAATCAAATCATAATCAGTTTCGTTTTTTATGGAAACCATTTGCGGATTATTCTTTTCCTGAGTATCGGTATATTCTTCAAGGTTGCCTATATTTAGATTCCAAACTAAATCTTGCCCATTGATGAGATTTTCAATTTCTTCCCCTTTTTTTAACTCATGTTTAAATAATAACTTTTGATACTCTTGAATTTGCAGGATATAGTACGAATTAGCGGGTATTTTAATTTTCGTATCCTGTTGTTTTTCTTCATAACTACTTGGAACTTGAAAAGTTTGAGAGGGAGGATTATAGCTACTACTACTGCTCGAAGAATGATCTGAACAAGAACTCATTCGCACGATATTTACTAAAATAACAATTACCCAATATACCCAATTATAACTTTTGTTTGTCTCGTTGTCATGATGAGTATTATGATAATTATCTGAATATATTTGATGGTTCTTTGAAATAACCTCTTGGAGTGATTCATCACAAATGGTTTGATTTAATTGTGTGCTGATTTCATAAGTCCATTCTTTATCCTTACGTTGTATTGCTACTGTGTATCCGATGACGCTATGGCAATACTTATTACGTATCTCTTCAAAATAAGCCGGTAAATTATTCAAAAAGTCTGTCCATGTTGGGGAAGTAATGAAATCGAAGGCCTCTTTGTTAGTCCTGAGGTTTGGAGAACTTATGGCTTCATCGATGTCTTCTATTATTTGTATAATCTCAAGATAGAGATAGTCATAAACGGCATAGCTATATTTTTCATCAAAAGTATTTAGTAAATCAAATACTGCTTCATGTTTTTCAAAAAGCCTTTTTCTGAAATTCAGTTTAACATATTCCAAGGCAGCTTCTTGGATAGTATTTTGAAGAAAATCATTTGAAGGGTAATCCTGCAATAATTCATTTAACGAATCCGCAGGAAAAATAAATCTTGTAGGGTTTTCTAACCAATCCAGAATAGGTTTACGCTTGAAAATTTCTTTTTGAAGCGATAAATTATCTACTTCCTTGAGTTGGTCAATTATTTTCAGTACTTCATCTTTCGTATAAGATTTATCATTTAACTTGATACTAATGTCTGTACTCAAGCTAAATTCTGCTAATATTTTCTTCCTTAGTCTGTTTATATCTTCAACTACAAGCTCATCGGGTTCAATATTTAAACTGTCAAGTATGTGGAGTGGTGATTGATATGGCATAGTTGTTAAAAAGTGATTGAGGTATTTATCTTACTAAATAGTTATTAGAAAATAGCGATTGGTGAACGGTTCGCTATTTTTTTGTCGTGTCAAGTATCTAATTGGCAGTTATTAAAAATGAACGAAACATTGCTTAAATGGTATTGATTACTATGTTTGGCTAAATGTCATCCAAGCCCCGTTCCTTTAATTTTGGTTTCTAATATCTCAGAATTTTTTGTCAAGCCTGCAAGTACCATCAATACATTTCTTAAATCTGTGTAATCTTGCCTTTCAAGGGCTTTTTCACCACGGTTGATTTCTTTTTTTGCAGCACCATAATCAGTATATTCCTCAGGGGATAATGAGGAATAGATATGGTAAAAATGCACAAGTAAAGTAGGAGTATATAAAATAATATTATTTACTAACCTTAAGGTTTTTTGATAATGTCCTTCTATTAAATAATAATTATTACTACGCATGATTTTGATTTCTTCTTCTTTAATTTTGGTAGCATCAACTTGATATTTTTGGGGTATATCATCTATGTTTTGCAACCATGCTTGCAAGGTCTCCATCAAATCATAATATTTCTCTTTGATTTGAAAGATTCTATTGTTTACTGTACCATTGGTATAGAGTTCTTTTGCTAGTTTTCTTTTTGCCTCATATAGCTGATATTTTTCATCGGTATAAAAATCTGCCTTCAATGTTTTTGCTTGTACATACAAATCCCTCGCTTGTTCTACTTTATTTTGCAGATGAGCCGCCAACTCAAATTCCTCATTTTTTACCGCTTTGCTTAAATCTAGTTCAAGTTGTCCTCTCAACTCATGAATTTCGTCTCTGAGTTTTGCAATACTCACATATCTTTTTGTTGGACTGAATACTTCCTCAAATTGTTGGTCGGTCATACTTAAATGCGTACTGATAGATATATCACGCGATTCGCTCATTTCTATTTTTATCTCCACATCCGACCCTTTCACCAAGTCGCTTACCAATTTTTCAGCCTTTATTTCAATCACACCAATTACTTTATTCGTACTTGGATGTTGATTGGCGTCGCCTTCCATCAAATTAATGATTAAAGAATCATCAGACCCTTTTTTTATGGTACGACTAACTTCACGATAAATCGTTTTAGTAAGTGGAAGGATACTATTTCGAGTAAAAATAACCTGACATTTTGTTGAGTTATTATTCAAATCATCAATCTCAATACAAATGTCCTCTGGTAGTGGTTGCCCATATAAATTAAACAATCCTTGCGAGATATGAATCTCGTCAACTAAGACTTCAATAGGCGTATTTGTATCATCAAAAACTTTTATTTGAAATGAATTGATACAGTTAGGTAACAGTAAAACAAACTCTCCAAACTTAGGGGTGAGTTTTTTTATCCCTGAATCAAAGCCACCATCATTACGCGTAATTCGATAAAACAAACCTTCTTTAAAATTTGTAACGCTTGCAGTGATATACTCTTCGTGGTCCTTAGTCGTAGCTGTATAGCCTGTTTGTATCGTTATATTATCAAAAGACTCTTGCTCAATGATAGTTACTTTTTTTTCAATGCTTGGTTTATTCCCAGCAAAATAAGCAGCACCCACTACAACGGCCGTTGTCGGGTCAGCATTTCTGTTTACTTTGATGTTCGTTTTTTCGGCAATAGTTTCGTAGATATAGGGAATATACGTGCTACCACCAATCATAATAATTTCCTCAATATCCGAAGGTAATAGATGATTCCTGTCTAAAATTACCTCTAACATCAACAATGTAGCATCAACTTTATTGCTGATTACGCTATTCAGTTCTTCTCTACTAATAGTGATGTAAATATCCTCTTCAATCCCATCTGGAGAAGTATAAGCAAATTCAATTTCAGTGCTTAGTCGCGAACTTAGTTCTTTTTTAGCTTCTTCGGCTTTTAATAAAAGTACATGATAAAGCTTCTCATAGATACTATTCTTTGTATGTATATAATCTATTAGTCCTGTGTTTCCTGTTTGGGCTACTAGTTTAGGAATAATAACATTCATTACTAAACCATGATCAAAATCGACGCCTCCTAAATAATTATCTCCCTGATGGTCAAGCACACGTAGCTCGCTATTATCTATTCCTACCAAGGCAACATCAAATGTTCCTCCGCCTAAATCATAAACCAACCATTTACCTGTTTCTTTTTCAGACGCACGATATTTATTGAAAAATGCTAAAGACGCCGCAATAGGCTCTTGTAGCAATACCACTTCTTTAAAACCCGCTTCATAACCTGCCTGTTTAGTGGCATTGCTCTGAATGGTATCAAAACTTGCAGGAATAGTAATGACAACAGCGTTAGGGATTTCACCAGTATGAATGAAATTCTTTAATTCTTTTAATACTAAAGCGGAAAGCTCTATAGGTGACTTGTTTTCGCTGAGCGAAGGAATAAAATAGTTTTCATCAGTACCCATTTTACGTTTAAAACTCGTAAAGACATTTAAAGCATCTTTCAAAAGCCATTCTCTCGCTTTTTCTCCGATGATAGTCCGTTCGCCACGGAAAGCTACACAACTTGGAAGCGTTTCTTTTAAGCCGATAGGATTTTTATAAACTTCAACATTGGCTCCTGTAAAACGAGCAATCAAAGAGTTTGTAGTACCTAAATCTATTCCAAAATTAATTGTTTGCATGGGTAAATTTTAATATATGATTATCTTACTTGTGTATTCTATTTTGTTGAAAATTAATTGTTTATCTAAACAAAGGTGTCCGTAATAAGTCCATCTGTCAGGATGCTAAACGGTGTTGATGACAATTTACAACGCTTAATTAACTCTCAACAATAACGATGCCCCTTTGTAGAATTTTTCCATCTTTCATAACGATAGGCTTGATTACCTCCGTGATTCGCATATTCTCAGAAGGTTCTCCTGTTAAACTTGCTTCAATATCAGTTCTGGTATCAGTATATTTTTCACCTTCTGGAGAATGGTAAGTAATATCCATTTCAATAAGGGCTTGTCGGATTCGTTGAAGATGACGAGCATAAAGCGAGGAATGAGAAGCTTTTTCTGTTTTTTTTTCTAGGTTATGAAGTTGATTAGCAATTTCGATTAACTGTTTCATTGGGAAAAATGATATAGATTATGAATGTTTGCTAAAGTTATAGTAAGTTATGATATAATCAGAAGATGCTTATCTTTTATTTGTTGCGTAAAGCAAAAATCTATAAAACTAAAGGACAAAAAAAGCGAAAGCACCCATACCTAGAGAAGATAATAAGTGCTTTCGCTAGCAAAAAAAAAATTGACTATTATCACCAATCTGGTGTTACGCCTCCACGTACTCTGGAATTAAGCGATACCCTGATGCCTACCATCGTATTCTTGAAGCTGGTAAATTCCTTGTTAGGTATTCCACGATTGTTGTAAGCCAAAACAGCCTCTACTCTTAAAATCCTCAAGATGCCATCTACTCCATACCCTACTTCAATATTATGAATATTGTTGTTGGCGGTATAAAGGTAGTTGGCAAAAAGGTCTTCACGGATGCCTTTGTTGCGTATCAGGGTCGATTGTGTCAAAGCGAATTTTCTAAGACCAAACATCGTCATGATGTCGATATATGAACCATTGGTAGAAAAATAAAATGGGTCAATTAATTTTTTACTTACGCCCCAAATATAGTTATCATAAAAACCCACCAAACGATGTGTAGTGAGGGCTTCCCCAATCGCAATAGTATTATTGTTACCATTGAAATGTTTGTAATCAGCAAAAGTCATCTTATTGGCACTTAAAAAAGTACCCGCCTGTGCGATATAATTGAAATTTGTATTGATACTCAGTGGGAAATTGTGTGCAATGCCTAGCTCAATCGTATGGAAATCCATTTCACTGCCAAACAATTTAGGAATAGCACCACGGTATTTGAAGGTAATCAATGGAGACGAAGAAAAATCTACATAACGAATATTATTACGATATTGCTTTTTCAGCGTAGGACGATAGTTAATCTGAAAGTTAGCTAAGAAAGCATTATTGTTCTGAAACTTAGTGTCGGGCAATTCTTGACTATTAGGGAAGTTCGGTGAGTAAGAATCTCCGGCAAAGTTGACCCAATAATAGTTTGTAGTATTCTCTAAAGGATAACGCTTTGCCCATTCTAAAGACGTTTTAATCCCTAAAGTATTAGAAAAACGGTCGCTGAATGAAATATTAACAAAGTCTTTTTCATAGATTTTAACAAAGTTCTTTTTAAGAATAAGCGTCGATAACGAGTTTAAGTCGAGGGCTACAGGCGTATCCACATTGTATTGAGAGATAAACTTTCCGCCCGAAATACTTATTTCTTCTTTCTGGGTTTTCCAACGGAGCTTTAGCATACCCATCGAACGATTCTGAGTAACTGAATATCGCCAAGTAGGGTCAAGCTCAAACCAATCATATCGGTTTCGTCTGAAACGAAACAAAGCTCCTGTATTAAATACAAAGCCTTCTACTGTATTGAAGTTGAAATCTAAGACAGGAGATTTATAATAAATTTCGTAAGGATAGAACCCCCGTTTGGTATCTCCCCAAAAATACGAACGACTGAACAATACACTACCAATGCCAAATTTTTGATTGGCTTGTCGGTAAGTTGAAAACTCGTCGGGCTGTAGTGGAAGCGAGTTTTTGTTATATGAATTAATGGGTAAATTCGGCTTGAAAGCTTGAAAGTCGGTATTCGTTTTTAAGGAAGTCCAAATGTCTTCGCTTTGTTGTTCAGCATTGTGTACTATTTCAACCTTATCATAACGTTTTAAACCAGAAGCAATGTTGGCATCACTCCATTGGTTTTTCAGAGTGGTACCCAAAGCCGACATTACTTGTTTGAACTGTTGAACTTCAAAATTACGTTCCTGTACATTCACTATTTCGCTAAACTCGCTTTCGTCTGGACGAATTAAATCGGGAATGATTTTATGGGCAATGTCCTGATAATTCCAGACTTTGGCCATGTAAGTATAGTCACCCTCAAAACCCATCAAAGCTCCCGTAGCAACAATCTTATATTGTTGAGGAACCCACTGGGTATTAAAAAGGGCATAATTGATGGTGATGTGATACGTAATATTGTAGTTTTTAACGGTTAGGTCTAAATCTTGTAGATAAAAATCCCCATCCGTTAATGATATTGTACCACTAAATACTTTTTCATCATTGTTGTGTTTAGGCGTAACTTTGATGTTATAAACTTTTGAGTTATTAATAATTTTAGTATCTACCAATTCAAAATCGTAATATTGGAAAGCCTTTGGCGAGAGCGGAGAAATAGCACCTGTGCCTAGAACAGCTTTATAGAAATTTGGGTTTACGTATTTGTCAGGACGTGCCTCTGCATGGTAATTGTTTCTCAACGCTTTATGTTGAAAATAATAAGTATTATTACTGCTAACATAGAATTTAGCAAAAGACTCGGATTGATAAACGAGTTTTTCAGCTACACCCTCTTTAGCAAGTAAAGGCTCCCAGATATTGGGGATTGTATTCCACTTAGCTGAATTTTGAATAAATACTTCAGCCTCATAATTCACAAAAGACTTGTCGTGAACTGGAGCAAGTTTGATGGCCTTTTGAATAATTTGAGTGACATCCAAATTTGGGGCGGTATCATTTTTTTGAAAAGCGTATATATTATATAAATGGAAAATCAAGAATATAAATAAAGCACTTGTTTTTTTTGGGAACATATTTCTTATTTTGTTTCATCATCTAGCATAAGTTAATAGAAGCTTTAGAGAGATGGTAAATGGAATTTAAAAGTTCAAAATCAAATAAAAAATTATTGGAGCAGAATATTTTAAATACTTTTTACAAAAGGTAGAACAACAAATTTACTAACAAACTTTGGTAGAATAATTTGTTGGTGATAAATCTTAGTTTTATTAGTGATATTGACCGCTTGTCAATTTGTTTAGAATTTTTCTAAACAAAGGAATTAATTTCGTTGTTAGAACAATTAAATAAACGATATTTCTTTATTTAAGGACAGTATATTACCCACATTCAAACACAAAAAATATATGCAATCCACTCAGTTAAGCCTTATTGTTAAGAAACTAACCGAGTTTTACGGTACAGATTTTGATAACTTCGCTTACCAATCGCCTCTTTCAAAACTAAAAACCTTTAGTGCTAATGAAATTGATGTATTTGTTAATGCGCTAACTCAAGCTGCCCGTAAACAACAATTCTTAGTAGTAGAAAATTATGCCAGCGCGCAAGATTTCCCAGAACTCCTCAAAGAGAACAAACATCCAGTAATTTTTTTTGATGAAAGCGATGACCCTATCAAAGTCATTTTTGCTGCCAGAAAACTAAAAGACAATGAACCTCAGTTTTATCAATTTGTCGATAATCAGGATGCAGAGGAAATCTCTGAAAACCAAGCTTTCCAGCCTGTCAAAATCAATAATCATGCCGATAGTACACAAAATGGCAAAGTGAGATTTTTGATTGTGTATCCGCTCGAAAACATCGACAATGCTACAGCACCAGAACAAATGAGCCCGACCAAGCGGCTATTCAGGATGCTGAAAGCTGAACGTAAAGACATTGGATACATTTATATTTATGCCATTGTCGTCGGAATTATCAGTTTAACCCTGCCCTTGGGTATTCAGGCTATTATAGGCTTAGTATCTGGCGGGTTAGTTTTTAGTTCGGTTTATGTATTAATAACGGTAGTAATTTTAGGGGTTATTATCACTGGAATTTTACAGATATATCAACAAACCTTGGTTGAAGTACTACAAAGAAGAGTTTTTGCCAAAGCCGCTTTTGAATTTACTTATCGAATCCCCAGAGTAAAATCAGAAGCATTATTAGGCTCATACGCTCCAGAACTGATGAATCGCTTTTTTGATATTCTGAATGTTCAAAAAGCTCTCCCCAAAGTATTAATCGATATTACTGCCGCCTTAATTCAGATTCTCTTCGGCATGATTCTATTATCGTTATACCACCCTTACTTTATTGCATTTGGTTTGCTGACTATCGCCATCGTCACTTTTGTGGTGTATCTGAACGCTGAAAAAGGGATGGAAACTAGCTTGGCTGAATCGAAATACAAATACAAAGTCGCCCAGTGGTTAGAAGATATTGCCCGTACATTATACGCCTTCAAATCAGCAGGTTCTACCAATTTGCCAATGCAAAGAATGGATTACTTGGTGAATAATTACCTGAAATACCGTAAAAAACACTTCAAGGTGCTATTGATATTGTATAGCAATGCTGTTTTCTTCAAGACCTTCGTTACGGCTGTTTTGTTGATTCTAGGAACTTCTTTGGTCATAGACCGCCAAATTTCCTTAGGTCAGTTTGTGGCTTCTGAAATTATCATTGTCTTGGTGGTAAACTCTGTAGAAAAACTAATTTCTGGTGCAGATACCGTTTTTGACTTATTAACAGCCGTAGAGAAAATAGGTTTTGTGACCGATTTACCCTTAGAACGCCAAACGGGCTTGAATATTGATTTTCATGAAAACCCTAAAGGACTAGAAATTAAATTAAAAGATTTGAGCTACCGTTATCCAGGGGGAGGGAAACACGTATTAAAAAAACTTAATTTAGAAATCAAGCCTAAAGAAAGCATTTGTATCACAGGGACGAATGGCTCGGGGAAAGAAACATTATTAAAGATACTCTCGGCTATTTTTACTGATTTTGAAGGTGGCATTACTTACAACGGAATGTCTATCAGAGACGTAAAATTAGATTCAATCAGAGATGCCATCGAAAGAAACTTAGCCCTCGACGCCATCTTTGATGGTTCATTGCTAGATAATATCGCGATGGGTCGCTCTAGTGTCAAATTTAGTGATGTAAAGTGGGCGTTGGATAGTTTGAATTTAAGTGATTTTATTGCAGAACTGCCAGATGGATTAAATACACCGATGATTGCGGGAGGAAAACGTTTTTCAGAAAGCTTTATCGCTAAAATTTCAGTAGCTAGATGCGTAGTTGAGAAGCCTCAACTATTGATGATTACGGATATTTACCGAGAATTGCATAAGGCAGAAAGGCTGAAAACAATTGCGTTTTTAACGGATAAAGCCAATCCTTGGACGCTCCTTACTATCTCAAACGACCCTATGGTAATGGCTGCTTGTGACAAAGTAATCGTATTGAACGAAGGCGAAATTGTATTACAAGGCAGATACCAAGATTTAATCAAAGACATCAACTTTCAAGAAGCTATAGATTAAGATATGTTAAATTTATCAAAACAAAGTATCAGTAAGCAGGTAAACGAGCAATTTGAATTGCACTCGCTTAATACCTTGCATACACCACGTTCGGCAGTAATTCTGAAACGTTGGCTGATGGCTATCGTAGTGATTTTATTGTTGATATTATTTTTGCCTTGGCAACAGAACGTTACGGGCAAAGGTGATATTTCGGCTTTTACGCCTAAAGATAGACCACAGAATGTGCAAAATATAATATCAGGAAGGATAGAAGAATGGCTAGTAAAAGAAGGCGATTTAGTAGAAAAGGGCGATACCTTATTGGTGATTTCAGAAACGAAGGATGATTATTTCGACCCAAACCTGCCTTCACGTTTGCAAGAACAATTAACCGCCAAAAAAGCTGGGCTTGCTAGTTACCAAGCCAAAATTGATGCCTTATCACAGCAGATTGTAGCACTAGAGCAAAACCAGAAATTTAGTTTACAAAAAGCCAGAAACAAAGTAAAGCAGGGCTTTCTGAAAGTAACTTCTGATAGCACGGATGTAATAGCGGAACAAGTACAATTTAATATTGCACAAACAAGGTATGATAGGGGTGAAGACCAGTACAAAAACGGTGGGTTGGTTTCGCTAAGCGAACTAGAATCGCGTAAATTAAAATTGCAGGAAACAAGAACTAAGTTGGTTTCTACGCAAAATAAATTAGCGATTTCTCGCCAAGAATTAACCAATGCCCAAATAGAACTCAATTCTATTGGTGCTGAATACGCTGAGAAAATAGCCAAAGCTGAGTCTGATAGAAGTTCTGCATATTCATCTTTGGCAGCTGGTCAGTATGAAATTTCACAATTGAGTAATAAAATTACCAATGTGGATATTCGTAGAAATCAATATTATATCAAAGCACCCCAAGAAGGCTACGTAGTGCGTGCCTTAAAAGCAGGTATCGGCGAAAACATTAAAGAAGGCGAATCTATCTGTACTCTTCAACCTTTCAATCCAGCAATGGCTGTTGAATTGTATGTCAAAGCAATGGATGTGCCACTCATTACCGAAGGGCGTGAAGTACGTTTACAATTTGAAGGTTGGCCATCATTGGTATTCTCAGGTTGGCCATCGGCTACGGTAGGTACTTTTGGCGGGATTGTCAAAGTAATCGATAGAATAGATAATACAAAAGGCGAATACAGATTGCTGATTGTCCCTAAAATTGCGAAAGGTGAACAAAAATGGCCAAAGCAATTAAGAATGGGTTCGGGCGTAGCAGGTTGGGTAATGCTCGACGACGTACCAGTTTGGTATGAAATCTGGCGTCAACTGAATGCTTTCCCACCAACATTAAAACAAGAGCCTGAAGGAGCTTTAAATCATAAAAAAGCAAAGTAAAATGAAACATACAATAATTAGTGGTGTTCATCAATCTAATGCTTTTGATAGGAAAGGTTTTTCAACACCACGATTTTATACCATATACGTCTTTATTCTATTAATGAGTGCGTTAAGCAATGCTAAGGCACAGGCAACATTTAGTTATGAAGATTTTAAAAGTTTGGTTTTAAAGAATCATCCAACCGTAAAACAAGCTAATTTGTACTTGGCTGATGCTGATGCTGAAATTATGCAAGCCAGAGGGGCTTTCGATCCGAAGCTATCATCGGATTTTGACAGAAAGGCTTTTAAAGGGGATGATTATTATAACCGTTGGCACAACGCCCTAAAAATTCCTACTTGGACAGGCGTAGATTTCAAAGTAGGTTACGACCAAAGCAGTGGTAAGAAACTGTTGGCAGAAGAGTCTTCCCGACTTATTGTAGCTGGTTTAAGCGTGCCGATTGGTCAAGGCTTGGTGATTGATGCCCGAAGAAATACGTTGAAGCAAGCTAATTTAGCCAAGAACATTGCCGAAGCAGAACGCCAAAAGTTGATTAACAAAACCATCTTGTATGCTGCCAAAAGCTATTGGGAATGGTGGTTCAGCCATCAACAATTACAATTTGTGCGAGAAGGCTACGATTTGGCAAACCAAAGATTTATCGCTACTCGCGAACGTTCGCGAGTAGGCGAACAAGCCACGATAGATTCTGTGGAAGCTAAGATTACTTTACAAGACCGTGAAGTAGCTTTAGAGCAAGCGCAGGTAGATTTACAGAACACTAGGTTGGCGTTGTCAAACTATCTGTGGGATGATAAAGAAAATCCGCTTGAATTGCCCGAGAATGCATTTCCGCCAGCGTCGGCAGTGATAAAAGTAGATGAAACTACCCTTCAAGGTTTGATTAGTCAGGCGAAATCAAGACACCCTGAAATTCAGAAATACGATTTGAAAATCCAGCAATTAGGGATTGAAGAAAAGTTTAGAAGGGAAATGCTAAAGCCTACGCTGAATGCTAATTTCAATTTTATTGCAGATAGCTTTAGCTCAAATCCTGCTTATTCTTACGAAAATTCCTTTTCTACCAATAACCATAAGTTGGGCTTTGAGTTTGTAATGCCTCTGTTCCTCAGAAAAGAAAGAGGGAAGCTACAGCAAATCAGAATCAAGCAATTGAGTACAGGTTTTGAATTGAATCTGGCACGCCGTGAAATCATGAATGATGTGTATGCAGCTTATAACGAGGTGAAAAACTACGAACGTCAGTTACGTATTCAGCAAGATGCCGCCAAGAACCAAGAACTATTAACGAAAGCCGAACAACGGAAATTTGAAATAGGTGAAAGTACTTTATTCTTGATTAACAGTCGCGAAAGTAAACTGATTGATATGCGCATAAAAGTAGAATCGTTGAAGAGTAAATACGAGAAAGCACTGGCAAATTTAGCTTATACGGCTGGACTTCCAGACTTGCTTTAAATTTATTGATAGAAATCCTTTGGATTGTCAATTTGTATTTGTCGTAAATTTTAGCTATCTTTTCAAAATTGAACATCAACGTTTGTTCGTTCTGTATGCTAAAATACTTTACTTTAGCGCCAACAAGTTCAATATAATCCTTGTTAGACGAGCAAAATTTAAACTAATATAAATTGACATTTCAAGATTTCAACTTTGATTCAAAGCTTTTAGACGGCCTAGAGTCGATGGGTTATACCAAACCAACTGCAATACAAGAACAGGCTATTCCGCTGATTCTTCAAAATAAAGATTTAATTGCCTGTGCTCAGACTGGAACAGGCAAGACTGCTGCTTTTTTGTTGCCCACTTTGCATAAGATTATCAATACCCCTGATAAACAGAGGCACCTCAATACGCTGATTATCTCGCCTACTCGCGAGCTTGCCACGCAAATAGACCAACAAGTAGAAGGCTTGGGTTATTTTACGGGTATCAGCTCTATTTCGATATATGGCGGAGGTGATGGCGCTGCTTGGAATCAGCAAAGAAAAGCACTGGAAGATGGTGCAGAAATCATTATAGCTACCCCCGGAAGGCTAATTGCTTTGTTACAAATGGGAAAGATAAACTTCTCTCATTTAAAACATTTGATTCTGGACGAAGCCGATAGGATGTTGGATATGGGTTTTTATGATGATATTATCAAAATCATCAAGTATCTCCCTGCTGACCGCCAAACGATTCTCTTCTCGGCGACGATGCCTCCTAAAATCAGGTTGTTGGCTAACACCATTCTGAATAATCCAGAACAGGTAAATATTTCTATTTCTAAACCATCAGAAGGCATTTCGCAACAAGCGTATTTGGTGTATGATATACAGAAAATAAAATTGTTGACACATCTTTTGGAAGAAGGCAAATATACTAGTGTTATTATTTTTGCTTCAACGAAAGAAAACGTAAAACAGTTAGACAAAGAACTTAGACAAACTGGACTGAAAGCCAAGGCGTTTCACTCTGATTTAGATCAGAAGGAAAGGGAAGAGATTCTGAGAGAGTTCAAAAGTAAATCTTTGCCCATTTTGATTGGAACAGATATTCTTTCAAGAGGAATAGATGTAGAGGGCATTAGTTTAGTGGTTAATTTTAATACACCAAACGACCCTGAAGATTATATCCACAGAATCGGGAGGACGGCTCGTGCAGCTACCACAGGTGTAGCCATTACTTTTATCAATGATAAAGACCAGAAGAAATTTGCTGCGATAGAAGCTTTGATAGGAAGAGAAATTCCTAAAACGCCATTGCCAGAAGGAATGGGTGATGCCCCAGTATATCAACCTAATAAAAGAGTAAATGCAAATGGTTTCAAGAAAAAGCCATTTAAGAAAAAGAAGAAGTTTGATAAAAAAGAGCAATCTAATAATATAAGCTAAAGGAGAATTTTAAGCATTAGTAAAGTTAATCTGGCTAAATCAAATTAGTATAATTATTAGAAAAACACCTATCATTTCTTAAAATGTCACTGCTGAAACGTAATTTTGTAGTTTAAATGATAAAACTATAGAATCGGCTTCAACATATATACTCACAGAATTAGAAAAACGCTTTGTGCAAACGCATCTTCATGATGATGTAAATCAGTTACTTTTACAAGCAAAGCGTTTTCCTACCCTCAATATTCCTTATCTAGTAGCGCAAATTCAGGCTAGACAAAAAGCTAAAAACAAATTGCCTGAATGGACAGAAAACCTTGATGTTTTCTTCCCCAAAATGCTGTCGCTAGAACAATCTTCTTCTGAAATTACGGCTAAATTTAAAGCAAGTTTGGTAAAAGGAGAAACCCTGCTAGACCTAACGGGGGGTATGGGAATAGACCTTGCCTACATGAGTAAAGGTTTCAACAAAGCTTTTTATGCTGAACAGAATAATGAGTTATTGAAAGTTACTCAGCATAACTATCAGGTACTTGGTATTGAGAACATACAATTTATTGAAGGCAATTCTGAAACTTGGTTGAAAGCGAACGAAACAAAGTTTTCATGGATTTACCTTGACCCACATAGGCGAGATGATACGGGAAACAAAGTGGTAAAACTACAAGACTGTGAGCCTAATATATTGGAAATCAAAAGTTTGATTTTTGAAAGAACTGATAACGTACTCTTGAAGGTATCACCTATGTTGGATATTGATTTAGCCATATTGGAATTAAAAAATGTATCGAACGTATATATCGTTGCTGTGGAAAATGAGGTAAAAGAAATTTTATTTTATCTGCAAAAAGACTACCATGCAGAAGCCAATATCACCGCTATTAATTTTCTGAAACAAGGTCATTTTTCCGAAGGAAAGTCAACTGAGCAACACGTTTTTACCTTTCAGAAGTCGGAGGAAAAAACGGCTATGATTGGTTTTAGTAGTCCACAACATTTTTTGTATGAACCTAATTCGGCTATTTTAAAATCGGGTGCTTTTAGAATGGTTGCTCAACAATTTGGCTTGCAGAAAATAGCTCCGCATAGTCATCTTTATACTTCTGAGAAATTAGTCAATGATTTTCAGGGCAGGACTTTTCAAATAAAGGCAGTGTGCAAATTAGATAAAAAGGAAATTGTAAAACATATCACAGGAAACAAAGCAAATATCACCATCAGAAATTTCCCTTTGACTGTAAAACAAATCAGAGAAAAATTGAAACTGAATGAAGGGGGGGATGATTATCTTTTTGCAACTACCGATGCCCAAAATCAGAAGATTGTTATTGTTTGTAGTAGATAGGAGGAGAAATATTTCCCGCAGATTTTCGCTGATTTTAAAGCGCGGATGATGGAGATTTTTAACAAGAATAATCAGCGTATAAATCTCCTTAAATCAGCGGGTAAATATTTCCCGCAGATTAACGCTGATTTTAAAATTGCAGATGATGGAGATTTTTAACAAGAATAATCAGCGTATAAATCTCCTTAAATCAGCGGGTAAATATTTCCCGCAGATTAACGCTGATTTTAAAATCGCAGATGATGGAGATTTTAAATGAAATAATCTCTGTAAATCAGCGGGTAAAAAATACAAAAAATCAAAACATACTAGTCTGATAATTTCCTGTATGTTTGGCTTCATGTTCTAATAGCCACTTTTTCCGCCATAAATCACCGCCATAACCAACTAACGACCCATTCGCACCAATTACTCTATGACAGGGTACGATAATATTAAATTTGTTTGCACCATTCGTAGTTCCAACCGCACGAATGGCTTTTTCGTTGCCAATCCTTCTTGAAAGCTCTAAATACGAAATCGTTTTGCCGTAAGGAATTGTTACTAGTTTCTCCCAAACAGATTTCTGAAAATCAGTACCTTCGTGTTGAAAGGGAATGTCAAAATCCTTGCGAGTGCCATCAAAATATTCCTGTATTTGTTGCTGATACGTTTCAATGATGGCAGGAACATACAAAGTAGCTTCTTTGCGTGGACTAGGCTTTTTTTGTGTTTCTACAAAAAGAATAGATGTAAGGTAGGTTTCTGTAGCAGACACTTCAAGCTGGCCGAGGGGGGAATCTATGTATTTTGTAAAAATTTCAGTACTCATATTTGCGAATGATTAGCAAGGTTTGGTTTTTATTTGAAGAAAACAATTCAGTATTTTGCAATAAAAACATGAATCAAATCTTCCTTCCTGTTCCTCCACAGTTTTCTTTTCAAGAATGCTTATGGTTTTTAGATAGAAACTATGATGATTGCCTACACGAAGTTCGGGAAAATTCTGTTTTGAAACTGCTTTCTATTCATGAAAAACCAACTTTAATTGAAATTAAAGCACTCGACAATCATTTGCAGATAGATGTATTAACAGGGGAATGTGCCAAAGATGAAATCTGCCATTTTGTGACAGAATGGTTTGATTTAGAACGAGATTTAATGCCATTTTATCAGCTATTAGCCAAGGACGACGACTTAGCTTATATGATTACAGACTATCACGGCTTACGACTATTGGGTATTCCTGATTTGTTTGAAGCCTTATGTTGGTCGATTATTGGACAGCAAATTAATCTTAGTTTTGCGTATAAGCTCAAACGTAGATTGACGGAGACGTATGGTTATAAACAAACTTATGAAGGCAAAGACTTTTATCTTTTTCCCAAACCCGAAATAATTGCTAGACTGACGGTTGAAGAACTTAGAAATATGCAATTTTCGACCCGAAAAGCAGAGTATTTAATGGAGATTGCCCGTACTTTTTCAGAGAAAACACTGTCAAAAACCATGTTGGAAGGCTTTTCAACAGCAGAGGCTATCAAAGCACTAGTGGCTATCAGAGGAATAGGGGAGTGGACGGCAAATTATGCTTTGATGAAGTCGTTAAAGCGTTTAGAATGTGTAACTTACGGAGATGTAGGGTTGTATAATGCCTTGAATGCGTTGAAAGGTTTGCCTAAAAAACCTTTAAGGGCAGACTTAGAAACCTTTTTCAAAGGCTTTGAAAAGTGGGAAGCCTATACTGTTTTTTACCTCTGGCGAAGTTTAGCTGTGAAGAATAAGGCAATTCAATCAATTTGAGCGTAAAAAACTGTAACTTTGTTAATTCAAAAACTGTCAATCTGACAGAAACCAACAAATGGCAAAACTTTTGACAGTATTAGGGAAGTATAAAAATAAAGCGAAAAGTATATTGAAAATGGAAAATAAAGAAGAATTACAGACAGAAGAACAAGCGTTGAACCAAGAAACTGACAATGTTTCTGAAAATATAGAGGCAGTTGTTGAAGAAACAGTGGAAATTTCTGAAACTGAAAAACTTCAAGGAGAAATAGCGGAGTTGAAAGATAAATATTTACGCCTATATTCTGATTTTGATAATTTCCGTAAACGTACTGCGAAAGAGAAATTGGAAATGATTCAGTCGGCATCAGAGAAAGTAATTGTAGATATTATTCCAGTAATTGATGATATTGAAAGAGCAACTGCTAACGCACAAGAAGGAGAGATTTCTGAAGGAATCCAATTGATATTCAATAAATTAAGTAATACTTTGGCTACTAAAGGTTTAAAACCAATGGATGCTAAAGGACAAGTATTTAACCCAGATGTGCACGAAGCAATTACACAATTCCCAGCTCCTACAGAAGAAGACAAAGGGAAAGTATTTGATGTAGTGGAAAAAGGATATTATTTGAACGAAAAAGTGATTCGCTTTGCAAAAGTTGTTGTAGCAAACTAAAAATATTATCAGAGTAATGTTGTAATCCATAAAATATTGGATGGTTTTCTGCTTAATTACTCAATTCATTGATTAGAAAAGATGGCAAAAAGAGATTATTACGAGGTATTAGAACTTTCTAAGTCAGCTTCGGAAGATGAAATAAAAAAGGCTTATCGGAAGATGGCTATCAAGTATCACCCAGATAAAAACCCTGGGGATAAAGTAGCTGAAGAGAAATTCAAGGAAGCCGCTGAAGCGTATGAAGTGTTATCAAACGCTCAGAAAAAAGCTCAGTATGATCGTTTCGGTCATGCAGGAATGAGCGGAGCTGCTGGCGGAGGTGGCGGCTTTAATGGCGGAGGAATGAATATGGATGATATCTTCAGCCAGTTTGGAGATATTTTTGGTGATAACAATCCTTTTGGTGGATTCTTCAATGGGGGCGGTCAGCAACAAGGCCGTAGAACTAGAAAAGGGTCTGATTTAAGAATCAAACTTAAATTGAACCTTGAAGAAGTAGCCAACGGTGTTGAAAAGAAAATAAAAGTAAAACGCCATGTTACCTGTAAGCCTTGTAGCGGAAGCGGTGCTAAGAACGGTACTGAATTACAGTCGTGCCAGACTTGTGGTGGTTCTGGACAAGTGCGTCGTGTTCAGCAGACTATGCTTGGACAAATGGTGACTACTTCTACTTGCCCTACTTGTAATGGTGAAGGTAAGATGATTAAAACGCGCTGTGAGGTGTGTTTTGGTGAAGGTAGAGTACTAGAAGAAGAAGTTATTCCAATCAAAATTCCTGCTGGTGTAGCCGAAGGCATGCAGTTGTCTATGACGGGCAAAGGAAATGTACCTCCTCGTGGTGGGGTGGCTGGTGATTTATTAATCGTTATCGAAGAAGAAGCTGATGAAGTATTACACCGTGATGGTACTAACGTAATCTATGACTTATACCTAAACTTTGCTGATGCGGCTTTAGGGACTTCTGTAGAAGTACCAACAATCGGCGGTAAAGCACGTATAACGATTGATGCGGGAACACAAGCAGGTAAGATTCTTCGCTTAAAAGGAAAAGGTATCAAAGAGTTGAATGGTTATGGCGTGGGTGACGAACTAATCCACGTGAATATTTGGACGCCTAAGACGCTTAGCCGTGAAGAAACTGAACAGCTAGAGAAGTTCAGAACTTCGCCAAACTTCCAACCAAAGCCAAGTAAAAGCGACAAAAATTTCTTCGAAAAGATGAAGGATTTTTTTAATTAAGACTTTAGGATTATTGGACTTTAGGACTTGAAGATTTTCTTTGGGACTTGAGGAATTTTGGACTTTAGGACTTGAAGATTTTAGATTTTTAGTCTTAGGTTTTTTAATATTAATCCCCTTATTCAGCGATGAGTAAGGGGATTTTTTGTTATTCATGATGTAATTGCAGTCGCTTGGCTTTATTTACTAAATCTCATCCAATTACAAATACGCCCAAGTGGCTACTTTTCACTCGGTTAAAACCAAGCAACTGCATTCTTTCTATTAGGGTGCGACTTAAGTCGCACCCTAATAGAAAGACTTGAGTAATCGATTTTTTATGTTTACAAACGTTTCCTTATTTACAAAGCTATTCCTAAAAACTAAATCATATCCAACTATCAATACGCCCAGAGGGCTTATGCGAATAATCGTCACTCGGCTGAAGCCAAGCGACTGCATCTTTAATCCATAGCAACAAAAATCCCCTTACTCATCACTGAATAAGGGGATTTTTATTTTAATAAAAACCAAGACTAAAAAAGTCTAAAATCTAATGTCTAAAATCTTCAAGTCCTAAAGTCCATCATCTTCAAGTCCTAAAGTCCAAAATTCCTCAAGTCCCAAAGAAAATCTTCAAGTCCTTAAGTCTTATAATCCTCAAGTCTATACAAAACCTAAGAATTCGCCTTCGCCATTTGCTTATCAAACATCGCTTGGTATTTAGCAGCTTCAGGCAATTTAGCATTTTTCACACCTTCAATGATAATTTGCATCTCATAAAGGTTAGTCTGAATTTGTCTACCGTCGCTATTCTTTTTGTCGAGTAAGTAATAATCCAAGGCCTTATTATTTCTGTTCATAATAGTTTCAGCCATTTCTAATCCTTTTTTCTTATCGCCAGCAGCTAAATATAAGGCTACAAAATTTGCCGAAAGCTGATCATAAGGAATCGTTTTATCAGGCATTACTTTCAAGCAATAGTCTAAAGCAGCTCTAGCTTTGTCTAATTTACCCTCACGAACCAATTGGTCTGTTAAACGTAAGAAAGCTAAACGAGCCGTTACTACAGGAACTTCTAAATAGAAATCTGAATGATAATATGTTTTAGGATTATCCAAATCTCTCCAGAACATCTTCTTTGTCATATTATTATACATAATGTCAGTATTTACAAAACCATCCTTCGCCTCAGGCACTTTGAAAGGCATCAATCTGTAAGCATAGCCTTCTAATTGCATATATTCTTTCAAGTTCAAATAACTTGCAGAAGGCAAAGTAGTAGCAAAGTAAATTGGGCGTTTCCATCCAGTTGCTGCATTTTGGGCAATCAAGTCTAGCTGAATAAGCTCAGGCTTCATGATACCACCTTTACCTGTTGACCAAGCCATTTGATTTGTCAAGTACGGCTCCATATCTTTTGGAACGAATCCTGCTTTTTTAACCGCTTCAACATCGATTGGTAAAAATAGGTTTTCAGTCGGCAACGTATTAATCATTGAACCATCCGTTAAAGGAACTTTAATGGCTTGATTATCATCTTTTACTAATTTCAAATATTCAAGCAAGTTGATACCCGTTTTTACATTCGGATTTTCGTAATACATGATTTGCTCGTTCAAACCTTCCAAGAAACGGTCTTTAGGTAAAGAAATAGGAAGTGCCTGCGAATCATACGTTTTACGCTTCATTTGGTCGATATACCAGTCTGTTCCTAATAATGAAAGGTTACAAACACGCACGTCAGTACGATAGCCTTCTACCTCTTGAACATACCATAATGGGAATGTATCGTTGTCGCCACCAGTAAATAAGATTGCATTTGGTGCACATGAATTCAGCATGTTTTTAGCAAAATCTATTTGGTGGTAACGGTGGTTACGGTCGTGGTCATCCCAGTTTTGTTGAATTAAAATCACAGGAACAACAGCTGTTACTACAGTAGCCACAGTACCAGCAACTAAGCCATTCTTTAAGAATTTGCTTAGCCATTCAGCCACTTGAATAACACCTAGACCAATCCAGATAGCAAAGAAATAGAACGAACCAACATAAATATAATCACGCTCACGAGGTTCAACTGGCGGAGAGTTCAAGAAAACAACCAGTGCTAAACCTGTCAGTAAGAACATTAATGTAGTTACTAAGAAGTCATTTTCGTTTTTGCGTACTAATAATACAAAACCACATATCCCTAAAATCAGTGGTAGCCAGAAATAGTTGTTGCGTGCTTTATTGTGGGCTAGTAATTCAGGAAGTTCGCCTGAGCGAGTATAATCGATTACACCAGCATCTTGAATATCACTCTCGCGACCAACAAAATTCCAAAGTAAATACCTCATGTACATATGTCCCATTTGTTTTTTGAACATAAATTTCATGTTGTCTATAAAAGTCGGTTTTTCACCCGGTGCTAAATCCAAGATTTCTTCGTACAACTGAATATGCTGAGGGACACTACTGTAAACACGTGGCAACAACATTTGTCCGTCTTTAGAATAGATTAGCTTTTGCTTATAATCATATACCTCATACTTACCGTCTTTCATTTTGTAAACAGGAGCGCCTTTTTCTACACTTTCAACAGTAGCCGTATAAATCGGACCATACAATAATGAGCGTTCTCCGTATTGTTCACGTTTCAGGTATTTTACATAATTCAAGATATTGCTTGGGTCGTTTTCGTTAATAGGCGTATTGAACGTAGAACGCACAAAAGCTAAGTTATACGACAAATATCCAATCAATACAAATACCAACGAAAGCAATGAAATATTAAGGGTAACTTTTTGTTTTTTGATAGAATATAAAATCCCCCAAACGATAGCACCTACCAAAGCAATGATGAAGAAAATTGCACCAGTACCATAAGGCAATCCGAAACCATTCGTAAATAATAACTCGAATTTGAAAGCCATTGAAGGAATACCCGGAATAATAGCAGAGTTGATAACTCCGAGTATTACTAAGCCAATCAATAATGAAATGATACCTCCTTTGAAAGTAGGAACAGGATATTTTTTGAAATAATATAACAATGCCAAAGCAGGAACAGTAACCAAGTTCAGTAAGTGAACACCGATTGAAAGTCCAACGATATAAGCAATCAAAATCAACCAACGGTTTGCTGTAGCTTCATCTTCGATAATTTCCCATTTGAAAGCCGCCCACACTACCAAAGCAGTAAAGAACGACGACATAGCGTATACTTCTGCCTCAACAGCCGAGAACCAGAAAGTATCTGAGAACGCATAAGCCAATGAACCAATCACACCAGCACTTAATAAAGTAATGGCTTCGCCTTTTGAAAGCTCTTCAAATTTTTTGTTGTAAACCTTACGTCCGATTAACACAATCGTCCAGTGCATAAACAATATCGTCAAAGCACTTGATAATACTGACATCATATTTACCCAGTATGCTACTTGGGTAGTATCTGAACCAGCCAATAGCGAGAACATTCTACCCAACAATAAAAATAGGGGTGCTCCTGGAGGGTGCGGCACTTGAAGTTTAAAAGCACAGGCGATAAACTCTCCACAATCCCAGAAGGAAGCAGTGCGTTCAACTGTGGCGGTGAAGACAAATAATGAAATAGCAAATACAATCCAGCCTATGAGATTGTTGATTTTTTTAAAATTGTTCATTGAGGGGTACGTTATCGGTTGTTTGTTGATACTGTTTTTTCAGTAAAAAATGATTATCAACGTTAGCAAAAGACAAATTTGAATTCAAAAATACTAAATAAGATTGGCTTGAAGAGGGTAGGGCTGTTAAAATGTGTTAATTCTGCTAAGAAGTAGCTGAATTTTATTGACTTATATAAAATAAAAAGACCTGATTTTACAGGTCTTTTCTAAGCATATTAACAAATAGTCTATAATCCTTCAAACTGACGTAAGAATCTCACATCATTTTCAGTGAATAATCTTAAGTCTTTGATTTGATATTTCAGCATTGTGATTCTTTCGATACCCATTCCGAAAGCAAAACCTGTGTATTCCTGAGAATCGATACCACATTGTTCCAACACGTTAGGGTCAACCATTCCAGAACCTGCGATTTCTACCCAACCAGAGTATTTACAAACATTACAACCTTTACCTTTACAGATGAGGCAAGTAATGTCAATTTCGGCCGAAGGTTCAGTAAAAGGGAAATATGAAGGACGATAACGAACCTTAGTATCTTGTCCGAACATCTCTTTTGCAAAATAATAAAGGGTATCTTTCAAATCTTTAAAACCAACGTTTTTATCAACATACAAACCTTCTACCTGATGGAACAAACAGTGAGCTCTGGCAGAGATAGCCTCGTTACGATACACACGCCCCGGCATGATAGAACGCAAAGGAGGTTTTTGGTTTTGCATCAAACGAATCTGTACGTTGGATGTATGTGTTCTTAACAAAATATCATCTGCTACGTTTCCACCTTTTTTCTCAATAAAGAACGTATCCTGCATTTCGCGGGCAGGGTGATTTTCGGCAAAATTCAATGCCGTAAAATTATAAAAATCAGATTCTATCTCAGGACCATCCGAAACATTGAAACCCATTTTAGCAAAGATTTCGATGATACGGGCTCTTACTAAAGTAAGCGGGTGAATACTTCCGTTTTCAAAAGGAACGTTTGGGAGTGTTAAATCAAATTCAATCGCCACTGATTTTTCAGAACTAGCTTCAATCAATGCTTGAAATTCGTTGAATTTAGTCTGAGCAGCATCTTTCAAAGTATTCAATGCTTGTCCTACGGCACGGCGTTCTTCTTGGGCAACGTTCTTAAGCTCATCAAAAAGTTCGCCAATCACGCCCTTGCGTCCTACATAAGCGATACGGAAAGCTTCAAGTTGTTCCTTCGTGGAAAGCTGAAAATCAGCAATTTGCTGATGTATGTTGTTAATCTTATCTTGCATTTATCGGTATTGAATGCTGTGAGCCAAAGTGGTTGTTTACGTTGGCATCTTAAAGAATTTTGAGTGATTGTTTCTTGAAGATGTGCAAAATTACACTATTCGTACTTAGAGGGCAAAAAAAATTGACAAATTTAGCTATTTGTCAATTTGAGGGCTGTTTAAAAGATACTACCAGACTATAAAAACTCATGGTATGACTAACAGTGAACGCTGATAGTTCTCAATAATTTGTCATGCCATGAGTACGGATATTTTCTTTTGTAAGAAAAGAGTTAGTGAGACTCCTATTAATACCAACAACACTTCAAATGAATACACTTGGCTTTTATTCATGAAAGTGCTAATAAAATTTACTTGCTGTGAATATCTTTCTATTACCCAAGCAATGGCTGCAATACCTGCCAATATGGCGCAGGATATTCTGAAAATTGAATAATAAGGTGTTCTGCTAAGGATAATTACCCAAGGGATACATAACAAAATTATCCACAATTGCATTACTTCGATACCTAAGTTGAACCCCAAAATACTTAAAAGCATACTGACGGTATCAAGGTGTAAATCAATTAAAGTATTGGCGAAAGCAAGGCCATGAATCAAGCCAAAACCCAATGCAATAAACATTTCTTTGCCTGCAAAGATGGGACGGATAGCATGAATGGCCGAAACCAAAATAGAACAAGCAATCAAGATTTCAATCCATTTACTAGGCAAAATAACCCAAGCCATCGCACCCATTAAAAGTGTTATCGAATGCCCAATCGTAAAAGCGGTGACTACTTTCAAAATTTGTACTAAACTTATTCGAACCGAACGATAATTACCCCATCTTTTTTTAGCATAACTTAAAGGAATCGGCAACAATAATACCAATAGAAACATCAAATGGTCGATGCCTTCTTTGATATGTTCTTCGCCCAAAGCAAAGATTCCTGCAAACCCTTTCCAGTGACTGCCTGCTGCTAAATTTATTGTTAAAGGATATATCAGTGCTGTTTTGGTATCAACTCTTATTACGCCTATTTCTGTAGGCTCAGTATTGGTTTTTCCAGATGCCCAGTCGCTTCTGAGTAAAACTAAAGCACTGTGGGTGACTAATTGATGCATAATGACATCATAATCAAAAATGAAATTACGCGTATCTGCTCCTTCTGGTGGTGTAAGTATCAAATGCACGATAATTTCCTGAAAGGGTCCGCTATATGCTTGCTCGCCTTTTTGCAAGTGCATATCTTTTATTTCCACTATCCACGGCTGGTCTTTTGCTACCATCGGATGAATATGAGCCAATAAATACTCTTTGATTTGAGGTCCCATTGTGGGAATGATACTTGCTGGGTTTTTAGTCAACGGCCGTCCAAAAGCTAACTCCAATTCTCCAATAGGTAATTGTAACTCTACCATCACTTGCTTAGGACTGACATCAAGTAATACTACTGTACTCGGCGTTTGATGTGCCAATGTTTTTGATACATTCCCGATAATCAACATTGTTATGATGTTGATTATCAGCCATTTTCTTTTTGAAAAATGGCTGATAAAAGTTGCTCTTATACGTATCATAGACCTATATAATCACGTTTGTGGTCTCTGTAAACACTGTGATAATGAATTTCTGCAGGATATACTACCCCCGTTTGACAAATGAATTCTATCCAAACACTCGGCCCATCAATACGGACATAGTCGGTATTAGCCGTAAAAAAGGTAGAAGCATTGCCCGAAGTACCACTGGTATTACTAGCGTAAGTCACATAGGTGTCAGCTAATTCGTTTGAATATATTTTGGTGAATGCTATCACAGAGGCATCATCCAAATCATTCACCCAAGGCATCATAGCGGCCAATACTTTGGCTTGTGCTGTTGTACTAAGCGTACTTACTTTAACGCCTAGTTTGGTCGTTGGGAACGTATTGGTTGTAGAACCTGGAACCATTGTTACATCCGAAAAAGTAGAGGTAATTTTAGCAGCAGCTAATTCAGTGCTTGTGAAGGATGCCAACATATTGGCCATTCCATTTCTTTCTTCTGCCAAAGGCGAATAGGTTACACCATTTGCCGTCCAACTTTTAGGTTCAATTCCTTGGTGAGAAGGCGTAGTACTGACCACCGACCCTGCTTCATACGTAACACTTTGGGCATAATGGTGTCCGCCAAATTGTAGCATCCATTTGCCTGTCGTACTCGGAGTACCCAAGAAAGCAATGATATAATAACCAGAAGAATATCCCCCACTTGATTTTGTGCCTAGTACATCATCTGCCGAGTTGATTTGTAAAAACTCGCTATATCCTTCATTGGCGGTTGTACCACTAGCGGCTTGAATTACAGCTTTGGCAGCAGCCAATTGCGTAGCACTTAAAGTACTGAATGCTAACCCTTGGCGACATTGTACCCCACAAGGCAAGTTTGACCATTTTTTGGCATTAGTGAGATTTAAAGCTAAAACAACGGATGATTGTTGTGAAGTAGATAAAGTAGCCAAGAATGCATTGGCCAATTCTACCACTTGTGATACTGAACCTGTAGTCGTGCCTGTTCCGCCAGTTCCAGAAGTGGTGCCTACGGTTAATGAAACAGAACAGGATTGTCCACCTAAAGTAATTGCGAAAACCGCTGTTCCTGTACTAGCGGGTGTGCCTGTTATTAAATAACTCAAAGTGCCTGCTCCACTTGCTAAAGTACCTGCCGATAAAGTAGCAGTTAAGCCTGTAACACCTGTTGAAGTAACTGTACTTGCTGTATAAGCAACACCATTTCCACCAGTGTAAGCTATCGTGGCAGTCCCAGAATACGCAGTTCCGCTAGTAGCAGTGCTTGAAAAAGTAGTGGATGAACAATCGAGCGTCGTAATGCTCGGACTTGAAGGCGTAACCGTAGAGGTGCTTTCTTTACAACTTTGTACTCCCCAAAGTGTGAGTAAGCTAAAAAAACCTAAGCAAAGAGATTTCATTTTCATAAAGTATATGTATTAATTGTTTGTATTTCTACAAAAGAATTACACATTATACAGGATGAATATTGCTTTGTTGTGGTGAATAGGGGAAATGTTGTGGTGAAAATAGATTATTGTCTTAATCTTTATTTTAAAATTCATCACCGATAAGAGATCAAAACTCAGAACTCAAAACTTATGATTCCTACTTCCCATAAATGTTAAAAAAGCCCTCTTCGTAGCTATTCCCAAGCGGTATAGTTGTTTCTTTGGAAATAAAAATCATTTTATTTCTAACAAATTGGATGTGCTTTATTGCTACAATAAAAGAGCGATGCACTCTGACGAATTGATTGTTAGAAAGATTTTCAAGACAAGCTTTCATCGTCATTCTTACTATCAATGGTTTTTGGTTAAGTAGATGAATTTTAAGGTAATTGTCCAATCCTTCAATAAAAATAATGTCTGATACGAATACTTTCACTAATCAGTAGTCAACTCTGAAATACAAATATTGCTGTTGATTTTGAAGGTAAAATTGCTGTAAATCAATGGCTTTTTGTGTTGCTTGTTGGAAACGTTGGAGCGTAAATGGTTTTAATAAATAATCAATAGCTTTCAATTCAAAACCTTCAACGGCATATTCACTAAAAGCAGTTGTGAAAATGACCATGATTTCATGAGGAATATTTCTGAAAAAATCAATGCCCGAAATGGCAGGCATATTAATATCTAAGAATATCAACTCGACTGGATGTTCTTCTAAATACAATCTGGCTTCGGCACTTTTGGTAAAAGTTTTCAGTAATTCAATTCCTGCTATTTGGCTACAAAAGAAATCGATAATTTCTAAAGCAGGTTGTTCGTCGTCTAAAGCGATAGCTCTTATCATGTTAATAGTATATCAAGTAGCACAGTATAAGTTTCTGCCGTTTTCTGAATGTCTAACCTGTAATTTTTGGGATACAATAGGTCTAGTCTTTCTTGTGTATTGGGCATTCCGATATTCAACGAATTTTCAGTGTTTTTTTGCGTAACAATATTATTCTTTACTTCTAAACTCAGGTGTTGGTCTACAAGACTAATTTTTATGCTAATTTTTGAGTTTTCTTCGGGGTTTACGCCATGTTTAAAGGCATTTTCAATGTAATTGAACAACAAAAGCGGCGCAATTTGCTTGTCGTTGAAATTGCCAGTACGCCAATAATCAATAGCAACGCTATTTCTTAAACGTGACTTTTGTAAATCTATATAGTTTTCAATATAGGTAACTTCCTTTTCCAAAGCAACTTGATGTTGATTAGCATCTTTCAGCAGATAGCGCATAAACTCCGAAAGTTTGATGATTGTTTCGGGCGTTTTATCATCTTTCCGAATCGCCAACGCATAAATACTATTCAACGTATTGAACAAAAAATGGGGATGAATCTGAGCTTTTAGGTTAGAGAGTTCAGCTTGTAATTTTTCATTTTCTGTCTTCAGTAAACGGTTGCGTGTATGCAATAAAATGGAAAAAAGCACTACGATACCATATACAAAAATATGATGCTTGATTTCCTCAAGAAAAGTACCTTCGCTTGGTTTGGGTGGGAAATGGGCTGGAAAATGTCCTGACATAGGAGGAGGAGGCATTTCTCCTTGATGAAAAGTATTAGCCTCACGCAAAAATCTGCCCGTAACAAAAGACGGAAACCAGCTAATCAACAACAGAAAAGCTATCAGTAAGCAACCGTAAATCAGGTATTTTTTGTCAAGATAGATTTTGGGAATGAAGTAATAATAATTGATATAAAAGAAAGCCATCATCAAAGCATTGCCAATAAAATCCCGAATGGTAGGTGACGCAAAAAGAAAATTTTCGGCTTCGGGCGGATGAGGGTACAACAAAACAGGCAAAAATACAAAAGCAATAATAGCTAATGAATGATATACAATTTCTTTCTGTTTCATGCTAGCAGTCTATTTATGATGGTCTTTTGCACAATATGCAACAAGTTTGTTGATTATAGGCGTTCTAGATGCTTATAATTTTAGAAAGTATTGATGCCAGACCTTTATTAATCGCAATTATTTTCTCAACAAATTATCCTTCAAAACTTTGTCTAATACCTGTTCTTTGAAACTTCTGCTTAACGGAATTTTGAAGCCTTGTATGAATATTTCATTGTTTTCAATTGTCTTTATTTTTGAAACGGCGATGATATACGATTTATGGACTTGGATAAAATGCTTGTTATCCAGATATTCCTCCACAGCCTTTAACGAAATCAAGGTCATGTATTTATTTGTTTCGGTTTGGATAAAAACATAGTTTTCTAAGGCTTGAATAAAGAGTATTTCATTAATGAATATCTTCTCGAACTTATTGTCACATTTGATAAAGAAGAAATCGTTTCGGTCAATTTCTTCTATCACGCCCGCTTTGTGATTGCGATATTGTTGATACTCACGGGCTTTGGAAACAGCTTTAAAAAAGCGGTTGAAGGTGATAGGTTTTAGTAAATAATCCATCACATCAAATTGAAATCCCTCTAACGCATAGTTTTGATAGGCCGTGGTGATAATCACCATTGGTAAGTCTTTTTTAATTTTTAGGAAATCTAACCCACTCATAAATGGCATTTGTATATCCAAAAATATCAAATCTACGTTTTCGTTTTCTAGCAGTTTATCTAACTCTAACGGGTTTTCAGCCGACCCTACTAAGGTTAGATAGTCGATGGCTTCTACGTATTTAGCTAGCCCTTCTCTGGCCAAAGGCTCGTCATCTACAATTACACAAGTTAATTTCATCATAAGGTTGTTTGAGGGATTAGAGATTGCTTTTTATTCAATGCCAACTTTAACGCCACTTTATACCTGTCGGTAGTTTCATTAATAGCTAATTTGTAATGTTCGGGATATAATAAATCAAGTCTTCGTATGACGTTTTTTAGCCCTATGCCACTATTTTCATACATGCCATTGTCTGATTTCTGAGCCACTACAAAACTATTTTCTATCATCAAATGAACCATCTCACTATCAATGTCTAGCGTCATGCTGATGTAGTTTTGTTGTCCTTTCCCTTTTGAAACATGCTTAAACGCATTCTCAACAAAGGGCATTAGGATAAAAGGCTCGATGGTTTGGCCGATAGCGGAATGGTTGTTGATTTCAAATTTTAAATCAGTTTGTTTCTCATCCAACCGTAGCCTTTCTAATTCAATAAAGTTATTGAGAAAGAACAATTCTTTTTCCAAGGCTATTTCGTTTTCGTTGCATTCGTATAGTTGATAACGAAGTAAATCTGAAAATGAAGCCAGTGATTCAGATGCCAAGTCTGGGTTTTTATGAATCAATACAAAGATGGAATTAATGGTATTGAACAAAAAATGAGGATTGAACTGCGATTTCAAGTATTTCAATTCTGTTTCCAATTTCTCTTTTTCTAATACATGTTGCTTTCGTTCTGATTGAATCCAATTTTTTGTCAGTTTGATACTCATCGCAAGGGTTGTACTCGCCATCGTCGACGGTAGGGCATTGATCAGGAAAAAGAACATAAAATCACTGGGTTCTCTTTGATAAAGTTCTTTGAAGGTGAAATCTGAAAGATAGGCACTGGTATAATAACCCGCGACAATAAACCACGAAGTGCTGAGCACAACGAGTAATAAAAATAAAATATACAGTCCATACTTGCCTTTTTGAAGGTAATGAGGAATCAGGTAAAACAAATTGAAATAAACCGCAATGGCTTGAAAGACTACATAAAACAAGAATTTAATAGAGTAGGCACTACTCAATAAATTATTGGCTACGGCACTAAAATTACGGATAGTAAGCGTCCACCAAGCGATGTGGTATAAAAACCAAAATGGGATGTGGTATAGTTTATATTTAATAAACCAACTGTTCTTTGAAAAGATATTAGCCTTGTTATTGAACATTTTATGAAAGAGAATAGCTTGCAAAATACGTTGATGCTCAATAATAACCTATCCATATTGACGAACGACATCAGTAAAATGACAAGATGCAATAATGACTATTTAACGTGATTATGAGCTTTTTCTGCATTTGGTCAATACAAATCTAAGACTTGTCAATCACATTATTTTATCTTGGAAATGTGCTGTTGTTTTGACTAACAATCAAAATGACAAGCCAATGAAAACCAATGCCTTACTTTTAATTATTGCCATTTCAATAGCAACAACTTCTTACGGACAAATTACTGGTAAAATAATTAATAAAACCAATGAAGCCATCCCTTTTGTAAACGTTGTATTGTACCAAGCAAGCGATACTCTTATCCTAAAAGGAACGTATACGGATGAAAAAGGCGTGTTTTCATTGCCCTTAGTAAAGGAAGGTGTCTTTTTAATAGGCGTGAGTAGTGTAGGTTATCAGTCTATGATTACAAAACCCATTACCGTATCTCTGCAAAACGAAGCGTTGGATATTGGCGTTTTACAAATGGTCGAGAATATCAATACCCTAAACGAAGTCGTGGTAAGCACCAAAAAGAATTTAATTCAGACTACACCCGTCGGGCAAGTGATAAATGTTCAGAGTAGTTTAATGACGAAAGGGAGTTCTGCCCTACAGGTGTTAGAAAGATTGCCGGGGGTAATTATTGACTACCGAAATAATAGTTTTAGTTTAAACGGACAAAGTGGCGTAGCGGTGATGATTAATGGACGAACAGTTCGCTTGTCGTTGACGGAAGTAATGGCAATGCTCAATGGCATGAATGCTGATAATATTGATAAAATAGAAATCATTACGTCGCCAACTGCCCAATATGATGCCGAAGGTGGGGCAGGACTAATCAATATTGTCTTAAAGAAAAATGAATATGAAGGGACAAAACTCAGTTTTTCTTCAACGTTAGGCTATGGGTTCGGCGAGAAAGCAGCTGCTTCTATTAATTTATCACATGGCACTAAAAACTCCAATTACTACGCTTCTTACTCGATGTTACACGACGAGGCTAAGTCAAGTTGGCAGGCCTATGGTGCATTGAATTTCCCTGCTTTGGGGGGAGCTTATACCAGTGGTTTTTATAGTGCTACAATTAACCTAAAAAATAGTCATAACCTTTCACTGGGATTTGACCACAGACTGAACCCTAAAACATTAGTGGGAGGGAGCATAACCTACTTACATTCAACTACAAAGCCAAATGTTCAAAGCGATGGATTTTATGATTTTCAATCGGGCAATTATTTTGCCATGAAGATAAATTCGTTGGGGAATAATCTTGGGCAAAATGTGCAATCTTCCGCATTTTTAGAAAAACAATTATCCATAAAATCTAAACTGAATATTGATGCCAGTTATTGGTATTTCAGAAACAATAGCCCATCTTTGATTAATAGCACCTATTATAATAAAGCAGGGAATATCATCAAACCATCAGACTCAGTTTTTACAGAAGGTAACCGAGGCGAAGGCCTTTCAGAACTGAATATTGGCGTATTGAAAGGTGATTTTTCGACGAAGTTGACTGATAAAATAAATGTTGAAACGGGCATCAAAGGGAGTTATTCTAGCAATACAAATAATAGTAAAGTAGAAAAAAAGGAGCATGACGTTTGGGTGTTGGATAGTCGCTCACAAAGTACTGTGATTAGTAACGAAAGTATTTTAGCCGCCTATTCTTCATTTGATTTTACCCTAAGCCCTAAAATATCTTTCACTACGGGTTTGAGGTATGAATATTGGGCAAGAGATATTAATCATCATACGAACACCTATTCACAATTTTTTCCTTCATTGAATTTTACCCATAAAATAGCTGAAAATAGTAGTTACGTAGTGAGTCTTTCGCGTCGCATCAGCAGACCAGCTTATAATGACTTGATTTCTGGCTTATTTTATAATGACCCTAGTTCGGTTTTTACAGGCAATCCATTGCTAAAACCAAGCATTACCAATGCCTTCAAAACCACTTTTACCCATAAAAATATAAGCGTTGGGTTAGGTATTCAACAGGAAGTAAATCCAATCATTCGTTATCAATTAAGTACAACTGCCGCCAAAGATATATTTATCTTATCTCCACAAAATCTGGATTATATGAATAGTGTCAGTCTCACTACCAATGTGCCGATTCAGCTTTTTAGTTGGTGGAAAATAACCATAGGAGGGACAACGGCTTACCGTAAATACAAAGTTGGATATACCCCTCAAGTTGCCGAAAAGGCATATTTGTTTCATAATTATTTCTTGAATCAGAGCGTAAGTCTACCACATAATATCGAAGTAGAAATTACAGGATGGCATAATACAAACCAATTTGATGGCCCCAATATGATAAAAGGTTTTGGCGTAATGAATTTGGGCATAGCCAAAAAGCTAGATAAAGACAGAGGAACGATACAATTGGCTATTACGGATATTTTTAAATCAATGAATATTTATACCGAAGTAGGCGTAGTTACCCCTGTAGTATTTATAGAAAATAATAAAGTGCATTATATGGACGAGACGGCATATGCAAGGATCTTTAAATTAAGTTATTCCAGAAGCTTTGGCAGTACAGTTCGTAGTCGTAGTAAAACAAATAATGTAGAAGAGGAGGGGAGTAGGATACGGTAGTGAGATTAGGTAACAAACTCATGGCATGACTAATAGTTAGTCTGTTTATTATCAATGGTTTAGTTAAGTCATGCCATGAGTGATGTCCAGTTTACATCACATAAAAAATAATGTTTATCTTTTAAAAAACGACTGTTTTTTGTAATTTCCCATAATGGAAACACTATACACCTACGACCAAATATTTATTCCGATAATCTCAGATTATGGATTTAAGGCAACTTTTGGCAATGAAGCGAATACACTTTTCTTACGAAGAGCATTGCAAGCATTAATAAAGTCTGAAATACCGATAAAGGAAGTAAGATTCGACCGCGGCGGCGGACCGCAAAAATACCTTTGAAGGTATTACGCAAGATAGTAGAGGCGGAATTTTTGATTTAGCTTGCACAGATGAAAATAATAATCACTTTATTGTAGAAATGCAATTTGGAGAAGCACCCTATTTTGTACAACGTATGAAATTCTATGCATTGCACAAATTCAATGGAATGGTGAAACGGGGTAAATTTGATTATGGAACACTTACTAAAATCTACTGTGTTGCTATCTTAGCAAACAATATTTTTTCTTATCCACAATTTCATTCAGTTGCTAATCTAAGAAATGAACAAGGTGAACTTTTTGATGAACAAATGTCGTTTATTACGGTAGAATTAGATAAATTTGTTTTACAAGAATCTGATTGTCAAACTGATTTAGAAAAGCTGATATATACCATGAAAACGATACATACAGTTACGAAACCAACTCAGTTCCCTAAATTTTGGGATGAAGAATGGTTAAAAGTTGCTATTGATGAATTGGATAGCAGAAAAATGACACCAGATGAGAAAGCATCCTTTGAAATACTAATTGCTCGAAATGCAGAAGCTGTAAAAGCTGAAAGTAAAAAAATCAAAGAAGCAGAGGCTAAAAAAGAAATTTTAGTTAAGACTGAGACCATAGAAAATGGTTTAAGTATGGGATTAACTGTAGAGCAATGCGCTAAGTTAGCAGGGGTTTCAATTGAGTTTGTCAAAAATATTCTTGAAAAAATATCAGGAAGCAAATAGGTATTCAATCGTTTCATATTTACCCTCTCCTAAAAGTTTAGATTGCCAAACTAATGCCATGAGTGAAAAACAAGAAATCATCCCCCTTCAAAATACGGAAGTATATATTTTATCAATATTGCAAAAGGCAGTTTTGATTTGGAAGAATTATAACTATTGCCTGTAAATGCTACCACCAAGGCTAGGTCTGGTATTACCATAATATATTGCCCACCGTTGCCTGATGCAAATATTACATTATGCCTGATTTTATCAGTTCTTATTTCTTCATTATACCAAGTATAGCCATAAAAGGTAGGTTGAGGTATAGCAGATTTAGCTTTTGAGATACTTACGTTTGAGAAATTTTCAATCTTAGTAATTGGCTGGGTAGCCTCTTTTATCCATTTTTCAGAAACAATCCTTTTGCCTTTGTACATCCCTTTGTTCAATACCAATTCTCCAATTTTAGCCATATCAGACGGCAAAATATAAAATGACCCTGCGGTCATGCCATGTCCAGATGGGTCTTTTGTCCAACGATAATTTTTAATGCCTAAAGGCTGAAAAAGAAATTTGTCAGCAAATGCTAAAATAGACATTTTTGAGGCATTGGCAACAATACCACCGAGTATCATGGTATTGCATGACGTATATGCCCAATGCGTCCCAGAAGGATGTGACATGGGTAAATCAAGCGAAAACTTTACCCAATCTTTAGTCTCCGCCATTTCATCCTCACAATCTTTAGCACCATCCCATTCTTCACAATCAAACCCAGATTTCATTGCTAAGAGGTGCTGAACTGTCATACCGTCTTTTCGACTGTCCCAGTTTTTAAAATCTTTATATTCAGGGAAAAATGAATAAACTTTTTCATTGACACTCTTTATATAGCCTTTGTCTATGGCAATGCCTACAAGTAGTCCTGTGATAGATTTGAAAGACGAGCGAGTATCATGTAAGCTAGACTGCGTCAATCCATTAAAATATTTTTCATAGATTAATTTCCCTTTTTGCGAAACCACTATACCATCAATATTAGGATATGCCCCGTGTTCAATAGCGATAGTAAGACTATCCAAAAGCGTTTTGTTTACCTGAGAAAAGGATGAAATTGAAGTAAAAGAAATGATTAAACAGATGAATAAGATGTTTTTTTTCATAGTGATGATAGATAAGGTTCAGTTTACTCAAATCTACCAAAGAATCAAAAGTATTCAAATGTTTGTAGGGTAAAATAAATTCGCTAACACGAGGCTAAGAGGAATTAACAGGATGCTTCTACCGACAACCATTATCACTAGCGGGTGACTTAAGTCACCCGCTAGTGATAATGGTTGAAAGCTCGATTTGAAGGGTTATTTGGCCAATAATTGCATATTATTTTAACTTTTAAGAATGTTTAAAAGAATGCTATAATCCACTCCATCAATCACAAAAAAAGCGGTCTAAAAACTAATTTAGACCGCTTCTTTGTGATTGATGCAAAACGAATTCCTACTGTTTGAGCGATAGCGAGTTTAGGAATTCTTGATTTTTTTGCGGCCGCCGCTGCGGTTACTTTTTGCATCAAGGCAAAAAGTAAGGACGAGAACAAATCAAAAAACTCTAAAATCTTCTAAAACTCGCTATTTCAGTGAAAATTCGGTATAATTAATGAATTTGAACCAACCCATCAATACAATACCCAAGTATCCTTAGACCCCCCACCTTGCGATGAATTAACCACCAATGAACCTTTGCGCAATGCTACACGAGTCAATCCACCTGGAATAACTTTTACACCGTCTCCATAAAGAATGTATGGACGTAAGTCAACGTGTCTGCCTTCTGAATGATCATCAATCAAACAAGGTACTCTCGACAGTGAAATTGTAGGTTGAGCAATGTAATTTCTAGGATTTGCTTTGATACGTGCTTTAAATATTTCTTGTTCTGCTTTCGTAGATTTAGGACCGATTAACATACCATATCCACCTGCTTCGTTAGCTTCTTTTACTACCAGTTTCTCAATATTTTCTAATACATACTTACAATCATCTTCTTCACCACAAATAAAGGTTTCCACATTCGGGATGATAGGGTCTTCGCCTAAATAATATTTGATGATTCTTGGTACATACGCATAAATTACTTTGTCATCTGCCACGCCTGTTCCTGGGGCATTTGCTAAGGCAATTCTACCTTTTTTATACACATCAAAAATACCTGGAATACCAATTAAAGAATCTGGATTGAAAGCCTTAGGGTCTAAGAAAGTATCGTCAATTCTGCGATAAATAACATCTACAATCTGGAATCCCTTAGTAGTACGCATTTTTACATAACCATCATGCACTACTAAATCTCGTGAATCAACTAATTCAACACCCATTTGTTGAGCCAAATAAGAATGCTCAAAATAAGCTGAATTATAAATACCCGGAGTCAGTACACAAACCGTAGGGTTTGGTCTGTCACTGATGTGTTGTAACATCTGCAACAATTTGTTTGGATAATCTGAGATTGACTGTACTCTGGTTTTTCCTAATACTTCTGGGAAGGTACGTTTTAGCAGTTCTCTGTTTTCGAGCATATAAGAAACACCCGACGGACAGCGGAGGTTGTCTTCCAAAACCATAAACTTACCATCGTCGCCACGAATCAAATCTGTTCCCGTAATGTGGATATAAATGCCTTTTGGTGGACGAATACCCACACAAGGACGTAAAAAATCTTTTGAAGTTTCAATCAATTCACGGGGAACGATGCCGTCTTTCAATATTTTTTGGTCATGATAAATATCATCCAAAAACATATTCAATGCCGTAATGCGTTGTATCAAACCTTTCTCGGTTTTTTTCCAGTCATCAGCTTCTATTACTCGGGGGATAATATCAACAGGCATGATGCGTTCTGTTCCTTCATTTTCCGAGTAAACATTGAAAGTAATACCCATTGCCATTAAAGAGCGTTCTGCTGCTTGGTGGCGACGAATAAACTCGTCAATCTTTAACTGTTCTACCCGTTCCTTGAATGCTTCGTACCCCATACGCACATTACCTTGTGCATCAAACATTTCATCGAAGAAGCCTTCGGTTTGGTAGTTGTCAAAACTAAAATTCATAGGCTTTTGATAATTTATTAGTTGTTATTACCCTAATTTAAAAAAATAATACTGCGTGTCAAAATTGTTTTCCCAAAGAAAATTCTGAAAATGATAAATATCACGAAATATGTTAAAAAATGAGTAAAATTACTTACCAATTTTCATGCTAAGTTACTCTTTGAACTTACTAATCAAGCAATCCGTTGCATAAAATATAGTATTTTAAAGAAATGAAACGGAAAGAGTTTATAAAAGCCTCTGTAGGGGTACTAACCATGTCAGCATTAGGAACATTAAAAGCATTTTCAGATCAGCTATCCAAACAAGAACAAAAAACGCCATTGTATTTCATTGGTCATGGCTCGCCGATGAATGGCATCGAAAATAATCAATTTAGTCAACAATGGGCAAGTTTGGCCAATGATTTTCCAGAGCCTACCGCAGTAATTGTTATTTCGGCACATTGGCTTACAAGAGGTACTTTTGTGACGGCAATGGAAAAGCCCAGAACCATTCATGATTTTGGTGGATTCCCGCAAGCACTGTTTGATGTGCAATATCCTGCCAAAGGTAGTTTGGCCGTAGCAGAAGAAACAAAAAAACTGATTACAAAAACGGAGGTGCATTTAGACCATGAATGGGGCTTAGATCATGGCACGTGGACGATTATTCGTCATATTTATCCAAAAGCCAATATTCCAGTCTTGCAATTAAGCATTGATTATCACCAGTCGCCACAGTATCATTATGAATTGGCACAGGAATTGGCAGTTTTGCGTCGTAAAGGCGTATTGATTATAGGTAGTGGCAACATGGTACATAATTTACGCATGGTAGATTTTCGGAGAATAGACGGGGCTTATGGCTATGACTGGACGATAGAAATGAATGAGAAATTCAAAAAGAATATTGCCGAGAACAATCATAAACCTTTAATAAATTATGAAAGTATGGGCGAGGCTGCTAAATTGGCGATTCCAACGCCAGACCATTACTATCCATTATTGTATATTTTAGGGATGCAAGAAAAGAACGAGGAAGTAAGTTTCTTTAATGATGTGCCTGTGGGTGGTTCTTTAACGATGACTTCTGTAAAAATTGCTTAACTTAAGTAGTGATTAGTAAATAGTGATTGGTGATTAGATTAGTATCTCAAATTGCTTACATAATAAATGATTGACAAAGCCCAATATTCCTTTTTAATTAAACAAAAAGCCAAAGAATTGGGCTTTGATTATTGTGGTATTTCAGCAGCAGGGTTTTTGGAGGAGGAAGCTCCTAGACTAGAAAATTGGTTAAAAGCCAATCAGCATGGCAAGATGCAGTACATGGAAAACCATTTTGATAAAAGGCTAGACCCACGACTGTTAGTGGATGATGCCAAGTCGGTGGTTTCGTTGCTCTTTAATTATTACCCTGCCGAAAGACTTCCCGAAGGTGTAAATGATTTAAAACTATCTAAATATGCTTATGGTAAAGACTATCATTTTGTGGTAAAAGAGAAACTACAAACTTTTTTAGCCTATATTCAAGAGGAAATTGGGGAAGTAGGAGGAAGGGCTTTTGTAGACTCTGCCCCCGTCATGGATAAGGCTTGGGCAAAAAAAGGGGGCATAGGGTGGATAGGTAAAAACAGTAATATTATCAATAAAAACCAAGGCAGTTTCTTTTTTATCGCCGAACTGATTTTGGATTTACCGTTAGAACCTGACGGTCCCGTAAAAGACTATTGTGGTACTTGTACACGTTGTATAGATGCTTGTCCGACGGATGCCATTGTCGAACCTTATGTAGTAGACGGCTCGAAATGTATCAGCTATTATACCATTGAACTAAAGGAGGCAATACCCTTAGAGGTACAAAATAAATTTGAAAACTGGTTTTTTGGTTGTGATATTTGTCAGGATGTTTGTCCTTGGAATCGTTTTTCAAAACCACACCAAGAACCGCAATTTAACCTTCATCCCGACTTAGCTAATTTTACTAAAAGCGATTGGGAAGAAATCACCGAAGAAGTATTTCAAACCATCTTTAAAAAGTCACCATTGAAAAGAACAAAGTATGCAGGACTAAAAAGAAACATAGAATTTTTAAAGTAATTGTATTAGTTTTGAGCTATAAGCAATGAGTAATGAGCTTTAGACTTTGGTTTTCGATTAATGTCATGAGCATTAGATTTAAAGGCTATTGATTAGCCGCATTTTTTAAGAGTCTTAAAAGTTAGCATAAATATGTAATTATTGATTTAAATGGTGTAGAATAACCCTTCAAATCAAGCTTTCAATCCTTATCACTAGCGGGTGACTTAAGTCACCCGCTAGTGATAAGGATTGAATATCAGTCATTTATAAACTTTTGAGTGATAAGGTAGGATTTAATAGAAAGAAAAAACGCTCATAGCTCATAGCTCATAGCTCATAGCTCATAGCTCAACAACTAAACAACAATAACTATGAATCAAGAGATTATTAACCTTTTTGACGAGTACACGCACAAACCTCTTACGCGTGAAGATTTCCTTAAACGTCTAGTTAAACTGACGGGCAGTACGGTAGCCGCCATGTCGGTATTACCGCTACTAGAAGTAAATTATGCTCACGCAGCTACTATCCCTGAAAACGACGAAGATATCGAAACATCAGATATTACTTACGAAGGTGATGGCTGTACGATGAAAGCCTATTTAGCTCAACCGAAGAAAATCAAAGGAAAAATAGGCTCAGTGATTGTCATTCATGAGAATCGCGGACTCAATCCACATACCAAAGATGTTGCCCGCAGAGTAGCCAAAGCAGGCTATTATGCTTTGGCAGTAGATGCCCTTTCGCCTTTAGGAGGAACACCCGAAAACGAAGATGAAGCACGTAATTTATTCAGTAAATTAGATGCTGCTAAAAATACCAATAACTTTTTAAAAGGCTTTGATTATCTAAAGGCTTTACCAAAAAGCAATGGCAAAACTAGCTGCGTAGGTTTTTGTTGGGGCGGAGGATTAGCTAATCAATTAGCAGTGAACTCACCAACATTAAATTCAGCAGTTGCTTATTATGGTCGCCAACCAGAAGCGGTTGATGTACCAAAAATAAAAGCCAAATTATTATTACATTACGGCGGACTAGACGAGCGTATCAACGCAGGCATTCCAGCCTATGAAACAGCCCTAAAAGCAGCAGGAACGAAATACGAATTATACGTTTACGAAGGCGCACAACACGCATTCAACAACGACACAGCACCCACCCGCTACAACGCAGAAGTAGCCAAAAAAGCATGGGACGCTACATTGAGAGTATTCAAAGAAACAATTTCGTAGATAGCTGTGAGCTTTGAGCAATAAGCTGTGAGCTATCAGCTTTCGGTTATTGGCTTATTTTATTTAAGACGTTCTCTTTTTGCATTTGCGTCAGCATTTAATGAAATTCCGCTGTTTGAGCGAAGCGAGTTTCGGAATTTCTTGACTTTCTTTTGTTACTTTTCTTGTGTCAAGACAAGAAAAGTAAGGACGCTAAGAATCGAAAATCTTGTTTTAAGATAAAGAAAATTTCGTTTTAACACAAAATTAAAATAACATATTTTATCCAAGTATCAATTATAGAAAATTGACTTATTTACACAATCTCAGCAACATGACTTTTGAAGAATTAACACAAAAAATCACCAATTTGGCAGCTGCCAAAGGAGGACTAGGCTCATCTATTAAATTTGCAACCGATGCAGGAAGTATTTTTATCAGTGGAGATGGAAAAGTAAGCAATGTCGACGAAGCCGCAGATTGTACTATTGGCGTAAGCCTAAAAGATTTACAAGGCTTAATGACAGGCGATTTAAATCCGATGACAGCCTTTATGTTTGGCAAACTAAAAATCAGTGGTGATATGGGTATTGCCATGAAATTGAAGGATTTGTTTTAAATTTGTAGCACGATTTGGTACGAGGCGGCGTCTCGCTATCGTTACCGAACTCATTCAATCCACGATTGCGGGACGTCGCAAAATCAAATCGTGTTACAAATTCATGTTTAATCAAGATACAATTTGTGCCTTAGCCACTCCGCAAGGCATTGGAGCCATTGGGGTAATTCGTGTTTCTGGCCCAGAAACCTTCCCGATTGTCAATAAAATATTCAAAGGTAAAAACCTAGAAAAACAACTTTCGCATACCATCCATTTCGGTACCATCAGAGACAACGACAACATTGTTGACGAAGTATTGGTATCGCTTTTCAAAGCCCCCTCATCTTATACCCGTGAAGATACCATAGAAATATCTTGTCATGGTTCGGACTTTATTATCCAAAAAATCCTTAAACTGTTATTGCGTGAGGGCGCTAGACTGGCCAATCCGGGTGAATACACACAACGTGCATTCCTCAACGGACAGTTAGACCTTGCCCAAGCCGAAGCTGTTGCCGATTTGATTGCCTCAGATTCGGAAGCTTCGCATCAGACAGCCATCAATCAAATCAGAGGAGGATTTTCAAAACAAATCGCACAACTCAGAGAAGCCCTCATTCATTTTGCGTCTTTGATAGAACTAGAATTAGACTTTGGCGAAGAAGACGTAGAATTTGCCGACCGTGACGATTTACGTCAATTAATCTTTAAGATTCAGAAAGTACTGATTCCATTGATTGATAGTTTCGAGATGGGCAATGTTATCAAAAATGGCGTGCCGACAGTTATTGCAGGGAAACCAAATGCAGGAAAGTCGACACTATTGAATCGTTTATTAAACGAAGAAAAAGCCATCGTATCAGACATTGCAGGAACTACCCGTGATGTGATTGAAGACGAGCTTTTTATAGAAGGCATCCGATTCCGATTGATAGATACCGCAGGGTTACGCAAAACTACTGATACCATCGAGGCCATTGGTGTAGAGCGTACGTTACAACAAATGGACAAAGCCAGTTTGATTGTCTATTTATTTGATGCTTCAGAAATACAGCTTTCAGAAATTGCCCAGCAGATTTCGGAATTCAATGCACCTTATCTATTAGTAGGCAATAAAGTAGATAAATTATCGCCTGATAAAAAATCAGCTTTTGATACCACCTATCCAGACATTCTTTGGATTTCAGCATCTGAGAACAAAAACATAGATACTTTAAAAGATACGTTGGTTAGAAAAGTAAAAACCAGAGAAATAAAATCAGGGGATACTGTAGTGACCAACCTCCGCCACTACCAACATTTATTACAAACCAACGGAGCCTTAGAAAACGTTTTACAAGGCCTAGACCAAAGCATCACAGGCGATTTCCTAGCCCAAGACATTCGTTTTGCCCTACACCACCTAGGCGAAATAACAGGTCAAATCACTACGGATGATTTACTAGCAAATATTTTTTCTAAGTTTTGTATTGGGAAGTAAGCGAAGGTTATTAAGTGAGCATAGAACGCATGGCATTACTTCGAGTCATGCCGTGAGTAAAAGATAATACAAAAGTTCCGCCCTTGTTGGTGAACAAACACCACCTAGGCGAAAATTTAGTTATATTTACCCCAAATGCACATTATTATAATGATGAAAATAAATACTGGGACTTAAAGAAATTCTTTACCCAAAATTTTGCCTGTGTTATATTTAATGTAAATGATATTATAATTATGGAAGATTTTAATAAAACTATTAAAGATATCATCAAATTTAGAGATGAAAGAGATTGGGAACAATTTCATAATTCTAAAGATTTAGCTATTGCTCTATCTATAGAAGCCTCTGAGCTTTTAGAATTATTTCTGTGGAAAAATAATGAAGATTGTAATATAGACAAGCTTAAGGAAGAATTAGCAGATGTATTGATGTATGCCTTTTTATTAGCCAATAAGCATGATTTAGATATTAATAAAATTATACAGGATAAGATACAAAAAAATGCTGAAAAGTATCCAGTAGGTAAGGCAAAGGGTAATGCAACTAAATACAACGAATTGTAGATGAATTTTTCAATTAAGCAATATTCTTTTGATAGTAATTTAGAGACTAAGTTGATTAATAATCATCGTAAATTTGTTAACTGGCCTCTTGTATATTTATTAAAAGAAAACAGTACTAAAGAAGCTTATGTTGGAGAAACAACAGATGTTTTAACTCGTCTAAAAACACATTATAAGACAGAAAGAAAGCAAAATTTAAGTTGTGTGAACTTAATATTGAGCGAATTATTCAATAAATCAGCTACTCTTGATCTTGAGTCAAATTTAATTAAATATATATCTGCCGATGGTCAATATTCACTACAAAATGCAAATTTAGGTATTTCAAATCATGAATTTTACCAACAAAAAGAAGTTTACTGGGAGTTGTTTAAAGAAATTTGGGATGAACTACGCGGTATGGGAATTGCTCGACATTCTTTAGCCCATATTGATAATTCAGATTTGTTTAAATATTCACCCTATAAATCACTTTCTAAAGAACAAATTAAAGGATTAAAAACAATCTTACATTGTCTTTTAGATAATCAAACCAAGGTTAGTTTAATTCAGGGAGGTGCAGGCACAGGAAAATCTATTTTAGCCATTTTTCTTTTTAAGATGCTAAAAACAGATTTAGAAGATTTTAATTATTCAGATTTTGATGAGGAAGATGAAGAATTGTTTGTTTTATTAAAAAAAATAAAAAAACAATATGGCAATTTAAATATGGCTTTGGTGATACCAATGGCATCATTTAGACAAACTATTTCAAGTGTTTTCAAAAATATCAAAGGGTTATCAAGTAAAATGGTAATTGGCCCTTCTGAAATAGTAAAACAAAAGTATGATTTACTCATTGTAGATGAAGGGCATAGATTGAGAAGAAGAGTAAATTTAGGGTCATATTTTGGCATATTTGATAAAAATTGTAAGGCATTAAAGCTAGATGAAAAGACGTGTTCAGAATTGGATTGGGTACAATTACAAAGTGAAAAATCAATAATATTTTATGATCAATTCCAATCTATCAAACCCTCTGATGCAACTAAAGAGAGCTTTTATGCTTTAAAACAACTTTCTACTACTCGGAATGAAAAATTAAGTACTCAATTTAGGGTTAAAGGTGGTAATCAATATGTTGAATTGATTCATCAGTTATTTGATAATATTTATGAACCTAAAAATAAGCAACTTAAGATAGGTAAATATGATTTCAAATTGTTTAACAATTTGGATGAAATGGTTAATGAAATCCACAAGAAGGAAAAGAAATGTGGTTTATCTCGGATGGTTGCAGGTTTTGCTTGGGAATGGATATCTAGAAGCGATAAAACACTGTTTGACATCCAAATTGAAAATACATCATTACAATGGAATAGTACCGATAAAGATTGGGTAAACTCTATCAACGCTATTAATGAAGTTGGCTGTATTCATACAACCCAAGGTTATGATTTAAATTATACAGGAGTAATTATTGGCCCCGAATTAGACTATGATTTTATAAAAAATGAATTTGTAGTTTATAAAGAAAATTATAAAGATAAGAATGGTAAAAACTCTATTAAAGACCCAAAGGTATTGCTTGATTATATTATTAATATCTATAAAACGATCCTATTAAGAGGTATTGAAGGGACTTACATTTATGTATGCAATCCAAACTTACGGAAGTACTTCTCAGAAATAATTCCTGTATATAAAATAGATAGAGATATAAAACCTTTATTCAAATTTTTAGATGTTCCCAACAATAAAACTGTTCCATATTATGATTTGGAAATTGCAGCGGGAAGTTTTTCTGAACAACAACCTGTAAAGGATATTAAATATATTGAGCTAACAGATATTAATCAAAATGAGCAGTATTTTGTATGTAAAGTTGTAGGAGAATCTATGAATAAAATCATTCCTAATGGTAGTCTTTGTTTGTTTAAAAAATATTTAGGAGGGAGCCGAAATGGATTGATTACTTTAGTTGAAGGAAATGATATTTTCGATAGTGAGTTAGGGTCAAATTATACTATTAAAGAATATTTAAGTAAAAAAACTGTAGATGAAGATGGTTGGCAACATGAAGAAATTATTCTAAAACCATTGTCTGACGATTCATTTGAACCAATTGTATTAAGGAATGAAGAAAGTATGAGTTTTAAAGTGATTGGAATTTTTGTAAAAGTATTAAAATAACTTCTTATAGGTTGATTAACTCCCAAACGGCAATTCCACAAAAAACTCCGTCCCCTGATCTGGTTCGCTTTTTAGCCAAATTTTACCATGATGGGCTTCAATAATTTGTTTACTGATATACAACCCTAATCCAAATGGCTGTTCGCCTCCTGTTCCTTTTCGCCTAGCCGAAGTAAAAGGGTCAAATACTTTATCCTGCATTTTTAGGGGTATGCCTATTCCTGCATCTTTTACAGTAGTAATTGTTCCACTTTCAGATACTTTTGTATTGATATAAATATTGCTACCTACGGGGCTAAATTTGATGGCATTCCCTACCAGATTATTAATCACTCTTGAGATTTTCTCTCTGTCAATATTCATTTTAATATTCGTATCCGTATTAAAAATCAATTGCTGACGCTTATCTTTTGCCTTAAAGCGGAGTAATTGCACACATTCATTCAGTAAGCCATCAAAGGATGTTTCTTCTTTATGAATGTCATGCTTTTGTTCAAAGTCAGTTTTTAATAAATCATTGATTAAGTTTAGGCTATTGTTGATAGACGTCTGTATTAGCTCTATTAGCTCGCTATCGTCTTCATCCATTTCTTTTTCGGCGAGCATCGAAGTCATCGCACCAACCGCACCAATTGGATTTCGGAGGTCATGTGCCACAATTTTGATAAGGCGTGCATAGTTTTTATTCATCGTCTCTAAATCATGCATCGTTACTTCTGCATGCTGAAACTGTAGCCTGAGGGCCTCTCTGGACTTTTGTGTACTCTTCCAACTACGCCATAATATAATCATCATCACGATAGCCATCACACTGATTACGATGGCTAATATCAATAGCCTAGATTGGTACTTTGCCAACAGATTTGATGATTCTAGCTGTTGCTCTTTGGCTGCAAAATCTTGATAGTCAATGCCAAATAGGTTTTCTTGTGCATCTATTTTGTCATTGATTTCTTGGTATTGCTTGCTAAATAAATAGGCATTATAATAATCTTTTAGTTCAGCATAAGCAGCAGCTAATTTTCTAGCGAGTAGCTCACTATCAACTAAATAGCCTTTCTGAATCGCAATGGTAAGCCCTTGTTTATAGTATTGAATGGCCGTTAACTTATCCCGTTGATACATCTGGTCACCCATATCAGTCAAGATAATGACGGAGACATTCGAGAGATTATTTTTTAACGCATCGGCATTAGCCTGTTTTAATAAAGCCATGCCTTTATCAAACTGATTATTTTTAATATAATTATCAGCCGTCAATTGGTCATACGCCAACAGTATACGTTTGTCTTTATATTTTGCAGCAATGTTTCTGCCTTTGTTAAGGTAATAGTCGAGCGAGTCTTTACTGAATTTATTGGGATACTTAATGATGTAGTTATAGATAACCAATGAAAAAATAGAATCATGACTTATTTTTTTGCCCAATTCCAGTGCCAAATTATAGTTAGTAGACGACTTCTTTTCTCGTCCCATTACCTCGTAAAGAATGGCGATATTCATTAATGTTTGGACAATATTGGAAGAATCTTGAAGTTTTCTATAATGAATATTCCCTTCATTAAAATAGCGTAATCCTAGCTGTATATTCCCCTTGATAAAATAAAAAATACCAAGGTTATTCAATACATCCGCTTGACCTTTTGCATACTTTAACCTATTGGCTATTTCACTAGCCTTTTTGGTGTAGTAAAACGTACTATCGATGTTTTTTTCATACAACAACGTAGCAATCCTATTCAATGTGTTTACATATCTTAAACTATCACTTATCGTAGGCAAAGATTTTTGTAGCTTCAAGAGTTCATTAGATTGTCCGTGGCAATGCAGACAGAAAGGAAAAATAAACACTAAGAGTGCTGTATTTATTTTTATATTAAAATAACATTTTAAGTGCATAATTTTTCATACAATTTATACTTATGAAACAAGGTTTAATAATTTTAAACAAGGTTGAGAACCACGATAAGTTTCATTAAAATAGTATTATATAATATGGATTTTGCATGAAATTTAACATATACGTTAATGTACTCAAATATATTATTTTTCGTGATTCAAACAGACATTCGGTATAAATAATTGATAAATACTCGGAATTTTAGTCCCTTGCTATTATTCTTAAAGCAAAATAGTATTAGTAGAAACTACCCAATTCAATGTTTGAGCGAAAATCCTCTTAGCTTGTTGTTACTATACCCTAAGGAACAGGAAGGAAGAATCACTAAATCGTGTCAAGTTGCAGCCTTATTATGATGCGGATGGTTTATCCATAAATATTTAACATGAAAAAACTGATTCTAATACTGGCGTGTTCGCTTTTGGGATGCACGCAAATGGTAGCACAAAAAACAGCTAAAGCTACTTTCCCTGATGGTAGCCCAATATCGAGCTGGTTTACAACTAACAAAAAAGTAACGCTTGCACAGCTTGGCAAAGCGTATGTGATTACCGATTTTGGCGTTAAGCAAGATAGTACGCTCGTACAAACAGAGCTTATCCAGCAAACAATTGATTTAGCAGCCCAAAAGGGCGGAGGTGTAATCATCATTCCTAAAGGCACATTTATGAGTGGCGCTTTGTTTTTCAAGCCCAAAACCCATTTGTATGTATCTGAAGGAGCAGTATTAAAAGGGTCAGATAATATCGCTGATTATCCTAAACTGCCTTCAAGAATGGAAGGACAAAGTTTAGATTATTTTACAGCCTTGGTAAATGCTTATCAAGTAGATGGGTTTACCATTTCAGGGAAAGGAACGATTGACGGCAATGGCTTACACTACTGGGAGGCTTTCTGGGCTAGACGTAAAGAGAACCCTAATTGTACTAACTTAGAAGTTTCTCGCCCTCGACTGGTATTCATCTGGAAATCTAATAATGTACAGGTACAAGATGTAAAACTGCATAATTCTGGTTTCTGGACGAGCCACTATTATCAATGCAATAATGTGAAAGTATTAGATGTTCATATTTTCTCACCCTATAAGCCCGTAAAAGCCCCAAGTACGGATGCCATCGATATTGATGTTTGCAATAATGTGCTTATCAAAGGCTGTTATATGTCGGTGAATGATGATGCCATTGCATTGAAAGGTGGCAAAGGCCCGTGGGCTGACCGTGTACCAAACAACGGTGCCAACACAAATATCATCATAGAAGATTGCGAGTTTGGTTTTTGTCATTCGGCACTTACCTGTGGGAGCGAGGCTATCCACAACCGCAATATCATCATGCGAAATTGTCATGTCAGTGAAGCCACACGCATATTATGGCTAAAGATGCGACCAGACACGCCACAGCTTTATGAATATATCAGTCTAGAGAATATCGAAGGACAAGCCCATAGTTTGTTGTTTGTAAAACCTTGGAAACAATTTTTTGATTTACAAGGGCGTAAAGATGTTCCGCTCTCGTATTCAGACCATGTGAGCTTGAAAAATATAGAAGTAAAATGTGATATTTTCTACGACGTAGCTATTTCGGAATACGATAAGTTATCGAACTTTAGTTTTGAAAACTTTACCGTAGAAAGTAAAAATGCTTCGATTGACAAAAGCGTAGTGAAAGGCTTTACATTGAAAAATGTAAAGGTGAATAATAAGATGATTGAGTAGTTTTTACGCTTAAGTTGTTGCTCTAGGCGATTCCGTAAAAACACCAACAAAGGCAGAATTCTAACGTCTTTATTCCTAGCGAGGGACTTAAGTCCCTCGCTAGGAATAAAGACGTTTCTTTTTAAAAATGGCATAGTTGTTCAAGAAGCCTAAAATTGTATTTTTGTAAAAATTTAAATGTGCCTTATGAGTGTTAGCTATAGAGATTTTGTGATAAAAAGCCTTGTAACAATAGGCTTGGGTTTATTCATCGTTTTGATTGACACCTACGAATTTCTAAAAGATAGTGGTACTCAGTGGATTATTGTGGGTTTGGCATTCTTGAAAATAGCCTTTATTGTATGGCAAAGCTCAAGAATGATTTTGGAAGTTACGGTAAAAGATGCACCCTTTTATCGTTTCTTAGAGTTCATTATCATCAATGTGTTAATGGTCACTTTTTCGTTTGCAGTTGATTATTTCTGTCTTTATCATGTTAATCCTGAATGCTTTTCGGGGATTCCTGAAAAGTTATCCATCCCTGAAACACTTTTTGAATGCTTGTATTTTAGTGTGCTTAATTTTACGAATTTTGGCTATGGAGAAATCTTGCCACAAATCATTCCTGCTAAAGTATTAGTGATGCTAGAAGACCTACTGTCGTTCTTTACCATTATCATTGTTCTCTCAGATTTTGTCAGTCTAAAAGAATCTCTCTTGGAATCCGATTTGTTACAAAGAAAATTATCCAAGAAAAAAGAGGAGGAAGGGGAATAGGTGAGGAGACTATTTATAACTGTGGTCTGTGGCACACAGAATATGGCTGTAAATCCAAAACCTCTCTATTAGCGGGTGACTTAAGTCCTACTGATTACCCACATCTTTTAAAAAGTTGAAATGAAGAGGTGATTATTGATAAAATTGGTTTAAATAGGCTTAAATCGCCTTTCAAACCGAGCTTTGGTCGCCTCATTTCATAGCCTGACTACGTGAAACTCTTATCTCTAGCGAGGGACTTAAGTCCCTCGCTAGAGATAAAATTATTGATTATCAGTTATTTATACACTTGTGGGTAATCAGTAGGACTTAAGTCACCCGCTAATAGAAAAGTAAGGCATTACTTCTAATTTATCTACCATGCCCACGATGCCCCGCCCTTCCTGGTCGCCCGTGACCTCTGCCTATACCTAGTAGTCCGCCAGTATCGGTTCTTTGTAAACCATATCTAATAAAAAAGCCATAATACGTTTTAGCACTATCGTAAAACTCGTTGCTAAAATCATAGTAGCCTGTTGAGATGCCAATACCCCAATTTTTGGATAGTTGTGCAAAAATACTGTAGGATAGTTCCAACATTAAACTACCCTCGGCATCAAATACTTTGCCTGCCCCTATGGTCATTTCATTGGCAAAAATCCCATAATTGCATACATCCATCGTGATTTTACCTTCCAGAAACGTAGTGGTGTCTGGTCTAAGAGAGTTTCGACCTAGGGCAATACCTAAATCGATTACATTGAAAGATTTACCAAATTCAATAAATTGTGCTACCCTATCTCTTGTTTTACCTGCACCTGTATAAATAGATAAGGGCATGAATCTAGCATAGAAAGGAGCATTCTTGAAGTTCAATCCCAATTTGGTAGAATCTATGGTATTATTGGGAGGTAATGTAACAGTTTGAGAGACCGCTTTGATTGTAAATAGTGAAATTATAAATACTAAAATTGTAGCCTTTTTCATAATACTTATGGTTGTTTTAGAAAACAAAAGAATTAAATCTAAATACCATAAAATTATACTTACTACAAAATTTTTGTTACTTTATAATCAATTGAAAAAGGCAAAAAATGATTGAGTAGTTTACTTATCACTAGAGAGGGACTTAAGTCCCTCTCTAGTGATAAGGATTGTAGAAAGTAATTAAATTGCCTCCTCATTAGTATCATGATTAATCATCCAATCGATACCAAATTTATCCTTAAACATCCCAAAGTAAGAACCCCAAAAGGTATCTTGCAAAGGCATCGTTATTTTACCACCTTCGGTAAGGGCTTGAAACAATTTATCAGCTTCTTCTTTTGAGTCTACACTAATAGAAATAGAGAAATTTGTACCTGCACTTACATCCCCCATCGTTGTAGAGGAATCGCTACCCATTAAAATAGTCTTGCCAATGGGCAACGACATGTGCATGATTCGCTCGCCATCACTTGGTGACATTTGCTGATCTGACGGAGCGTCCTTGAATCTTCCTACATAGGGAAATTCTCCGCCAAATGCAGATTTGTAAAAATTAAAAGCTTCTTCGCAGTTGCCATTGAAGACCAAATAAGGGTTAATTGCTGCCATGTTTGTGTTTTGATTAAAATTTATTTTTCAAGAATTACTTTTAGATTTTTCAGTCCATCTTCTAAATCTTTACCTATCAATCCCTCCATATCATAAAACAGCATCATCAAATTCATCGGGTATGACATGTGTCCTTCAAAAGTCCATGAAACTTTCGTTTGGTCTGCTCCCATAGCATCAGTAGTGATGTGTGAAGGCGCTGTCGATTCAAAAGGTTCAATAAATCTTACTTCCGTATCTATTCTTTGCCCCTCTACAATTTTCAAGATTTCCTGTTCACCTTGACCAACATCAGCACTATCACTTTTCCAAGCAGATACAAAGCCTACGGTACCATCTGTCCCTCTGAATTCTTTTTTCATCGCAGGGTCCATCTTTGCCCATACGCTGTAGTCGTTTTGGTTTTTCAAGTATTTGATGTAATTAAATACCTCCGTTTTGGGCTTGTTGATTGTGATTTCCCTTACTACTACATAATCTTTTTGAGTGAATAATGCAATCAGTAAGAGCGCAGCAATAAAGATTACCACCGCTAGCAGGATTTTCTTTGCAATTTTCATATTAGTTAAATTTGAAGTTTAATGATAAAACAAATTTATGGTAATGCATTGATTTTCAAAGAGAATGGTGCGTCAATTTTAGGTTAAATTGTATCAAAGTGCTTGAATTACAGAAAATTAATAGTATTTAGGATATTTCTGGGATTAATTTAATATCAATATTGTTCAGACCATGAGATAAGAGCATAAATATCACTTAATTTGCATAAGAATTATTCAATACATTAATTATGACACAACCCACAGAAAAAATTTTTACACCCTATCAGATTTTCATGATAGCGGTTTTAGCCTTTATTCAATTTACGGTAATACTAGATTTCATGGTATTGTCGCCACTAGGGGCTATTTTAATGCCCACTTTAAAAATTACTACTTCTCAATTTGGCTTTGTTGTGTCAGCTTATGCTTTTAGTGCTGGTGCTTCTGGTTTATTGGCAGCAGGTTTTGCCGACAAATTCGATAGAAAGAAATTCCTATTATTTTTCTATGTTGGTTTTATTATCGGTACTGCCCTTTGTGCGTCGGCAACCAACTATAATTTCCTATTGTTTGCCCGAATCTTCACGGGGATTTTTGGGGGCGTAATTGGCTCAGTAGGTTTTGCGATTATCTCTGATTTATTCAAACTCGAAGTACGTGGTAGGGTAATGGGTTTTGTACAAATGGCCTTTGCGGCTAGTCAGGTATTGGGTTTACCGATTGGTCTTTTATTAGCTAATAGCTTCGACTGGCATGCTCCTTTTTGGATGATTGTTGGAGTGAGTACGGTGGTAGGAATAGTTATTTTTGTTAAAATGAAACCTGTTACCGAACACCTGAAAGTACAAAGTGATTCAAATGCATTTCAGCACCTTGCCAAAACCATTAGCGAACCTCATTATCTCAGGGCCTTCCTTGGAACGATATTACTTTCTACGGGTGGATTTATGCTAATGCCTTTTGGTAGTGCTTATGGTACCAACAATTTAGGTTTGAAATTGTCTGAACTACCTATCATGTATGGTGTTACGGGTATATTCTCTATTTTCTTTGGCCCTATGATTGGTAAACTCAGTGATAAATTGGGTAAGTTCAATACTTTTTTGATAGGCTCTATCATCAGTATCATCATGGTTGGGATTTACACACAATTAGGCATTACGCCACTTTGGGTAATTATTATATTGAACGTAATCCTTTTTACAGGGATTTCAGCACGGATGATTTCATCTTCTGCCTTGATGACGGCCATTCCTTCGATGAAGGATAGAGGTGCTTTTATGAGTATCAACTCATCGATTCAACAAATTTCTGGGGGTGTTGCCTCTTTTATCGCTGGGTTAATTGTGGTACAACAGCCTAACGGTATTTTAGACCATTATGATATATTGGGTTATACCGTAATAGGCTCGATGGTAGTTGCCATTGGCTTAATTTATTGGGTAGACCAATACGTAAGACAACGCGAAGAGAGTAAGAAATTAGAGGATATGAAAGTATAGGTTGAGTTGATGAGTTTAAGGTTTATGAGTATAGGAGTTTAAAGTTTAGCTACCAATACGTTTATCACTAGCGGGTGACTTAAGTCACCCGCTAGTGATAAGGTTTAAAATTTTACGCAATCGTCAAGCTAATCCGTGTTCTGTGGCACACAGCACACAAATATGTTCACATTAATGGTTTTATAAATCAAAATAGTCAAGTATTGTGTTCTGTATGCCACAGAACACGGATTCGACAAACCCTAAACTCATATACTTTGAACTCATAAACCCTAAACTCATATACTCCTAAACGCTAAATCATTCCCTTAGTATTCAAAAGCTCCTCCAAAGAATTACAGAAAGAAAAGACTCTATGTACCTCCCTAGCAGGTTTTGCTTTAATTTCTTCAAAACTAAGCCATTTTACTTCTTGAATAATCTGCTCTTTTAATTCAGGGTCAAAGCCCTTTTCTACCTTTCCTTTTTCAAGGTTAACTTTAAAAAATAACTCAATAGCATGAAGCGGCGTCTCGATAAATTCGCTGACAAACATAAAATGTTCGATGGAAACCTCTGTGAAAGTTTCCTCTAAAAACTCACGTTGTATCCCTTCTATTACATTTTCGCCATATTGTAAACCACCACCTGGAGGGCACCAAAAAGCTGCATTTTCAACAACGCCCTTATGGTTTATCATTAAAATTTTATCATCTTGTACACAAATACCGCATACTCTTACACGTAATTGTTCCCCATACTGCGCCATCACTTGCTCATGAACTTTATCTATCATCGCTACTTAGGTTTGTTGAAAATCGTTGTTTATAGTGGCTTTATTATGCTCAATCGTCTTGATGTATTTAATACTTCCAGCATTAAATATCTGAATAAAACCTCGTTCAGTCAAATCTTGCTCCTGATTAATACTAAATCTTTTGTTTTGGTCAATCGCTAACCAAAATTGCTGAGCATCCGTACTTTCCACTTTGTGAAAACCCAAGGTCTCATAGCTTCTTCCATCAGACCAATCTCTATCGGCATACGACATCACATCGTCCGGCTCGTGTTCGTTGATAAAAGCCTTTAGCAGTTTGTCCATTCCGCCCACCACATGATGTTTAGTGAGCGTAGCAAAGCGGAGCAATTCATAAGAACGAGTACCCGCCCGCTCACCATATTTCATCGCCCTGCCTGCACTAAACGTAGCAACTGCAATCAACAAAGGCTGATTTGGGTGCTGAATAATGGTTGGTTCAATGAATTTTTCAAGGTATTGAGCTTTCAGAAACAAGCCATATTTGAACTTTGATTTGACCGACCCCTGTAAATGGTTTGCATTTAAAAATACCTCTGCTGTCGGGCTATCAATCCTTTCTACAAAGCAATGTCTGGCATTCAAGCGTTTTGAATGTCCGCACATGGCCAAAATTCTGGCACTTACTAAGTCGGGATTACTATTCCAGACATCTTCCCAAAGGTGGATAATTCTTTGGTGTTGAGTTTGTATATCTTCAGATAAATCTTTGAAGAAATCAAGGCTTACATCCACAGTTTGAAAGGTCTGTAGTGAAATAAAATGGATGAATAATTGATGTTCAGTCAGGTAAATTACTTCAAAAGGAGAAGCTAATGTCTTTGTTTCAAAGGCTATTTGGTGATACTTTAATAAATGATAAATGGCTTCTTTCCACACAAGACTATTGTTTTGAAGTGAGATATACTTTGTCAATCATTTCCTGATATTCCGATTCCGCTTCCGAAAAAACAGTAATTCCTCCACCACTTTTAAAGATAAGCGATTGATTAGCTGTTTTTTCAATAAAGCGAATCATGACAGCGCTATCTAAATTTTCGCCATCAAAGATACCAAATACCCCTGTATAATACCCTCTCTGATAGTTCTCAGCTTCTTCGATAATCGCTAATGTTTGGGCTTTGGGTGCACCACAAATAGACCCTGCAGGTAATAATTTGAATAATAAAGTCCCGATTTGCTCATGAAAATTCTCAGGCAATTTTCCACAAATCTCGGAGCTTACTTGTAATAAATCTCCCTCAGAAGTTTGTACTTTACTAATGTATCGGAAGCGTTCTACCCACACTTTCTCTGCCACCATGCTAATGTCATTTCTGATTAAATCTACGATAGTAGCGTGTTCTGCAAGTTCCTTTTTATTCTTCAATATCCTCTCTTCGGCATTCGGAACATTCGCGGAAATTGTACCTTTCATAGGATGAGAAGAAATGATACCATCTTTTATTTTCACAAAGATTTCGGGAGAAAAAAGCACAAACTCATCATTGAAAAACAATTGATATTCGGCTGAACTACGTTCAAAAATTTCCTTTAGGTTCAAATTTACTTTGATAGGAGTAGGCTTGGTCAGGTTTACTAAAAAGCTATTTCCCCTTAACAAATGACGTTTTACAATCTCAAACGATTGTTGATAGGCTTGAAAACTAATCGGATATTTTTCTAAATAGAAAGGCTTTTCAAGCAAAGCTTTGTCAGCATTGAAATTACGTTTCGTACCGATTTTATACAAAATATCTTCTTTTTCAACTTCCTCAAGGGGCAACACAATAGGCTTTTTCATTTCATAATCAATGATGAAAAGAAAAGGTTTGCGGTCACGACCCAACAAATTCATTTGTTCAATGGCGATAGTAGCCTGATTTGGAAGTATTTGAGATTTGAAAGACAATTGAGGTTAAAGTAAATAAAACTAAGGGTTAATATATGTAATCATTTTCTATTAGGGGGGTGACTTAAGTCACCCCCTAATAGAAAATATTAACTAAACCGTGGTCTGTGGCACAGAGAACACAAAGTTAAATGTTGTTATTGATGGTTTTATCAATCAAAATACTCAAATATTGTGTTCTGTGTGCCACAGACCACGGTTTAAGAATATCTTTTTGTGAATCATTTCTATTAGCGGGTGACTTAAGTCACCCGCTAATAGAAATGATTTTAAACAGTGTTTTATGGCCTACAGGCCACGATTTAGTTGATATATTTTAAAATATCTATAATGTCTTTTTCAGTTAAGTTGGGATAAGGTGTCATTTGGGCTTGATTAAATTTATAATATAGCTCATTGGCATACTTATCACCACTTTTAATAACTTTTTGAGGATTATGAACCCATTTTACAATCCATTTCAAAGGACGTCTTTCAGAAACATCCCTTAAGCCCGGTCCAACCAAGGTTTCATCAGTGGTACTATGACAAGCAGCACAATTATTCCTGAATAACTTTTCCCCATTAATATTTTCCCCAAGATTATCATCTATTGGAGATATAGTTCCACAGAAAAATTGAGGTATAGGTTCTGGTTGAGCTTTAATCTCAAAGTAAGAATATATTACAAAGCCAAAAGTAAGTGTTGATACCAATAGTATCAATAAGCTAGTTTGTAGGGATTGTAATATAAATGTTTTCATTTGTAAATAGAACAATGAAAAAGACCTAAAAAGTTTATAAACCTTTTAGGTCTTGGAGGTTACTTTTGATTCATACATTAAGAAATAGTTATTCCTGCATTCCGCATCATTTCTTTCCCTATTTCAATTTGTTCTTTGTATTGAATATTCTGATTCCGCAGATATTCATTGAAAGCAGCTTTAAATTCTTGTTGTTCTTCTTTTGAAAGAGTGTCATAATACTTTGACCAATCTCTTTCAATAAAACTTTCAGAAAGCTTGTCGGGAGCTTCTTTGAGTTTCTGAAAATGTTGCTTGAAATCAAAATTTATCATGGCTTTATTTATTTTCAGTTTTTAAAATATCTTTTATCAAAATATTTACTTCTGTCCAGCTATCAATTAATTTATCAATTTCAATTTGACTGGCATCTCGCTCAACAGCTTTTTCTAAATCCTGTTCAATATTGGACTTGATTTCTAAAAAATATTTCAAAATCTCATCTTTCATAAACAGTTAAAAATAAGAAACAATTTCAACTTTTTCAAGAATTAACTACTAATCAACATAATACGTTATGTCTATAAGGCAGAAAGCTCATAACTCAATACTTAAAGCTTATACCTAAACAGCACTTCTACCTTTCTCAATCGCCTTCGCTAATCCAGATACATCTGAACCACCAGCCGTTGCAAAGAAAGGCTGACCACCGCCACCACCTTTTACTTCTTTAGCCATATCACGGATGATTTGCCCAGCATTCAGTCCTTTGTCAGCTACTAAATTATCTGCAATCATGACTGCTAGTTGTGGTTTGCCTGCTACTTCCGACCCTAATACACAATATAAATTATCAACCTTCGCTTTTAATTCATACGCTAATTGCTTCAAGGCATCGGCACTTGGTACTGAAATCACCTCAGCAATGACATTTACTTCGCCAACTACTTGTACTTTCGTCAACAAGTTTTCCTTGATGGCTTGTAATTTTTCACCTTCAAAGGCTTCGATTTTTTTACTTAAAACAGCTTTCTCTTCTAGCAAAGCTTTTACAGCTTTCACAACATCTGATTGCCCTTTGAATAAACCTTTCAATTCATTTACAATGGCTAATTGTTCTTCAAACATTGCCAAAGCATTCTGACCTGTGTAAGCTTCTACACGACGAACACCTGCCGAAACAGAACTCTCTGCCACGAATTTGAACAAACCGATTTGCCCAGTTGCTGGCACGTGTGTACCCCCACAAAGTTCTACCGAGAAATTAGGGTCAAACGTAATGACACGGACAAAATCACCATATTTTTCTCCAAATGTAGCCGTTGCTCCTGCGGCAACTGCTTCTTTGATAGGTACATTGCGTTTTTCATCCAAAGCAATGTTCGCTCTGATTTTAGCATTTACGATGTCTTCTATCTTCGCTAATTCTTCGTCAGTTACTTTCGAGAAATGCGAGAAGTCGAAACGAGTAAGGTCTTCGTTTTGATACGATCCTTTTTGTGAAATATGCGAACCTAATACCTCACGCATGGCCGAAAGCATTAAGTGCGTAGCCGTATGGTTTGAAGTAATTTTACTTCTACGTGCCGTATCAATTTTGGCTACTAATTTTTTACCAGTAGCATATTGTTCAACAAATTTCTCGAAGTTTTTGTCCGTAGAAATATGAATAAACAAATCGTTTTCCTTCTTAGTATCCGAAATCTTGATAGACAAATCTCCTAACTCCAACACGCCAGAATCTCCTACTTGTCCACCCATTTCTGCGTAGAAAGGTGTTTTGTCTAACACGATATGGTATTCGCTTCCTGCTTTGGTTTTTACTTTACGGTATTTGATAAGGTTTGCTTCGGCTTCTGTTTCGTCATAACCTACAAATTCAAAATCAAAATCTTCGTCTGAAACAATTGTCCAGTCGGTAGCCTCTTTCGATGAATCTTTACGAGAACGGTCTTTTTGTGCTTGTAGGGCTATTTTATAACCTTCTTCGTCGATTGATAAACCATTTTCACGAGCAATCAAGGCGGTTAAATCAGAAGGGAAACCGAAAGTATCGTTCAATTCAAACACGATTTCTCCTGCAATTCTTCCGTTTTTCTCTGTTTCAGCAATGATTTTATCCAATCTCGTCAACCCTGTTTCCAACGTACGCAAGAAAGAATTTTCTTCTTCTAAAATCACTCTTTCTACAAACTCTTGTTGAGCAATTAATTCAGGGAAAACACCATCAAATTGTTCCGCCAACAATGGAATAATGCTGTGCATAAATGGCTCACGGAAACCTAAATAGGTATAACCATAACGCACTGCACGACGCAAGATTCTACGGATTACATAACCCGCTTTGTTGTTTGAAGGCAACTGTCCGTCGGCAATCGCAAAAGCAATTGCACGGATATGGTCAGCAATTACTCTTAAAGCAATATCTTCCCACTTTGAATCACCATATTTTTTACCTGCTTTTGCCGCTACAAAATTGATGGTATTCGAGAACACGTCCGTATCATAATTCGATTGTTTGCCTTGAATCGCCATACACAAACGCTCGAAGCCCATGCCTGTATCTACGTGTTTGGCTGGCAATGAAACCAAAGAGCCATCCGCCATGCGTTCAAACTGCATGAATACGTTGTTCCAGATTTCTACCACTTGTGGGTGGTCGGCATTGACTAATTCTTTTCCAGATTTTTTGGCTACTTCGTCCGCATCACGTAAGTCGATGTGGATTTCAGAACATGGTCCACATGGACCAGTATCGCCCATTTCCCAGAAGTTATCTTTTTTGTTTCCTAAGATAATACGGTCTTCGCCTACCATTGATGCCCAAATGTCCCACGCTTCTTGGTCGAAAGGTACTCCGTCTTTTTCATCACCTTGAAACACAGAAACATAAATTCTATCTTTTGGCAATTTGAATACTTCCGTCAATAATTCCCAAGACCACGCCAAGGCTTCTTTCTTGAAGTAATCACCAAACGACCAGTTTCCCAACATTTCAAACATGGTGTGGTGATAGGTATCAAACCCAACGTCTTCTAAATCATTGTGTTTACCAGACACACGTAAACATTTTTGTGTATCGGCAATACGCTTTGACGGAGGTGTACCATTACCTAAGAAAAAGTCTTTGAACTGAGCCATCCCCGAGTTATTAAACATCAAGGTAGGGTCGTTTTTGGCAACAAGAGGAGCTGAAGGAACAATTAAGTGCCCTTTAGATTGAAAGAAGTCTAAAAACTGTTTGCGTATTTCTTTGGAAGTCATTATAAAATCGGAATTTGGTTTGTCCGAAGTAATGCTTCAGACAGTCTCTTTAAATTAACCGCAAAATTAGTGAATAGTCTTGGAGAATGTTAGTAATTCAAGAGAAAATGAAATGATATGGAAAAAATGATGGTTTTTTCGGAGCTTGAATTCCTTAAATGCTTTGATTTTACTTTTCACTGGATAATCTAATAGAAGGTAAAATAGCTGGATGTTGCTAATAGCAGGAGGCATTGGATGAATAAAAGCATGACAAAAGATGATGTGATGGTGTCTGAACTTATCATCAAGTTCCCCATTTTTTCGGGAGATGTACAAGGCTTTTTTGTTAAGTTTTTATCACGAATTTGTTTTCGTATAATATAAGCGTTAGGGATTTTTGGGCTAATTTTTAATAAAAGAACCTTTAGGCTTAAATCGCTTTTCAAACCGAGCTTTGATCGCCTCATGTCATAGCCATTTTTTATTCCTAGCGAGGGACTTAAGTCCCTCGCTAGGAATAAACACATTGATTATCAATCATTTATATACTTAATGGGTAATCAGTAGGACTTAAGTCAACCCCTAATAGAAAATTTTATTACAATTACTCACGCAATGACTTTTTCAATAAAGAGACTTTTTTATAAGAAAACACCTTGCTAACCTATTTTTTTTGCTTTGGTATTTGCTCCTGTCGTGCTGTGGTAAAAAATGCTACAGCACTGCAGAAGCAAATACCAAAGCACTGCAGGAGCAATGCTAGTATAATAAAACAATAGAAAACTATTAAAACTTAAAAACAATAACAACAACAATAATAAAGAAAATGGATGTTGTTGATTTTTTTATTGATTGATGATAATGATTCTTTTACTGTAAAATCTCCTAAAAAAATAAGGCAACAGTACTTTGTTTTTTAAAGAAAAATTGCTATATTTATGTAAGTTTTACAAATTAGTGTCCCCAAGAGTTTTTATTAGCATTTACATTGTTTTTTAAGCTGAACAAATTAACTACACCCTACAAAAATGAAAAAATATATTGCCAATATTATTTTGATATTTGCCTGCCTGATTCTCCCATCTTATCTTGTTTTTATTAGAAAATACTTGAACGTCAAGTCGTTGCATGGTGTTTTTTCTTTATGTGCTGAAGTCGTTGAAGGACAATTGGCTGTTTATCAACGCCTGATTCTTTCGGTGAAATCTCAGTTTGTGCTATATGTTAGCCCAAGCTTTATTGAAAATAAATGGCCGCCTACTCATTGCCTTCAATTCACGCATGACCAAGACGTGTTACCGCCGTAGGCGCATATCCAAAATGTTTTTTGAAGGCAAAGGAAAAATGCGACAAGTTTTCAAATCCTACCTCAAGGTATAAGTCAACAGGGTTTTTCTTCTTTTCACTCAGCAGATAATGGGCTAGTGCTAATCGTTTTTGGGTAAGCCATTTTTGAGGGGTGGTATTATAAACCTTCTTAAAATCACGCTTGAAAGTCGTAAGGCTTCGTCCTGTCAGGTAGCCGAATTTTTCCATTGTCATGTTAAACATGAAGTTTTTCTCCATGTAATCCGATAAGTTGATTTTGCCCGGTTCTTCAAAATTGGCTAGCAAAGTATCTATGCTGATGTCGATAGTCCGCAGAATGGTGATGGCCTCCTCAATTTTGATGTTGGCAATATTGTGAGGTAGGGCATCTTTCAAATCAAAATAAGGAATTAATGAAGCAAGGCAACTTTCTAACAAAGGATGTTTATTGAAACTCCGAACGTTTTGTGGTCTTGGCAGATGGTTAATAAAAGGCTTGTTTCTATGATAAAAGTCCTTGAGCCTTTCTTTGGTCAAGTGCATGGCAACGGCTTTGTGTGGTTGTCCGTTTAAGGGATAATTGATAATCGTTGTGGGCTGATTACGTGGGATTAAAAAGATGTCACCAGCACCAAAGTAATGTGTACTATCGGCCTGTATAATCTTGGTTTCGCCAGAAATAAACCATATCAGCATGTGGTGTTCAAAAACAGTTTCGGTTTTAAAAGTACCTTCACCGAATAACGAAAGTTTGATGTCTGGGGTCAGATAATGTGTTTGAAACGCCATGTTTGTTGCAATTTTATAAAATACAATATCAGCCAAAAAAAAGAATCTTTGACTGATATTTAGTATCACTGAAATGAAATGTTCATTAATCCTCAAAAAATACCCCTGTCATTGTCTCACTTAAAGCCCACAACCTTTGTGCATCAGCGGTGTCGATTGAATAGGGCTTTACGCCATGAAGGGTAAGAGGGTCACCAAAGTTGTGTTCAATTTGACCCTCATCAATGACTGCAATGTCGCAATTTTCACAATATAATCCGCCTATATTGTTTAAAAAAGCACTTGTAGCACACCATACCGTGGTGGCTGCGCCTTGCTCAGTATTTTTTAGTTTTGCTGCAACAGCTTCAAAAATGTTTCCGTCGGCATCGTGTGTGCCCATTTGCTGAAATAATTCCATCGGAGCCACCCGCCCTAAATCTGTACCAATGACAGACCCAGGATGCACAGCAAATGAACGAATATTGAATTGCTCGCCCAGTTGGTCAAGTGCCACCGTAAACAGGTTGTTGGCCGTTTTAGATTGTCCGTAGCCTTGTAATGTTTCGTATTCACGGTGTTGGAAATTAGGGTCGTCAAAATTAAAAGGGGCAATTTGATGTCCGTAAGATGACACATTAATCACCCTAGCGCCCTCGGCTTTTTTTAAGGCAGACCAAAGCCTTGCCGTCAACTGAAAATGTCCTAAATGATTGGTTGCTAGCTGAGATTCATACCCGCGACTATCGCGTTGTAAAGGAACCCACATGATGCCTGCATTATTGATAAGTAGATGAAGCGGTCTGTCCGAAGCAATGAATTCCTTAGCAAATAAATCAATCGAATCGGGGTTCATCAAATCCATTGTCGCTACTTCAACATGGGGGATATTTTCCAGATTTTTGAGGGCTTTTGCCTTATCACGAGCAGGCACAATTACGGTTGCTCCTGCGGATACCAAGGTTTTGGTTGTTTCCAGACCAATGCCAGCGTAGCCACCCGTAACGATGGCAATTTTTCCTGTAAGGTCTATTCCCTTGATAACGTCGTGTGTGGTAGATGTTGCATTAAAGCCCGAACCTATTGGTTTTTGTAATGTTGTCTGATTGTCTAGTATCATTTTTTTTGTTGTTTGATTGATACAAAATTAGCCATTGCTGAACCAGACAACTTTGTTTTAAAGACCGTATTTGCTTTGTTTTAAGGGCCATTTGTTTGTGGGCGTATGCAATACGCCCCTACGTTTTCAAACCGTGGTTTGTGTGTTGCAGAACATGGTGTAAAACCCCAACTTTTCGCCGTTGTTGGTGTTTTTCACCAACAACATAAGCGTCAGCAACTTGTCAACTTAATAGTTTGATTTTATTATTTTTTTGGAATGTTGCTGACGCTTGATTTGTTGGTGAAAACACCAACAAAGGCAGTCAAAAAAGCTCCCCTCTCTGAAGGAGAGGGGTTGGGGCGGCCGCCGCTGCGGGTGAGGTTTCAAACCAAAGAATATTTGGCAATGGTTTTCTTTTTGGACAGCCTACTACGTTTTCAAATCGTGGTTTGTGGCATACAGAACATGGTGTAAAACCCCAACTGATGGCATGACTTCAAGTCATGCCATCAGTAATCTGAGTAACCAAACCCACACCTTTCAAATATAAATAAATCAATAAAATCTTGTTTTATATAAGTTTGTAACTGTACTTTTACGCCTAATGTCGATTGTCGAGAGGATATTGACAGTCGATTCCTTGGAAAATAGCCTAACTAACGCTTGCTTTAGCGTAACCACAAAACCTTATTTTATCTTTGGAAAATAGCGTATTAACAGATAACGAGCTCATTGATTTAATTAGAAATGAAGATTCCTCCGCATTCGAGGTATTGTATCGTAGATATTGGCAAAAGCTATTTGTTACCGCCCTCAACAAAACGCAAGATGAGGATTTGTCTAAAGAAATTGTACAGGAAATTTTTGTAGACTTATGGGAACGAAGGGCTAGTCTTCAGATTACGAATGTGCCTGCCTATCTACAAACCGCTACTAGATTTAAAGTAATATCGGCCTATAAAGCGGAACTGCAAACGCAAATTGAGTTTTTAGAAATACCCACCAACCAAAACACTAGCGACCAGCTCGACCTTGAAGATTTTGAAAGAGCCTTGTCTGCTGCGGTGCAATTACTGCCCGAAAAAACCAGAGACATCTTCGTATTGAACCGTTTGGAAAACAGAACGGTGAAAGAAATTGCTGCTACGCTCCAAATCCCTGAGCGTACTATTGAATACCATATTACCCAGTCGCTACGCTTTTTACGCTTGCATCTACAAGACTTTTTCCTTTCTCAGGGTATTTGTATTCTTCAATTTTTATTGTATTATAAAAAGAACTTTTTTAATTAATGTGCCTTTTTATATAAATATTAATAGAAAATGAATATTTAATTGCGGTTAAGTACCATTTTTCAGACTTATATATAGAAGCCTCCTTCAGCTTGGTGAAGCGAGGAAATATTCCTTACAAACAGATGAGCAAAATCCAATTTAAAGAAATCTTAGAAAGATACCTCAGCGGTACTTGTAGTGCTCAAGAGAAAAAGATTGTTGAGCAGTGGTATGAACTGCTGGATGAGGATTATAGAGTCCTTTTCCCAAACATGGATATGGCTTCGTTGGAAGAGGTAATTTGGGAGAAAATAAAACCACAAATGGCTGAACCAGTTCCTGTGGTGGTAGTACGCAAAGTGTGGTATCAGTCACCCGTGAAATGGGCTTGGGCTGCTTCGTTGGTTTTGCTCGTGGGCATCGGTGCTTGGGTGTTGTTACAGTCGCCTATCATTTCGCCTAAAGATGCACTGACGTCCTCAGCAACTTTGCCAAAGGCGGGCTTAGTACACGTTGATAACAAAGGGCAAACCCAAAAATTAGTGAAGTTACCAGACGGCACGATAGTGAAACTGAACGCAGGGGCATCTATTGAGTATCCTAAACAATGGGCAAGCGATAAAAGAGAGCTATTCCTGACAGGGACTGCATTTTTTGAAGTAGTGCGAAATCCAGAACAGCCGTTTTTGGTATATGCCAATGACATCGTCACGAAGGTATTGGGAACTAGCTTTTGGATAAATGCACAGTCGCCCGACAAAAAGGTAGAAATTGCAGTGGTAACGGGCAAGGTATCAGTATTTAAACGTGACTCCAAGGCCGATTATATTTCAGCGAATACCAAGAGTGGTGTAATTCTGACGCCTAATCAACAAGTAGATTATTTCCCTGAAAATCAGGTGTTTGTTACCAGAATTGTAAAAGAGCCAGTATTGATATTGCCAGATATACACCATAAGCAGGTGACTTTTAACCTACCCACTTTTGTGTATGACGAGCAGTCGGTAGCAACAGTGTTGGATGAAATCGGCAAAGCATACGGTATTGAGATTATCCTAGAAAACGAACAAATTAATAATTGCCCTATTACTGCCGACCTTTCGCAGAGTAGCCTTTATACCAAATTAGATATTATCTGTGCCACCCTCAAAGCGAGTTATGAGATACGTGGAACGAAGATTCTGATTAGTGGGAAAGGATGTTAAAACAGAAAACTTAACCATTAAATATACAAATAGTAAATAGCACCTTTCATAAAGTAGATGCCAAATTGATTACAAGCGTCTGAAGTAGTAAAGACTTTGGACAAAAAAAGGCTACCCGTGCGCCAACACTGATAGCCAAAAAGTGTTATGTCAAACCGTTCAAAATTTAACAAAACCAAAGTAAAAGTATGCAAAAAATTCAAAAAATTAAACCTCCCTTGCTAAGGATTATGAAATATTCTTTGCTACAGTTGTTTCTGGCATGTGTTTTCTCTTCGCTATCCGTAGCGAATGTCTATACACAGGAGCTTCTCAACCGTACAGTGAGCCTAAAAGTTGACAATGCAGCTTTCAAAAATGTATTGCTCAACCTTGAAAAAGAAGCAGATGTAAAGTTTGTTTATAGTTCTCGCTCGGTTCAGCTTGACCGAAAAATGAGTGTACACGTTACCGACAAAAGGCTTTCTGAAGTATTAGATATGGTGTTGCGTCCGTTGATGTTGAACTACCAAGTGGTTGGAGGACAGATAATTATCAATACGATAGATGAAGAAGACAAGGCTTTGTCGGAAGCAAATGTGGTAGTACAACCCATCAAAGACCAGACTGTAAAAGGAAAAGTAACAGACGAAACAGGTGCAGGATTACCGGGTGCTAATGTGTTAATTAAAGGAACTAAAAAAGGTGTAAGCACCAACGGAAATGGAGAGTTCTCGATTAGCTTTCCCGATGGTAGCGATGTTGTTTTGGTGTTTAGTTCTGTTGGGTATATTACTCAGGAAACTGCAGTAGGTAGCCGTACATCTATCAATATCTCATTAGTACCCGACAACAAATCTTTGGCGGAAGTGGTAGTAGTAGGATATGGAACGCAAAAGAAAAGCGACGTAACAGGGGCGATTTCATCTATCAATGAAAAAGCCATCAAAGAAGTACCGACCTCAAACATTGGTTCGGCCTTGCAAGGACGAGTAGCAGGTTTGGAAATTCAGCGAGCAGGCTCAACCCCAGGGTCGGGCAATCAGATTCGTATCCGTGGTGAGCGTTCTATCAACGGTAGCAACGACCCGCTGATTGTATTAGACGGTATCCCGTTTGATGGTGGTTTGAATGATATTAATAACAACGACATTGCCTCAATCGATGTCTTAAAAGATGCCTCTGCAACGGCTATCTATGGTTCTAGGGGTGCGAATGGAGTTATTTTGATTACGACTAAAAGAGGGAAATCTGGTGAAACAAAAATTACTTATAATGGCTATTATGGGATAAGTAGTATTATCAATAAGTACCCTGTTTACAATGCCGAACAGTATCAAGCTACCCGTAATATCTCGGTATATTCTTCGGGCTATATGCCGGGTGAGATAGCATCAATCGCCAGTGGCAAAACAACCGACTGGCAAGATTTGATGTATAAAAACGGCTATATCACCGACCAAAACATCAGTGTATCAGGCGGAAAAGATGAAAATCTATTCACCATTGGCGGAGGATACTTCAAAGAAAGTACTGTATTACCGGGTCAGGATTTTGAACGTTTTACCGTGAAAGGTTCAACAGATACTAAAATAGGACGCATTTTGAAATTTGGGATTAGCTCGCTTACCACGCTGACTACTACCAATGGCTCGCAGTTTGTAAACCCAATGTATCCGATTCTTACATTAAGTCCTTTGATGCAACCTTATGATGCCAACGGTAATATCGTGATTTCGCCAGCGGGTAATAATGACGACGTAAACCAGTACAATCCTTTGTTGTTGTACAGAGACACCAATTCTTGGGTAGATAGAGTGCGTCGCTTGCGTACCTTCAATAGTTTGTATGCCGAAGCTCAATTGGCGGAAGGATTAAAGTATCGTGTAAATATTGGGGTTGACTTAAGCTTTCAAGAGAATGCTCAATTCCAAAAAGGAGATAGCTATTTCAGACCCAATGCCAATAGTTTGGGAAGCATGAACAATGCAAAGGCTTCGTCATTATTGATGGAACATTTACTGTACTACGATAAAACAATCGCTAAAAAACACAAATTGAATTTCACAGGTTTGTGGAGTGTTCAAAAGTCTCAATCATACAATACTTATATTAAAAGAGAAGGTATCGCTGCTGATTTTATCCAGTTCTATGACCTATCGCAAGTAACAGACGAAGCCAAAGCCAACACTGTTATCAGCGGTAGCGAGTCGTCAAGAGGGATGATTTCAATGATGGCGCGTATCAACTATGCTTATGATGACAAATATTTACTAACCCTTACGGGTAGGAGAGATGCCTCTTCAGTGTTGGCAGATGGACACAAAACGTTGTTTTACCCTGCGGTATCTGTAGGATGGAACATTGCTAACGAGGCGTTTATGAAAGAGATTCCTGTCATCGCAAGTCTGAAATTGCGTGCAGGTTGGGGAACTACTGCCAACCAGTCTATCGGACCATACTCTACTTTAGGAGGCGTAGTGCCATATTTATACCAAGGCTCGCAAACAGTACCGATTAAATACAACTTCGGTTCGACAGTCGTATCTGGCTATAACATCAATACATTGCCTGACCAAAACCTTACTTGGGAAAGCACAGAAGGTAAAAACGTAGGGGTTGATTTTGGGATTTTAGGCAACCGCATCACGGGTAGCGTAGAATGGTATCATCAATATACCAAAGGTATTTTATACGGAGTGACACTACCAGCTACTACTGGGGTAACAGGACAGTATTTGACCAACGTAGGAGAAATGAGCAACCACGGGATGGAATTCTCTGTATCGTCAGTGAATGTAAAAACGGCACAAGGATTTACTTGGAATACAGACTTTAACCTTTCGTTCAACCGCAATAAATTAGAAAAACTAGATGGTTCGGTGACTCAAAATATTGCCAATGGTTTGTATGTTGGGCATCCTTTGACTGCCATTTATGATTATACTAAATTGGGTATCTGGCAATTGAACGAAGCCGAGCAAGCCGCTAAATATGGCTCAGTACCGGGGCAATTGAAATTAGCTGATTTGAACAATGACGGAAAAATTACGGATGTAGATAGAAGCGTAATCGGTAGCGGACAGGCGGATTTTCAAGGAGGTTTGACCAACCGTTTTTCTTATAAGGGTGTCGATTTGTCCATCGTTTTATTTACACGTGTAGGCGGAACGTTAGTGAGTACTATTCACCAGCCATTATCGAATTATTTAACCAACTTGGATGGGCGTAGAAATCAATTAGCAGTAGATTATTGGACACCCGACAACCCGACTAATTCATTCCCTACACCAGCAGTGGCTAACCCTAGTCCCGTAGGTGCGGCATGGTCGACATTGGGTTATTTTGACGCTACTTTCTTGAAAGTAAGAAGCATTAATCTTGGGTATAATTTGCCAGCATCTTTGTTGAAAGTAATCAAAGCGTCATCAGTAAAACTGTACTTTACTGCTAGTAATCCGTTTATTTTATTCTCGCCTTATATTCAGGCAGGAGGGATAGACCCAGAGCCAAGCGGACAAGGTTCTAATGGTTTAGTGGGCGGTGGTCCGGGTAATATTTCAGGTAGAAACTTGAATATTCGCCTTACGACACCCTCTACGAAAAGCTTCATTTTTGGCATGAATGTGACGTTCTAAACGTTGGAAGGATTGATTGCTCAACAAATGATTTAACATTTTTTATTCGATACATAATGAAATTAAAACATACATTTTCAGCTTTTCTATTGGGCATAACGGCATTTGCTTTTTCTGGGTGTCAATCGGTCTTGGATGAAACGCCAAGAACTGCCTTTACGATAGATTATTTCAAAACGCAGGACGGTCTGCAATCTGCTATCTATACCGCTTATGCAGGGTTAAGATATGACTTCGGACCCATCGGGGCGATGGTCTTGGGGAATGTTGGGACAGATGAATTTACCTATGGCGACCAAGGAGCTTCTGGACAAACATTAGAATGTGGTATCTATAGCATCAGCCCAACCAACGGCGCTATTGGTACACCTTGGAACAGGAATTATTCCAACATCAACCTTTGTAATGCCGTGGTGGAATTTGCACCAAATGTGACGATGGATGCTACTAACAAAAGCAAATTGTTAGGCGAAGCCCGTTACCTAAGAGCGATGTACTACCTATTGTTGGTAGAAAACTTTGGAGCCGTTCCGTTAGACTTAGGTTCTGGTGATTTGAAATTCAATAGTACACCTAGTTGTACTTTTAGAAGAAACGACCCAGATTTGTTGAAGAAAAACTTCCAGTCGATGATAGATGATTTATTGTTTGCGACTGAAAATCTTCCAGACCAACGTCCTGCGGGGGAATATCGTTTGGCTAAAGGGGCAGCGTTACATTTATTAGCAAGAGTATATACATACCGTGCCTATTCGGCAGTGAAGCAAGCAACAGACTTTCAGAGTGCCTACGACACCGCTAAAAAGCTGATTGATGGTAAAGCCAAATACGGCACAGATTTGTTGCAAGATTTTGGGGATATTCATAAAGAAGGAAACGACTATAATAAAGAAATCCTTTTTGCTGTAGAACGTTTGCCATTGAATAACATAGCCAACGAAGTAGTTAACCCAAGTTCGGACTTTGACCAAAAGGTGAATATTTCTTGTAATATGTTTGTATCGAACTATACTTCTGTTACCAAAAATGGCGTAACGCTTTTCCCAGTGCGTGTATTGCAGTATGGTCGCCCGCTTCGTCAGTTTTGCCCTACTCGTTGGACATTGGATGTAGCTTTTGCTGACAAACTCAACGATAGCCGTTTTAATAATACATTCCGCGATGCTTATCCAATAGCTACTTTTTATACGGCTGGTTCATCAGACTACACCAAATATGTAGCTGATATGGCAGCGATAGGTTTTGCCTTGGGCGATACCGCCTTTTATATCGCTCCAACCGATGCCATTGCCAAAACATTGAAAGCCGCTAATAAAAAGTATGTGATTTATTCACCTTCGGAAACATATAGCAACCAAAACAGGGCTAATAACATTTATCCTGCTTTGAGAAAATATGAGGCTGTCAACCGTAATTCTTACCAAGATATTTCAGGTCGTCCGTTTGTGGCAAGTAAGTTTTCAGAAGTGTATTTATTAGCCGCAGAGGCGGCAATGGCGTTAGGGAAAAATGCAGAGGCGGCACAATACATCAACGTATTGCGTGACAGAGCAGCGTATCGCTCAGGACTTTCGGCAACAGAATTAGCTAATCGCAGAGCTAAAATACAGGTTTCAGCAAGTGATATTACCCTTGATTTTATCTTGGATGAACGTACACGTGAATTATGTGGTGAGAGTATCCGTTGGCCAGATTTAGCGATGCGTGGTAAGTTGGTGGACAGGGCTAAGAAATACAATCCAGATGTTACTAACCTGCAAAGTTTCCATTTGTTACGCCCAATTCCACAGTCGCAATTAGATGCAACGTGCGAAACAGTTAAATCTCAATATCAAAATCCGGGGTATAATTAAGAGAAGAGTGTGTAATAGGATGAATCCTTGCTACACGATATTTAAAGGTAAATCATTGAACAACCTTGAATAGGAAGAGAGACAAGTGCTTTTTTCCTTCTTTCCACGATTGATGAACAGACAAAACATGAAAAGACATACATTATTATATAAGCTTGCACTAGTAGCCTCGATGGGCTTACTGAGTGCTTGCGAAAAAGACCCTATCAATATTCTTAATGCCAATACTTACACGGCGGATGGTTCGTTGAAAACAGCTACAACGGCTTTTCCAGTAGGGTTGAGTATTGATTACGATTTGTTTCTCAACAATGCTCAATACCGTTCTGTAGTAGCGGCGGATGCGCAAAGCACCACTTTCGGCTATCACATGAAGCACGGAGCTTTAGTAAGAAACGACGGAACGATTGACTTCACCAAAGCGGATGCTTTGTATGATGCCTGTAAAACTGCTGGTATCGAAGTGTTCGGGCATACGTTGGGCTGGCACCAAAATCAGAATGCTACTTACTTGAAAACGATAACAGGCGGAGGCTCTGGTCCTGCGGCGGTAAACTTGGTAGCTAATGGAAGTTTTGAAAGTGGCTCGGGTGATAATTTTAATAACTGGGGTAAATACAACGGAGGGACGTCGTTAGTGGCTACAACCGTCACCTCAGAAGTTCAAGCTGGCACAAAGGCATTGAAAGTAATAGTAACTGCTGACGGTAACCCTTGGAATGTACAAATGGCCAGTGACGAGTTTGCGACCACAGTAGGCAAAACGTATAACATGACATTTTTTATCAAATCGGCGGTTGCGGGGGGGCAAATGCGCATATCTACAGGTGGTACGGGTTCTACGGCTCAGTATTCGGGGAACTACTCAACCTCGACAGACTGGGTACAAAAAACGTATTCCTTTACCGCTAATGGCCCCATGACACGTGTGTTGATTGACATCGGTAGCAAAGCCAATACATATTTTATGGATAACGTCGTGGTAGTAGATGCCTCTGCATCTGTACCGCCAACGGGCGGAGCTTTGGTAACGGCTGTTGATAATGCCTTGAAAGATTTTATCACGCAAACGGTAACGCATTACAAAGGAAAAGTAAAAGCTTGGGACGTAGTGAACGAACCTGTATCTGAAAGTGGTACATTGCGTACGGATGCCAACACCACGGTATCTGCCACAGCGACCGACTATTTCTTTTGGTCGAAATACTTAGGTCGCAACTGGGCATTGAAGGCTTTTCAATATGCAGCCGCTGCCGACCCAAGTGCTGAATTGTACATCAATGATTATAACTTAGAGTCGAATAGTGTAAAGCTTGATTCTTTGATTGGCTATGTAGCAGAATTGAAAGGCAAAGGAGCGAAGATAACGGGTATTGGTACACAAATGCACGTGCTTTGGAATACACCTTATAGTGGCATTGATAATATGTTTAAAAAATTGGCTGCGACAGGCTTAAAAGTTCGTATTTCAGAACTAGACGTTCGGGTGAATCCTAACAAAAAAACTCAGTTTGTCTTAAACAAGCAATTTGAATCATATCAGGCAGATATGTATGCCTATATTGTTCGTTCTTATTTGACAAACGTTCCTGTAGCACAACAATCAGGGATTACGGTTTGGGGTATCTCAGATAATACCAGTTGGTTGTATGAAAATGGCTTAGATTTTCCTTTATTGTATAATAAAGATTATTCTAAAAAAGCGGCGTATTATGCTGTGTTGAAGACTTTGAAGGAAAAATAAAACAAGTAGGGACGAATTGCATTCGTCCTTATTCCGTCCTATTTTTATATGTTGTGGGCGTATGCCATACGCCCCTACGTTTTATTGAAAGTTATCATAGAAACTAAAACCGTGTTTTGTGGCTCACAGAATACAATATGCGGACTGTTACGTTCTGTGAGCCATAGACTGCGGTTAAAGAAAGAAAAAAATAATTAATAAGAGCATTTATTCCTAGCGAGGGACTTAAGTCCCTCGCTAGGAATATGGATTGAAACTCGCTCTAAAACCACAGTTTTAGATTTTAAATCATTCATCCCACATTCCAACATTATCGCCTTACCTCATGAATAAATTAACAAAATCCTTCCTATTGTTTATCCTTACGGCTACTATTCAGCAAGTGAGTAGGGGACAAGCCACGCTTCCACACCTCCAGAAAAAAGGTAAAACCACTGAATTAATCGTCAATGGAAAGCCTTTTATCATGCTTGGAGGAGAATTAGGCAATTCGTCTGCTTCGACCATCGAAAATATGAAGCCTATTTGGTCAAAACTGAATGCAATGCACCTGAATACCGTTTTGGTACCCGTGTATTGGGAATTACTGGAAAAAGAGAAAGGTCATTTTGATTATAACCTGTTAAAACAACTCATTACCGAAGCTCGTAAACACCAAACTAAAATTGTTTTTCTATGGTTTGGCTCATGGAAAAATAGTATGTCGAGCCATGCGCCAGCATGGGTCAAACTGAATCAAGAGACCTATCCAAGAGCCAAAGACGATAAAAACCAGAGTCAGGAAATCTTAACGCCTTTTAGTGATAACAACCTGCAAGCAGACTTGAAGGCCTTTGAAAAGCTGATGACTTTTATCAAGGAATTTGACAGGAATGAGCAAACAGTCATTATGATTCAGGTAGAAAACGAAATAGGGATGTTGCCCTCCGCTCGCGACTATCACCCTTTGGCAAACGAAGCTTTCAAGCAAGAAGTACCTGCTACATTGTTGAATTATCTATCGCAAAATCGTGAAAATCTAGCCCCTGAATTGTTGGAAAGATGGAAAAAGAATGGATTTAAAACTACGGGCAATTGGGAAGATATTTTCGGGAAAAGTCTACAAACGGATGAAATTTTTATGGCTTGGTATTTTGCCAAATTTACCAATACCATTACAGAGGCAGGAAAGAAAATATATCCTTTGCCAATGTTTGTAAATGCCGCCCTAAACAGACCCGGAAAAGAACCGGGGAGTGGTTATCCAAGTGCAGGACCACTTCCTCATATCATTGATGTGTGGAAAGCCGCCGCCCCAGCGATTGATTTATTATCTCCCGATTTTTACAATCCTGATTTCAAGCATTGGAACGATTTGTACACCAGAAAAGGCGAAGCTTTATTTATCCCCGAACATCGCTTTGATGCTACCGTAATGGCAAAATCATTGTATGCTATAGGGCATTATGAAGCCTTGGGGTTTTCCCCTTTTTCGATTGAGTCAACCGCTAAACCCAAAGAAGAACCGCTTGGTAAAGGCTATGAGATGATGAATAAGTTAATGCCAACAATTAGCCGTTATCACGGACAAGAGAAAATAGATGCTGTATTGTTGGATAAGGAAAACAGTGAGACGATTATAACGATGGGAAAATATGAGTTTACTTTCCGACATGATTATACATTAGGATGGTCTCCAGAGGCAAAATCAGCAGAATGGCCTACGACGAGCGCCATGATTATCCAGACAGGTGAAAATACCTTTTATGTAACAGGGTCGGGCGTTGTGGTTACTTTTAAGCCCGTAGAGAAAGAAGCAGGTCATGTGGGCATCTTGAAGATAGATGAAGGAACTTTTGAAAACAACACATGGAAAACGTTACGCCACTTAAATGGCGACCAAACACACCAAGGTAGGCACTTGAGAATAGCAGTTGGAGATTATGAAATCCAACAGCTTCAGCTTTATCTGTATAAATAAGGGTGAATAAAAGAGTATAAACATTTAGAGAACCTTAAGAATAGCTAAATTTGCTAGACCTTGAGGTTTTCTGTTTTTAACTTTTATCACATAAAGAGTCCCCACGCTATCATCATGAAAAGCTATGCTAAAAAAGCCTTTATCTTTCGAGATTCCGCTATTCAAGCAGAAATCAATGCACTTGATGCTGTGAAAGATCATCAGCGAATAGTGTATTTATTGACGGCTTATGAATTTACTTTTGACATGGTACGTGCCTTGGAATTAGCCTTGTTTCATACGTATGCTAGTCCGAGTATTTCGGGATTGTTGCAAAAGACAGGAGAGTTTGAGCGAAGAGGACAAAAAAGATATGACGATACGGGCATTCTGATTGCCCAATTTATGCAAGCAGGGTATGATAGCGAATTAGGCAAGAGGGCAATAGCACAGATGAATAAAATTCACGGTCATTATCGTATTGCCAACGACGATTATCTATTGGTATTATCCACCTTCGTGTTTTACCCCATCAATTGGATGGAAACAAATGGTTGGCGAAAGATGACTAAAAACGAGCAGTTGGCATTATTCCTCTTTTTTAAAGAAGTAGCCAAACGCATGAACTTAGTAAATATTCCCGAAGATTTAGCTGCTTTAAAATTGTTTGCTGCACAATATGAAGAACAACATTTTTGTTATGCTAAAAGTAATGAAGTAATTGCAGATGCTACTATACAGATTGTTGCCAATTGGTTTCCAAGCTTTTTGAGGTTTGCGGTAAAACCTGTTTTCGCGGCCTTGATTAATGACAAACTACGAGAAGCCTTTGGTTACAATAAACCCTCTAAGCTATTCTGTGGATTGCTCCATGTCAGCTTTCAGCTAAGGAAACAATTTTTAAAATATATTACGTTTAAAAAATACCCTACAGAAATATCCAATACTTATTATCGAACCTACCCAAACCACGAGTTTACGATAGAAACCCTTGGCCCTGAATATTTAACGCGGAAGAAATAATTTGCAAAAGTCTTTTTTGTTCGGTAAATTTATCTTGTTCGTTTATTTAGAACAATATATAAAATCCGAACAAAATGGAAAATCAACAAGAAATAGCCTATTTGGCAATAGAGACTTTGGGAGAAATAAGTCATTTAGAAGCAACATTTCAACCCAGCAAGGATGATAAAATAGATGGATTTTTAACGATAAAAGATAAAGAAAATAACCAAGAAATAAATTTATCAGTTGAGATAAAAACCAAACTACAAAATGCTCATATTGCAAAGATATTATTGCAGAATAATGAGCATGAGCATTTTATCGTAATTGCTGAAAGTATTATTCCTGATTTACGCAAGAAGTTAAGAGCATTTCATATTAATTACTTAGAGATTACTGGGAATGCTTATATTAAATATCCGAATGTCTTTTATTTTGTTGAAAATAATAAAATAAATCCATCAAAACTTTATGAAAGGAATAGTCCTTCTGTAAAGAAAACATTGACAAAAAATGGTTTAAAACTTGTGTTTCATTTGCTTGAACATCCTGCTCTTTTACAGACAACTTATCGTAGAATGTCGGAGGTCGCTCAAGTTAGTCTTGACACAGTGCATAAAACTATTCAAACCCTAAAAAACTTAGGGTTTATCATTCCACTTGATGATAAAAAGGATTATTTGTCAAATATTCCAAAATTATTTGAACGTTGGGTGATTGAATATGATGCAAAACTTAAACCAACTTTGTATATTGGAAAATATAGAAGCTTAGCCAATGTAGGCTGGAAAGATATAGTATTAGATAATAAGAGTAAGTGGGGGGGAGAAGCTGCTGCCGAAATCTTGACAGACTATCTAAGGGCTATAAATCTTACACTTTATACAGAAGATGGAAGAAGTGAACTTATGAAAAAATATAGGCTCGTTCCTGATAATTTAGGAAATATTGACGTATTTCATTCATTTGCAAAAATGGATGAAAGTACTACTCAAACAGTAAGTCCTTTATTAGTCTATGCCGATTTAATAAATTCTACAGATTATAGAAATCAAGAAACTGCACAGAAAATCCATGAAAAATTCATTCAAAATAAGGTATGACGAAATAAGAACAACAACCTTAAGGAGTGTTTTTGAAGCTTTTGAAAGAGCCTTTATTAATATCGGAATTGATTTTTATGTCATTGGGGCTTTGGCTAGAGATTATTGGTTTTCAAAACAAAACATAGAGACCAAAGGGACTAAAGATATTGATATAGCGATTCAAATTGCTGATAATTTAAAATTTGAAGCAATAAAAGAGTATTTAGTAGCCTCAGAAGGCTTTACGATTCATAGCGAAAATCCTATTTTAGTATTTGATGCTCATGGTATTCAAATTGATTTGTTGCCATTTGGAGCGGTTGAACAGGATGGAAAAGTGTTTTTAAATAGTCGGGCTTTTCCTGAAATAGATGTGGTCGGAATTAAGGAGGTTTTTGAAAGAGGAGTCATTAAAGTGAATGAAAATGGATTGGTCTTTAAATTAGCAAAGTTAGAAGGAATTGTTATTTTAAAATTTATCGCGTTCAACGACCGTCCAGAAGATAGAGGAAAAGATATTGTGGATATTGGAATGATTTTAAAAAACTATTTCGATATAGCTAGTGATGATATCTATGATTTTCATCAAGATTTATTTGATGAGGATTTAGGAATAGAATATATTGCAGCAAGAGTATTAGGACGAGAAATGAGAAATATTTTGGCATTGTCTCAAGCACTTGATAATAGGATACAAACAATTATTGAGGATGAAATTATACTCAGCCAAGAAAGTTATATGTTGAGAATATTAGTTACGCAAATACCCAATACCAATATTAGTTTTTGGAAAGAAATTTTGGATGAACTTTTGAGGGGAATTAGAGAAATAAGTTAAACTTTTAGTTACTCCGTCAAGTGTTATACAAAAGTTCTATCTTTGTAATGTTTATTAAATCCTTATTTTGTTTATTTGTTTATTAAATGGAAAGTATTGCCCTAACCAAAAGATATTATTCAATTTCGGAAGTTGCACAGATGTTTGATATGAATATCTCTAAACTTCGTTTTTGGGAAGAGCAATTTCCAACGCTTGAACCAAAACGTGACCGCTCGGGCGATAGAAAATATACGCAAGAGGATATCAAACATCTTGAAGAGATTGTGGATTTGGTTGAAAATCAAGGATATACGATTGAAGGGGCGAAAAGGGCATTAGAGCATCAGAAACGTAAAAAACAAGAGAACCAAGCAATTATCGATAAGTTAACAGAAATTAAAAAATTTATGAAGAGTCTCCGAGAAGCGATGGATGAGCCAAACGAGGAGTCGGAAAAACCAGCTAATAGTTGACCTTAATAGTTAAAGTGCCTTAAAAGTTTATCAAATTCTACCTTATTAATATGTCTACAAAAGAAAATTTACCCTATCAGGTTGCACTAACCTTGATTCCTAAAATCGGTGATGTGCTTATTCGTCAACTTATTAGCTACTGTGGCTCTGCCGAGCAAGTCTTTAAAACACCTGTTTCCAAACTACTTAAAATCCCGAATATTGGTAAAACATTAGCCCTGAATCTTCAAGATAGGTCTGTGCTAGACAAAGCATTTGCCATCATTGAAGAAGCAGATAGACAACAGGTTGATTTGCTGTTTTATACCGATAAAAACTACCCGAACCGCCTAAAACAGCTTTATGATGCGCCAGTATTATTGTATTATAAAGGGAATGCCAATTTGAATCATTCCAAGACAGTGGCCATAGTAGGCACTCGGCAATGTACTGAATATGGCAGAAATGTTACGGAAGAATTAGTTGAAGATTTAAAAGATTTTAATCCTTTAGTAATCAGTGGATTGGCTTATGGGATAGACATCGTAGCCCATAAGGCTTGCTTGAAAAACGATGTTCCTACGTTGGGAGTAATGGCTAGTGGTATCGATTTTATTTATCCTTATCAGCATAAAAACACGTCTATTCAAATGCAGGAAACAGGCGGGATTCTTACTGAGCAGATGTTTGGCGTTCAACCTGACCCAAGATTTTTCCCGCAAAGAAATAGGATAATAGCTGGAATGTCAGACGTGACAATTGTCATTGAAGCCGCCGTAAAAGGAGGAGCTTTGATTACGGCAGAATATGCCAATAATTACCATCGTGATATTTTCGCAGTGCCGGGACAGCTAGGCAAATCTTTTTCAGAAGGTTGTAATAAGCTAATCAAAGAAAAAAAGGCAGAGATTTATACCAGTATCAAGGATATCGTTGAAACGTTGAATTGGGATTTAGCGGGGCATGAGAAAAATAATAGCTTCAAAAATACATTAGACTTGACCAATTTTACTGACGATGAAAGTCAGGTGATGGCATTGCTCCATAAAAATCAGGTAATGGAAATTGATGTATTGGCTTGGCAGTCTCAGATTCACATTGCCAAATTATCGTCATTATTATTGAATTTGGAATTTCAAGGGGTACTGAAATCCTTGCCGGGGAAGAAATATGCTATTTCAATGCGGTAATCATAATCGTCTTTTCGATTTCAGCTTTAGAGTTTATACTCGACCTTACTTTTTGTCTTGATACAAAAAGTAACAAAAAAATCAAGAATTCCTAATCGCAGCGGCGAACCGCCTCGCTCCGCTCAAACAGTAGGAATTCGGAAAACATCAATCATAAATATGAGTCATCCCGATTTTTAAATTATAAAAAGCGGTCTAAAATTAATTTAAACCGCTTTTTATGTGATTGAGGGACATCGAATTCCTACTGTTTGAGCGGAGCGAGTTTAGGAATTCTTGATTTTCTTTTGTTACTTTTCTTGTATCAAGACAAGAAAAGTAAGGACTAGACGATAATAAATTTATATTTAGCTAATAGCTGATTATACTTTCCATTCAGAAGGATTATGTCTCCATTCTTGCAAAGTAATTTGCTGACTTTCAGAAACATAATTTTTAGCTACCGCTTCTTTAATAAGTGTTTCATAATTACTTAAAGTATACACTTTCAAGTTTTTCTCAGCAAAATTTTTGTCCGCTATCTCAAAACCATACGTGAAAATAGAAACCATTCCTAATACGTTTGCTCCAGCTTCACGCAAAGCATCTACTGCTTTTAAAGAACTGCCACCTGTTGATACTAGGTCTTCAATCAAAACTACTTTTTGGCCAGCTTTAATTTTTCCTTCAATTTGGTTGCCCATGCCATGTTTTTTAGGTTCGGGACGAACATAACAGAAAGGAAGGTCGAGCCAATCTGCTACTAATGCTCCTTGTGCAATACCTGCCGTAGCAACGCCAGCAATAATATCAACATCGCTCCAATAAGCTTTAACAGCCGATGCAAGCCCATTTTTGATAGCAGTACGCACTTTTGGATACGAAAGTGTGATTCTATTATCACAGTAAATAGGTGAGTTCCAGCCAGATGCCCATTTGAAAGGTTGGTCGGGGCTTAGTCGAACAGCCTTAACTTCAAGTAACATAGAAGCGACTGTTTCTGCAAGAGTACGTTGTGCCATTTTGGGGTTTTTGTTAAATCTATGTGCAAAATTAAAAACTCTCAGTAATGTTTCGTAACAAAAGTTTAATTTTACGATGAAATATAAATATTCATTTTAATTCACGAGCAAATCATTAGGGACCAATCAAACTAAAAATGATAATTTTCATTAACGAAAGACCTATCAAGGTCATTGGGAAAAAGAAAGCCCAAGCACTCACATCAACAGAATTTGACCACTTAATAGATGCTCAGCTAGAAGCCATTAAAGCCAATAGTCTACAAGGACACGTATTGATTATCAATGTGCTTTCTCCGACGGTCTCTAGGTTATTTACTATTTTAAAAAACGAAGAGCTTCCTAACTTACAATCGATCACGTTAGTTTCAGAGAATAAAGATGCTACTGAAGACCAAATCAAATCTCAATACAAAGTTGTGCGAGCAGCAGGGGGCGTAGTGAGAAATGAGCATGGCAAAGTATTGATGATGTATCGTTTGAAAAAATGGGACTTGCCCAAAGGTAAACTCGATAAAGGCGAATCATTCAAAGTAGCTGCCGTGCGTGAAGTAGAAGAGGAATGTAATGTAAAAGCCAAATTAGATGAAAAAATCTGTACTACTTACCACACTTATACTTACAAAAACGAAGCTATTTTGAAACAAACAAAATGGTATTCAATGGAACTGATTGATGCTGGCAAAATGAAACCTCAGTTGGAGGAAGGCATTGAAAAACTAGAGTGGATGGATAGAAAACAAATCCATACCGCAATGATTAATTCCTATTATTCTATTCGCTTTGTCTTGAAAAAATACTTTTACGAAGGAGAAGAAAAATAGCCTCAATCAAAAAAGTCTGTATGAAAATTCAATAGAAATACTTCATGGGTTGCACGGGTGACAGCCGTGTAAAGCCATCTGATGAAGTCTTCGTTGATATTTTCGTCAGTTAGGTAACCTTGCTCAACAAAGACTGCATTCCATTGTCCCCCTTGCGACTTATGGCAGGTAAGGGCATAAGCAAATTTCACCTGTAGGGCATTCAGATAAGGGTCTTTCCTGATGTCTTCGTTTCTGTGTTTTTTACTGGCTATGTGGGCATAATCAGCCGAAACAGAATCATACAAGGCTTTGTTTTCATCTTTAGACATCGCAGATGTGTTGGTATAAAGCGTACTCAACATTACTTTGGCATCGATGGTCGGGTGGTCTTCATAATCAAGCAGTCTGAGGGTAAGCGTAGCAAACCTAAAACCGTGCATCTCTTCGATACCCCTGATTCTCATCACCTCCACGAAATCGCCATTGGCCAAAAAGCCCGCAGGCGAATCCTCCGCAAGCCAATGATAATTATTTCGAACAATCATGAGTAAATCGCCCGTCGATAATTCATCTTCCATCGAAAAGATTTGCTGACGAATATAACGGTTATACTGCACAGCCGTTTTGTTAGAGCGTGTCAGGATAATGGTATTTTCGCGACCAAACTTTCGGTAAGCATAATTTAAACCATCTTCCAGTTTCTCCCCCGTCATTTTAAAGAAATCCTTGAAACCTTTTGTATTAAAACTAATTTGAGGTTTTTCATCTTTCAAAATATCACGCAAATTGGTCGCATTAAACAAAATGCCTGATTCTGCATCCTGACGCATTACTTCGGTCAATTCCTGCTCCATTACACCCACATGGAACTGACCCTCCATATACCCTTTTTCAAGGGCAGGAGACATCAATTTACCCACAGGAGGTAATTGGGCGGTATCGCCCACAAAAATCACTTTATTGAAATTATAATCTGTTTCAGGATGTGTAAAAATAAATTTCATCAAGTCGGTCAATAATCCTGGAGTACCAAATTCAGCATCATCCGAAATCATAGAGGCCTCATCAATGATAAAAATAGTTTTGGTCGCATAATTATTCTGTAATTGAAACTCCAAACTACCCGTATATTGATTAGCCACTTGTCTGTAAATCTTTTTATGTATCGTCAGCGCTTTGTTTTTGGAATAGTTCCCCATCACCTTAGCCGCTCGCCCCGTAGGAGCAAGGAGGATAGCTTTGTAGCCAAATTTAGGCAACACCTTCATAATCGTACTTAGCACGGTAGTCTTACCCGTACCAGCATAACCCTTCAATAAAAAGCATAAAGGTCCAAAATCATCTTGATTAGGGATAAATTTATCCATTTTCAGGAAAAGGTCTAATTGCCCATTGGTAGGTTCAAAAGGAAACTTTTGGCGTAGTAAGAAAGAGGGGGTGGGTTTTTCTGTTGACATTTATTCAAAAATAAAGCGATATGCTAATAATTCTCTAGGATAATCAGGTTTATCATTAAACCCTTCGTAAGACTGTATTCGGCTTTCAACCATAGCTTTGTGATTAAAGCTTAAAATTTCACACGTTATTTCTGCTTTTCGTAATTTGTCAGCAGGTAAACTAGGAAGAATTTTAATTTTATGTTCTGTATAATCGTAGAAAAAATAATCATTAAAATTATAAGTTGTTTCGTCGGGACGCAGTAATAAATCATCATATTGAGTGCCTTTTACATGTTGACAATGCGCACAAGCAATGTATAAATTTTCCCAGCGACAAACTTCATGAGGAAATTTGGATTTTGGTTTAAAATGGTCAATTGTTTCATCAGCACTTAATAATGGAAAACCATCACAATAGGAACAATGATTGTCAGTTTGTTCCATTAAAATGGGTAATATGATATTGTTTAATTTCTGGTTGTTGATTGTAGGATAATTATAGTACGAACGATTTTGCTGTTTGGCATATCGTTCACCGTAAACAACCCATCTAGGTGTTTGATTGGTTTTAGAAAAAGGCTCTATTAAGATGATAGGACATTCTTTTCTAATAAAATTTTTCATTGTGTAAAAACTATATTAATGCTTTGTGAGTGATTCTTCTAAGTTGATTCATTTCCATGCCCATCATTTGCTCTAATTCAGTACTTTGAGAAGCTAAATGTTTAACAAGTTTATCGAACTCTTTAATATCATATTCTTGACCCATCATTATTTTTTGTCTGAAATCTCTGAATTTTTTTAAATCATCCTCTACATTTATGCCATATTGTTCATTGATTCCAAATACTTCATCTAAAATTCTACGGACACTTTTTCCATCTTCCGATAAAATAGGGTCGCCATCCAAAACTGCATAAACTCCCACTTTTTTTAATTTATGTACGTAAGCACTATCTACAGAACCCACTACAAAAGGTGAGTGCGTAGAAATAAAAATCTGTGCATTTTTAAAGAGTTTCTGAACCACAGGCAGAATTTTACGTTGCAAAGCTGGATGAAGATGAACTTCTATTTCGTCTAGGAAGAGAATGAAATTACGTTCGAAGATTGGTAAATCATTAATCCAATTTAGCCTGTCCATTCTCATTAAAAGGTCTCCAATCCATGAAATCATTGATTTAAGACCATCTGAAAGTATGTTAAAAGAGAAAACTAATCTATCAATTTTAACTAAGACATTAAAATTGTCATCAAAATCAAATACGGTTTTTTGATCAGTTAAATCAGAGATTATATCTTCAAGTTTTTTAAGAGAATCTTTGTATAATTTTTCATTTTTAATATCGCCTTTATCTCTTGCTCTTAATTCACGAAATTTTGTATTAATAATCCATTGGAAAAGGTTTTCTGTATTAATGGAAGAATTAAAGTCTAAGGAATTCAATAAAGGGTTATCTTTAATTTCCTTTGGCCCAATTATCTTTTCATTTTTAATGCTTCTATTTCCAGAATAAGCAAACATGGCAAAATAGAGAAGAGAAAAATCAGAAGGTAAATTAAAATCATAGTCCAGATAATTTTCTAAACTTTTAGGTTTTGGTCCCATTTGTGGTTCTCCCTCAATAGCATCCTCTTTATTTCCTCCCTTCCATGCTACTTTCTCATAATTATTAGATGTTGTTATTCTAATATTACTTTCTTTGCCAGCATGAGTACTTTTATTGAAAATCTTTCTTTTTTCATTATCGGAAATAGATTCGCCAAGCAGAACCAAAGCCTCCAATATCGTCGTCTTCCCAGTCCCATTCTCACCAGTCAAAATATGGATTTCAGCTTTTTCAGGGTCAGTCTTTTTAGGAAAGTCCATTTTTAGGTGCTCAAAAGCTCCTATTTTATTGATTTCTAAACTTTCTATCCGAAAATTTTCCATGATATCTTTGGCTTGTTTTCTTAAAAATACTCAAAATATTGATGCAATTACTTATCAGGTCTAAATCAGTAACATATTTTCAAAATGCTAAGTTTGTTCTTGAGTAGGTGTTTAACTATTGGGAAAATAGTATTTTGATAAATACAAAAGTAAGAAAAGCCATTGATTGAAAGAAGACAGCAATAAAAAAGTGTCAAATCTCAGGTATATTGACCATGAAATCTGACACTTTTACTATCACTATACAATACTAAATACTTAGAATACCCTAAGCCCAATAGTCATTTGCCAAAGGTTACCTTTTTGTGAATAGTTTATACTTTTTGATAAATCGACTACATTAGAGATGTCTGAAAGGCTACCTTCATAACGTAAATCTACTGATAATGAGCCAATGTCTAACCCAGCACCTGCCTGATAGCCATAAGAGGCATTTTTGAAGGAGTCTCCAATGTTGTTTGAATAGTTTTTCAAATCATCACCAATACTTTCTGATACTTTAAATGACGCTAAAGGGCCAGCATTCAGACGAAGAGGACCAAATTTATAGCCAATTAATAAAGGTACATCAATACTTGTGTAATCAACGTTTACTTTTTTTGAATTAAAGTCCATGCTTCCACCTTTTGCCGAGAAAATTAATTCTGGCTGTAAAAATATCGTTTTCCCGATACGGAAATATACACCACCAACATAACCCGTTTTTGTATCTAAACTTTGCTGTAGATTTGCCCCAGCCGACTGATTTTTGAAATCAGTTTTTAATTGAGAAAAGTTTACACCACCTTTGATACCGAAGGTAAATTGAGCAAAAACACTACTGGTTTTTGTCAAACAAAATAGGACGAGGAGTAATAAGATTTTTCTTTTCATCATAAGTAAGAGTTTATTTCAACGACAATATAACGGTATATTTTAAACTAGAAGTACTTTATTCTTCGTTTTTTTTAATATAATTTAGTAAACGGTAGGTATTTTTGATTTTAAATAAGTAATTGACAAATAAATGTAAATATAATCCTAGCACAGGATTAAGTAGAAAATTATATTTCTTGTTATCTATTGATAATGAGTGTGTTAAATGTAAATATGGCAAAAGTAAAAACCTCATTTTTCTGTCAAAACTGTGGGAATCAGGCTCCTAAATGGTTGGGGAGATGCCCTGCTTGTGGCGAGTGGAATACCTTCGTGGAGGAAGTGGTACAGAAGGATGAACCGACAAAAGGCTCTTGGAAAGTGTCTACTTCTTTGAAAGTTGCGTCAAAACCTAGGGCTATTCAAGAGATTAATTATCAGGAACAAGACCGAATTTTAACAAAAGATAGAGAGTTAAATAGGGTATTAGGAGGAGGCATCGTATTAGGTTCTTTAGTATTGATAGGCGGTGAACCGGGCATTGGGAAGTCAACATTGATGCTCCAAATTGCGTTGATGCTTGATAACTACAAAGTATTATATGTTTCTGGGGAAGAATCTGAACATCAAATCAAGATGAGGGCAGAGCGGTTGGAAAATAAAAGCGACAATTGTTTTATCCTGACAGAAACCCAAACCCAGAATATATTTAAGCAAGTAGAGACTTTTGAACCTGACATCCTGATTGTTGATTCTATCCAAACGCTACAATCGTCTTTTATTGAGGCAGGAGCAGGCAGTGTGTCGCAAGTAAAAGAATGTGCGGCTGAATTGATGAAGTTTGCTAAAGAATCGGGTACGCCTGTGTTTATCATAGGACACATCACCAAAGATGGTTCATTGGCGGGCCCCAAGGTACTAGAACACATGGTGGATACCGTCCTTCAGTTTGAAGGCGACCGCCATTTGGCGTATAGGATTCTACGCACTACCAAAAACCGTTTCGGGAGCACGTCTGAACTAGGCATTTATGAAATGCTCAATTCGGGTCTAAGAGAGGTGTCTAACCCTTCCGAAATTTTGATTTCACAAAGGGACGAAGATTTTTCGGGAATTACCATCGGGGCTATGCTAGAGGGCAATCGCCCGTTGTTGATAGAAACCCAGTCGCTAGTTTCTATCGCCACTTATGGCACACCGCAACGAAGCTCGACAGGATTTGATGCTAAACGGTTGAATATGCTATTGGCGGTATTGGAAAAAAGAGGAGGATTTAGGCTAGGCAATCAAGACGTTTTCTTGAACATTGCAGGAGGTTTGAAAGTAGAAGACCCTGCCATTGATTTGGCTGTTTGTGCGTCCATCGTGTCTTCTTATGAAGATATTTCTATTCCGAGTACCATCTGTTTTGCGGCAGAAGTAGGGCTAGGCGGAGAAATCAGGGCGGTTAATCGCATTGAAAATCGTATTTCCGAAGCCGAAAAATTAGGCTTTAAAGAAATATGGATTTCAAAGTTTAATGCCAAAGGATTGGATGTAAATAATTATAAAATCAAAGTCAGGATGGCTTCAAGATTGGATGAAGTGTTTATGCAGATATTGAGGAAGTAGTTTAAAAATAATACTCCCACTTTTACCTTGTTGACGATAAAAGTAGGAGGATTATTTTTATAACTCATATCCATGTATACTCAATGAAATTAAGGTATAAATGATATTCTGAGTCTTGACACTATTGAAAATTTCTTTTAAATGCTTCGTTAACGCTTCCTCTGTTTCTATGGCAGAAGAATATAAGGTTGAGTCTAGGTAGATGCTACAAGGATAAAAAAATAGCGATTTTTGTTCGATTGTTAATAGTGAATACCGATACCCTTTTGAATTGAGGATTTTAGTATCAGGGGCTTCTATTTCAAAGATATACTTAATGATGCCACTATTGTTTTCAATCGTTTTCCTGATACTTGCTTTAATCGTTTGTTGGGTGATTTGTTCCAAAAAACTAGCTTGCTCCAATAAAACTACTTTGGGACTGCGTACGGGTTTATTCAGAGAAAATTCTGGCCAAAGGTTTTCTGATTTCATAATAAGGCGGATATTATAGTATAAATTATGGTTAGTATGTTATTTTTTGACGGTATTCCCAACTCAAATTTTTATGGCATTTTATTGAAATAGAAATATTTGTACGAATAATTTAATATACATTTTTGGGGTTTAAAATCGATGTTTAAGCGGTTTATAACTGATTTTAATCAAAATGTTATATATTTTTTAGGAATAAGAATATAATCTATTTAAGAAATATATTACTTATTAAATCCATTTCAATATAGCGTATATTTTCAATATTCTTCAATTCTTTTCCCACTTTTTAGAAGTCTTAACGGCAAGTTTGTATTTTTGTAAAAACATATACATTATTCATTTTCAATAGTTAATTTGATTTTCAATCATTGATGTTCAGCCTACTTTTTGAGCAAATAATACGGATTGAATTTTTTTAATAATCACATGGCAAGACCTTCTAAAAATACTGACGACACAACTAAACCCATCAAAAAAGCGAACGAAACACCCCTTGCCAAACAGTATAATCAAATAAAAGCGCGTTACCCCGGAGCATTACTATTATTCAGAGTAGGTGATTTTTACGAAACTTTTGGGGAAGACGCCGTGCGTGCTTCAAAGATTTTGGGTATTACGCTTACGCGTAGAAATAACGGTACTGCCGACGACCATCTGGCTGGTTTTCCACACCATTCCTTAGATACTTATTTACCACGTTTAGTCCGTGCGGGTGAACGTGTAGCTATTTGCGACCAACTAGAAGACCCTGCTACTGCCAAAGGTATTGTAAAACGAGGCGTTACCGAATTAGTTACCCCTGGGGTTTCTTATAACGATAATGTACTTGATACCAAGCAAAACAACTACTTAGCGGCTATTAGTTTTTCCTCTTTTTCTTCGGAAATCATAGGGATTGCTTTCTTGGATATTTCTACGGGGGAATTTCTATGCTCGCAAGGAAGTCCTGCTTATATCGAAAAACTTTTGCAAAGTTTTGGCCCTTCAGAGGTGCTTTTTTGTAAGAAGAATCGACAAGAATTTACAGCGTTGTTTGGTGATAAGTTCAATACATTTGGCATTGATGATTGGGCGTTTACCCGTGATTTTACCTATCCATTGCTAACCAATCATTTCAAAACCAATTCATTAAAAGGTTTTGGGATAGAATCTTTGGCAGAAGGTATCATTGCTGCGGGGGTAGTGATGCACTATTTGGCAGAAACAGAACATAAAGAGGTAAGCCATATTTCCAGAATCAATCGACTGGAAGAAGAAAAATATGTGTGGTTGGATAGGTTTACCATTCGCAATTTAGAATTGGTCTCTGCTCAACAAGAAGGGGGTATCTCCTTGATTCAGATTCTTGATCAAACCATGACTCCAATGGGAGCAAGGTTACTCAGAAAATGGCTAGTATTACCTTTGAAAGAAAAATCTTTGATTCAAGAGCGTTTAGAAACGGTTTCGTTTTTCAAAGAGAATACCGATTTACGTGAGTTTATTGAGCAACAGCTAAAACCTATTGGAGATTTAGAACGCCTTATTTCCAAAGTAGCTGTTCGTAGAATCAATCCGCGTGAACTCGCCACGTTAAAAAGAGCCTTGTCACGTATAGAGCCTATCAGAGAGTTGTTGATAAATTCAGTGCATTCTGAAGACAAAACAAAATCGGCTCAGACTGCCAATGTAACGATGTTACGGAAGTACGCCGACCAGTTGAATCCTTGTCAGTTTTTGTTAGATAAAATTGAAAATGAGTTGCGTGATGAGTCATTGCCGATTGTGACGAACCAAGGGGGTATGATTAAGGCTGGAGTAGACGAAGAATTAGACAGGCTTTTAGGGATTGCTCATACGGGGAAAGACTTTTTATTACAGCTACAAAACCGTGAAATAGATCGTACAGGGATTTCGTCGCTAAAGGTTTCTTTCAATAAAGTATTTGGATATTATCTGGAAGTGACCAATGCCCATAAAGATAAAGTGCCGAACGATTGGATTCGTAAGCAAACCTTAGTGAATGCCGAACGATATATTACCCCCGAATTAAAGGAATATGAAGAGACTATTCTGGGGGCAGAAGATAAAATTGCCGTTATTGAGTTTAGAATTTTTAATGAATTAGTGAATGTCGCCAATGATTATGTGCATCAGATTCAACAGAATGCTAAAATCATTGCGGTATTGGACGTATTGACCAATTTTGCAAAAATTGCGGAGAAAAATAATTATGCCAAACCACAAGTGTCTGATAGTAAAGAACTTGTTATTAAAGACGGTCGCCACCCAGTTATTGAACAGCAATTGCCTTTAGGAGAAAATTATGTGCCTAACGATTTGTTTCTGGATGATTCGAGCCAACAAATTATCATTATCACAGGACCAAACATGGCTGGTAAGTCAGCCCTGTTGCGTCAGACGGCCCTGATTGTGTTAATGGCACAAATTGGCTGTTTTGTGCCTGCAAGTGAAGCTAAAATTGGGGTGGTCGATAAAGTATTTACCAGAGTAGGAGCAAGCGATAACCTTTCAAAAGGCGAATCGACTTTCATGGTGGAAATGACTGAAACGGCAAGTATTTTAAATAACCTTTCGGATAGAAGTCTTGTGTTGATGGATGAGATTGGTAGAGGAACAAGTACCTATGATGGTGTGTCTATCGCATGGGCAATTGCCGAACATTTGCATAATCATGCTAACTATCGCCCTAAAACACTTTTTGCGACCCACTATCATGAATTGAACGAACTTGCGAATGATTTTCCAAGAATCAAAAACTTTAATGTTTCAGTAAAGGAAATCAACGGAAAAGTGATTTTTATGAGGAAGCTAAAAGAAGGCGGTTCAGAACATAGTTTTGGTATTCATGTGGCGCAGTTGGCAGGTATTCCACACCCAGTGGTGTATCGTGCGAGTGAGATTTTGATTGAACTAGAAAAAAATCGCTCAAAAGAACAACACCGACAGACAATTCGGGAAATGCCTAAACAGAATTTCCAAATGAATATTTTTGGAGGCGAAGCAAATCCTAAATTTGATAAAATAGAAAAGCTATTAAAACACCTTGACATCAATGCAATGTCACCAATCGAAGCACTTTTGAAACTAAACGAGGTGAAGAAAGCTATTGAATAAGCTTAGTTGAAAACCGTGATCTGTGGCACACAGACCACAACATTAAGCTTTGTGTTCTGTGTGCCACAGACCACGGTTTGAGGTTTTAAAACCTTCGATATGAATATTCTGCCTTTGTTGGAGTTATCTCCAACAAGCTATGCGTCAGCAACGCGTTACCTTCATAGTTAATATTTGGTTTGTTGCTGACGCTTGATTTGTTGGTGAAAAACACCAACAAAGGCAAAATGCTTTTCTGCACTGGGTAAAAGTCAAACTCTTATCACTAGGGAGGGACTTAAGTCCCTCCCTAGTGATAAGAGTTTGCTGTTAACAATAGTCATAATATTGAACTATAAGATTATGTTTATAAATTTATAGTTCAATACACAAGATTATGTTATCGTGTAGTTGTCTAAATCAATGATATAATATTTATGAAAAAAGCTTTTATCCTATTTATAATAATCTTGTATGCTAATGTTGGGTTTTCTCAGCGTTTCTACTCGACTGTTTTTGATAACCTCCCTCAAAGCTATCAACTCTATCCAAGAAATGAAAAAAACGAAGCGTCAGTCCCTATCTCTGGAAGAATAGAACTGGAAGGATGGTCATATTTTTCCCTCAAAGTATATCGCAACAAGCAATTAATTGCCTATCAAAGAGCGCCCGTGAGCTATAAAAATAGCCTTGGTAATTTTGCCTTTACGCCTGTAGTCATCAAAGCCGAAAAAGCGGAATACGACTTTAAAATATTTGCTGTAAAAGGAACAGATTCCTTAGATTTAGTTACTAGAGAAAATGTAGTCGCTGGTGATGTTTATGTACTTACGGGACAATCAAACTCTACCGCTTTTTTTTCCGAGACCAAGACCAATGAATTTTGTAGAACCTTTGGTAAAATAACGGGAACGTATAATATTGAAGATTATAATCCAGCCGATACGCTATGGGCGTTATCTAACCAAGAAGTATATTTCAAAAATGTAGGAACGCTTGGCTATGAATTTCAAAAATACATATTAGATAACTTTGGTATTCCTACTTGCTTGATTAATGCAGGGTTTCACTGGTCTTCAGCTCGTCAACATGCTAATCGCACGGCATCCAACCCCGCAGATTTGACCAATGGGTATGGCAGAATGTTATATCGTTTGCAAAAAGCAGGGGTAGACAAATACGTTAAAGCGCTGATTTACAGACAAGGTGAAACGGAAGCTTATGGAGAAGGGTCTGATTTTGGAGGTTACTTCGATATATTTTATAAGAACCTGAAACTAGATTTACCCTCTATTAAACAACTCTACGTCTATCAAATAGACATCATTAATCCCGCTGTGGGCGAAGCGCCCAAAGTGCGTGAAACGCAAAGAGCTTTAGCGGATAAATATCAAAATCTACAGGTGGTTGCTTCTGTTGGCACTGCGGGCTTTGATGGTCTGCATTATACTGCAGCAGGCTATACGCAGAATGCTACTGAATTGGGCTGGTTGGCTGGTCGTGATTTTTATAATGTATCGCCTACTGATAATATTGATGCACCTAACGTCCGAAAGGCGTACTTTTCTCAAGCTGATAAAAGTGAAATAACAATCACTTTTCCAGTGGGTCAGGAGCTTACTTGGAACGAGAAAACAAGGAATCTTTTGATGAAAGATTTCTTCTATTTGGATGGCGTCGCGGGCAATGTCGTGAGTGGGAAGACCGTAGGCAATAAAGTAATCTTAACATTAAATACGAGTAGCTCGGCAACTAAAATCTCTTACTTGCCTTCCTTTATCGAACCCACTAGTCCCGACTATCCATATACTGGTCCATACATTACGAATAAAAAAGGGTTGAGAGCACTTTCTTTTTATGAATTCAAATTAGAGGAAGTGCCTACTACTAAACTAAGTGCTGTAGCCACTAATTTTGAAACCATCAAATTACAATGGGAGGCTATCACAGGTATTAATGGCTATATTCTCGAAAGAAAAACTGCGTCAACTGCTTTTCAACAGGTGGCTCAATTGAATGCCAATACGTTAGTTTATGAAGACAAATCTTTGAAAGGAGGAGAGCTTTATACCTATCGCATAAAGGCAGTGGGTAATTATTGGGAATCGCTGTATGCGAATGCTGAAGCTAAAACACTTGCCTATTTAGCCACGCCTGTATTGGCTGTGACCGTTGTTTACAACAATTCCCTGAGCCTTTCATGGCAAGCTGTTGCCCAATCAACTGCTTATCAGATTGAAAGAAGAGTAGGTTCAGAAGATTTTAAACTATTGAGTACCCAACCTGCTAATCAGTTGACGTTAGTTGATAAAGATTTAACACCTAATACCGCCTATGCGTACAGGATTAAAGCCATCGGAAATCTGACAGAATCGTTGTACACGATTGTTGAAAGTAAAACTCCAGCACTATTAGCGACGCCTGTGTTACAAGCTGAATCAATAACCTACAGTAATGCTAAAATTACATGGAAGAGTATTCCCAATGCGACCAGTTATGTATTAGAAAGAAAAGTAACTGAAGCAGGGAACTACGTAGAGTTAGCCAAATTGGATGCTACAAGAACTGATTTTTCGGATATGCCACTCACGGAAAAAACGAATTATTATTATCGTTTAAAGGCTTTTGGAGACAAAACAGAATCGCTGTATGCTGCTGCGTTGACAGTTACTACGCAATCAGTTTTGGGGATAGAGGAGGAGCAAAATTGGGGTTTAAAATTATATCCTAATCCAAACAAAGGACTTTTGATGATTGACTTTCCGAAATCAGTCAGTGGACAAATTTCAATCGTTGATTTTAGAGGTATAAAATTAGTAGAACAGCCAATCAAACAGAGCGACACACATCAAATTGATTTAAACCATTTAGCAAAGGGGAATTACATTGTCATCTTTAGTAATAACGATACAAGCATCTCTAAAAAACTTATCCTTGAGTAATATTTTGGGTATTCAAGGATGAAAATATTCTTGAATACCTAATTTTTATTGAAGCCTGATTAATAATTAACTTCCATCAAAAATAGTCCTTGCGGAGGGGCAGCACCACCTGCCTTTTGGCGATTTTTAGACTGAATGATTTTCTCAAAGTCTTCGATACTGATTTTGCCCATTCCTACCTCAATCAATGTCCCCACAATGGCTCTTACCATTCCCCTGAGGAATCGGTTTGATTTAATATGAAATACCAAGATACCATTTTCTCTTTCTTCCCACCTTGCTTCCATGATGGTACAATTGAACGTAAATACTTGTGAATGAAGTTTGCTAAAGCATTCAAAGTCTATGTACTGAAAAAAGTATTTACAAGCCTCGTTCATGGCGTCAATATTCAATTCAGGTGTGAATTGATAACACAAATCTATCAAGAATGGACTTTTCTTTCTGGAGATATGATATTCGTATTTTCGTGAACTTGCCTCGAATCTAGAATGATAGTCGTCTGCTACTTGAAAAATGTTTAAGATTGAAATATCAAAAGGAAGCATTTTGTTCATTCTGTAAACAATGTTTGCTGGATTCGGAATGGCTTCTTCCAAATCAAAATGAGCCGTTTGGTGCTTGGCATGCACGCCCGTATCAGTTCTGCTACTTCCTACAATTTCAATCTGTTTTCTTAATAAGATAGACAGTACTTTTTCTATCTCTCCCTGAATAGTACGGGAGTTTTCCTGTGCTTGCCAACCACAATAATTTGTGCCTTTATATGAGCATTCTATAAAATATCGCATTTGCCTTTAAAAGGTAATGATTGTATGAAAGAAAAAAGCCAGAAAATTCTGGCTTTTCAATGAATGTATAAGGAAAGTCTATTTCATATTGTGATACACGTTCTGTACATCGTCATCTTCTTCCAAACGTTCGATTAGTTTTTCAACATCGGCCATTTGTTCTTCGCTTAGTTCTTTGGTATCATTCGGGATTCTTTCAAAATCAGCACCTAATAATTCAAAACCTTTTTCTTCTAGAAATTTTTGGATAGCTCCAAAGGCAGTGAATTCGCCATAGATGTTTACTTGATTGGTTTCTAAATCCAAGAAAATCTCGTCAGCACCGTAATCAATTAGTTCTAATTCTAATTCTTCAACGTCTATATCAGGTGTTTTAGCAATTTTGAAAACAGATTTACGTTCGAAAATAAAATCTAACATCCCTGTTGTACCTACGCTACCTCCACATTTTGTAAAATGACTTCTGATGTTGGCAATAGAACGATTGGTATTATCCGTAGTACATTCTACTAATACAGCAACACCATGCGCTGCATATCCTTCATACACAATCTCTTTATAGTCTTCTTGCTCCTTAGATGATGCTTTTTTGATAGCACGCTCCACATTGTCTTTCGGCATGTTTACTGCCTTGGCATTCTGGATAATGGCCCGTAAACGTGAATTTGAATGAGGGTCTGGTCCACCCGATTTTACTGCAATGACAATATCTTTACCGATTTTGGTAAATGTTTTTGCCATTTGTCCCCATCGCTTAAATTTTCTTGCTTTACGAAATTCAAATGCTCTTCCCATTTCTATTTTTAATTGTGATTGCTACCTTTTCTTTTTGAGTTTGCAAAGTTAGGAATTATTAGGTTTTTACGCAAAGGAGAGTTTGTTTTAGCCTTTGTGATTGTATAAAAAAAGCCCATGAATTTCACGGGCTTCTCAAGAATTATATCGTTGTTGGCTTACCAACCATCATCAGCTTTTGGTTTTACATTGGCAGAAGATGATTTTTTTACGGCTGGTTTGTTAGTAGCAGCCACTGGGCTTGCCGAAGTAGCAGTTCCTTTTACTTGGCTATCCAAGTCTGTACGGCTGAAAACACGGCTAACGATTTTCCAATCGTTCCCAAATTTTAGCATACTCAATAAGTCAACATATTTAAAATCTCCGAAACGCAATTCCACCGTTGCCAAGGCAGATACTCCAATGTATGAATATCCAACTAGTTTTGTCGAACCGCCTTTTGTTTCTATCCCTCCCGCAGGAGTCGTAGCAATAAATTTAGCTACGGGAATATCTTGCAAAGCACCTGTATTGGTATTTACAGTCCTGAGCATAGCCGTTGGGTGAAAAGCAAGGTTCAAGCGAGCTGCATCACCTTTTAAAACACCATCCAAATAATTATTTACACAAGTTTTGATAGCATCATCTTCACTCTGTGCCTTTACAGAAAATGAAAGACATAACAACAAGCAAAAGGAATGGAGGAGTAACTTTGAGATTCTCATGTTTTTTGTAATTTTCATAAAGGTTATTGTCCCTCTAAAATTAGCTTTTTTTTATGATTTAACGACTTTTTTAATACTTTATTATTGAGTAATTCTTACCAAATTATTCTACTTCTAATTCGCCAGGCATGTTTTCTCCGCTCATGAAAAACCATGCTTTGTCGGGATATAAAATAGATTGTGCTACTTTTATTCTACCCAAGGCCCTGTTTGAAACATTCTGTAGAATAATGATAGATGAATTGTCTCTATTATTGTGCATATAATAGTTTTTAAATCCATGCCACCAACCCGTATGGAAGGTCAGCCAAGTGCCATCATCCAATAATTGAAGACGCCAGCCATAGCCGTAGTTTTTGGTCAATAAGTTTTTAAAAGTATGCACTGGCAAGAAAGCTTCGTTCAAGGTACTCATTTTTACTAATTTCTCGCTGTTCAAAGCCATGTCCCATTTATACAAGTCTTCCACGGTAGAATATACTCCTTTGTCGCCCACTACGCCATCTAGGTGGTCGAATGGTACTGGCCAGAAACCTCTGCGACGAGGGGTGTAACCAATGGCGGCTGTAGCGTTCAATTCGGGTTTGCTAGGGTCATACACAAAACTTCTTGACATACCTGCTGGGGCAAATAAATTTCTTTTGGCATATTCCCTAAAGTTCATTCCCGATAGCTTTTCGACAATATAAGCTAACAAAGCGTAGTTTGAATTGTTATAGTTGAATCTCGTATTGGGATAATAATTGATACCGGGCTTATAACGAGCAAACAAATCGACAACCTGATTATTTGTCAAGGGTACTTTTTTATTGACAATTTTGTCTAAACAATACACATAATTGGGAATGCCCGAACTATGCGACAACAGACTTTTTATGGTAATACTTGGGTCGTAAGGAAAATTCGGAATGTATTTATAAACGGGGTCATCATAATCAATCAATCCTTTTTCGTGTAATTGCATGATAGCAACTGCCGTAAATTGTTTTGATACCGAAGCTAACTGAAATTGCGTTTGGGTAGTATTGGTATCTTTGCTCGAAAAATTGGCATAGCCAAAGGCTTTTTTGTAAATAATTTTTCCGTATTGAGAAACCAACACGGCTCCATTAAATCCATTCAGTTTATGCAATTTTTTGAAAAAAGTATCTAGCTTACTCGCTTTTTTGACAGCTATTTGTGGGTCGAATAGCTTCGCAATGCTATCATTTCTGATGGAAACGTCAGTGGAGGTTTTTTTAGCTAATTGCTTGGGTTGATGTGAGCAGGCTAATAAAACGATGCCTGAGATAAAACAACTTACAAAAATGTGTCTTGTGTATTTCAATATTATCACGATATGATTAAGGATTATATTTTCTATCGAGTGGTCGATTAATCAAGCAATTTACTGCTGGAATTTGAAAATTGCCAATCTCTTCTCTAAATTGAATTCAATTTTACTATTTTAAATCAAACGATTCTGATGCCAAAAAGATATATTATTCAAAATAAAAACTTAGGAACATCGCCCGGAACGCTTACTTATGTAGGGCAGGAAGTGAGTTTTGAAACTAAAATATGGTGGACTAGCTACAACTTCGAAAAGTATGAAATTAGTGAAGTCCCTGATCTTGGCAACTTTAATGTCGAGCTTGCTGATGATAAAACCTATTGGATGAACGTAGATGGCATTCATGAACCTGCCGTAATAGCAAACATTGGCGATATGTTTAATTTACACCCTTTGGTACTAGAAGATATTTTGAATACCCACCAAAAGCCCAAGTTTGAATATTATAACGAAGACCAGCTTTTTGTGACCTTAAAGATGATAGAGTATAACCCCTATACACGTGAAGCTGAAATAGAGCATCTGAGTTTTGTGATGGGTGAGGGGTATGTAATATCCTTTCAGGAAGAACGCTCCCGTGATATTTTTGAACCAATTCTTACCAGAATCAAAGCCTCTGCGGGTAAAACCCGTAAAAATGGGGCTGATTATTTGCTATATGCTTTGATAGACTTGGTCGTGGATAATTACTTTACGGTGCTGGATAAATTTTCTGAAAACATGGAACAGTTGGAAGAAGATATTATCAAAAACCCCAATCCAAAAGCATTGAATGAACTCTATAGTATGAAACGAGAGCTCACGATAATGAGGAAAACTATCTTCCCACTTCGTGAAATGTTGGCAAGCCTTATCAGAGAAGAAGCTCCGTTAATCACCGCCAATACTAGTCTGTATTTAAGGGATGTATTAGACCATGTGATGCAGGTAATTGAAACAGTCGATTCTTACAGAGATTTGGGTGCATCATTGATGGATTTATACCTTTCGCAAGTAAGTAATAAGATGAATAACGTCATGAAAGTGTTGACTGTTATCTCGGTAATTTTTATGCCCCTTACTTTTGTAGCAGGAATATATGGAATGAATTTCGACAATATGCCCGAATTGCATTGGCGATATGGGTATTATGTGGTGTGGATTGTAATGGTCATATTGGTAATTGTGATGTTGATATGGTTTAAACGGAAAAACTGGCTGTAAACATAAAAATATTTTTTTTGCATTTACATGGCTGATTTTAAACCTGTTTTTATGAAATAAAGCACCTATTTGGTTGATTTATATGTTTTTTAAATGCCTTCTTTATAAAAAGAGTATTTTTTGAAAAATTGAGGTTATAAATCAAACCTTTACAAGAAAAAGTACAATAAAAAAACTTTAAAATTCAATAAAATATTTTTTTCAGAGAAGTCCGTTTAAAAAATAAGTACTTGAAGCTTTAAAAATGGACTTTTTAGAAAAACAGCTTTCAAAAAGTAAATCGTTAAATAAAAAAAATAAAAATTTACAAAAATAAGCCTTTCACAAATCTTCTGAGTAGAATCCTCTATAAAGGTAACAGCTTGGTTTTTAATGAGTTTTGTATGAAATTTGTATAGAAGTATTAAGATTTATACTTCTATCGGTCAAAGAATCATTAAAATTTTGTGAATATGGAAAGCGCATTTAATTCAATTTTACTTATATCAGGCCCACACGGCACTTATGAAGGAGTACCACCATTAGTAATGGCTGGATTTATAATCGTAGCTGCGGCATTAATATTTTTAGGTATTTATTTAAGCAGAAAACGTCGTGAATGGCTTCAACATTCAGTATTGACAAACGGCGAAGTAGTGGAAGTAAGCAAACGTTATGAACGCAGTGATAAATTAGGTCAAAGCCCAATTTTTTTCCCTGTTGTATCATTTATCGTAAACGGAAGACAATTCAGAATTGAAGCTGACAAAGGAATGTCTATGCTTAGCCAAGTTGGACAAACGATGCAGGTAAGATATAATCCAGAGAATCCTTATGATTCGGCTTTAGGAGAAAGAAGTATCCCAGGTTTGAATCCATCAGTATTCTTAATTCTTGGAATCGTTTTATTATGTACTAGCGCATTATTAATGTTTTAGTGTAGCACGAGTTTTCAACTCGTGAACTAAAGGCAAAAAAGCGGTCAGAAAACTAATTTCTGACCGCTTTTTTTAGTAGTACGAGTTTTCAACTCGTATATTATTTATTCACGAGTTGAAAACTCGTGCTACTAAATCTATTTGTTTGCAATATTTTGCAAACAAAAGTTACAATATCTCAACATTTTTATTCCTAAAACCTGATAGTAAATTATCGGTAGGCGATAAACTCGTGATTAAATAGTCAAGAGCCGTAAAATCACATACCTTATAATTCTCTTCTCTGTTAATTTTTTCCTCTATCACACAAGTAACGATTTTCCTTGAAATACTCATCATTTTTTGTTTTAATAACGATTCTTCATAGTGACGAATAGCCAAGCCTAATTCTGGATTGATGCTGTTTGTACCCATGAAATATATATCAGCATGGATGTGCTCTAAATCCTGAACTGTCTTTGACCCAAGGGTTATTTGATAACGTTTGTAAAAAGAACCACCCAACAAAATTATCTCAACCTTAGGATGCTCCGCTAAGGCTGTAGCCAAATGAGGATTGTTGGTTACAACGGTAATCTCCATGTTTTTAGGAAGTTGCTCAGCAATGTAGAAATTGGTTGTTCCTCCGTCCATCAAAATGATTTTGTGGTTTTCAATCAATTTCATCGCTTTTTTAGCAATCGTTACAAATTCTGTATTGACAATCCCCAATCCTTTGCTTGCCTTGATAGATAGGTATGAATTAGCGATAGCACCCCCATGTACTTTCTTTAAAAGCCCTCTGTCTTCGAGTTCGATAATGTCACGACGAACGCTGTCGTAAGATACATTTAGTATTTGTCCTAAATCAACCAAAGTTACCTTTTTGTCTGTACTTAGCTTATCTAAAATTATTTGTTGACGTTCTTCTTTTAACATGATACCAAATTAGGAGGGTGAATATTTTAATCTTGAGATTTTTTGCAAATATTTGCAAATATATTTGTTTTTATTTAAAAAGTTTGCATAAATTTGTATTACAAACATTAGCCATTTTTTAAAAAAATATTATAACCATTTTTATATCAAACAAATTAAACAGTCAATCGAAAGCATTTTACGCCAAATTGATTTTGATTGAATTATGTTTTAAAAGGTTGAAGGTTAAAAGTGCAAGAATTATTTCTTGCACTTTTTTTATAGCCTATAACTGATAGAAAACACGTTTTACTCTTTCACTTACACTGGTTAATACTTCGTAAGGAATAGTATTTATTTTTTGAGATAATTCGGTAATAGTCAGTTCTTTATTAAAAATAATCACTTCGTCTCCTTCCTGCACATTTGGTACATCGGTAATATCCACCATCGTCATATCCATGCATACATTTCCGACTACTTTGCATCTATGTCCATTTACCAACACCTCGCCAACACCCCTGCCATATCCTCTATCAAAACCATCAGCGTATCCAATCGCTATGGTAGCAATTTTGGTATCCCTTTTCAATTCGCCTTTTCTGCCATAACCGACAGTCTCCGAAGACTTTATGTGCTTAATTTGCGAAATTACCGTTTTTAAAGTACCCACCGTCTGCAAATTTACTTGGTCTTCGGGTTTGGCAGCTACACCATACAGCCCGATACCAAGCCTTACCATATCCAGACGGGCTTCGGGGAAACGGGCAATACCAGCGGAGTTAGCTAAATGGCGTGAGGGAATATAGCCCAAAGCTTCCGATATTTCATTCGCCATTTCGGTAAACGTTTTGACTTGCTGTCTTGTAAAATCATCAAAATCAACATCGTCAGCCGCTGCTAAATGACTGAAAATAGTTGAAACCCATAAATTGGGGTTCGACTGCAAACTTTTCAGTAATTCGGGCAAAGCCTCTTTTTCAAAGCCCAACCGATGCATCCCTGTATCAATTTTAAGGTGAATTTTAGAGCTTAAACTACGGCTATCAATGTATTCAGAAAACTCGTGGAGGATTCTTAAACTATATATTTCAGGCTCAAGCGAATAAGCCACCAATTGCTCAAAATCGTTAGGGGAGGGGTTCATCACCATAATCGGTAGATAAACGCCGTTTTGTCTGAGCGAAACCCCTTCATCCGTATAGGCAACGGCTAGGTAATCAACACCATGAAATTGAAGCAAATTGGCTACCTCTGTACTACCAGAGCCATAGGCAAATGCCTTCACCATTACCATCATCTTAATCTGTTGACCAACTTTATCACGATAATAATTCAAATTGTTGGTAATGGCATCCAGATTGATTTCAAGGATAGTTCCATGTGTTTTTTGAACAAGTCTATTCACAATTTGTTCAAAGCCATATTTCCTTGCTCCCTTAATCAGAATGGTAGAGTTATGTAATGATTTGATGGCTTGGCTCTCCAGAAAATCCTTCGTGTTTTTATAAAACTGAATATTTGTATCAGTTTTAGCCGAACTAGCCATAAAATGATTTTTATTGCGGGATATCACATCGCCAATACCAATAAACTGTTCTAAATGCCTTTCTTTTACTAAGTGGGCTATCTGTTTATAAAGTTCTTTTTCAGGAACACCAGTCTCTAACAAATCACTCAGGATAAGTACTTTTTTCTGTTTTTGTTTTTGCTGGCTCAAGAAATTCAGTGCGATTGTCAAGCCCGCTAAATCATTGTTATAAGTATCATCTATCAAATAATTAGCATTCGTTCCTTGCTTCATTTCTAAGCGCATCGAAACAGGACGAAGGATTTGTAGCCTTGCCTGAATGTCAGAGGTGCTATACCCCAAATACCAGAGCGTGAGGATGCAATGGATAGCGTTTTCGATAGAGGCTTCATCAGTGAAAGGAATATCAAGTGTGGTGCTGAATCTTTCAGTATTAGGCGAAATAGCGGTTAAGTCTAAAAAGACTTTCGTGTTTTCATTATATATTTCCCAAGACACACGTGCGCCCGTATTAGCCATTCGTGACCAATTGATGATTTTGCAGTCAGGGTTTTCAACCATGAAATCCGTTTTAATGATTTCATCAATCGCTACATAATCAGCACAGTATATCAAGGTAGTAGCATGCTTGAAAAGCTTGATTTTTTCCTTAATCTTCTGTGAATTACTGCTAAAAAACTCGTTGTGTGCGGTGCCTATGTTCGTAAAAATACCAATAGAAGGTTTCACTACTTTCTCTAGCTTTTCCATTTCCTCCACCTTGGAAATACCCACTTCAAAGATACCTAAGTTATGACTTTCGTTGATTTGCCATACCGAAAGCGGTACACCAATCTGTGAATTATAACTTTTGGGGCTTTTTACAATTTTAAAACGGTTGCTCAATAATTGTGCTAACCATTCTTTAACGATGGTTTTGCCATTGCTGCCAGTGATGCCAATAACAGGTAAATTAAATTGCTCGCGATGACGCTGAGCCACCTCTTGCATGGCAGTGATGCTATCCTCTACTTGCCATATTTTGGCATCCGTAAATTTCTTTAATTCCCGTAGAATAGCAGGGCTAAGGGCATCGGTTTCTACCACAAATTCGCGTACACCTTTTCGGTATAAATCATCTAAAAACAGGTGTCCGTCGTGGTGTAAACCTTTAATAGCAAAGAAGATAGACCGCTGTGGGGATGACAACTGGCGACTATCATTCAAAAGATATTGTGCTGTAGTGTTGATGGGTAATGCTTTAAATTCCACGATTGTTATATTATAATTGACTCAAAGATAAATACAAAAAGGCGATACAAAAATTGTATCGCCTTCAAATAATGCAGATTTTTATCAGTTATTGCAATGCAGCAACACCCGGTAATACTTTACCTTCCATGTATTCTAACAACGCACCTCCACCTGTTGAAACATAAGAAACTCTGTCACCATAACCAGCGTTGTTTACTGCTGAAGCAGAGTCACCACCACCGATTAATGAGAAAGCACCGTTTTCTTCTGTAGCGTTCACTACTGAATCAGCGATAGCATTTGTTCCAGCCGCAAAATTAGGGAATTCAAATACGCCCATCGGACCATTCCATAATACTGTTTTTGAAGCTTCAATTACTTTCTTGAAAATTTCAGCCGTTTCTGGACCAATGTCCAATCCTTGCCAGCCATCTGGAATAGCACCAGAAGCAACTACTTGGCGTTCAGCATCGTTAGAGAACTTATCAGCACATAAGTTATCTACAGGCATATATACGTTAACACCTTTTTCTTTCGCTTTAATTAAAATTTCTTTAGCTAGCTCTACTTTATCTGGTTCAGAAATTGAATTTCCGATTTTGCCACCTTCAGCCAATACAAAAGTGTATGTCATACCACCACCAATAATCAAATTATCAACTTTATCTAAAAGACGCTCGATAATTAAGATTTTATCAGAAACCTTAGAACCACCCATAATGGCTGTAAACGGACTTTCTGAGTTTTCTAATACTCTTTGAGCATTCTCGATTTCAGCCTGCATTACATAACCACAAATTCTGTCTTCAAAAAACTGACCAATTACTGCTGTTGAAGCATGTGCACGGTGAGCTGTACCGAAAGCATCATTTACCCAAACGTCACCTAGTTTAGATAATTTTTCAGCAAACTCTACATTTCCTTTTTCTTCTTCTTTGTAAAAACGAAGGTTTTCTAACAATAAAATTTCTCCGCTTTGTAAACCAGAAGCTAAGTCAATGGCAGATTGACCGATGCAATCATCTGCAAATTTCACTGGGCGACCAAATACTACTGAAAGTGGGTTTACAAGGTGTTTTAATGAATATTTCTCTGTAGGGCCATCTTTCGGGCGACCTAAGTGAGACATCAAAATCACCGAACCACCATCATTCAAAATTTTAGTGATTGTAGGAATTGTAGCTTTGATACGAGTATCATCAGTAATCTCAAAACGCTCGTTTAAAGGTACGTTAAAATCTACTCGGACTAAGGCACGTTTGCCAGCAAAATTGTAAGAATCGACAGTTTTCATGGATAATTAAATTATGTATTTTTTATTAATGGCAAAATAATATTTCGATAATATTGAGTATTTCAAAATATTTCTCTCTTTTATCAAGAAAGAAGACCCTTTGGTTGTTTTTGTAAAATTCAGTCTAAACGTTTTACTAACAAAACCGAATTCAGAAAACAAATATACATTTTTCATCATCATTCACGAAAAAAGTCAATAATTTGAGTATTTTTTCTTAGATAATCATCGAATGATTATATTTAATATTGCTATGTCAATATTCACTTCCTGCGCCACCTCCGGCACTGCTTCCTCCGCCAAATTTGAAAGGCTTATCATGTGTATTTATTTTACTATTTACTACTTCGGCCAATAGAATAGTATCTAAATTAAATCCTTCGAGGTTGTTGTCAGGAGTATAAGTGAAGCCATATTTAGGTTGCTTTAAAAAGTTGATGGCTAAAGATGCCCCACCAATCATCAGCCCTCCACAAATTAACAAAGCAATCTCCGTAGGAATTACCCCGAAATAATGTCGATAAGTGAAAAAGGAAAAAGCCAAAGTTAGCAACCCTAACATCAGGAAGGTGCGGTCACGTTTTTTTAGACCTATATACACATACACGAATGGAATAACAGTAGTAAAGAAATAGAAAAGAGGAGCAAGGCCTATTTGAGGGGCTACACTTGTAAAGACTTTATTAATCATGGCGTTACCCTCGCGAACGATAAAATAATTAACACTGAGATAGAACGATGCAATGGATAAGGTTTTTAAAATATCCAATGACGTTTCGTAATAAAGATAATCTTTTCGCTGACTAAGTTTCATAACCAATCGATTCATACCCAGTGAAAAAAACAGCATTACGAAAGGCAAAAGAGTTTTGCCAATAGTAAATTCAAGACAAAAATCAACTAGCATGATGATTAACAAAAAATAAATTCCACAGGCTACCAAAGCATCAGCATAGCGGATATAGGCGATAACAAAGAAGGGTAAAAAGAAAATGCATTCTACCCAAGCAGGTAAATGAGAGGTCTCTAATAGATAATAAGTGAAAGTACAAAAAGCGCCAATGGAAAAATAGATTAAGGCATTATCAATACCTGATTGAAAAACTTTCTTTTCTCGTATTAAATATTCTAATAAAATGACCGTAGCAATGCCAAAGATGATAGACAAAATAGTAGTGCTAGCAACAGGACTTTGTGTGAACGAGTTTTCAAAAATTAAGTAAAGCAACGAGATGCTAAATATACAAGCCAACGCTGTAAACAAAAACAAGGCTATTTTGATAAAGACGTTGGGCTGATAATAATCAAGGACAAACTGCTTTTTGATGTCATTGTTTTGCTGTTCAGTGAGCAAGCCTTTTTCAAACCAGTTTTGGGCTTTGGCTTGAAGATAAGCGTGTTCTATCCATTGTTGTTGATATGCTTTCATAGATGTTTAATTAGAAGTTTTAAGAATTTTCTTGAGATTGAATAACAGAAATATTACTCCTATACCAGAAGCGATAAAGTAATAGGCAGCAAACCAGTTATTGACAGTTATCAGGTCAAAAATAATATTAGTGATGGCTATATAGCCAAAAATAATACCCGTCAACAAGAAAATATAGGATTGTTTGATTTTAGCGTATAGGAACAATACTACGCTAATAGCTATTACGGTAAAAAAGTAGGTGTATTGAAGGTGTACCTTAAAAATACCTACTGTACCTGCTACCAAGGCCAAATTGCTTCCAAACAGGATATACGTAAATGAAAAATGTCTTTTCAAGAGTTTGTATTCAGAAAGAAAGCCAATCGCCATATAAGAAAGCCCCAAGCAAATGGAAGTAAAGATAAAATAAGGGGCAGTGAAATCATTATTAGTGAGGATAGACACAGGAGAAATAGAAACGCCTACCCACGAAGCAAAGGCAGTAACAGCCATAGAAAGCACTCCTCGATGGTCGAAAAAATAGGCAGAAAAGAAAAAAACTACGGCAGGAATAAACGTAATCAGTCCGTATTTTTCACCGAAGAGGTCATATTGATATTGCAAGTATCCTTCTAAGGTAAGGAAGCTCAAACAGCCCAATAGCAACGTGAAGTCGGCAAAGAGATTATTCTGTTCTACCAGTTGCCAAGTAAATGGTTGCCTCTTCCAAAACGAAAAACCAAAACCTGCTACTACCAACACGCTAATAAAAACTACAATAGCGGTATGCCCAATAGAATCGAGATTTTGATAAATAACAATGCCCAGACCACTACTTAATAATAATATACCTACATATAATATTAGTTTTAATTCGTAATGTAGGGAAAATGGTTTGCTTTCTTCATACACAAGGATGCCCTTTTTTGTTTCGGGCGAAATATTTACTTTTTGTTCAAGTGTTTGAAGAATCTCCGATATATGCATGCTATAGATTTAAAAAGAATATTCATAACTACTATTATTAGATATATTTAAGTAGTTTTTTATAAACGTAACTCCTACTTAGATATATATAACTATTTAAATTTTGTTTCAATTAGATGAGTAAGTGAGTCTATTTTTTTCTTTAAATTATCAACTTCTTTTTCAATACTTTGGATTCTGTCTTTCTCATCTATTGCTAATCTGTTTGAGTTGAATACTGAATTACTATTAAGTTTTTTACCTTGTGAGTTTGATTTATTAATAATGGGAAGCGTATCAATGTCTCTAATTGTTTGTTCATCAATATCTAATAATTTAGCAATTTCTGCCAATTTATTATTTGTCATGATTGTTTTTCCCTGTTCTAATTTTTGATAGGCTTGTTGGGAGATTTTTAATTTCATTGCTACCCAAGTTTGGGAGATCTGTTTCAGATTTCGAACTATTCGTACTTTTTCTCCAAGTTTCATATTTTAGCGTATTTGAAATAATTTGTATAGAGCTACTATTATAATAAAAATACAAAAAAAATATGATTGTAACTTACAACCGTTCATTTTGTAAGTTACAATGGTGAAAAATAAATTTAAAAATGTAATGTATTTACTTTTGAAGTGTTCTAAAACCAATAAACAACAGTTAATATTTTTAGAATCGCGCAAACCGAAAAGCGAAAGAGTAGGTAGTGAAATTTTAAATCAAAATAACAATGAAAAACTTTTTTAAAAAAAATAGGTATATTAGAATTGTAGGGCTTGTGTCAGTAATGTCTTTGGTTTTTGTACAAGAATCGCAGGCGAAATTCTTTGGTAGTGAAGAAACAATTCTTGGTACACAATATGCTTACGGTGACACTTGTGTTCAACTTGTTGAAGTTAAATACTATGTTTTTGGTATTGAAGTTAGTTCTAAAATAGAGCAAAGACCTTTTAATTGTAATAGTTAATAAATTTTATATTTACTTTATTAAATTGGCGAGAGAACATAATCATTTCGTCAATTTAATAAATAATTATTTTATGGTAATAAGACTCCTTTTAATACTAGCATTTACATTTATTTCAGAATTAACCCTTTCCCAAAAATGTGGTATCGTTTCAGATAGTCATACTAAAGTAGGTGTAGCTTATGCAACTATTTCACTCATTAATAAGCCTACTGGTACAGTTTCTAATGAAAGTGGTAATTTCTGTCTTGACATTCAAGGTAAAAGAGGAATTGAAGATAGTCTTTTATTTTCAGCTTTAGGGTATGAGCAACGGATATTTTCTTTGAATGATTTTCTACATTCAGATACTATATTTCTTCGTGAAAAGAATGTTGTGTTAGAAGAGGTAACAGTTAAATCGAGAAAAAATAAAATGATTGACTATGGCACTTTTCATAAAAGGTGGATTGTATATCAGGCTTCTTATAACCCAAATTCTGGTACGATAATAGCCGCTAGAATTGAAAATCATGACAATGTAAAAGGCGTTATTACAAATCTTCATTATAGACTAAGTCCTGAGAAATCTGAATTTGTGAAAAAGTATAGACTAAGATGTAGGATATTCAAAAATGGTGAAAATAATAAGCCCTCCGAAGATTTGTTGAACGATAATATTATCGTAGAGGCTACACCAGAGGACAAATTTATCAATGTTGACATTTCTTCCCATAACATTTCTTTGAATGATAAATACGTATGGATAGGCATTCAAACGATAGGATATATTGATAAAAATGATGAATATTTTATTATTTCAGACTATCAGTATGGGAAAGCATTTTATAAAAAAAATAATGCGAAAAAAGTTGAAAAGATTATGTTAATAAGCCCTTCATATATGATGTCTAAGGATGGTGTGGCTAAATCAAAACATTTATGGAGTAAATCTTGGTCAGATGCATCCACCTCAAAATATAATGTACCTCTTTTTGGTATGACTATTTCTTATTGAAAAATTAGGGCAAAAGCCAACTTATTGCTTTGGTGAATTTTACTATCCTATCTTTGTAATCTAAAATGCTTGCAAAGATGGCTCCCGAACGAATAGAACTTCCTCCAAAATATTACTTAGAATACTTTCAATATTTATTGACTTTTGTCCAGAAAAAGTACCAACATATTCTGAACGAAAGTGAACAACAATTCTTGTCACAATTTGATGCATTAACAGAAGACGAGCAATGTTTGTACATACGCTTTGTGAATAGAACAGGTTCTTTTTTTAGGGTTGAAAAATTGAAATATGCTGAAATTGAAAATATCCCAGCGGTACTGAACAGTTTAATTATTAAAAATTTTGTAGAACCACTCGGAATAAAGCATCTTCAATATGCGTATGAAGTACTAGATATTTTTAATAAAACCGAGCTGATTTTTTTAGCCAAGATGCTCAACCTACCCACCAAGGGCAAATCATCTTTAAAAAAAGAAGAAGTGCTTGATTGGCTTTTAGAGGTGGGAGATTGGGAAGAAATACTGTTTTTATTAGATGAAAAAGATTTCTCAAAAATCCATGCCATCGAGCACTCTGTCGTGAAAGTATGCTTTGAAGAGGAGGTACAACTATTAAAATTTCTATTCTTCGGAACTCGCCACGGCGATATGTCAGAGTTTGTTACCCGCGATTTGGGCTATCAGAATTATGAAAAGTATGACGAAGATAAAATGGTGGCTTATTTTCAGACCCGACAGGAGGTGGAAGATAAACTAAAAGTGAGCTTGGCGAGGGAAGATTTTTATGTGATGCAAGAAACCAAAGTAGATTACCTTGAAATTTATAATTGGTTTATGGATTGGGCTGAAACACATGGAAAGGAACTGTCGGAAATAGCCATTCCTACCTTTGAACGCTTTACATTGAAAGTAGGGGCATACTTAGAAAAGATTAAAGCCTTGGACGAAGCGCTGATAGTTTTCCGCTTGACGGAGCAGTCGCCTTCCCGAGAAAGACAGGTACGGATTTTGGACAAACTTAAAAATAAAGAAGAAGCCAAAGCTCTTTGCGAGGTAATTTTGGCAGAACCTCAGAATGCAGACGAACACTTTTTTGCAGAAGATTATTTGAATCGTTTGGAGGCACAGTTGCAAAAAAAGAAATCAAAGAAAGCCATTACTCAGCATCTGCATGGGTCAGAGTCAATCACGATTGATTTGGTTTGGAAACGGCAGGTAGAAATGGGCGTGATAGATTATTACGAAAGGCAATATAAAAAAGCGACTTTTACCGAAAACCATCTTTGGAGAAGCATTTTTGGATTATTATTTTGGGACATCATTTTTGATACCGAAACCTTGTCTATTCATCATCCCTTACAGCGTTCGCCTTCTGATTTATTCAAGCCTACTTTTTTTGAAAAGAGGAAGGAGAAGATAGAGCAGCGTCTACAAATGCTAGAAGATATTGATGCCACGGCGATTTATGTTTACAATATTTTCTTTGAAAAATACGGCATCACTAATCCGTTGGTAGATTGGTACGGAGGGCTTTTCCCCTTGATTCAGACCGTTTTAGAAAAACTATCTTCTGAACAAGTTAGTGCTATTATGCTAGAAATGGCGAGGAATTTAAGAGAAAATATTCGTGGATTTCCAGACTTATTTATGTGGGACGATGGCGAATATTGTTTTATAGAAGTGAAGTCGCCAACCGATAGTTTGTCTAATCAGCAGCTATATTGGCAACGCTTTTTTGAAAAGATAAATGTGCATTCAAAAGTGCTGAGAGTAGCGTGGGAAAAGCCTAATTTGGATGAGTTTTTGTAGATTTCAAAGGGTTTTTTACCCGATTAAAAGCCAAATTTTGCACTTTTCTAATATAATTATCCTGTAACTATATAGTATGATTCAATAACTTTGATTATTCAAAGAATGTGTATTTAACATTTGGATAATTAAAATTTAATGTCGAAATTCATTTAAGAAAAAGCTCAGATAAGTTATAAACCCTGTCTTAGTCGGTAGGGTTTTTTTGACTAAAACGGAGAGTTCTTTGTTTTGACTTTATTGTTTCTTATTTTCAGTTGTGTTGAATTATATTTTTTGTTTGATTGCAATAAAATAGATGCGTAGCGTAAGTGAAATTTGAATGGGAAACAATAAGGTAAAACAGAGAACTACTCCAATGAGCAAAAGGCTTTGATTGAGGGCTTTCTTTTAAAATTTGTTTAACTTAAACACCGAGTGCGTATGAAATTACAAGTGCATTCAATTCACTTCGATGCTGACATCAAGCTATTGGAGTTCATCCAGTCAAAACTAAACAAACTGGATACCTTTTATGACCGAATTACTGGAGGTGAAGTATTTCTAAAAGTAGATAAAGGAGATACAAAAAAGGTCAGAAGTAAAATGTTGGAAGTTAAGATTAATTTACCCGGCGGGACGCTTTTTGTAAAAGAACAGGGTAAGACATTTGAAGAAGCAATGGACATCGCCATTGAAGCACTCAAAATCCAACTTAAAAGATTTAAAGAACGAATACAAGATAAAGCTAATCCGACAAGAAACGTTTTAATGTCGATGGCAATGGAAAGTTAATATTTTAGTCAGTGCAATTTGCTTGAAGGGGAATTTCGAAAGAGATTCCCCTTTTTATTTTCTAAAAATAGAGTATAAATCAAGGAAATGTTGCTTCTGATGTATTAGATAATATTAAAAAAAATGGTTATATAGTATCAAAAAAAAAGACATCGATTGATGCCTTTTTTTTTTGATAGATAGTATCTAAATTATGCCAAACCAAATTTAGCTTTTACAGCATCTACGTAGTCTAATTTCTCCCACGTGAAAAGCTCAACTTCTTTCTCAAAAACAACGCCATCTGGCCCTTTGAAAGATTTCTTCACGATTTCGTTGGTACGTCCCATATGGCCATACGCAGCCGTTTCTGAATAGATAGGGTTACGCAATTTCAAACGTTGTTCGATAGCATAAGGACGCATATCAAAGATTTCTTCAACCTTACGAGCAATTTCTCCGTCTGTTAAATCTACTTTGCTAGTACCATAAGTATTGACAAAAAGACCACAAGGCTGAGCCACCCCGATAGCATAAGAAACTTGTACTAAAACTTCGTCAGCCAAACCTGCAGCCACTAAGTTTTTAGCCACGTGACGCGTAGCATAAGCCGCCGAACGGTCAACTTTTGAAGGGTCTTTACCCGAGAATGCACCACCACCGTGCGCACCTTTTCCACCATAAGTATCCACAATGATTTTACGGCCTGTCAAACCTGTATCTCCATGAGGACCACCGATTACAAATTTTCCAGTAGGGTTGATGTGGTAAGTAATATCGCCATCAAATAAACCTTGTAATTCAGGCTTACATTTATCTTTTACTCTTGGAATAACAATATTGATAATATCAGCTTTGATTTTCGCTAACATTGATTCATCGTCAGAGAATTCATCGTGTTGTGTTGAAACGACAATGGTATCAATTCTTTGAGGAACGTTATCGTCAGAATACTCAATCGTTACTTGTGATTTTGCATCTGGACGAAGGTAGTTAATCAATTCAGGTTCGCTGTTACGAATTGCTGACATTTCCTTCAAGATTTGGTGAGCCAAATCTAACGCCAAAGGCATATAGTTGTCGGTTTCTTTGGTTGCATAACCAAACATCATTCCTTGGTCACCAGCGCCTTGTGCATTTGCTTTCGATTCAAAATCATCAGCCGTTACTCTATCAACACCTTGGTTGATGTCAGCAGATTGATCATGGATAGCAGAGATGATACCACAAGAATTTGCCTCGAACATATATTCAGATTTTGTATATCCGATTTTACGAATTACATCACGGGCAATGTTTTGTACATCTAAATAAGTATTAGTTTTTACTTCTCCTGCTAACACTACCAAACCTGTGGTTACAAGGGTTTCGCACGCTACTTTTGAAGATGGATCAAACGCCATGAAATTATCAATGAGGGCGTCTGAGATTTGGTCAGCAATTTTATCTGGGTGTCCTTCCGATACCGACTCAGAGGTGAAAAGATATGCCATTATGAATATTTTATAATTTGTGAATCAATCAAAGCACAAATTTATCACTAATATTTTTATTTGACAATTTGGCTTATTGAATGCTGTATTTATAGATAAATTATCTTTAAATAAGTCTATATTTAAGGATATTAACTATAAAAAAGAATATTACCATAAAATATTAGGACTAATACTACTATAATTTAATAGAGTTTTGCCGATACTACACTTTTTGCACCCATGATAAATGGTAGAGTAGGCACACTTTGCATCAAGAGGATGTCTTGCCAGATAGAACTATCTTCATCCAGAAACTTTAATACATCCGCTGGACGATTAGATTGAAATAACTTAGTAAATATCATATCCGCAGGCATTCTCTTGTGTAGCATCACATTGAGGAGGATACTATCCAACAATGCCTTCCATCGATTTGTATTGAAATTGCCTTGAAATACTATTGGCTTATTTGTAGTATGGGCTATGGCTAAATCCGAGACTAATTTTTGTAAAAATCGTTGGCTACGCTGAAAACTATAGCCCGTTGAGGCTTTAACATACCCACCGGCCGTACCAATTCTGATAACTTTTGGAGAAGGAGAAATTACTTGCGGCTCGTCAGACATGGGAATAACGCCCGATTCTATTTCAGTAATTCGGTAATCATCAATCTTTAAAACCTCCTGAATATATTGTTTGAGGGTATTGTTATACGAAGCTTCGTCGAGGAGGTTATCAGAAAAAATAGTAAATTCCACCAATGCTTTAGTAGCAGAATGAGGCAAAACATATACGAACCTGCATTCGTTTTGTTGTGGTATTCTGAAATCAAAAAGCGTAGGTCTTTCGGGTTCAAAGCTTGGTTTGACAGTTTCAATGATCCAACCCTTAAAATGTTGGAGCATATTATGGTAATTGGGATTGTTGAAGCTAGACACCGTAATACTATCAAACACAAAACCATTAGCTATAAATGTACCTTTGTTGGTCAGAACCTCTGCTGAGGTATTAGTTCCATTAATTTTTTCAATATCAGCCTGCAGAAAACTAACGTTAGGGTTTTGTTTGAGGAGTGGAATAATATATTGATAAAAATCTTCACCTCGAAGCATTTTATAAGTGTACTCTTCAATATCCATAAATCTGGCAAAATCTTCTTTGCCATAGAACCAAAGCCCATTCCATTTTCTATAGATAATATCCTCAAAGGGACTAGCTTGTTTCTCCCAAAAACACCAAGTATGGTCATTAGCCTGTTTTACATCACGGTCGATAATAAGGATAGACTCATTTTTCAATAAGCTTTTATTCAAATAAAAAGCCAACGAAAGCCCAGCCATACCACCCCCTGCAATGATATATTGATAAGTATTTGGAAGAGTTTGATTCATTATGCAGTAGAAGAAACACTAATTTAATGATATTAACTTGAAAATTGGGATGTTGTTTGGGAAATTTAGGTAGTTGTGAGCTTTGAGTTGTCAGCTTTGAGGTTTTTAGGGTAAGGGTTTTTACTCTTGTTGGCGGTTTTCTCCAACGAAGGCTAAAGCATATACTGAGTAAATACTGATGGCATGACTCAAAGTCATGCCATCAGTTAGAGCAAACTTCAAAATAAATAATTATCTTAGGTTCATGAAAATAAGTTTTAAATAATATATGAAAGAGAATACCCTTTTCGCATAAAATAGGTAAGTTAGAGACAACCTTAAACAACGACAATGAGCATTTTTAAAAAACTTTTTGGTAAGCCGACAAAAGAAAGTACGCAAGAGACTGATTCAGAAAATAAAATTGATTCAGAAAGTAAATTAAATGGTTCTATAGGGGAAATAATTCTCAAATTTCAGCATTCAATTCAAAAACCTATAGAATGGAATGAACTAAAAAATGTTGAGTTTGCTATGTGGCTTCCTTGCGAGGAAGACAAACTTTTTGCATCATCGCCAATGCTTGAGAAATGGACAGTTTTATATTCATTGACCAAACATTATTGGTCGTTTATTACAGCAGACATTTTGAAAACGTTGAAGGTAGTGGATGAAAACAACATGAGAGTATCACTTCCTGATAATTTTATGGCTTTTGCCTTTTTGACAACTGATGACGAACAAGTTATTTTATCATTGTCAAAAGAAAAAGGAATTAGGCTTCATTTTGCTGAAACAACACCATTAAAATATAGATTGTTATTTATGAATAATTTCATTTTATACTGTAATGCTTGGAAAGGTATGGTAGACTTAAATAATGGAAAAAAAGACGAGGATATAGGATTTGAAAAATGGTGGACATTGATGGTTGAAACTACCATCGGTGTTGAAGCAATAGAACCAGTACTATTTGTTGGTTCTATTGCAAAATAATTTCAGAAGAGGAATCAATCCTGAAAGGATGGAATATTTATAGCAGAAAAGAATGGTATGACACCTTCCGCCTTCGTTGGCGTTTTTCTCCCACGAATTTTGCGTCAGCAACCAATCAACTTATTATATAATATTGTAAAAATAATTGGCAAATTGCTGACGCATGACTTGTTGGTGGACAAACACCAACAAAGGCTGGATGGTATTAACTTGAAAATTGGGATGTTGTTTTGGGATGAGGTTTGAGTCATGCCATCAGTTAGAGCAAACTTCAAAATAAATAATTATCTTAGGTTCAGAATAATTAATTGTAAATGTTAAAAGTATGACAAAACTTTAGCATATTTATAAGCCAGCATAAACTCTGTGGCAGAGGAGCAACTTCAAAGTATTGCAATAAATGAACAGAGCAAATTAATATATTTTATACCTAATGGATTTTTTTATATACATAATACTTTTGTTTGCTTTAATTACTCTTATCATAATACCATTTATAGTTTTATTTCATGGACTAGGACATGCCATTCCTGCTATCCTAATGACTAGAGAAAAAACATCTATATATATTGGTTCTAATGGTGACCCCCAAAAAAGTTTTCACTTCAATATAGGACTTTTGGAGATTTGGTTAAATTATAATCCACTGTTATGGAGATTTGGAAAGTGTGTTCCCACTGCAAATGAAATTACAATCGACAAACAGATTATCTATACCCTGACTGGTCCTTTAGCTTCATTCCTAATTGCAATAATTGCTTGTTACTTCACTTTTGTCTATGACCTTCATGGTTCAATAAAACTCATTCTGGTAATCTTTTTCTGTTCATCAATCATTGATTTATTAATAAACCTTGTACCACGTACAACTCCGATGAAATTGTACGATGGTAGTTACGTTTACAATGATGGTTATCGATTAAAGCAATTGTTCGCTTATAAATGGTTTTTAAAGGAATATGATCAAGCAATCGAACTATATAAAGAACAAAAATTTGATGAAGTTGTCTCTATTTTGCCTAATTATAAATTTAAAAAAGGCTTGAGGGACGAACATATTTACAAGTTGACGATTGCCACTTTTCTCCAATTAAAAAATTACAAACAAGTAAATGAACTTGCAGAAAAGTTTATGATTTATGATAAAATGGATTCAAACGATTATTTTAACGTAGGATTTTCCTATTCTAAACTTGACCAGCATGATAAAGCATTGGAGTTTTATGAAAAGTCCTTACTGTTAAACCCTGATAATAAGTATTCCTTAGATAATAAAGCATTTACTTTTAATTTGTTAAATAGATTTGAAGAAGCAATTCTGTTATTTGACAAATCGATTGAAATAGATGAGAAATATGCCTATTCATACAGCAACAGAGGACTTTCAAAAATTAAAATTGGAAAAATAGAAGAAGGATTAGAAGATATAAATTATTCATTTAAACTTGACGAGAAAAATTCATATAATTATCGTAGCCTAGGTATTTACTATCTTGATAAAGGAGAATATTTCCAAGCATTGGAATTGTTTCAAAAAGCAAAAGAACTTGACAACTCCACTTATATGATTGACAAACTAATTGTCGATACTAAAGAACATATCTGAAAAGTTTTTTTGCGTGAGCAACCAAACAATTCAGTGTTTAATAATATAAATACTATAAAAATAACTGGTGCTTTGCTGACGCATGCCTTGTTAGCGAAAAACACAAATAAAGGCTTAAGTTCAATGAAAAATATAAAAGACAATGAAACCCAAATTAGAAATAGACAAAGGTTGGACAGAAGCAATCATTGATGATGATTGTGGATTCGACAAATTTTACAAAGTTGCTCACATCCTAGAAACCAATTTTAATCTAATATTTACTAACAAGCTAAATCACTTTGACATAATTTATTGGGATTTTGATTTTAAGGGGAGTAAACTAGTTTTGTCGTATAATATTTATCTAGGGATATCTATTTCCCCTTTAGCTTTTAAAGAGTCAACACTTGCAGACAATAACGCTGCTGAAGAAATAGGGACACTACTTTTTCAAAAACTTCTTAATCTTGACTAGATAGACTATCACAGCATCATCCACTACAACCATACTAGAAACGAAACGATATACACTATTATAAAGACTGAAAGGAACAGCATGATAATACTTTTAGATATAGATGGAGTCTTAGAAACCACACCTTCTTGGAGACAACCAGAATTTCTTTCTGACGGCTTTATGCGACTTAATGAAAATGCGCTAAAAAATTTATCAATACTTTACAAAGTAACTAATGCTTCTATTGTCTTGACTACTACACATCGGATAAACTATGATGAAGCTAAATGGAAAGAAATTTTTAGCACAAGAGGCTTGAATTTTGAAACAATTTCAAAACTAAATGATAAGACTGAAATAAGTCAATTGCTGGACAGAGGGTCTGAAATTGAAGAATGGATTAAAACTAAAGGTGCAAATCAGAATTATGTTATTATTGATGATGACCTTTCTATAAATGCTTTGCCTGATAATATAAAAGAACGTTGGGTTACAACAAAACCGCTTATTGGATTGGATAAAGAAGCATTGGATAAAGCGTTACTAATCTTAACAATTAATGCTAAGTTTACTTGTCCTTGCTGTGGACATAAAACATTTACAGAAGAGCCTAATGGGGCTTACTATATTTGCCCAGTTTGTTTTTGGGAGGATGACGCAATACAATTTGATGACCCAAATTATGAAAGTGGAGCAAACCCAACGTCATTAAAACAGGCACAAAAGAATTTTATGAAATTTGGTGCTTGTGATATAAATATGAAAAGAAACGTAAGACCACCAAATATAGAAGAACCCAAAGACAAGAATTGGAAACCATATGATTGAAAAATCAATAGCTGATAACATCTATGACTATTTAATCTCTTTGATTTGACAAATTTGTGAAAACTTGACCTCATTTTAATTTTTTTGATACAAGTTGGTTTTCTTTGAGTGTTATCGTTTTGATTAAGTTTTTCTTTAATCATTATAAATCAACCTTATAATATTGATAAATTATGCTTCGTCATATAACTCAAAGCATAAAATCAAACATTTTAAATTACAATAAAAACAATAATGAAAACTTACAAAATTGACAATTCAAAAATCTCTGAATTCACAAAACGAAGTAACAATAGAGTATTTAAAATTAAAATATTAGCAATTACTATAGTGACAACAATGTGTGTTCTAATGTTTTCAATGATACGCCAAAAAGATGTATCAGCAGAATTAATTTATACAATGCTTCTTCCTTTATTGTTTACAACTATAATTATTGGATTAAATTACTTAAACAATAAAAAACTGACAAATTTGGTAGCAGAAAATCTTAAAATTATAATTGATGAAAATTCAATAACAAAGGTAATAGATTTAGAAAACGACCCACGACTCAACTTTTTACACAGATTTGCAATGAAAAAAGCAAAGAACATTACCAGTGATATTTATTATTCTAAAATTGACTTTTATAACATTAAATCTATCGAAAAAAAGAATGGAGATTTGTGGGTTAAAGCGATAAATTCAAATGCTTTTAATGGTGAAAATATTATATTAGTACCTAGAGAGTTAACAAACTTTGAGGACTTAGAAAGAGACATTATCAGTAAACAAAAATAAGAATTACAGTTTAAGGTGGAGTTTTTAGTATTGCGTTTGAGCAGGAAAATAAAATGGCACTTTAGAGAGATTGATAATACAGATTAACAATATAAAACTTTCGCATATTAGCGAATTGCCCTAAATTTTTTATGCCAGTACCAGACATTACATACTTTGGTGAAAAACCAGAAGGAGGAGGAATACAATATGGTGAAGTTCGACAGATTATCGACGAACAAAGAAAGCTTCTTATTCTCAAAGGACGAATAGATACATTATTAATTGGACAAATTGACCAACTATGTTTGACTAACGACGATGGGAATCTAAAAGTTTATAGCCCATTTCCATTGACTGTACTCACATTACTCTCAATAGAAACTCTTGGACATATTATAAACGATATAGATAAAATAAAAGAGGCGAATGACTATGAGCAATCAAAAGCAATAGTGACACCTGTCTATCAATTAATGGACACGAAATTATCATACAAGCCGTCAAAAGATTTTTATAAATCTTTTGAAAAGTTACACGGAAAAGATGATAAAAAGTCCATTAAAAAATATTCTGACGTAATACATAAATACCAAAGAAACACTTTCAATCACGGATATCAATCAAGAGGTGTTTTTTTGACTGAAACAATAAATCAAGCTATTACAATTGACAATGAAAGTGGTTGTCTATACATAAATCCATATTCTTTTTGGGAGCTTTATAAGACGACCCAAGACTATGTATTTGAACAAATATTAAATAGTAAAAGGAAAGAGTGGAGACAGAACGCATTAAAATATTTTCAACGCTTAATTTCCTAAAAATTTGTGCAACATATAGTTTGGAATTATTGATTCTTGACCTAATAACAATGAACATTGGTAACTAATTCTATCAGCTTTTTGTAATAAATTTGAATTTATGTAGCTATAGCTAAGGGTAAAAGACGGGAATCGTAGAATGTAAAACAATTAAAACAATATAAGAATATAAATAAATGCTAGACAAAATTATAAAATTGACTCCATTGGCAGGAACTCTTCTAATATTTTGTGGAGTTCTTAAATTAATTTTTTTCTATTCACATTTTAATATACGCATTGTTGATTATTTAGAATTCCAAGAAATAGTAACTTCTTTTTTGGGCGATATTAATATCATAATTGTTTTTGGGATTACAATGATACTTATTACAGTAATTACCCTCAACTTATTAGGAAAGAAAGCCAAACTGCCTGTAGATGAATTAATTGAACAAGTTTTAGTTTTCTTGTATCCAAAAAGGTTTAAATATTTTTTTGGCTTCCTCGTTGCAATTCTAATTACTATGTGCCTCGTTAGCCTTGATGTAATGGAGTACAATTATTTTGTAGTTTATCTCTTGATTTTTTTCAGTATTCAAATGCTGACATATCTTTTTTTATACAAAGAGGAAAGCGGAGATGTGAATATTTCCAATTTTTATGGATTATTACTTTTAGGTATTACTCTTTCAATTTCTCTTTACTTACTCGCACAACATGATATTCAAAAAATAGAAAATAATCTCTCTAAAACTACAATTATCCTTGACAGAGGGGCAATACATTTTAATGCTCAAACAAAGAATTTATACATAGGCAAGACTAGTAAATTCGTATTTGTGAGAATGGACAGTCTGCAATCTACAATCGTTATACCAGTTGAGGAAGTAAAACGATATGAATTTGAATAGGTGTATTACAGTAAACACCCGTTTTGTGATATTAAGGCACATTGCTTCTATAAAATATTTCCCGCCGTTGTTGGTGAATAAACACCAACAACACGAGCGTTAGCAACGCACCAATTATCAAAACCATGTTTTTTTTGAGTTGCAGAAAAGCCTAAGACTAGTGGCAAGTATAATGCAGAACCAAGTATCAAACACAATATAAAATATGGATAATTTAAAAGAGGCTCAAGAAGATATGAGAAATGGCTACGGCTATGGCTCAATCGGTATTTTTGTTTCAGGGACAGTTTGGATAACTGCTGGTTTAATGGTGAATTTATATTCATCCCAAAAAGGCATTTGGACCTTAATTATTGGGGGAATGTTCATTTTTCCATTGGCAACATTAATTGAAAAACTAATAGGTATCAAAGGAGGACATCATAAAGGTAATCCTCTCGGAAAACTTGCAATGGAAGGAACTATATGGATGATTATGTGTATTCCCTTAGCTTATGGTTTGTCTTTAGTTAAAACAGAATGGTTTTTCCAAGGAATGTTATTGATAATTGCCGGACGATACTTGACTTTTGCAAGTATTTACGGTTTACGTATTTATTGGCTTTTGGGAATTGTTTTGGGCTTGGCAGCTTATGGTCTATTTATCACGAATGCATTAGATTTTGTTTCTGCATTGACAGGTGGTTTAATTGAAATTGTGTTTGGTGTAATTGTTTATGTTTTATATAGAGATAACAAACAATAGAATTGAGAGTTTCCGCCATTGTTGTTGTTTGAGATAGGGTTGCCAAGACCAATAATACCTGTGGTTAAACTGAAATTTTTCACAGACTGACGTTCGCTAAAAATTTTAACACATATCAAAACATAATATGAAACTACAAAACCTAATACTTACAATTTTAATATCGTCTTCTTCAATATTGACATACAGCCAAAAAACTTATAAAGGTCTTGCTGTCATAGAAGCAAATAATGCCAAAATCAAATATTATGTAAACAATGTTGAAAATAGTAATTGGACAGTTACACCTAAAATTGCAGACGATACCCTTCTTATTAAAACCTACCTTTCTGAAAAAACTAAAATTCTGTTCAAGTTCAAGACAGACATTGATAGTATCAAATTTGAAATTAATCATGATGAAACCAAACGTTTCTATGTTCATTTAAACAATGAATCTTATGCCTTGACAACAGTAAGGAGACAGAAGATTTTTATACCAACGTTAAATTATGCTTCAACAAAAAGCAATCCTAAATATAAAATTTTATACACTAACGAAAATGAAAAAAGGTATCTTGATTCTTTGCATACAAAATATCCGATTCCTTTCAAAAATTCAAAAACGCAAATTGATAAAGTTTTGACTATCTTAAATTGGACTCGTAGCCAATGGGAACATAGAGGAGATGTAAGTCCTAAAAAAAATGATGCTATTTCAATTTTAGATGAAGTAAAAGAAGGAGGAAGGTTTCCTTGTTTTGCTTATGGATATGTCTTAGCATCACAATTAAAGGTTTCAGGCTTTAAGTCGAGAGTTATATATCTTAAAACCAGTGATATATCAACATCAATGCGAGGTGGAGGACACGTTGCTACGGAAGTTTTTGTTGATGAATTACAAAAATGGGTTTTTGTTGATGCTCAATTTAATGCCATGCCTTTTCTTAATAATGTTCCTTTGAATGCGGTAGAATTTCAAAATGCTATTAGAACAAATATTGATAAACTGGAATTTAAAAGTTTGGGTAAAGTTGATAAAATGTCCTACATTAATTTTGTTCAACCATACCTTTATTATTTTGATTGTTCTTTTGACCAACGTGAAGATGTAATTACAGAGCGTAACAGAGTAAATAACAAACGAAGTTTAATGCTTGTCCCTTTAGCTACAGAAAATCCTACTTTCATGTTGGTATGGAATTCAAAAATTGATTATTGTGAATACACAAACTCTATTAATGATTTTTATGCAAAGCCTAATTAGACGAAAAAAAAATCTTTAAGCATTCCTGATATTATCGGTATTTGTCATGTGGTAGCTAAGACCAACAACATCTACATTAGCAACGCACCAATTTCTCAATTCTTAATTAATACTAACATTTTGCACCATAATTCAATGACGATAGATTATAAAATTGACGAAAAGGACTTCCTGATACATCAACTTTATCTTGCATCAAAGTCAGACCGAATTAGAAAGAAGCGACAAAGAAACAAAGTAATAGTGCCAACAATATATTTAATACTCGGACTTTTATTGTTTTTGGGCGACAAGTTTTTATTGGCTATCATTTTTGTGATTTTAGGAGTTCTTTGGTATTTCATTTATCCAATTTGGGAAAAGCGACATTACATTAACCACTACACAAGTTTCATTAAAGAGAACTTAAGCGACAGACTAGACAGGATTACAACGTTAGAATTTAACAACGACTATATCTTAGCGAAACAGAATGGTAGTGAAAGTAAAATTTTGACGATAGAACTTGAAGAGATATGTGAAATTCCTACGATAATTTTAGTTAGACTAAAAAGTGGACTATTTTACATTTTACCAAAAGATAAAATATCAAACATTGATAACCTAACTGTAAGGCTGAAAGAACTTGCTGACTATTTGAGAATTAAATACAGCATTGACGAAAAATGGGAATGGAAATAATTACTGATGCTAATAACTACAATATGAATATCAACAAAACTGATAAAATGAGAAAAAATGTTCTTTTATGCTTTGTCTTATTTCTGACGAGCCCTTTGGTTTTTGGACAAACTAAACAAGATACTTTAGCAATCAGACAAGCTGCTCTTGATTATATAGAATCTCAGCATAAGCCAAATCCTACGCAAATGGACAAGGCATTACATCCTAGAATGGTTAAACGTACTTTTTGGAAAGACAAAGCAACAGGGAAAGATTATGTACGTGAAACAACAACAGAATCGATGGTTTTGCTTGCTGAGAGTTATAATAAGAATGGCGACAAATTTCCTGCGTCACCTAAAAAAGATGTTGTTCTGCTTGACGTTTCAGAGCGTACTGCCTCTGTAAAATTAATTGCAGACGAATGGATTGACTATATGCACATTGTCAAACTGAATGGTAGTTGGAAAATTATTAATGTACTTTGGCAGTATAAAGATACAAAACAGCATTAATTAAAAAGGCTAAATTGTGTGGTTGGTAAATAACTTTATAATTGCCCCCTTTGTTGGTGTTTTTCCACCAAAAAAGGCTAAAGTGAGTTAGACAAAATTGCAAGAACGATGAAAAGCTATAACTTACTCATTCTATTTTTATTGTTTTCAAGTTTGACACAACAGCAATTTGCTAAAGAGCAAATTGAAATCAGACAAAAACTTCAATTGACCATTACCTTGGAAAAAGACACTTTCTTGCTTGGCGACAAGATAACAGTTAATGCACAACTTCTTAATAAAACAAATAAGACAGTAATAATTCCTTCAAATTATACATTGACAAGTAATTTATATCCCAATGGTGTTGCTAGTGATAACGAGCATTCAGGAGGAAATTTTGACTTTAAGATTTCGCCAGTGTCAAAGTGGAAAAGTATTTATATCGAAGATTTAGCGGTACAACGGGCAACTGAATTTATATATATTAAACCCGATGCTGTAGCAAATTTTAAAATTGAAATTGGAGAACATATCAACTCGTTCAACAAAAATTTTGACAACAGAGCTGACAGTTTGAAAATTAATGAGGGCTTTAATTATCACTTAAAAATGATTTATTCAAATAAAACTACTGGAGATAAAAAAATATTTAATGGACAAGTGGAATCAAATAACGTAAAGATTTACCTTAGGTAGAGTAACTGTGGCTAATATTAATATATTTACCAGTTAGTCCGCATCTTAGATATGGACTATAATAATCGTGGTTATATAAACCACTAGCTCAATTTTTCTACCTGCTTGGCATAGAATTACAAAATCAACTATATTTATATAATACTTATCTGCTTTTAAATCGATATAAATCTAAACTTTATCTATCTTAAAACTTCTTTAATAAGCACATATTATGGAAAACCAAGGAGCATCTGTAGTCATAACGCATCATATCATAGAAGGCAAAGAAGAGAAATACGAAGAATGGCTCAATGAAATTGGTCCAATTTGTAAGAGTTCAGACGGTTTTGTTGATTGGCAAATAATACGCCCAATTCCTAATCTAACGTTTATCTATACTGTTATTATTCGTTTCGATTCAATTACAAACCTTAAAAATTGGATAGAGTCTTCAGAAAGAAAACAGCTCATCGAAAAGGTAACTCCACTATTTGCCAGAGATGATAATTATGTTATAAAAAGTGGCTTAGATTTTCTTTTTGTTTCAGAAACTGAAAAGCCCAAAGCACCTGTTCGTTGGAAACAGTATTTGGTAACGTGGTCTGCTATCTATCCATTATCACTCATTATTCCATTACTTATTTTGCCAGTATTGAGGGATTTGAATTTCCCACAGATTCGATACTTGGACGCTCTTTTTATTTCAGGCGTTATCGTTTTTCTGATGGTTTATGTTGTAATGCCTCATTACACAAAACTTATCAAAAATTGGCTTTATAAATAAGCAACAAAGCAATGTGATGGTATTGATAAAATAACCTTTAGCACATTGCTTGAAGACTGTTTATTGAAAAGTTGGTGATGTATATCTAATTCATACTCCTCCCAAAACCAACGGTTTCCCTAAACAATTGTGGAGAAACATCAGCATTGTTTTTAAAAAATCTACTGAAATAATATTCATCGTCATAGCCTAATTCAAAGGCTATTTCTTTGACTGTTTTATTCGTTAAATACAATTCTCTTTTGGCTTCAATGACTATTCTTTCGGCTATTAAATCAGTCAGCGTTTTGTTGAAATAGGTCTTGGTAATTTTGGCTAATGCTTTGGCAGAGATGTTTAGATGTTCTGCATAATCGCTAGGGGAATGTTTTACTTTAAAGTTATTTTCTATTGAATCTTTCAAACTTTGTAGGATAAAAGGCTCTTTAGTTTCGGTAATAGAGGTTGATAAAATAGGATTTTGCTCTTTTTTAAGACGAGATGCTTTGATTAAATATATTTTCAGATACGAAAACAATAACTCATATTGAGCCAAAGCTTGGTTTTGCATTTCAGTGGACATTTGCTCAAACAACATATCAAAAGCCATTGCTGAAACTTCATCAACCCTCGTAAAGGGTGGTTCATATACATTATTGAACAAAACACCATTGCAGGCTATTTCGCTATGGTGTTTATGAATACAGAAAAAATCTGGATGAAATTGAATAGCTACACCACTGATATTGTCGGATGAAAGCATAAAAGGTTGATAGAGTGAAAAAGCAAAGAGTGTATTTTCTGAAAAGTCATATTCCGAGAAATCAGACTTTAATTTGCCATTACCCTGCTTTATCCAAATTAAGGTATAATAATTATTCCGCTGTAAATGGTCGAAATATCGATTGTCTTCAAAGGAAAAAATTTTAAAAGCAAGATGCCCAGTTAGTGGATTGACAAGCGTAAAAACCGATTGAGTTGACATTTTCTATTGAGTAAACGAATGAATAGTATGGTTTGAAAAACACAGTTTCAAGGTAAAGGTAATAGTATATCATTAAATTAATTTACGTTCGGTTGCGGAAATGGCTAAATCGTTGATACTCGCAAATCTTTTTTGCATTAATCCATTTTCGTCAAACTCCCAAAGTTCATTACCATAACTTCTGAACCATTGCCCTGAATGGTCGTGCCATTCATATTCAAAACGGACAGCCATTCTGTTTTCTCTAAATCCCCACAATTCTTTTTTGAGTTTATACCCTAACTCTCTTTCCCATTTACGAGTCAAAAAAGCTTTTACTTCTTCTCTACCATTGATAAAATCAGTGCGATTTCGCCATTCTGTATCGATGGTGTAAGCTAAGCAAACCTTTTCAGGGTCTTTGGTATTCCAAGCATCTTCAGCAGCTTGAACTTTTTGTAAAGCCGTTTCCATCGTAAAAGGCGGCAGGGGATATCTTTTATTTTCCATTTTGTTGTTAACATTAAAGGTAGTTGTTCTAATGCTCAACTACCTTTATCCAATTTTTAAATTAAACAGTTTCAAGTTGATAAGCATTTACTACTGGAAAATCAATCTCAGTTTGTGCTGTATTGTTAAAATAGTTAGTCAGTATATTTAATGCTACATGCCCAACCACTTCGCCAATTTCACCTTCTGTAAGTCCAGCTTTTTTAGCGGCATCCACATCAGCATCTGATAATAATCCTTTTTTACTTACCAAAGCTTTTGCAAGTTTTAATACACCATCAGTTTTTTCATCGGCTGAATTACCTAACCTTGCTGCTTCAATGACCTCAGGTTTGATTTTGACTAAGTTTGTGCCGATATAAGTATGTGCTGACAAACAATAATCACATGAGTTGCTTTCTGATACAGCCAATGCGATTAATTCGCCAGTTTTAGTTCCTAATGTTCCTCCACTTAATGCTCCGCTTAGGTTTAAATAGCTTTCTAAAAAAGCTGGAGAGTTTCCCATTGTTCTCATCATGTTAGGAACAACGCCTAATTTACTTTGTACTGCATTGAAAAGTTCTTTTGTTTTACCTGTTGCTTCTACTGGATTAATTGCTGTTAAACGTGCCATTGTATGAATATGTTTAAATGTTTTTGTCCTTATTGACAATACAAAGTTGCGAGGATAATGGCAGTTGAAACATGGAGAAAATACGCAACATGATGGACGATTTTTCCAGAGATTAATTACTTATAAAGCGATACTTTTATGATAGTTTTAGATTTATTGGTAATTAGCGTTCCAAAAACGACAGAAACAAAGGAGATAATGAAGAAAATATTAAAGTTTTTTCAATTATTCCTGTAACCTTTCATTATTACTGCGGTTACCAGTACAAATAACACAAAATCAACCTTAATTACTTGGATAATCTTTCTGACAACGCACTCATGCTAAAAGTAAAAGCTGGAGACCTCGACAAGATGGGTCTGCTCTTTGAACGGTACCATCGTTCATTGTATGGCTTTCTTTTTCACATGACTAATCAGAAAGAAGCAAGCGAGGATATGACTCAGAATGTTTTTTATCGTATGCTTAAATACAGAAATGCGTTTGTGGGCGATGGTGAGTTTAGAACGTGGATGTATCATTTAGCTCGGAATGTGTTGAACGACCATGCTAAAAAGAATATCAGAAACAAGGCTCAATACGATATAAAAGATTTTGAGGAAAGAATAGGAGGAAGTACACTGGCTGATGAACAATTTGAGAAAGAGGAAGAATTGAACATGCTAGAAAAAGCCCTTGGTAGTTTAAGTACAGAAAACCGTGAATTATTGATTTTGAGTAGGTATCAGGAATTGAGTTATCAGGAGATTGCCAAAATATTGGATACTACCGAAGGGGCAATTAAAGTAAGGGTGCATCGTGCGATGGGTCAATTAAAAAGTATTTATTTTAAAATTAATGTATAAAAAGGCAAGTCTTATGAAATGTGAATATGATAAAGAGCGACTTACTTATTTGTTGAATAATCCTGTCAACGATGTTGAGCGTATAGCGTTAGAAGAACATTTAGCTGAATGTCTGGATTGCCAGAAAGAGTTTGAACAATCTCAGAAATTATGGGCAATAATGGGCGAGATTCCTAAGCCTGTGCCTTCTGCCAATATGCGAACAGATTTTTACGCCATGTTGGAAGATTATAAGGAAACCGTTGCCGAAAAGAATAATCTGTTGACGAGTATATTAGCGAAGTTCAAACAGCTTTGGACGATTCAACCTGCTCTTCAATTGTCATATAGTTTTATGTTAATCCTTTTTGGGCTTAGTATGGGTTATTTTATCAATCATTTGAATGTCAGACAGGCTTCAAATCAGGAAATAACGGCTTTATCGTCTGAAGTTCAAGAAATGAAGAAAATGATGATGATGTCCTTATTGGAAAACCCTTCGGCCTCTGAAAGAATGCGTGCTGTGAGTTATTCAGAAGAAATTACCGAAGTAAATACACAGGTAGTAGATGCATTGTTGATGACACTGAACAATGATGAAAATGTAAATGTTCGCTTGATGACCTTAGAAGCCCTTACCAAGTTGTCAAATAATGCTAGGGTGCGTGAAGGTTTGGTACAAAGTATTACTAAACAAGATTCTCCGTTGGTACAATCAGCCATTGCTGATGTAATGGTGAAGTTGCAAGAAAAAAAATCAATTAAACCGCTTCAAAAATTGCTCAAACAAGACAATCTCAACGAGATGGTCAAGGACAAAATAAAACAAAGTATTAATCAACTCATTTAAATAAACCTTTACATCATGAAAAAAACATTATTCTCCTTATTAATAGGAGTGGTACTCTCTTGTGCCCAATCGTCAACAAATGCACAGAAATTTGATGAACATCTCCATAAAGAATTTGAAGTATCGAAGACAACCACCAACATTTTAGCCATTTATAATATCAATGGTTTTGTAAAAGTAGAAGGCTATGCTGGCGATAAAGTAGTGATAGAAGTTGATAAAAATATTTCAGCCCGAGATGAGGATGATGTAGAAACTGGTAAGAAAGAATTTCAATTGGCATTTGAACAAAAAGGAGATAGTATTATTGCTTATGTGGCTCAACCGTTTGATTCTCGCCCTAATCGTAATTACGAGCGTAGAAATGACAAACGTGTAGAGTATCATTATAATGTATCGTATAGTGTAAAAGTACCCTATAACATGAACTTACATATTTCGACCATCAACAATGGATATGTGGAGGTAAAAGACGTAGCAGGAGCATTGCATTTACGCAATATCAATGGTGAAATCACTGTAGCCAATGCCAAAGGACAAAGTAATTTGCATACCATTAATGGTAATATCACGATAAACTACGTGAGTAATCCTCCAGAACCATCATCTTATTATACCTTAAACGGTGACATTAGGGTTACCTATCTCAATGACCTTTCGGCAGACTTACAGTTTAAAAGCATGAATGGACATTTCTACACAGATTTTTCTAATACTGAAGTATTACCAACTCAGGTAGTGAAAAACAAAGAAACTAGGGGTGACGGGACGGTTTATAAACTAAACAAAACATCTTCTATCAGAATTGGCTCTGGCGGAAAAGCATACCGTTTTGAAACCATGAACGGAAGCGTATATATCAAAAAACAACAATAAATTATTTAAAATCAAAACATATATCAAGCAGATGAAAACAATAAAAACAGCAGGATTGCTGCTATTATCAATCATTTTGATGAACAGGGCGGTGGCTCAGTCAGAAGCAAAAGACCAGATAACAGTGCCTTTGACCGACCCAACCAAGCCTTATTCGCTGACGGTTAAACTAATCAATGGCTCAATCAAAGTGGCTAGCTACGCAGGTAAAGAAATCGTGATAGAAGCACAAGCGGCAGCTGGCAAAAAAGAAGAAAGTAAAACCAATGCAGAAGGCATGAAGCGCATCGTGGCAGATAATGGATTGGAGCTTACGGCAGAGGAAAACAATAACAAAATAATCGTACATTCTGATTCTTGGAAAAGAGCCGTTAACCTTACCCTAAAAGTACCACAAGGTGGAAATTTTAAACTCCATACCATTAATAATGGAGATATTACGGTAGATAATATTAATGGAGAAATGGAGGTAAACAATGTAAACGGTGCGATAAAGCTTTCTAATATTTCAGGTTCTGTAGTGGCTAATACGGTGAATGGTAATATCATCACAAGTTTCAAATCGGTGGATGCTAAAGCACCTATGGCATTTACAACCTTGAACGGAAATGTGGACATTACTTTTCCTGCTACGATTAAAACGAATGTTAAGTTGAAATCAGATAGAGGAGAAATCTTAAGCGATTTTGATATTGACATCGACAAAACTCAGCCTAAGACAAATACAGCCAGCGAAAAAGGGATGTATAAAATTAAAATTGAAGACTGGATTTATGGGAAAATCAATGGTGGTGGCCCCGAAATCATGATGAAGAATATGCACGGTAATATCTATTTAAGGAAAGCCAAATAAACCTATTTTAACTTATTTATAAAGAATCTGTAGGTTTAAGATTTATTTTAAACTTACAGATTTTCACCTCACCCCCAACCCCTCTCCTTCAGAGAGGGGCTTTGAATCCAATAGTCTGCTCCCCTTCTCTGAAGGAGAAGGGGCTGGGGGATGAGGTAACCTATTGACCTATTTACTCGTAATTAATTCTGATAAAATTGCAACAAAGTAGTAAAACCTCTTGTCCTTGTGTCAAATAAAAACCTCAATAAACAACCTAATTACAATGAAAAAAACGCTGTTGCTGATGCTCTTGCTAGGTATCGATAGTATTGGCTTTGCTCAAACCTTTACAATCAATGGAACTGTTAAAAATCAACAAAATGAAGTAGTTCCTTTTGCTACGATTGCCTTGCATCATACCAAAGATTCTTTGCTAGTAAAAGCTGATATTGCCACAGAAGAGGGCGTTTTTAAAATGGCTAATATTGCCAAAGGGCTATATTACCTTCAAATTAATGCGGTAGGATTCAAAAGTTTTAGGTCTTCACCCATTGAAGTAATCAATCAAAACATTGATTTACCGCCTTTTACCTTATTAACCTCTGTCCAACAGTTGGAAGAAGTAAAAGTAGTTGCATCCAAACCTTTGATAGAGGTGAAACAAGACAAAATTGTGTTTAATGTAGAGAGCAGTATTAATGCTACAGGCTCAAATGCACTAGAATTATTACAAAAATCTCCTGGTGTACAAGTTGACAAAGATGAAAACGTTTTGATAAAAGGCAAAGCAGGCGTAAGGATTTATATTGACGGAAGACCATCGCAGATGAGTGGGAAAGACCTTGCCTCAACCCTCAGAAGTATGAATTCCGCTGATATTGAAGCCATCGAAATTATCACGAATCCCTCCGCTAAATATGATGCCGCTGGCGACTTAGGTATTATCAATATCCGCTTGAAGAAGAACCGAAAAATTGGTACTAATGGCAATCTTAGTCTTGGGGCTAATTTTGGTATTACGCCAAAATACAATAGCTCACTGAATATCAATCACCGTGATAAAAAGGTTAACCTTTTTGGTTCTTATAGTTATAACCAAGGAGCTTGGCATAATACCACTTTGGATGACCAAATTCTAAACAATACCATTTATAATAAAACGTGGCATGGCTTATGGAAGGATACTTCGCAAAGTGCTAAAGTGGGCGTTGATTACTACATTGATTCAAAAAATACGATAGGCTTTAGTGCCAACGGAAGAATGAGCGACCACAATGGCGGAGGCGAAAGCCAAACGCTGATTGGCAAAAGGTTTAGCTCAGAGCCAGATTCAGTCGTACTTTATTCACAAACATCTAACCCTGAAAAAAACAAGAACCTCAACTTAAATCTAAATTATCGTTTTGCCGATACTACTGGTCATGAACTAAATATTGATGCAAATTATGGTATTTTTACTTCTAGGGGTATCAATTATCAGCCAAATAGGTATCAGTTTTATTCACCAGAGATTCCTGCTATCGAACGAAACTATGTCAGTAAAACTCCGACAGATATTACGATTAGTTCTTTTAAAATTGATTATGAACAGCCCTTTCAAAAAGGAAAACTGGGGTATGGCGTAAAATTGTCGGATGTGACGTCTGACAATACTTTTGATTTCTTTAATGTCATTAATAATACAGAAGTTAGAGACATTGACCGTAGTAATAGATTTACTTATACCGAAAGAGTATACGCTGGATATATAAATTATAATCTCCAGTTGAATAAAAAGTGGGATTTTCAAATAGGACTGAGGGCTGAGAATACTAAGTCGTTGGGCAATCTTACCAGTTATAAACACAATGATTTGGATAGGGTAGATACCACTTACCTAAACTTTTTTCCAAGCGGTACGCTATCATTTAAGGCATCTGATAACCATTCTTTTAACCTTAATTATAGTCGCAGAATCAATCGTCCAAGTTATCAAAACCTGAACCCATTTGAATACAGGATTGATGAATTGGTGTATTCAAAAGGAAATCCATTCCTTCGTCCTGAGTTAGCCAATAGTTTTAAATTGACGCATGTATATCAATCTAAACTGACAACTTCTTTAGGATATTGGCGAACTAAATTCCCAGTGGTGGGTCTAAGGATTCCTTATGATAGTAGCCGAACCTATTTTATTTCTAGAAACTTAGATTATTCTGAAGGAGTAAGCTTGGATATGAGCATTACGGCTTCTATCACAAAATGGTGGCAAATTTATTTCAATGTGAGTGCCTATCACAATATCTGGAAGGCTAATCTGGAAAATGGATTAGTCATTAATAACAGTACGGCAGCAGTTAATTGCAACGGACAGAATACTTTCAAGATAAAAAACAACTGGACGATAGAATTATCGGGTTGGTATAATTCACCCTACCGAAGAATCGATTACAATTCGGGTATGGGCATGATGGACATAGGTGTGCAAAAGAAGTTTTGGAGTGATAATGCCACTTTCAAGGTTTCTTATAGTGACGTACTAGGTACTGCTCGTGGAGGATACCATTCACGCTATGCAGGGATTGAAACAAATTTAAGGTTCACTTTTGAAGGACAACAATTGAAATTTAGTTTTAATTACCGATTCGGCAATAAGGAAATCAAAGGAGCTAGAAATCGCAACTCAGGTTCTGAGGATGAAATGAATAGGATTAAAGGAGGATGATAAATTGTATCACTTTCTATTAGCGAGTGAGTTAAGTCTTATTGATTGTTTATAATCTTGTAAGTGATTGATAATCAAAAAATTTTATCACTAGGGAGGGACTTAAGTCCCTCCCTAGTGATAAGATTAACCCTAATAAAATTTAGGCAAAGGATTCAATTTCAGATTTTGTCTTTGATGCCAATATGGATAAATTGTTGGTACTTCGCTGGCTTGGTCTAATTTCTTTACTTGGTCTGTTGTCAAATTCCAACCTACAGCCTCAATGTTTTGAAGGAGTTGCGCTTCGTTTCTTGCACCAATAATAATGCTCGATACTGTTGGTCTTTGCAATACCCAGTTGATGGCCACTTGTGCTAGCGTTTTACCAGTTTCTTCTGCTACTTCGTCTAAGGCATCAATGATATTATAAAATACTTCTTCGTTGATTACTGCTTCTGGAATAGGACTTCCGCCTTGCGCTACTCTACTATCTTGTGGCAAAGGTTGGTTTCTACGATATTTGCCGCCTAATCTACCTGCCGCCAAGGGTGACCAAATAATTCCGCCAACTTTTTGGTCTAAGCCCAAAGGCATCAATTCCCATTCGTATTCACGATTGGCCAATGAATAATATACCTGATGTGCTACATATTTATTCCAACCATATTTATCAGCGATAGCTTGAGATTTCATTAAGTGCCAACCCGAAAAATTAGAAGCAGCGATATACCTAATTTTCCCACTTTGAATTAAATCATCCAATGCTCTGAGGGTTTCTTCAATAGGCGTGTTACCATCAAACCCATGCATATGGTAAAGGTCGATATAATCAGTATTGAGGCGTTTTAAACTTCCTTCAACTTGTTTAATCAAACGATAGCGAGATGAACCCTGATTGTTTGGCCCATCGCCAAAAGTAAAAGTAGCTTTTGTGGAAATCAAAGATTTATCTCTTTTACCAGCCAATGCTTTTCCTAAAATCTCTTCTGATAGTCCTTGAGAATAAACATCGGCAGTATCGAAGAAATTGAGTCCTGCTTCTAAACAAATATCTACTAAACGAGTAGCTTCTTCTACCTGAGTACTTCCCCAAGCTTTAAAAAAATCGTTTCCACCACCAAATGTAGCAGTACCAAAACTTAGCACAGGCACTTCTAAGCCTGATGCACCTAACTGTCTGTATTCCATTCTTTATTGATTTTAGAGATTTGTCTTGTGCTACTCTTTAAGGGGTAGCTAATAGTGAAATCCAAAAAATAAAAAGTTGGTTCGTTTTTGGTAAATAAGATGTTAGACTTGAAGACGCTAGACTTAAGACTTGAAGATTTTAGATTTTAAGATGCTGGATTTTGAGATATTAGACTTTGGACTTGAAGACGCTCGATTTTGGGACTTTAGGTGTTAAATTTAAGGTACTAGACTTAATGACTAGGTCCAAAGTCTTAAGTCTAGCGTCTTCAAGTCTAGTGTCTTCAAGTCCAAAATCTTAAATCAAAACAGCTCCCCGAAATATTCAGGAAGCTGTCGCCTATTCACCTAACCACTAAAATAGTTTTTCTTTAATTAGCATACATTGACCAATTGGTAATCAAGCAATTGATTTTATTGTAAACTGTCTTATAATATTTTGAAACGCCACTTTGCGACGTCTGGCAATGTCTATCTTTTGTCCATCTATCATAATCACACATGGCTCGCCTGTAGTACTGAATGCTTTTAAATATCTTAAATTAATCAAGAACGATCTGCTCACTCTTACAAAATCATGAGCCTCAAATAATTCACAAAATTGTTTTAACGTTTTTGAAAAAAGTCTTTTACTACCATTCTTATAATGTACAAAAGTATAATTACCTTCGCCTTGACACATCACAATTTCATCGATAAAGATTTCTGTTTTTCCTCTTTCTAAGAAAATAATTGTTCTTTTTTCACGACCATATCGTTTTGAAGAAAAGAGAAAATTGGTTTGGATTGGTAAGTTCATAGTTGTTTGGTTTACATAATCACCTTGATGAATATTTTTCCATAGTACAAAACAAAAGACTTTGCTTTCAATATTTTAGCGTAAAAACACTTTAATTGCTTAATTGCGTATTTTTACCCTCCGTAAAACCCCTCTTTTTGTGCTACATTTCCTTAGTCGTAAATGCGTTAAAAAATGGTAACAAGAAAATCAGAAAAATTTATGGTTTGAAGACACACGAATAATCCTTAATTTTGCAGGAAAACAAGATTGGTGTTTTTTCACGAATCATATTACAAATACTATGCTTTCAGAACAAGAAGTACTTCGCCGACAAAAGCGCGAAGATTTAATGAAGCTTGGAATCGACCCTTATCCAGCTGAACTATACGAAATCAATGTAACTGCTGAGGATATTCAGCAGAATTATGCGAACAATAAGATTGATTATAAGAATATCTCGATTGCAGGTAGATTAATGTCTTTCCGAATTATGGGGAGTGCATCTTTCGCAGAATTACAAGATGCTACAGGCCGTATTCAATTATATTTCCGCAGAGACGACCTTTGTCCAGATGAAGATAAAACGCTTTATAATACAGTTTTCAAGAAGTTATTAGATATTGGTGATATTATCGGTGTAAAGGGCTATGTGTTTACTACCCAAACAGGAGAAGTTTCTATTCACGTTACCGAATTCAAGATTCTGAATAAATCTTTACGCCCATTACCAGTAGTAAAACGTGATGAAGATGGAAATGTGTTTGATGGTTTAACAGACCCAGAAACGCGTTACCGTCAACGTTATGTTGATTTGATTGTTAATCCAGAAGTAAAAAATATATTTATCAAACGTTCAAGAATTGTAACGACGATGCGTACAATTTTTGATGGAAAAGGTTGGTTAGAGGTTGAAACACCAATTCTTCAACCAATTCACGGTGGGGCTTCTGCTCGCCCGTTCAAAACGCACCACAATTCTTTGGATATTCCTTTATATATGCGAATTGCCAATGAATTGTATTTGAAACGCCTTATTGTAGGTGGTTTTGATGGTGTGTATGAGTTCGGTAAAATGTTCCGTAATGAAGGAATGGACAGAACTCACAATCCTGAGTTTACTTCTTTAGAATTCTATGTAGCCTACAAAGACTACAATTGGATGATGGAAATCACCGAAGAGATTTTCGAGAAAGTAGCTATCGCTACTAACGGACAAACGAAAGTAAAAGTTGGTGAAAACGAAATAGAATTTGCTGGACCATTCACACGTTTGACGATTGCAGGAGCGATTGAAAAATATACAGGTGTTAATGTAGAAGGGATGGACGAAGTAACGCTTCGTAATCACTGTACTTCTTGGGGAATAGAAGTGGATGCTTCGATGGGAACGGGTAAATTGATTGACGAAATTTTCGGCGAGAAAGTAGAAGGCAATTTGATTCAGCCAACGTTTATTATCGACTATCCAGTTGAAATGTCTCCATTGACTAAAAAACACCGTAGTAAACCAGGGTTGGTAGAGCGTTTTGAATTATTTGTCAATGGTAAAGAAATTGCCAATGCTTATTCAGAATTAAATGACCCGATTGATCAGCGTGAACGTTTTGAGGAACAATTGAAACTAGCTGAAAGAGGTGATGACGAAGCAATGGCGATGGATGAAGATTTCCTTCGTTCATTAGAATATGGTATGCCACCAACAGCAGGTATTGGTATTGGTATCGACCGTCTGACGATGTTGATGACTAATCAAACGACTATTCAAGAGGTATTGTTCTTCCCTCAGATGCGTCCAGAGAAGAAAGCTGAACTTTCTACTGATGCAGAATACGAAGCAATCGGTGTACCAACAGCATGGATTCCTGTACTTCAAAAAATGGGCTTTATGACCATCGCAGGACTGAAAGAAGCTAATCCGAACAAAGTATTTAACGATTTAGGCGGAATGCGTAAAAAGTTAAAACTAGATATTTCAATTCCTTCTAAGGACGATGTGCTTAAATGGTTTGAATAAAAAATAGAAAACGGCTACTTCATCGAGGTAGCCGTTTTTGTTTATTTTTCCCCGCTGATTCACGAAGAAAAATATCGCTGATTTTTTAAAGAATTCAAAATCTCCGAAATCAGCTAGTAAAATCTTTCCCCGCTGATTTACGCAGAAAAATATCGCTGATTCCCGCAGATTTATTAAATAATCTCCGAAAATCTGCGGTTTTTTAATCTCCAAAATCTGCGGGTAAAATCTTTCCCCAGATTCACGTAGAAAAATTTCGCTGATTTACTAATAATCTAATAAATGACAATTTATCAACCTTGATTTATATAAATCGGTTATTTTGTCATGTATAAATTGTTTAAAATAAAGAATATAAGACATAATGGCATTAAAATATGGGTGGTACGGGATTTGAAATAAAAGGGATGTCCAGCTATTATAATGAAGGACAAAACATTTTAACATTTAATCAAAAAACATTAAACGTCATAAAACCATGAAACTTGTTAGATTCAATAACCCAGCATTCCAATTTTTTAATGAAGATTTCAACAACATTTTAAAAAACATAGACACCATGTATCCATCAAAACATCAACATAGTTTAGCTTATAATAACATTCCTGCTGTAAATGTTAAAGAAGCAGAAGGCGTATTTCATATTGAAGTAGCGGCTCCGGGTTTGAAAAAAGAAGATTTTAAATTAAGTCTTCACGAAAACCGTTTGACTATCTCAACTAAGAAAGAGCAATCAAATGAAGAAAAAACTGAGCAATACACTCGCCAAGAATTTAATTACACTTCGTTCCAAAGATCATTCAATTTGCCTAAGTCGGTAGATGGAGAAAAAATAGAAGCTACTTATGCAGACGGAATATTGAATATTTCACTTCCTAAAAAAGAAGAATTAAAACCTGCGGTTAAAGAAATAGCAGTAGCTTAATAAATTAGCTTGTGCTAAACTTTTAGCCATGCGCTTCATGATTATTTTTTTCGATTCCTTCTCTGAAAAAAAATGTTAGAGAAGGAATCTTTTTGCCCGAAATACTATATTATTGTTCTGCAAAAAAAACATCATTTAAAGCTGATTCCTTACGAATAAGTATTTTCTTAAAATATGTTAAAAAGCTTTAAAGGAATGCACCTTAAAAAAAGTTTTAGCGTTAAATTAGCAGATGTGAATTAAAGATTAAAAATTTATTCATTCTTGTATTGTTTTGTAAAATTTAACAAAATATCACAAACCATGGAAATTAAAAGTAATGTAAAAAACCTAGCTATAGCCGGAATATTGAGTAGTGCTACTACGCTTGGAGCCTATAAGCTGTTTTTAGAAAAATCATCATCAGACGCCTTATTTACCAATACGCCTTCTGCTTTCACACGAATGGTTTCAAATGCTGGAGCTGTTCCAGCGGGGGCTCCGGGTGAATTTACTTATGCTGCTGAAAAAGCAACACCTGCGGTAGTACACATCAAAACGAAAATGACACGTAACGTTAGCCGTCAAATGATGGATCCGTTTGAAGAATTCTTCGGAGGCTTCGGCGGAGGCGGTCGTCGTCAGCAAGTTGAACCTCAAGAAGCATCAGGTTCGGGGGTAATTATTAGTTCAGACGGTTATATTGTTACTAACAACCACGTAGTACAAGATGCCGACGAAGTATCTGTAATTTTGAATGATAAACGCGAATTAAAAGCTAAAGTTATTAGTACTGACCCAGCTACAGATATTGCGGTAATTCAAGTGAAAAGCTCTAATTTACCATTCTTAACTTTTGGTGATTCAGATGCAATCAGAGTAGGAGAGTGGGTATTGGCTGTAGGTAATCCGTTCAATTTAGAATCGACTGTTACAGCGGGTATTGTTTCAGCAAAAGGACGCCAAAACATTATCGACCGAGGTGGAGATGTTAATCCATTAGAATCATTTATTCAAACAGATGCAGCCGTAAATCCGGGTAACTCTGGTGGTGCTTTGGTAAACTTAAAAGGTGAGCTAATTGGTATCAACACTGCTATTTATAGCCGTACTGGTCAATTTGCAGGATATTCTTTTGCAGTGCCAGTAGGGATTGTTAAAAAAGTAGCGGCTGATTTGATTAAATATGGCAATGTGCAACGTGGTTACTTAGGTATCAACATTACTGAAGTGAATGCCAAATTGGTTGAGGAAAAAGATTTGAAAGTAGGCGACGGTGTGTATGTTGGTGGTTTCCCAACAGCAGGCGGAAGTTCTGCACAAGCTGCTGGATTAAAAGTAAATGATGTAATTGTAAAAATAGATGGCATCGAAACCAAATCAATGTCTAAATTGATGGAATTGGTAGGTCGCAAACGCCCAGGTGAAACAGTAGTAGTTACTGTAAACCGTGATGGAGACCTTAAAGATTTCAATGTTGTGTTGAAAAACAAAGATGGCAATACAAACATTGTGAAAGGTGAAACTGCTGGAAACATTGTAAAAAGCGATTTTCTAGGTGCTAAGCTTGCAAACTTAACTGATAGCGAAAAAGCTAAATTCAAAGTAAGCGGCGGTGCTAAAATCACAGACGTTGATCCAGAAGGTAGATTAGGTTACCAAGGATTAGATAAAGGCTTTATTATCACTAAAATTGATGACAAAGCTGTTACTGATGCAAAAGAAGTAGCGGATGTTTTAGCTAATCGCAAAGGTAAAGTTAGACTTGAAGGTATTGATGTTGACGGTACACGCGTACTAATGATACTTTAATAATTCTTTATATAAGTAGAAGTAAAAACCCTGTAAAGTACTACTTTACAGGGTTTTTTTATGGTTTGTCTTCTAAGGTTTCCAATGCCCCTGCTAATTCTTTTGCCCAGATAGGGTAAGCGTCATATTGTAAATGAATGCCATCTAATGAATATTGTGTTTTTAGTTGATTGTTTTCAGCTAAATACGAATTAGCATCTACAAATACTAATTTATTTTCTTGGCAAAACCTCGCTAATTTATTATTCAGCAGTGTGATTTCTTTGTTAATATCAGACATCGACGTATAAACTACCGCTTGAACAACTATTTTAATTTGCTGTTCTTGAAGGATTTTAATCATTTTTTGGTAGTTCTCAAAAATTCTTTGTTCGGGTACGCCAGCTAGCAAATCGTTTATACCGCCTTCAATTACACAAATTTTTGGTTTAATTTGGGGTACTTGCAATGTTAAGTTTTTTAAAATATGCAAAGTGATTGCCCCACCATAAGCTATGCTGTAAACGTCATTTCTGCCTAAGAGCAACGACCAGTTTTCTTGTGCAATCAAAGAATCACCAATCAATAAAATATTTTTTGATTTCACGGGGAATAAATATCGATAGAGTTTTAGCCTAAATTGGTATGCCAAGATGCCACCCGTAATGATAAATAAGAAATTTAAAAATAATGAAAAAGTTAGTAGTTTTTTCTGCATAATCAATTGGTTTTAATGTCAAAACTATCCGCATCTAAATAAGCAGGGAATTGCTCTCTGAATTCAGCCAAACTTTTTTTATGGAGTACCTGTGTGGTTACAATTTCAATATTTTCTTCATAAAAAAGTTGATTACCTTTAAAATCAATCACTGCCGAATTGCCCGAATATATTAAATCCATTCCGTCTTTGCCTACACGGTTTAGCCCAACTACATAAGCTTGGTTTTCAATAGCACGTGCTTGTAGGAGGGTATCCCACACTTTTGAACGAACTGCTGGCCAATTGGCTACATAGATTAATAAGTCGTACGCTTGATTTACATTCCTAGACCATACTGGGAACCGTAAATCATAACAAATTAGCGGGCAAATTTTCCAGCCTTTCAATTCCACAATTAGCTTTTTTGTACCACCTGTAAAATAATGATGTTCGCCACCCATTCTAAATAAATGACGTTTGTCGTATTGCTCAAAACTACCATCAGGACGCATCCAGATTAATCTATTGAAAAACTGATTGCCATCTTTTACAATAAAACTACCCGTGAGCACGGCATTGCTTTGTGCTGCTTGTTGTTTCATCCATTTTTGCACGAAAAAATTCATGGGCTCTCCAACCTCTTTTACATTCATCGTGAAGCCAGAATTAAACATTTCTGGCAAAATAATAAGGTCAGTAGGCGTATCAATCAGCGCAATTTTTTCTTCTAACATCGCCAAATTAGCAGTGGTGTTTTCCCAATATAAATTCGTTTGAATAAGAGTTATTGAAAGGTCTTGCATAAATATATCTTTATAAAAGAAAAATAGTGGGTGACTATTACCAAAAATAGTGATTTTCTATGGCTCAATCAAATAAAGCAACCAAAGCAAGATACATTAGTCCGAAAAAGTGTTTTCTTTTGTATAGAAAAAAAAAATTTATCAAAACTATGAAAAGAATACTTTCCCTCTCATTATTAACGATTTGCATAGCATTATTGGGCTTCAAAAATATTGAAGAACATCCTACTTTAGAAATTGGCGCTGCTGCTCCTAATTTTAATTTAAAGGGAACTGATGGCAAAATGTATACGCTCAATTCTTTTGCCAAAGCCAAACTTTTAGTTGTAGTATTTACCTGTAATCATTGTCCGACGGCACAATCTTATGAAGAGCGAATCAAAAAGCTAGTGACCGATTACCAAGCCAAAGGAGTGCAAGTAATAGCTATTTCACCCAATGACCCCGTAAGTGTGCGTTTGGACGAAATGGGTTATACTGATTTGGGCGATAGCTACAATGATATGAAAATCAGGGCAAAAGAACACCATTTCAATTTTCCTTATTTGTATGATGGTGATACGGAAGTAGCCTCTAAAAAATATGGACCTGTGGCTACGCCTCATGCCTTTATTTTTGATCAAAAAAGAATATTAAGATACTCGGGAAGAATTGATGATGTTGAGAAACCAACGGGGACGCCTAAAAATCATGATACCAGAAGAGCCCTTGATGAATTATTGGCGGACAAGCCCGTAACGGTGAGTAAAACCAAAACGTTTGGATGTTCGATAAAATGGGGAGGTAAAAGAGAATTAGCAGCTCAAGAAAAAGTAGATTGGGCAAAAGAACCCGTAGCGTTGGAATCAATCGATGAAGCAGGTATCAAGAGTTTATTGAAAAATGATTCGGGCAAATTAAGATTAATCAACGTTTGGGCTACTTGGTGTGGGCCATGTGTGGCAGAATTGCCTGATTTTATGACCATCAATAGAATGTTTAGACAACGAGATTTTGAATTAGTGACTGTCTCGGCAGATAAACCAGACAAAAAAGATAAAGCTTTGGCAACGCTGAAAAGACTACAGGCTTCTAACAAAAATTATATTTTTAATTCAGATGATGCCTACAAGCTGATAGAACTTATTGACCCAAAATGGCAAGGCGCTTTGCCGTATACTTTGCTGATAGAGCCGAATGGAAAGGTAGTGTATCAGAAACAAGGCACGATTAATCCTCAGGAAATGAAGAGAATCATTGTAGATAACCCTTCTGTAGGGAGATATTATTAGGCTGAATTTTATTTAAGTATTATACATGGCGACTAATCTGATGTTAATAAACATGAGGTTAGTCGCTATTTTATTAATAGGTTTTCGTGAAATGTCATGTTATTTGCACGATTGGTCAAGGACGATTTCGATGGATTAAGACAACTTTGTATCATCATTAAACAACCAGAAAACATGCAATCAGAAATCTTAGTTCTAGGGTCAACAGGAAGTATTGGTTATGCTTTTACCGAAAATTTACTTCGCAAAAATATTCCAGTAAGCATCATTGTTCGTGATGTAGCCAAGGCAACAAATCTTTTTAAAGACTTTGACAATCTAGAAATCATCAAAGGTGATGTGCAAGATTTGAATCTTTTAAAACAAGTTTCTGCCGACAAAAAGTATATTTTTCACGGGATTAATTATCCTTATGACCAATGGTTTGGTAATATGGATGTAGTGACTGCCAAGATTATTGAAGCTGCCAGTATCAATCAAGCAATGATTGTTTTTCCTGGGAATATTTACAACTATGGCAAAACCCCATTAATTAAAGAAGATTCTCCTGAGCATCCTTGCACCCGAAAAGGAGCTTTGCGTGTTGAGTTAAAGAAGATGTTGAAAGATGCCGCCCATACTGGGAAATGTAAGGTATTAGATGTGTGTTTGCCAGATTTTTGGGGTCCTAATGTATTGAATGCGGGTATAAAGCCTATTTTTATAAATGCCCTTAAAGGTAACGCTATCTCTTATTCTGTTCGTGTTGATATTCCACATCAGATGGTTTTTACCAAAGATGCTGCCGAAATGATGGTAAGATTAATGCAAAGAGGTGTTCAGCAACCTTATGAAAATTATAATTATGGCGGACAAGCACATCCAACAATCAAAGGTTTTCTTAACCAGATTTCAAGGTCAGCCAATGCTCCAGAAAAGATAACGGTTTATCCCAAATGGTTATTTACAGTATTAGGAATTTTTATGCCAGTAATGAAAGAAGTAAAAGAGATGCTTTACCTTTTTGAAGGAACAGTAATACTGGACGACAGTAAAGTGAGAAGTATTTTTCCAACTTTCAAAGAAACTCCTTTGCAAGAAGCCATTACTCAAACGTTGGATTGGTTTAAGGAGAATGAGCTTGTGAAGTAGCTGTGAGCGGAAAGCCTTGAGCAGTGAGATTTTTTTTAGTTTAACATTTTACCTTTTAAACAAACAGATATTAAATACAAAAAACATTATGAAAACTATATTAAGACTTGAAGAAATGGCTGAATTTGTGTTGGGAATACTAATTTTCAGTCGATTGGAATTTGCTTGGTGGTACTTTCCAGCATTATTGTTAACACCAGATTTAGGAATGTTAGGATACTTAATTAATACTAAAGTTGGTGCTTGGCTATATAATTTTGTTCACCATAAAGCCTTAGGCATTAGTATGTTAGTATTAGGGTTTTACCTACAAAACCAAGTCATTTTATTAGTGGGAACAATTCTATTTGCACACTCATCCTTTGATAGAATGATGGGTTATGGCTTAAAATATGAAGATAGTTTTGGGAATACGCATTTGGGAAAGATAGGGAAATAGGTGTCAGCTTTGAGCTATAAGCTATGAGAAATGAGCTTTTAAGAAGGGAACGCTTAATAAAACTCCAAGGAATGAGTCAAAAGTAAAAGAATAGGTAATTTGTGAGCCGTCGACCTTCACGGTTTTAAATGATAATCACTAAATCACTCATTCACTAACTCACTAATTGACTCACGCTACCATTTTAGGGTTTTTACGATACACGTTTGGAGTATAACCAGTCCATTTTTTGAAGGAACGAAAGAAAACACTTGGTTCAGAATAACCTAATAAATAAGCAATGTCTGTCGTGCTTAAATGTGTTTCTTGTAGATGTTGAACAGCCAAGTTTTTACGGATATCATCAAGGAGTTGCTGAAAAGTGACTCCTTCTTCCTTGAGTTTCATTTGTAGTGAACGTAACCCAATGCCGAGATTCCTAGAAATATTAAATAACGATGGCTCTTCCCCTTTTAGTCCGTCCAAAATCTCTTTCTTAACCTTTTCTTTGATAGAATTATCTTGTTTAAGGCTACTCAGAATACTTTGCGCGTGCTTATCAAACAAAGGAAAAAGATTTGGATTGGCATTTAGAATAGGATAGTCTAAGTACTTTTTATCAAAAACGATTCCTGTAATATCACTTTCAAAGAGTACCTGCTCAGTCTTAAAAATGCGTTGGTACTCACTTAAATGAGATGAATATGCAGGATAATTAAAATGCACTGCATGAAGGGGTAGTGCTCTACCAAGCATACCTTTTACGGCTTCATTATAAATAGATAATTCAGATTCAAAAGCATATTGTGGATAAAGCATATCCTCGCTTAACTGTGTTAAAGTTACATAAGCCAAATCGTCTTTTATATAAAACTCAGTTTTTGAACCATCACAAACGATATCTTGATATTGGCAAAGTTTTTCTAAGGCTTTGCCTAGAGTAGGGCAGTGCATCATTACGTAAGCTAAAATCCCTACTGCAACAGTATTGATAGATTCACCTATATGCAATGCTAAATGTTCATCACCCGTCATTTCCACGGCCTCTTTCCATAATTCCTGCACTTTTCTGATAGGTAAACGAGCGTCAGGGTCTTGAAGCATATCGGCTGTTAATCCTACTTTTTCGCACAGCACACTGTATTCAGCACCTCTCTGTTGGGCTGAATAGAGAATTAAGTTGAAAGAAGAAACAGAAAGTGTGTTGGACATATTGTTAAGCTGTGATTAGTGAGCTTTGAGCTGTGAGCAATGAGCTATGAGATTTAATTTTTTAGCATAAAAAAGCTCACAGCTCAATGCTCGTTGCTTATAGCTCGCTCATATGAGCAATGAGATTTTTTAGCCTAAAAAAAGCTCACAGCTCACTGCTCAAAGCTAATTTCTTACTTCAAATAACGCCAATCTTCGTTGCCAGTCAGAGCCAATAGAGATTCGTAAATCAAATTAATTACTGCTTGCACATCGTCTTTCGCAACGGTTTCAACGGTTGTGTGCATGTATTTTAATGGTAAAGAAATCAACGCAGAAGCTACTCCCTCAGTTGCATAAGCAAATGAATCAGTATCCGTACCAGTAGAACGAGAAACTGCTTGACGCTGGATTTTAATTTCTTTAGATTCAGCTACGTCAATAATAAAATCACGTAGGTTATTTTGTACAGCAGGACCATAACAAATTACAGGGCCAGCACCACATTTTAAATCACCTTGTTCTTTTTTGTTATACATCGGCGACTGGGTATCGTGGGTAACGTCTGTAACAATTGCTACGTCTGGCTTCAAACGTCTTACAATCATTTCAGCACCACGTAAACCGATTTCTTCTTGTACAGCATTTACCACATATAATGTAAAAGGAAGTTCAACTTTATTTTCCTTTAACATGCGTGCTACCTCTGCAATCATAAAGCCACCAATGCGGTTATCCAACGCACGACCAACGTAATAACGATTGTTCAATTCAGTTAAACCATCTTCAAAAGTTACCACCGTTCCAACATGAACGCCCATTTCTTCCACTTCCTTTTTGTTGGCAGCACCCAAATCAATAAAAATATCATTTACAGTTGGAGCTTTGTCTTTTGCCAAATCACGCACGTGAATAGCAGGATAGCCAAATACGCCTTTTACAACACCTTTTTTAGTGTGTAAATTACAACGCATAGACGGAGCAATCACGGCATCAGAACCACCATTTCTTCTTACAAAAATATAACCATTATCGTCGATATAGTTTACAAACCAAGATATTTCGTCAGCGTGCGCTTCGATAACTACTTTATAAGATTTTGCCAACGAAGCAGTGTTTGGTTTAATCACGCCAACGGCTGTACCATACACATCAATGATAGTTTCGTCGATATAAGGTTTGATATAGTCTAACCAAATTTGTTGTCCCGATGCTTCAAAACCAGTTGGCGAAGCATTGTTAAGGTATTCGTAGAGAAATGTTTTTGCGTTTTCAGTCATAATTAAAGTATTGATATATTTCTAAATGTCATTTTTACAAAAATACAAAACCCCAAAGGTTTTTAAAGCCTTTGGGGATAAAAATCAATTTTTAGTTAAATATCCTGCAAAAAAGAAGCTCAAAGCTCATAACTCAAAGCTCACAGCTACAAAGGAATATTCCCATGCTTCTTCCTTGGTAAATTAGCTACTTTATTCTCCAGCATTTTAAAAGCGCGTATTAATTTCTGACGCGTTTCTGAAGGCTGAATTACTTCATCAATATAGCCACGATGTGCCGCTCTATACGGATTAGCGAACTTCTCGGTATATTCCTCTACTTTTTCTTGTAGTTTCTCCACAGGATTTTCTGCTTCTGATATTTCTCTTTTAAAGATAATCTCCGCCGCACCTTTAGCCCCCATCACTGCAATTTCGGCTGTTGGCCAAGCATAGTTCATATCAGCGCCAATGTGTTTGGAGTTCATTACATCATAAGCGCCTCCATAGGCTTTGCGGGTAATTACCGTAATTCTTGGTACAGTGGCTTCACAGAAAGCATACAATAGTTTTGCTCCATGAGAGATGATGCCGCCCCATTCTTGGTTAGTGCCAGGCATAAACCCAGGGACATCTTCTAACACCAATAATGGAATATTGAAGCAATCGCAAAAACGAACAAATCTGGCAGCTTTCTGACTTGCCTGAATGTCTAATACGCCCGCCATCACGATAGGTTGATTGGCTACGATACCAATACTTCTACCTGCCAGACGAGCAAAGCCAACGACAATATTTTCAGCATAGTTTTTATGTACTTCAAAGAATGAGTCGGTATCAGTAATATGCTCAATTACTTCCTTGATATCATAAGGCTGATGAGGGTTCTCTGGAATAATGCTATCCAAGCCTTTTCGTTCTTCATTGCCTATTTCATAGGGTAGGGAAGGCGCTTTATCTTCGCAGTTCTGAGGAACATACGATAATATTTTTTTGATGTTATTGATACAGACCACTTCGTTGGCACAAGAAAAATGTGTCACGCCCGATTTGGTAGAATGCGTGGAAGCTCCGCCTAATTCCTCTGAAGTAATCACCTCGTGGGTAACAGTCCTTACCACATTTGGGCCTGTTACAAACATATATGAAGTGTTTTCAACCATTAAAATAAAGTCGGTTATCGCTGGAGAATATACCGCCCCACCTGCACATGGCCCCATGATGGCCGAAATCTGTGGAATTACGCCCGAAGCCAAGGTGTTTTTATAAAAAATATCCGCATACCCTGCCAATGAAGTAACGCCTTCTTGAATCCTAGCGCCACCAGAATCATTCAGACCAATAATAGGAGCACCATTTTTCATGGCTAAATCCATAATCTTGCAGATTTTTTCCGCATGTGTTTCGGATAGTGCTCCGCCAAAGATGGTAAAGTCTTGGGCAAATACATAGACCAAACGCCCATTTACGGTACCATAGCCCGTAATTACGCCATCTCCCAAGTAATATTCTTTATCTAACCCAAAATCTTTACAGCGATGCATCACGAATTTGCCAATCTCTTCAAAACTACCTTCATCCAATAGCAACATTACCCTTTCGCGTGCTGTCAGCTTTCCTTTTTTGTGTTGAACCTCAATTCGTTTTTCACCTCCACCCAATAAAGCTTCAGTATTTTTCTTTGCTAATTCATCAAATTTCACTTGATTGCCCCCTGTATTCATTTTGAATGATTTTGTTCTATTGTTTTATTAGAATTCTTATCAAAGATATACTTTCAAATAGCAATTACCTGCAAAAACAATATAGTTTCTTGATTTTGTATAATTTTATTTTTTTTGTGTATTTTAATGAAAACTCTAGCGATATTCTGATAAATTACACAATAATAAATATAAATAAATAGTCTTATACTAGATTGAATGCTTATCTTGGTTCGTTTTTATCAAAATTGTTTTATATCACTCAATATAAGGTTGTAGTTTGGTTAAACAATATTATGATTAAAGGACAAAAAATATTAAATGAAGCATGAATAAAAATTACATTTGGAAATTTTTCATACTATTTTTTCTACAAATTGCCCGACAAGGTTTTTCTCAGATTGGAGGTAATCAAAGCTTCAGCTTTTTGAATATTCCCAGCAATCCTGTCACGTTAGCTTTGGGTGGAATAAACGTTTCGCATACCAATAAAGATATAAATGTACTTTTCCAAAATCCTGCTCTTTTAGATACCACTTTGCATAATCTTTTAGCTGTAAATTATATTCCTTATTTTGCAGGCATCAATTATACCACGGCTGCTTATGGTCGAAGTTTCAAGAAAAACATTGTTGCTTTAGGTGTTCAGTCGGTTAATTATGGCAATTTTCAATTAACAGATGCTGCTGGAAATATTCTTGGACAATTTACCGCTAATGATGTAGCACTTACGTTATCCAGTGCTAGGACGCAAGGCAATATTACCTTTGGGGGAAGTATAAAATATGTGTCATCAGTCGTAGAAAGTTATTCAGCGGTAGCTTTATTGTTAGATTTTGGTGCTATATTTAAGCATCCTACCCAAGCATTGACGCTTGGGATAAGTGCAAAAAATATGGGAGCATTATTAAAAGCCTATACTCCGTTTGATAATAGCAATTTACCTTTTGATGTACAAGCAGGTATTAGTTTTAAACCTAAATATATGCCAGTCCGTTTTTCATTTACGGCTCATCACTTATATCAATACGATATTGCATATTTAGATAAAACCATTATCAAAAAAGACTTTAATGGTAATATCATTGAGAATAAAGTAGGTTTAGCAGATAAAATAGCAAGGCATTTTGTAGTTGGCACAGAAATTTTGTTTAATAAAAATTTTCATGCTTTAATTGGTTATAATCATTTAAGGGCTGCCGAGTTGAGTCAACAGAATATCAGTGGCTTTTCTGGGTTCTCCTTTGGTTTTTTAATACACACCAAACTCTTGGATTTTTCCTATGGGTATTCAGGCTATAATACCGCAGGAAATTTGAATAGTTTTGGTTTAGTTTGTGACTTAAACAGAATAATAAAATAAAAATTCACCGACCCACGCGTTGGTTAAATCCCCAATTCGTGGAAAGTTTAAAAGATGGCAAATTTAGAATCATTAACTCCTAAACAAATTGTCGCAGAACTCGACAAATACATCATTGGGCAAAAAGATGCCAAGAAAAATGTAGCAATTGCACTTCGAAATCGCTGGAGACGGATGAATGCTCCAATAGAAATGCAAAAAGAAATTACACCCAATAATATCTTAATGATTGGCTCGACTGGTGTTGGGAAAACTGAGATAGCACGTAGATTAGCAAAGTTGGCCGACGCTCCGTTTACAAAAGTTGAGGCGTCAAAGTTTACAGAAGTAGGGTATGTAGGGCGTGATGTAGAATCAATGGTCAGAGATTTAGTTGAGTCGTCTATTCATCTAGTACAATCAGCTAAAAAAGAAGAAGTAAAAGATAAAGCCTCTGAAATCGTTGAAGAGATTATTGTGGAAGCATTAGTGCCATCAATGGGCAAAACAGGTAAAAAGAAAAAGCAAGAAAAGGTAGGTTTTGATAGTAACGAAGTCCCTGAAAGCGACGAAGAATTGAACCAAAGAACCAGAGAGCTATTCCGTGAAAAGCTAAGAAGAGGAGAACTAGAAAACCGTAAGATTGATATTGCCGTCCGCAGTGTAAATACGCCCAACATTGGGGTGATGGGTGGACCAATTGATGAAATGTCGATGATGAATATTTCTGAAATGATTGGAGGAATGTTACCCAAAAAAGAGAAAAAGCGTAAGATGACTATCGCTGATGCGCGCAAGGTACTTTTGGAAGAAGAATCAGCAAAACTGATTGATATGGATGAAGTAAAGGAGGAGGCTATCAGAAAAGCTGAGAACTTAGGGATTATCTTCATTGATGAAATAGATAAAATAGCATCGTCGAGAAGTGGCGGAGGTGGTCCCGACGTAAGTCGTGAAGGTGTACAAAGAGATATGTTGCCTATCGTTGAAGGTTCTACGGTGAATACTAAGTATGGTGTCATTAATACTGACCACGTGCTGTTTATCGCAGCAGGGGCTTTTCATGTTTCAAAGCCGAGTGATTTGATTCCTGAGTTACAAGGTAGATTTCCTATCAGGGTAGAATTGCAAAGTTTAAAAGAAGAAGACTTTTATAGGATACTAAAAGAACCTAAAAGTGCTTTGACGAAGCAGTACATTTCTTTATTACAATCAGAGGGAGTAGAATTATCTTTTGATGATGAAGCCTTAGCAGAGATAGCCAGAATAGCTTTTGCCGTAAATTCAGAAGTTGAAAATATCGGAGCAAGGCGTTTACAAACGGTAATGTCTCATTTATTAAACGATATTATGTTTGATATACCAGATGTGATAGTTCCTAATGAAAAAATAGTGATTGGCAAAGAACTAGTGTTGGAACGCTTGGGAGGAATGGTAAAAAACAGAGATTTGAGCCAATATATTTTGTAAAATATCAATGTTTAATTCATAAAAAAGAGCTTCTTGAAAATTTCAAGAAGCTCTTTTTGGTACAATACCTTTAGAAAATTGGGGCTAATTACTTACCTCTTTCGTTATAAACTTTTTGTAATTTGATAGCGACAATAGTAGAAGCACCCATAAGTGCAATAAAGAAAGCCCAAGTTAATAATGTTCCAGACATTTTTATATGATTTTGAAGGTTCAAATATTCGATTTTTTCTTGCTTACAAAGGTAACTAAGAATTACCAAATATAGATTATTCGTGATTAATTCTTTGTTTAATTTAGCTACCAAACACGTAAAATAAGGTTTACAATACGCCTTTTGTTGAAGGGAGAATATCTAAATCTTTGATTTCACGTTTCGTTGCCATTTTGATAGCCTTTGCAAAAGCCTTAAAAATAGCTTCTATTTTATGATGTTCATTATCAGCTTCGGCTTTGATGTTCAAATTACATTTGGCCGTATCTGTAAACGATTTAAAGAAATGGAAGAACATTTCTGTAGGCACTTCCCCGATTTTCTCACGCGAGAATTTAGCATCCCAAACCATCCAGTTTCTTCCTGAGAAGTCAATCGCAGCATGTACTAAGGCTTCGTCCATCGGTAATAAATAAAAACCGTAGCGGGTAATTCCTTTCTTATCACCCAATGCTTTTAAATAAGCCTCACCCAAAGCTAAAGCCGTATCTTCAATCGTATGGTGTTCATCGATATGTAAATCGCCATTTACTTTGATGGTCAAATCTGCACCCGAATGTCTCGCCAATTGGTCTAACATGTGGTCGAAAAAGCCTAAACCTGTATCAATGTTTGATTTACCTTTTCCATCTAAATTGACAGTTACCCAAATTTGCGTTTCTTTTGTAATACGTTCTATGCTACCAATACGTTCTGGTAAGCGTAGGAACTGATAAATTTCGTCCCAATCTTTTGACGTCAGTGCAACAGCATCATTTAATACTTTATCCTCAGGCTCATTATCACCTAAGTAAATTGCTTTAGCTCCTAAATTAATAGCTAATTGAACATCAGTGAGTCTGTCACCTAAAACGAAAGAATTTTTTAAATCATAAACGGTTTCATCAAAATATTTTTGCAACATTCCCGTTCTTGGCTTACGTGTCGGCGCATTTTCATGTTCAAAGGTATGGTCGATGTGAACATCAGCGAAATGAATATTTTCATTACTCAACGTTTCCATCATTTTGTTGTGTGCAGGCCAAAAGGTATTTTCTGGAAAAGAGTCTGTTCCTAAACCGTCCTGATTTGTTACCATTACCAATTCAAAATCTGCCTCTTCGGCTATTTTGCGAAGGTTAGAAATTGCTTTGGGAAGAAACGCTAATTTTTCTAGAGAATCTACTTGGAAATCTGTTGGAGGTTCAACGATAATAGTACCATCACGGTCAATAAACAATATTTTTTTCATAAAATATAATATGATTCCAAAATCATGAATTTGAAATGGGAATCACAAAATTAGTACGACAATCCTAGAGTTTTATCACTTTTTTCAAATTTGCTTGATGTTTATTGTTTTAGATGTCTGATTTTTGTGAGAAAATCTATTTTTAAGCAAAAGCAGTGAATTTTAGGGAGGAAATAAATTGTAAAAATTGAGAGGGAATTCTTAGGAAAGATTTGCCATTGAAAACATTTTGAGTGTTTTTTAAATAATAAGGTTGTAATTTTGAATCGACATTAAAAGAATTATAAAAATAAGAGTATGAATTTATTTGGAGAACTTAAAGAGCTGTTTGCAGGAGATATTCCATTAAAAATTGCTAACATAACAGGGGAAACTGAGGCGAAAGTAAAAGTGGCTATTGATGGACTAATCCCTACATTAATTGGAGGTTTGATGAAGAGAGTCTCTAATGAAGCAGGTGCTACTACTTTAATGAATGTTATTCAACGTGGTAAACACGATGGAAGTATTAATGATAGATTAGATGACTATTTAAGAGATAAAGAAAGTTTTGCCCCACTTTTTGAACAGGGTAGTAGTGTAATCAGTTTACTTTTACCTGATAAAAAAAGCTCTGTCGCTACCTTGATTTCACAATATGCTAGCATCAGAAATTCATCTGCTACGTTGATAATGGCTGGGGTTGCACCGATTATTGTGGGTAAATTAGGGAAGTTGGTCATTAGCCAAGGGCTAGATAAAATACATTTAGCTAATTATTTATTAGAACAAAAGGCTTATTTGATAGATGAAACACCAGAGGCTCTTCAACCTAAAATGATTGATACTTTGGGTATTGCAGTTTTCATGAGTCAGGAGATAAAACCAATACAGTTTGCTCCGGCGGCGCCTATTAAATCCGTTTCTGTGAATAATCCTGTGGCTGCCAAACCAATGGCAGAACAAAAAGTAACCTATTCAGGAAAAAACTATGAAAGTGAAGCGTCAGAATCAATGAAAATTCCTAAATGGTTTTTGCCTTCAATATTAATAGTAGCAGTAATTGCTGGATTAGGATATTTTGCTTTTACTTACGACTGGAAAAGCCTTAGTAGTTCATCTACTGCTATAACCGATTCGTCTGATATGGAAGAAGTAACAGGTGCTGTCATTGACACTAATAGTCTATCAAAAGATACCACCGTTGCTAAAGTAGATACGGCTAATACCATTAACGAAACAAAAACAATCGGAGTGAATTTGCCAAATGGTCAAAAAGTAGATTTGACAGATGGTTCTTTTACCTACAATTTTGCTAGATACTTATCTGACTCTGTTGCAGCTCCCAATAGAATTTTTACTTTTGATCATATCGGCTTTGAAGGTAATACTGCAGCCCTAACAGCAGGTTCTGACAAAACTGTTAATGATTTAGCCAAAATTATCTTGGCTTATCCACGTGTACAAATTAAGCTAACAGCTTTTACAGATAATACGGGTGATTCTCTCCAAAATATAAGATTAACAGCCAGACGTGCAGTAGCTATTAGAAATATTTTGATTGGTAATGGTATCAAAGATACTAGAATTGATTTTGTAGGAAGAGGCTCAAGAAATCCTATTGCAAGCAATGCGACCGAAGAGGGTAAAGCTAAAAATAGAAGAATAGAATTGAAAGTAGTGAAGAAATAATCATTAAAACATGTGTCATCCCGAATTTTGGGTAAAAGTTGTCCATAATATATTGTGAATGGCTATTCTTAATCTGTAAATCGGTATCGAAGCATTTCGGTACCGATTTCCTGTTCTATGACACCATTGTTTTAATACTAATTGTATCCAATTTCCCCAGTTGTTAATTAAGTACATCAAAAAGTCATAGATAAGTGCTAC